>NZ_AOIB01000044.1 GCF_000337675.1 Natronococcus amylolyticus DSM 10524 | reverse complement strand
GTTCACACTCACTTGAATCGTCTATCGTATATGGGTCCAGTTCGGTGGTGCCGAATCGCGGACCGATCGGGCGTCACCGAACTACCAAGGCTCACATCAGAACTCATCTTGCGGCGGACCGCAGGGGTGAACTCCTCATCTTCTTCGTACTATAACGAAGTCCCCGGTCACTACATAAGGCCTTCGAACGCAATCCTCGCCGACAGGGAGTCACAAACACGTGACGGCGGCTTGAAAGACGGATTCGGAATATCGGTTCTCGAGCAATTCAGTACTAATAGCCATCCCGAACGATAGCCGGTACCGGACGGTCTTCGGAACGCGAACCACTCGATCCGGTCTCTGGTCCACATTCAACCGAAACGAGCAGAACGAAGCGATGACGTTGCGAAGTCGCATCCGATCGGCGCCACCGCCGCGGCTGCTGGTTTGTTCGAACGAGTGTCGTTCAACCATGATTCCGGTGAGTTATCTGAGGCAGTCGGAAGCCCCCAAGTTGCCGAGAACGAGGTATCGGGTTCGTCCGCGAGAGCACTGATAGTATCCTCAAAGCAACGAGCAGGCACAGCGGAATCGGGCTCGAGGAGCATTCCGTAGCCAACTCGCTTCGGTCTGCCCGTTCCGAGCTGGACGGAACGAGTCCGGCGACACCGACTCGAGGACCGCTTTGCCCGGAGCGAGCCCGGCCCTGACTCGTACGCGAGAGACCGTCGGTTCGACGGCGCTCAGCCCGCCGCAGTCCGTTCGCCGGGGAACCGATACAGTCATCGTTTCTCGTGTGAGGTGTGGTAGCATGAACCAAATTGAGCGATTCGAGGAGATAGACGCACCCCCTGACGTGGTCTGGGAGGTTCTGGCCGAACTCGAGGACACGGCGGGGCGAACGGCGATCGAGCGGTCGATCGACGCGATTCCGGTCGTGGGAGGCCGCCTGCGTCCGGAGCGATCGGCGCCCGACGGTCGTAACGGGTTCCTCGAGCCGGAGATCCTCATCGCCGAGGAGGACCGTCGGCTCGTCCGTCTCGACCGAGCCGGCGTGCCGTTCGCCTTCGACAGCTATCACGAGTTTCACCTCGAGCCGATCGACGGCGGGAGGCGAACCCGGCTCCTCCAGCGAGAGACCGCCCGGGGTGCACTCGTTCCGCTGGCGTTCGACGAACGACGGCTCGAGCGGGAGTTCGAGGAGCGAAACCGGACGATCAGGGAGCGAGCCGAGTCGCGGGCGAGAGCCTGAACGGATTACCGAGGGAGTTCCCGTAACTCCGCGAGCGAGTCGATCTCGTAGGTCGGCTCCGTCGGGAGGTCGTAGCCGCGGCGGTGGTCCCGGCGAACGAACGCCGCGTCGATTCCGAGGGCGTCGGCCGCGGCGACGTCGACGCGGCTGTCGCCGACGTAGATCGGGTTCTCGGCACCGAGGTCGTCGATCGCGCGCTCGAGGTAGTACGGCTCCGGTTTCTTTCGTTGGACCCCCTCGAGCGTCGGCTCCCGTCCGTACCAGACGTCGAACGGGGCGAGCGAGCAGTGATCGAGGATGTTCCCGATCGTCTCGTGCTGGTTGTTGCTGACGATCGCCGTCGGCTCCTCGAGGCGCTCGAGCGCCGTAACATCCTCGTAGGGCCGTTTTCGTCCCTTCCTAAGTTCCTCGAGCTGGGCCTCGACCGCCGCGCGCTCGCGGGCCGCCCAGAGCGTCTCGGGCTCGAGTTCCCGGTCGGTGGCGACCGTACGAAGGGAGTCGACGTCCGGCCCGAGCAACGTCTCGACCTCGTGGTTTGTCGGCTCCGCGACTCCGACCTCGTCGAAGGCGGCGCGGATCGCCTCGACCAGGACCCCGCGATCGGTCGGTCTCGTCAGCACGCCGTCGTTGTCGAAGACGAAAGCGTCGTAGCCCATCCGTTCGGTAGAGTAGGGGCCGCGGGGTTTTCTCGGTTGTGTTCGGACCCTCAGACCCAGCGATCGTCCGCGGATTGAAGTACGGGGGAGCGGCCAGCACCATCGATGAAGACCGAGGATTCGGACGGAAGGACGAGTCGGATCCGATCGCGGAGGGACGGCGATGGGGCATAGAGCACTCGTCGCCTACGAGCGACCGGATCGGCTCTACGACCTGCGCTACAGCCACTGGGGTGGGACGAGACTGGATCTCGTCGATCGGATCGAGGACGAGCGCCCGCTCGCGGACGGTGTCATCGAGGAGTCACCGGTCGCCAAGGCGGTCGCCGGAGAGCGGATCCTCTCGGACTTCCTCGACCCCTGCAAGTACGAGGCGCTGTATCTCGTTCGCGAAGGAGGGAGCGACGGCTACCGCGTCGCCTGGCTCGAGTGGGACGAGCGTCGCGGAGGCGACCGCGGCGCGATCGTCGAACTCGAGCCGGGCGAGGCCGACCGCGAGTTCCGGCGCTGGTTCCGGGCGACGAAGACGGTTCTCGGTGATATCGTCGAACTGTGGCAGTTTCCTCGAGACGCGGCACGGACGTACCTCGAGGCGCGGGTCGTCGAGGAGTACGACGGGATTCCGTACACGTATCGCGGAACGTAGCCGCGCCGAGACAACGCTACACCGACGGGAGCTGACGGCCGAGAACCGGTGATCGAACGGGATCGTTATACCCCGTCCCCCCGCAGTGGGAGGCGATGGCACGAGTCGACCGACTCCGGGTGTACCCAATCAAGGGGCTCGACGGGATCGACCTCGAGCGAGCCGAGTTCGTCACGGGCGGAA
>NZ_AOIB01000043.1 GCF_000337675.1 Natronococcus amylolyticus DSM 10524 | reverse complement strand
TTGCCAGCCCGCTCAGAGATGTGTATAAGAGACAGGTCTTCGACCTCGAGCTTACCCTCGAGCGCGACCGATCGCTCGGATTCGTCGACCGACGGGAGATGGGGCCGTCGGTGATCAGCACGGCCACCCTCGAAACCGTCGCCGACTGGTTCGACGGGCTGACCGTCGAGAGCGTCCGCCGGCGGATGCGAGCGAACGTCGAGATCGGCGGCGTCGAGCCGTTCTGGGAGGACCGCTTCGTCGGCTCCGGGGCGCCGTCGTTCGTCGTCGGCGACGTCCGGTTCGACGGCGTCACGCCCTGCGGGCGCTGTGTCGTCCCGAAGCGGGATCCAGCCACCGGCGAGGAGCTGGCAGGGTTTCAGCAGCGATTCGTCGAGAAGCGCCGGGAGACGTTTCCGGAGTGGGCCGACGAGGACGCCTTCGACCACTACTACACGCTGATGCTCATCGCGGACGTTCGCGAACGATACCGGGATCGCGGCCTCGAGGTCGGCGATCCTGTCGAGATCGACGAAAAGTAATCGTCGGGATCAGTTCTCGGCGTCGGCGGCCGCGCCGGTCTCGAGGTCGTACTCCCACTCCCGGTAGCCGCCCTCCATGCTCGCGACGGCGTCGCTGTCGACGTTCTCGTAGCTCCCGATCAGCCGAGCGGCCTGGATCGAACTCTGTCCGATCGGACAGGCGACGACCACGTCGTCGCCCCAGTCGTACTCGTCGATCTCCGTCGCGAGTTTGGCCATCGGCACGTTGATCGCGCCGGGAATGTGTCCCTGCTTGTACTCGGATTCCGATCGGATGTCGACGATCTGGACGTCGTCGTCCTCGAGCTTTGCCTTGACGTCTTCGGGGGGGATTTCGGATACCATTGTTGGGTGTCGGCGAGTGCCTGCCGTCTCGAGCGTCGGGCCGGACGGATCCGGTGAACACCTCGACGGCGTCGGCTCGTATGCTCTCGATTGGGGGAGCGACCCGTTAACACCTTTCGGTCGGATACAGCGGGTCGGGATCGACGAACGGGTTCGACGCCACCACCAAGTGGACGAACGAGAAACGATCGGGTATGCCAGAACTGACGTCGCTTTCAGATCTGACCGAGACGCCCCACGCCGAGGTGTTCGACGACGGCGGCGACCCTCGAGCGGTCCGGCTGCACCTCGAGGCCGACGAACGGATACCCGAACACCGCCACCCGGAGTCGAACGTAGTCTTTCACCTCCTGTCGGGTTCGCTCGAGCTCTCGCTGGACGGCGAGTCCTACGAACTCGAGTCGGGAGACCTCGTTCGGTTCGACGGCGACCGCGAGGTCGCCCCGAATGCCCTCGAGGAGAGCACGGCGGTGATTATCTTCGCGCCGAAACGGGAGCCGTAGCTGGGAAATCGTTCGCGGCGACGCCGTCGTGCGATCCAGGCACCATCCACGTTCGTGGATACTATCCGCGGTCCAGAGCCGCACTGATGGCACAAACACGGGGATTTTTGTCCGTGTAGGACGCTACGGTCGACCATGACTGATGGGCGGGGCGAGACTCCCCGGCGAACAGGAATGACCGAAAAGTGCGGCGTCGTCGGCGTCGCGCTCGACGGTCGAGACGCGGCCCGACCGTTGTACTACGCGCTCTACGCGCTCCAGCACCGCGGCCAGGAGTCCGCGGGCATCGTCACCCACGACGGCTTCCAGCAACACAGCCACGTCGACAGGGGGCTGGTCGGCGACGTCTTCGCCGAGGGCGACCTCGAGGGGCTGGCCGGCTCCGCGGGGATCGGCCACGTCCGCTACCCGACGGCGGGCTCGCTCGACACCTCCTGTGCACAGCCGTTCTCGGTCTCGTTCAAGAGCGGCTCGCTGGGGCTGTCCCACAACGGCAACCTCGTCAACGCCGACGAGATCCGCGACGAACTCGCCGCCCTCGGCCACGCCTTCACGAGCGACGGCGACACCGAGGTCATCGCCCACGACCTCGCGCGCAACCTGCTCGAGGAGGATCTGATCCGCGCGGTCAAGCGCACGATGGGACGGATCCACGGCTCCTACGCGCTGACGATCAGCCACGACGACACGGTCCTCGGCGTCCGGGATCCCCAGGGGAATCGTCCGCTCTGTATCGGGCGCCTCGAGGACGGCTACATCCTCGCCTCCGAGTCGGCGGCCATCGACACGCTGGACGGCGAACTCGTCCGGGACGTCCGGCCCGGCGAGCTGGTCGTTCTCGATGCGGACGGGCAGGGCTTTGACTCCTACCAGCTCGTCGAGGAGGACAACACCGCACACTGCTTCTTCGAGCACGTCTACTTCGCCCGTCCCGACAGCGTCATCGACGACACGCTCGTCTACGAGGCGCGTCGCGAACTCGGCCGGAAGCTCTGGACTGAAAGCGGCGTCGAGACCGACGTCGTCATGCCGGTCCCCGACTCCGGGCGCGCGTTCGCCTCGGGGTACGCCGAGGCCGCGGGCGAGACAACCCCTGACGGCGAAGCCCGTCCGGAGGACGACGACGGGGTCGAGTTCGCCGAGGGGCTGATGAAGAACCGCTACGTCGGCCGGACGTTCATCATGCCGACCCAGGACGAACGCGAGCGCGCGGTTCGATTGAAGCTCAACCCGATCAAATCCACGATCGAGGGCAAGACCGTCACCGTTATCGACGACTCGATCGTCCGCGGAACGACCTCCACCCAGCTGGTCCAGCTGCTCAAGGACTGTGGGGCCGAGGAGGTCCACGTCCGTATCGGCGCCCCGGAGATCGTCGCCCCCTGCTACATGGGGATCGACATGGCCACCCGCGAGGAGCTGATCGCTTCCGACAGGGACACCGACGAGATCCGCGAGGCCATCGACGCCGACAGCCTCGCCTACCTTTCGACCGACGCGGTCGCGGACGTCCTCGAGACTGAGCGCATCGACCTTTGTCTGGGCTGCGTGACGGGGGAGTATCCCTACGATATCGAGGGCGAAGAGACCGACCGCGAGGTCTCGCGTCCGAACGTCGGCGGGCGGACGATGCACGCGGACGACTGAGCTCACCAGAGACCGGGGACGAGCCGGTACGGCGTTCGCTCGGCGTACTCGAGATAATCCTCGTCCAGCGTCTTCCTGAGGGCGCGTTCCTCGACGCGAATTCGGTAGCCGTAGCCCGCCAGCCCGGCCAGCACTGTCACAGCGATGCTCAACCAGTTACCGAGAGAGATTCCGACGCCGACCAGCGAGAGCAGCGCACCGGTGTACGAGGGGTGGCGAACCCACCGGTACGGACCCGCCTCGACGACCTTGTCGTCTGCCTCAACGGTTACCTCGAGCGCAAAGCCGTCTCCGAGCGTGCGAACGGCGGACTGGCGTACGAGGACGCCAAGCAGGATGGTTCCTAGTCCGAGCCAGAACGCGACGCTCGGTGCGGGAACCTGTAGGGCGGGCACGAGCTGAGAAGACAGGACGGCCGCGAGGATTCCTCCAACGACGGCCGCACCGATGGCGTACTTCGACCCCCGGTCCTGCGTCTCTTCGTCCGACCCCTGGTGGCGGAGTGCGATCGACCAGTCCGAGACGATCCAGACGCCGACGACGAGAAAGAAGGCGAGCAGTGGTGACGATTCCATCCCGAACCACGGGAGCATACAGAACGGTTTCTCCCGACCAGCATAAGTGTCTGGTCGGTGCCACTTGCGTCTCGGACTCCAACGGGATCGTCGAAGACGACGGTCGCCTACCCGCCGACGATCGAGCCGCCGTTGATGTGGATCGTCTGCCCGCTCACGTACGACGAGTCGTCGCAGGCCAGGTAGACGTACGCCGGGCCGAGTTCGCTAGGCTGGCCCGGACGCCCCATCGGGACGTCCTGGCCGAACTCCTCGACGGCGTCGGGATCGTAGTCGCCGATCGTCGCCGGAATCAGCGGCGTCCAGATTGGCCCGGGCGCGACCTGGTTAACGCGGATCCCCTCGGGGGCGAGCTGCTGGGACAGCGAGCGCGTAAAGGCGACGATCGCGCCCTTCGTCGTCGAGTAGTCGACCAGCATGTCGTTGCCCGCGAACGCGTTCACCGAGGTCGTGTTGACGATCGTGTCGCCGTCCTCGAGGTGGGGCAGCGCCTCCCGGGTCAGGTAGAAGTAGCCGTGCATGTTCGTCGCGAACGTCCCCTCCCACTGCTCGTCGGTGATGTCGGTCAGGTCGGTCTTGACCACCTGGGCCGCCGCGTTGTTCACGAGGACGTTGAGATCGTCGAACTCGTCGACGACCTCCTCGACGGCCGCCTGGCAGAACGCGCTGTCGCGGACGTCGCCCGAGATGGTCAGGCTCTCCTGGCCCTCGTCCTCGATCATCTCCGCGGTCGTCTCGGCGTCTTTCTCCTCGTCTAAGTACATGACGGCGACGTCGGCGCCCTCGCGGGCGAAGTGGACCGCCGCGGCCCGGCCGATCCCGCTGTCCCCGCCGGTGACGATGGCGACCTTCCCCTCGAGCTTGCCGCTGCCCTCGTAGTCCTCACGGATGAACTCGGCGGGCGGCTCCATCTCGCTCTCGAGGCCGGGCTGGCGATCCTGCTGTTGCGGTTCGACCTCTTCGGCCTTCTCGCGGGCCTGGTCGTGTGTCATGGTCAGCGCTACCTTCCGACGGCTGTTGGACGTGTGCGTTGCGAGCGAAGGCAGCCTCCAGCTCGCCGCCCGGAGACTCTCAGCCGCCTCAACTCCGACGCGCGTAGAGGATCCCCGCGAGGAGGGTGACCGCGACCAGGCCGAACAGCGGCCGGATCGGATCGACGTAGGTCGCGAGCCAGGAACTCCCGAACAGCGCGACGAGGACGGCGTTACAGTGCGGGCAGGCGACGGCGAAGAAGCCGCCCGCGGCGCCGGCGTATCCGCAGGCGTCGCCGGAGCAGTCGTCGATCGCCGTCCGCTGTGCGGCGTAGGCGCCGGCGAGAGCGGTCGTCAGCAGCAGAAATCCGTAGTCGAGGGGCGTCCGCGGAACCATCCGTTCGAAGATTGGCGTCGGGACGAGCCCCGTGACGACGCCCGTCACGATAAAAAAGGCACCGCCGACGAGGAATCCGTTTCGGACGGCCCTCCGAGTCAATTGCACGGCTGATCGTTCGACCGTCGAGACGAAAAGCCGTCGGTTCGGCTCAGTAGCCGACGTGCAAGAGCGCGTAGACGACGATCCCCAGCGAAAAGGAGATCAGCCACAGCGTCGCCGCGGCGCGACCGATGCGAGCGTGGTTCGTTTGCGCAAGCTCCGCGGGCGAGTACGCCCCCGCCAGCAGGAGCGCGTGGTAGACGAGGGGGATGCAGACGACGGCGAGCAGGATATGGATCGCCAGGATCGGCAGGTAGACGAACTGGTAGACGGCGTCGGGACCGGGAAACGGCTGCGGGCCGCCCGTCGCGACCAGCCGGTAGAGGTAGAGCGTGAGAAACGCCGCGAACAGGCCGAACGAGGCGAGCATCGCGATTCGGTGACGATCGATCCGCCCACGCCTGATCGCGCGCCAGCCGAGCGCGATCGTCGCGATAGCCGTCGCGCTGATCGCGACGTTGACGTGCGGAATGATCTCGAGAAACCACTCGGGCGCGCCGGGAACCGTCGATTGTGGGATCCGACCGCCTGCAGCCGCGAAGACAACCGCCAGCGAGGCGACGCTCAGAACGGCCGTGAGCGAGCGGACCCGCTCTCGAGGAACGTACTCCATGTCCGAGAGTTCGACTGGGCGGGGAAAGCGGTTGCTGTCTCTCGACGTGACTCGAGCGACGAGCGCCGTCGCTCTCGGTGTAGCGTTCGTCAGAAGTTATGCGTGGGTGATGTCCGCGAAGGGAGATCACCTGCATCGACTCGCTCGGCGGCGTGGCCGCCTTGCGTATCGCGGTCCTTAAGGGACCGCGCGTGCGATGCGTGGGACCGGATTTGAACCGGCGGACCCCTACGGGACAGCGCCCTCAACGCTGCGCCGTTGGCCTAGCTTGGCTACCCACGCTCGCGTTCTCTTTCTGCACTCAATCGTATCCAGCGTGATTATAAAAGCCCTTTCCTTTGGGTCGGCGCCTGCGTCTGAATCACACGGAATCGGCCGAGGGCGCCGTCCTCCGATCCGGGCGAACGATACGAGCCGTCCCTCCGGCCGCCCCCGGAACCTCGAATCGTAGCTACCGTATAGTTAAAATGCGACAGATTCTAACGTACGGTATGGCTAAGTACTCGACCGGTTCGTCCGGTGGCGGCGGCGGGACGAACTGCGAGCTCTGTGGCGCCGAGAGCGACTCGCTTCGACGCGCGCAGGTCGCCGGTGCCGAACTCGAGGTCTGTCCGGACTGTGCGCCACACGACGACGCACAGAAACGCAGCGGGAGCCGCGGTGGCTCTCGCTCCCAGGATCGGGAGCAAAACGACGAGCGCAGTCGGAAACAGAAAGCCGCCCAGAACGTCGCGAAGGCCAACCCCGTCTGGGACAGCGACTCGGAACACTGGGAGAAGGAAGGGACGAACTACGACGACGATCCGCTACCGTACCTCGTCTCCGACTACGGCTCGGTGCTCGCCGAAGCCCGCCAGGAGGCCGGCTACCAACGCGAGGAACTCGCCGAGGAACTCGGCGTCCCCGAGAAGGACCTGCTGGCGATCGAGCAGGGCCGGGCGACCCAGGCCGGCGTCGGCGGCGGCCTGATCGACGCCCTCGAGGAAACCCTCGACGTCTCGCTCGCGGAGTGATCCGTCCACGGGATCATCCCGCGTTCGGTGTCCGAACTCGCCCGCACTCGAGTGGCCGGCAATCGACAGGGGGCGCCCGCCGGACGAGGGAATCCGGGAAGCGGGGCAGTCGCCTGTCCCTCGAGTGAACCCGGCCGTCGACCCCCCACCATTTTTGAGCCTCGTCCTGTAGAAGGGCTATGTCTTCCGAGTCCCTTCGGACGACGCTCTCGAACGTCACGACGGGACCGAAGCGCGTCTCGATAGCCGATCTCGGCGCGACGTCGGACTGGGTCGTTCTCCTGTTGATGCAGGGTCCTAACAGCGGCACGTGTCGACAGCAGGCTCGCGAGGTCGCGGCCGAGTACGATCGGTTCGAACGACGAAACGCGACGGTAGCGGCGATCGTTCCGGGAAGCGCACCGAAGGTTCGATCCTGGCGACGGCTCGTCGATCCGCCGTTCCCAATTCTGGCCGACCGCGACGGAATTCTCGGCGAGGAGTTCTTCCAGCGAACCCGGTACGGACAGCTCGGGCGATTTCTCCCGTCGATCGGACGGCTACCGACGGCGGTCGTGCTCGACTATCGTGACAGCGAGCCCGTGCTCGAGTACAGCTACGAGGGGGAGACGTCGTTCGACCGACCATCCGTCGACGAACTGCTCGATGCGATCGACGCATGTCGGTTGTGAGTCACCGTGCTTTCGTCGAAGCACGTTGTGTCTCGCTCGAGCACTGCCTGGATCGCATCGACTCCGGGGCCATCACTTACTCGAAATCGGGTTAATTTGACAATCGAATCCATAGCTATCATTATAGTAGTTAAATAGAACATCAGCTTCTGGAGTCTGGTACATTGTGAGATTGTGAAGATATAATCTCCACCTTCGGCCAATTATTTCTCCATCCAATATAAATAAATATAAAATGGTCTGTCCTGACTGATGACAGCGTAACACACATGGCAATCGCTAACCCGTTGATCGTTTTCGCGATCGGTCTGGTTGCAGTTATCGCGTTGCTCGTCTGGCTCAAACTCCCCGCTATTATCGGACTGATCATCGCCTCGCTGATCGTCGGCGCTGCGACGGCCGCGGTGCCGTTCCTGTCTCTTATACACATCTCTGAGCGGGNGATGTGTATAAGAGACAGCTGCAGAACGGATCGTTCGCTCCTTCCAGTCGACGACCGGTGAGGACAAGTCCTACCTCGCGCTGTGGGGCAGCAGTAGCGCCCTGTCGATCCCCGTTTTCTTCGACAACGTCTTCTTCCTGCTGGCACCGCTAGCCCGGTCGATGCGGGCCCGAACCGGACGTGACTACGCGCTGTTCATCTGTGTCATTGGCGCCGGTGCGGCGACGACCCACGTCTTCGTCCCGCCGACGCCAGGCCCCCTCGCGGTAGCGGCGGAACTCGGCGACGCGGTTGACCTCGGGGCCATGATGCTCGGCGGGATCCTGGTCGCCATCCCGACGGCAGCGGTTTCCGGGATCCTCTACGGAAAGTGGATCAACGCCCGCCTCGACGACATCCCGCTCCGGGAGACGATGGGATCGACCCCCGAAGAGGTCCACGAGCGCGCCGAACGCCCGATCAGCGAGCTTCCGGGCGTATTCGAGGCGTCGCTTCCGATCCTGCTGGCGGTGGTACTCGTCGCGTCGAACACGACCAACGACTTCCTGGTCGACCTCGCCGCGGACGGCGCCGCACCGTTCGCCGGAGCGGAAGGAGCCCTCGAGGCGGCCCAGCCGGCGACGAGCTTCCTGGGCGACCCTAACTTCGCGTTGACCGCCGCGGCCCTCGCCGCCGCGATAACGTACCTTCGGGCTCGCTCGATCGACCAGAGCGTCTGGACGGACGAACTCACCGAGTCGCTCAAGAGCGGCGCCCACATCGCCGCGATCACCTCCGCGGGTGGCGCGTTCGGCGGGCTGCTCGCGGCCTCGGGAATCGGCGAGTACATCACGGACCTGGTTGCCGTCGGTGCCGGCGGTGGCGTAACCGTGCTCATCTCGGCGTGGCTCGTCGCCGCCGCGATCCGCATCGCACAGGGGTCGGCGACCGTCGCGATGATCACGACAGCGGGGATCATGGCGCCACAGGTTCCCGACCTGGCGGTTCACCCGGTCTACCTCGCGCTCATCATCGGCGCCGGCGGGAACATCTGCTCGTGGTACAACGACAGCGGCTTCTGGCTGATCAAGGAGATCGGCGGCCTCACGCAGATGGAGACGGTCAAGATCTGGACGGCGCTGACGACGATCATCTCGGTGACGGCGTTCATAATCATCACGGTCGTTGCCTCGATCGTGCCGCTGGCCTGAGACGTCGACCGTTCATCCTTTTTACGTGCTTTCCGTCGACATCGGTTCCGGAACCCGAGAAGCGGACGCCGCGTTCTACCGCAACAGTAGCGCGGCAGGACGGTCTTGCGCGGTCACTCGCGACTCGCCGGACGTCCGTTGAGACGACCACCGTCCGATGCCTCGAGATCACGTCCCTCGAGCGCCGTCGCCGTCGCGAGCCGGATCGCGTGGGGCCACCCCAGCGGCGTCGCGCTGTCGGGCGTCCCGTCGTCGAAGAACTGCTCGGGCAGGTACTCGCCCTCGCTTCGCAGCGGCCCACCCGGAGCGACGAGCTCCAGCAGCGCTCGAGCGCGAGCGTCGAACTCCGGGGCGGCGTCGTGGCCCGACGCAGCGAGCAGTTCGTGGAGCTCCGCCGACGCGTGGGCGCCCCACGCGGTCGTCACCGTCCAAATCTTCGGCTCCACCCCATCGGCGACCCGCCACGGGTCGCCCTCGAAGCGGGCGAGTCCCTCGATCGGGCCCTCGGGATCGCGGTAGAGTCCGTCGATCGTCGTCTCGAGGTGAGAGACGAGGCGATCGAGTCGCTCGTCGTCGACGGTTCCGATCGCGGCGTACTCGCGGTGGGCGGCGGTCAGCGCGAGCGTACTCCCGTCGAGACGCTCGTCGAGGTCGCCGTCCTCGAGTCGGAGTGCGTAACAGCCCCGCTCGGACACCCATAGCGCGTCGAGCCCCTCGTAGACCGTTCGCGCGCTCTCGCGTGCATGCGCCGTGACGTCGTCGGGCAGCGGCGCCCGGGCGATCGCCGCGTACGCCTCGAGGTAGGTCGCGGCGGTGTGGGTGAACCGTCCGGTCATGTTTTCCCAGGCGTTCTGGACCCGTCCGGGGAGGCCGTCGGCCTCGAGGGTGTCGTCCAGTCCCTCAAGCGCGGCGACGACGGCCTCGCGGACGCGCTTGTCGTCGTCGATCACCCGGAGGTAGGTCGCGAGGTAGGCCGCGACGCTGGCGGTCTGGTCGGCCTGGTAGTCGACCGAGTCGGCTGCCTCGAGCCGACCGTGGGCCCAGCCGGGAGCGAGGCTCCCGTCGTCGGGCCAGACCCGGTGGGGCCAGGTGCCGTCCTCGAGCTGGGTTTCGACGTAGAAGCGGGCGCTGGCGGCGTGCCACTCGTCGAGTCCGAGCCCCGCCCGCCGATCGGCCTCGAGCAGGAAGCCGGCGATCTCGGCGTCGTCGCGAAACCAGGTGTAGCCGTACCCGCCCGAGTGCCGGTAGAACGGGTCGAACTCGGGGCCGGCGATCCGGGCCCCCGACGGCGTTCGGAGCAGGGAGAGCGCGCGGAGATCCGCAAAGCCCCCGTCGATACCGGACGTCGTCTCGGGTAGTCGGTCGCCGGCCTGCCGTCGACCCGCCTCGAGCAGCGCCTCGGGGTCGGCGTGCGCGTCGACGTCCGCACGAACGCGCTCGAGGGCGGCCTCGCGGTCGTCCGTCGAGAGCAGGGTTGCGATCGTCGCGGTCGGCTCCGATCCCGAGAGTTCGACGTCGACCACCGCGATCGGACTCAGGCGATCCTCCTCGTAGCGATCGTCGCTCCCGGGTCGCGGAAACGGAACGGGGTCGTCGTCGAGTACCTCCTCGAACCGGATCGAGGGGTGGCCGATAACCGAGAGATCGGTCGAGGCCGCGAGGAGGTCCCGCTCGTTGCGGTGGTGGACCTCGACGGCGTCGCCGTGGCGGAGCTGCCCGATCCGACCCGTCTGGTTGTCGGGGGCGAACCCGACGCAGGCCCGGATCGTCGCCTCGGTGTCGTCGGCTCCCTCGAGGGTAAACGCCGTGAGGTGGAGCCGCCCGAGCGTCAGGTCGTACTGTCGGCAGGTGTGGTCGCCGACCTCGTGGACGGTCTCGACGATCGCGGTGTCGTCGACGTACCGTTGGGCCGAGTCGTCGAACCAGGAGACGTCGCCGTCGATCTCGAGACCGAAGCGGGAGCGTTCGATCCCCGCGAGTCCGGACAGCGGATACGAGTAGTCTCTGAGCGAGCCGTTCGGGGCGACGTGGACGAGCCGATCGTCGAGCCCGGAGAACAGCCCGTCGGTCGAGCGACGCTCGCCGGAAAACCGGCGGGGATCGCCGCGGGAGCGCTTGACGTCGTCGAGAGCGTCGTACAGTTCCATCGTATCCGTCGTTCGAACCGCGCTGAGAAAAATTTGTTGAAAAATGTATTCTTACTTTGTGGAACCACACGAGAGTAGTCGTTCACCGGTCGGTTCGATCGGGAATCTTTTACAGCGACCGATCGATCGTTGGAGTGAGAAACACATGGACGACGACGATCTCGCCGGATTGCTCGAGCGGTTCGGCCTCTCGAGGAAGGAGATTGACACCTACCTCGCGATCCTCGAGCACGGGGAGTCAAAGGCGAGCACGATCGCTGACGCCGCCGATGTCTCCAAGCGGTACGTCTACAGCATCAGCGAGGAACTCGAGGACCGAGGGTTCGTCGAGGTCGACGACCACTCGGTACCGACGCTGATCAGGCCGGTTGCGCCCGAGACGGTCGTCGATCGGCTCACTCGCAGCGTCGAGGAGATCGAACCCGAGATCAGAACCCGCTACACCGAGACCGAGCGACCGGGCGAGCAGTTCGAGGTGATCAAGTCCCGACAGACGGTACGGAAGCGGATCCGGAGCCTGCTCGCCGACGCCGAGACCGAGGTGACGCTGTCGCTGCCCGCCGAGGTGCTCCCGCAGATCCGGTCGACGCTCGAGGAAACCGTCGACCGCGGAGTGCTCGTCCTGTTGTTGCTCGGCGGCGCCGAGAGCGAGCGCCAGGATATCGCCTCGCTGGCCGGCACCGCGAGTACGGTTCGAACGTGGGACGCGCTGGTGCCGACGATGCTGACGGTCGACCGACGACACGGGCTGCTCGCGCCCAGCGAGTTGCTGACCGACTCGACGAGCGAAACCCGGGCGATCTCGCTCACCCAGGAACAGCTCGCGCCCGTTCTGGCGGGCTCGTTCCTGGCGAACTACTGGCCGACCGCCGAGGAGCGGTACGTCACCGCCCCTCGCGAACTTCCACGGACCTACGAGGGATTTCGGAACGCGGTCTTCCAGATCGCCCTCCACCGGGCGGCCGACACGCGACTCGAGGCGACGGTTACGGGACGACCAATCGGCGACCGTGACCTGCCCGCGACGCTGACCGGAGA
This sequence comes from Natronococcus amylolyticus DSM 10524, assembly GCF_000337675.1. Taxonomy (GTDB): domain Archaea; phylum Halobacteriota; class Halobacteria; order Halobacteriales; family Natrialbaceae; genus Natronococcus; species Natronococcus amylolyticus. The sequence goes on along the minus strand of NZ_AOIB01000043.1, from coordinate 176,427 downwards.
GATCGTCGACGTTCGCCAGAGCCTCGTTCGGCCCGCAACCTCGACGCTGCCGATCGAGAACGCGTTCCGACTTGAGGTCGACGACGAACGGTACACGATCGGGGGTTCGGGCGCCTTCCTCGAGGAGTTCGAGGCCGACTCGGTGACGATCCGCCGACTCGAGGCGGAGTAGGCGGCTCGGCAACTTTCTTGACCGGGGGCCGCGAACCCGGTCGTAATGAACGCTCTTTCGCGACCGAGTGAACGTTCGACGAACGCACGGCTGACGATCACCCGAGCGAGTACCGACGGAGGTCGTCGATGAGTTCGCCGGAAGCCGTCAAGGAGCGAATCGTCGAAAGCGGCGCGCTTGCCGTCCTCCGCGGGGTCGACGAGGATGACGTCGTTCCGGTCGCCCGCGCGATGTCGGAGGCCGGCGTCGGCGCGCTCGAGGTGACCGCGGACGGGACGCGAACGTACGAGAAGCTCGCGGCGATCGACCGCGAACTCGAGGGAACGGACACCGTCGTCGGCGCGGGCACCGTTCTGGACGCCGCCAGCGCCCAGTCGGTGATCGACGCGGGCGCCGAGTTCGTCGTCTCGCCCCACGTCGACCCCGAGGTCGTGACGGTCTGTAACCGCCACGGCGTGCTCTCGGCGCCCGGCGTCATGACGCCGACCGAGGCCGTCACCGCGATCGACGCGGGTGCGGACGTACTGAAGATGTTCCCCGCCTCGACAGTCGGTCCCGGACATATCGGCGCCCTGCAGGGCCCACTGGGCGACGTCGACGTGGTCCCGACCGGCGGGATCGGGACCGACAACGTCGCCGACTACCTCGAGGCCGGCGCGGTCGCCGTCGGCGCCGGGAGCGCGATCGTCGACTACGACGCGATCGCCGACGGCGACATGGAGGGGGTTCGAGAGACGGCCGCCGCGTTCGTCGAGGCCGTCGAGGAGGCGCGCGGCGAGTAGCGATCTCAGCGGGCGGTTTTGCTGCGAGCTCGAGACGCGAGTAGCGACGGTGCTCGAGTCTGTGGACCCCGGCGACCGGGTCCGCGAATCGGTACCGACGGTCCCCCGACCGTCGTTCAAATATTTACTACAGATAGCGTAATCTTTTATTCGCTCGACTCCTATCTCGAGCCATGAAGGCGATCGCAGTCGAACCGGGTGCCGGCGAACCGACGGTCGTCGAGCGCCCGCTCCCCGAACCGAGCGACGGCGAGGCACTCGTCCGGACGCTCCGCGTCGGCGTCGACGGCACCGACCACGAGGTCATCGCGGGCCACCACGGCGAGGTGCCGCCCGGCGAGGACCGCCTCGTACTGGGTCACGAGGCCGTCGGCGTCGTCGAGGATCCGAACGGCACCGATCTCGAGGAGGGCGACTACGTCGTCCCGACCGTCCGAAGACCGCCCAACGGCACCAACGAGTACTTCGAGCGCGGCGAACCCGACATGGCTCGCGAGGGTGAGTACCTCGAGCGGGGTATCGTCGGCGCCCACGGCTTCATGGCGGAGTACTTCACGAGTCCCGCCGAGACGCTCGTCCCGATTCCCGAACGGCTCGCCCACCTCGGATTCCTGGTCGAACCGATCAGCGTCTCCGAGAAGGCGATCGAACACGCCGTCGCCTCCCGCTCGGCGTTCGAGTGGGAGCCCGAGACTGCGCTCGTCCTGGGCAACGGCTCGCTCGGCCTGCTGACGCTGGCAATGTGCGAGGAGACGCTCGGCTTCGATCGCACGTACTGTCTCGGCCGACGGGACCGCCCCGATCCGACGATCGACATCGTCGAGAAGCTCGGGGCGACCTACGTCGACTCGCGGGAGACGCCGGTTCCCGAGATCCCCGACGCCTACGAGTCGGTCGACTTCGTCTACGAGGCGACCGGCTACGCGAAACACGCCTTCGAGACGATCGAGGCGCTCGCGCCAAACGGCGTCGGCGCCCTACTGGGGGTCCCCGAGTCCTGGTCGTTCGAGGTCGATGGCGGTCGCCTCCACCGGGAGTTCGTCCTGCAGAACAAGGCGCTCGTAGGCTCGGTCAACTCCAATCGGGGCCACTTCGAGGCCGCCACCGACACGCTCGAGGGGCTGCCAGAGTGGCTGTTCGACGACCTCGTCACGGGCGTCTACGGACTCGACGAGTACGAGCGGGCGTTCGAGACCGGCGACGACGTCGTGAAGACGGCCGTCGAGTTCTCGTCCCTCGAGTAAGCCGTCGGGGCGACTCGGACCGTGCGAACGCCGCGTGCGCTTCAGCGGCTATCGGCACGTAGTGCCGACAGTCGTACCCGCATGCCTGAGAGTGTGTCCCGGAATAGAAACAATTACCCGATCACGAGTGAGTACTGCCCTCCATGGGAGTCGACTACTCGAAGCTACACGATCCGAACGCGGAGTACACGATGCGGGAGCTCTCCGCGGAGACGATGGGCGTCACCGGCGAGCGCGGCAACGGCCGCGACGTCGAGATCACGGACGTCCAGACGACGATGATCGACGGCAACTTCCCGTGGACGCTCGTGCGCGTCTACACCGACGCCGGCATCGTCGGCACCGGCGAAGCCTACTGGGGCGCCGGCGCACCAGAACTCATCGAGCGGATGCGGCCGTTCCTGCAGGGCGAGAACCCGCTCGACATCGACCGACTCACCGAACACCTCGTCCAAAAGATGTCCGGCGAGGGCTCGCTCGGCGGTGTCACCGTCACCGCGATCTCGGGTATCGAGGTCGCCCTGCACGATCTGGCGGGCAAGATCCTCGAGGTCCCGGCCTACCAGCTGCTCGGCGGCAAGTACCGCGACGAGGTGCGGGTGTACTGCGACTGTCACACCGAGGAGGAGGCCGACCCCGCCGCCTGCGCCGACGAGGCCGAACGCGTCGTCGAGGAGCTGGGCTACGACGCCCTGAAGTTCGACCTCGACGTCCCCTCGGGCCACGAGAAGGACCGCGCCAACCGTCACCTGCGCGGCGTCGAGGTCGAGCACAAGGCCAGCATCGTCGAGGCGATCACCGAGCGCGTCGGCCACCGCGCCGACGTCGCCTTCGACTGCCACTGGACGTTCTCGGGCGGCAGCGGCAAGCGCCTGGCCCAGCGTCTCGAGGAGTACGACGTCTGGTGGCTCGAGGACCCCGTCCCGCCGGAGAACCACGACGTCCAGCGGGAGGTCACCCAGAGCACGTCGACTCCGATCACCGTGGGCGAGAACGTCTACCGCAAGCACGGCCAGCGCAGCCTCATCGAGAACCAGGCCGTCGACATCATCGCGCCCGACATGCCCAAAGTGGGCGGTATGCGCGAGACCCGGAAGATCGCCGACCTCGCGGACATGTACTACATCCCGGTCGCGATGCACAACGTCTCCTCGCCGGTCGCGACGATGGCCAGCGCCCACGTCGGCGCCGCCATCTCGAACTCGCTGGCCGTCGAGTACCACTCCTACGAGCTCGACTGGTGGGAGGACATTGTCCAAGAGGACGTCATCGAGGATGGCTACATCGAGATCCCCGAGGAGCCCGGACTCGGCGTCACCCTCGACATGGACGTCGTCGAGGAGCAGATGGTCGAAGGTGAGGAACTCTTCGACGAGGAGTAGGTTCATCGAGCCAGCGAATCTCTGATTTATGCTATTCGGTGAGGAACAATAGCAGATCGGAGTGCAGTTTGTTTATTCAGATAGTTGTGTGAGACTCGCGTTACGTACAGGTGGAGTAGGTAACGGAGTAGCAATCTATCTCACCAATAGCTGTCAAGAACAGCGTGCTGAATACAGAGAATGAGTTTACTACAATAATTTTCGTCGATCTTGAGTAATCCGGGCTATCTCAATAGGCAGTTAGCTCAGTCTTCAGGGAAATCGATACCGTTCGTGTCTTCGATAACCTGAAATTCTGTCGAGCCACAGCCTGAACATCCATTTTTTACCCCAATCGGTTGAATCGCCCCGTCTGGCCATTCCTCAGCTGCATAGGCATTTCCGCAGTCGACACATTCGGCCATTATCCGCTCGCTCATCCCATCGGGCATTTTCTACATCCCTCTTAGTCAGATACTAGTCTAAGTATTCCTTTTGAGTATACAATACCCTTTAACCTGGTTATCGATCCGATTCCTTCGTTTTGGGAAGGGTACTCCCGAGGATATGTTTTATCCCCCGGCGGAGCCGAGACGCAATGGCCTGCTGAGAGATCCCGAGTTCGTCGCCGAGTTCTTCCATCGTCACCTCACGCGGAGACTCGAAGTACCCACGCTCGTAGGCGAGCACCAGTGCTTCTTGCTGTGTGTCAGTGAGTGCTCCCTCGGTTTCGGTCTCGACCGGTGTCAGTGCGCGCAGTTCCGTCAACGTGACCGGAATCCCCAATTCTCGACACCGAGAGTAAAAGGCTGCAACGTCGCTTCGAGTGTCCCCGCGAATGTCGAACGTCCACTGCTGGTTCGTGCCGGTCGCCTTGATGAGCGGAACGTCTACCTCGGTCAGCACACTCAGCACGTCATCGTATTCAACTGACCACTCGACACGCAGTAGATACTCGTCCTTGACGGAATCGACGAGTTGGATTTGTTTGACTCCAGGGTGGCCGGAAAACGCTCCTTCAACGTCCTCAACTTCCGTTCCTCGAACCCAGAAGTAGGGAATCACCACGTCACGCGCAGGAATCAATCGTTCGAGTTCGATTGCTACCCCCGGTAGTTGTGTGAACACGGTGCCGAGGGGAAACTGATCGGATGAAACGGTAAAGGTAGCCTCAGTAGCCATTACTCGAACGACGGCGCGCTAGCTGTAAAAGCCACTCATAGGGCAATGTACGGGGCGGACGACTCCGCTAATTGCCCTTGATAGCTCTCGGCTTACTGATTCCGCACCTTGTATTGAGCGATCACTACCCTCGCAAATTGGACTGAACCTCGTTCTACACTCGCGCTGTGTATTCAGCACGGCTCTTTCAACATTTCTATTAGTTGATGGAAGTGATCGCGTTAGGTTCGCACTCGCCATGTACCGAATCGGCCGATCCGGATTCACAGCCAAGATCGGGCAAAGCAGTCTCTCGAGCGAATCCCGTAACGATCTCTGCAGTGCCCGATTCGAGCTACGAACCGGACCGGAACAGCGTCTCGATCCCGTCGGGGTGGAAGTCCTCCGGCGAGACCTCGTCGTCCGCCTCGAGCGCCCGCGTCAGGTACGAGGCGCTGTTGAGCAGCCCGAGGTGGCTGAACGCCTGCGGGAAGTTCCCCAGCAGCTGGCCGCTGTCGGGATCGAGCTTCTCGGAGTAGAGCCCAAGGGGGCTGGCGTAGTCGAGAAGCGACTCGAAGAACTCCTCGGCGAGTTCGAGGCGGTTCGAGAGGACCAGGGCGTCGATCAGCCAGAACGAACAGAGCACGAACGCTTCCTCCTCGTCCTCGCGGACCTCGCTGTTGACGAACCGGACAACCAGTCCGTCGTCGGTCGTCAGCTCCTCGAGGACGGTGTCGATCGTGTTCTGGATCCGTTCGTCCTCGGGCGGGAGAAACTCGTAGATCGGCAGCAGCAGGGCGGTGGCGTCGATCGCCTCGTCGGTCTCGAAGTGCTGGACGAAGCTGCCGGCCTCCTCGCTGTAGCCGCGTTGTTCGATCGCCTCGCGGAGCGCCTCACGCTCCTCGCGCCAGCGCTCGAGGGGTGCCTCGAACCCGTTCTGTTCGGCGATCGAGATGCCGCGGTCGAGCGCGACCCAGCACAGCAGCTTCGAGTGCAGGAAGTGGCGGTGTTCCTCGCGGAACTCCCAGATGCCGGGATCGCGCTCGGACCAGTGGACACAGACGTAGTCGATCAGATCGCAGATCGAGCCCCACTGCTCGTCGGTCAGCGAGATATCGTCGTCGTACTGGATCGTCTCGTAGACCGCCTGGACGATCGTCCCGTAGGCGTCGAGCTGGCGCTGGGGAGCCGCGCCGTTGCCGATTCTGACGGGGCGGGTGTCCCGATACCCCGAGAGGTGCTCGAGAATCTCCTCCTCGACGTCGGTCTCGCCGTGGAGTCCGTACAGCGGTTGGATCTCCGCGGGGTCGTTTTGCATCACGTCGACGAACCAGTCGAAGTACTCGCGGGCCTCCTGGCGGTGGCCAGTGTCGTGGAGGGCCTGGACGGTGAACTTCGCGTCGCGGATCCAGTTGTATCGGTAGTCCCAGGTGCGATCGGAGCCGATCTTCTCGGGGATCGACGTCGTTGCCGCGGCGGGGATCGCCCCCGTCTCGTGGTGGATCAGGAGCTTGAGGACGAGCTCCGAGCGGATCACCATCTCGTACCAGCGTTCGGGCATCGAGTCGGGGGTCTCCTCCCGGGCGCTGAGCCACGACCGCCAGTAGCGCTTCGTCTCGTCGAGGACCGTCTCCGGATCGTTCGACGCGAACGGTTCGGCACCGCCGTACTGGACCCCGATCCAGCAGGTCTCGCCCTCCTCGAGCGAGACCGTCCCGGTCGCGGTTGGCTCCGAGTCGGCCAGCTCGAGTTCGGACTCGAGCCGATCGTCCGCGACCAGGTGAAGCCGCTCGTCGTCGCTTTGTGCCGCCACACCGTCGTCGGTCCGCTCGAGAGTCGGATCGACGCGCGCGTAGTCGAACCGCGGCTCGAACTCGACGGCGAACTCGATCTCGCCGCGGTCGCACTCGAGTCGGCGATAGATCGCCTGCTGGAAGTCCTCGTCCGTCGTGTCGTCGTCCTCGATCGGCATGAAGTCGGTGACGGTCGCCTGCCCGTCGGCCGTCTCGAACACCGTCTCGAGGACGTTCGTTCGGTCGGCGTACCCCTGGTGGGACTCGTAGCTTGCCTCCGGGTGGACGGCGAAGTGGCCGCCCCGCTCCAGGTCGAGGATCCGAGCGAAGACGCTCGCGTCTTCGAGGTGCGGGAAACAACACCAGTCGATCGAGCCGCGACGGCTGACGAGCGCACAGCGGTCGTCGTTGCCGATGACGCCGTAGTCGCGAAGTGGGAGATGGTCCATGATGAGTCAGCGGGCCTCGTAATCCGTTCTGCAAGCGGATATGGAAGAAGATACGAGCGATGGCCAGCAAAAGGGTGCGCCAGCAAGCGCCGGGTGTTCGTCGTCGCGGGAAGGTGTGGACCCGGGTGAGTGTTTTATGGCCCTGCTCGAGGTGGCACACTCCGTGAGTTCAGCAATCACGCGTAGGCGGCTGCTCGGCGCCGCCATCGGCTCCGTCGCCGTCGTCGGCACCGGGAGTGGCGCGGACGACGGCCACGGCCGTCGGCGCTCCGAACGCCTCGGCCGCGCGGTGCGGGCGCAGGTCGACGAACGGTACACCGAGGTCTACGATGAGGCGATCGACGCCGTCGTGCTCGTCAACGTTTTCGGCGACGAGATCCCCGCGGGGCTGGGCTCGGGGTTCGTCGTCGACGACGATTACGTCGTGACGAACGATCACGTCGCGGGTGAGGCGAGCGAGGTCGAACTCCAGTTTCGCGACGAGCAGTGGCGCTCGGCCTCGGTCGTCGGCTCGGACGTCCACAGCGATCTGGCCGTCCTCGAGGTCGACGACGTCCCCGAGGTCGCGTCGGCGCTGTCGTTTTCCGACGGGGAGCCGACCGTCGGCCAAGAGGTGCTCGCCCTGGGCAACCCGCTGGGACTCGACGCCTCGATCTCCCAGGGGCTGGTGAGCGGGATCGACCGCTCGCTGCCGAGTCCGACCGGGTTCTCGATCCCCGCGGCGATCCAGACCGACGCCCCGGTCAACCCCGGCAACAGCGGCGGGCCGCTGGTCGACCTCGAGGGCGACGCCCTCGGCGTCGTCTTCGCCGGCGCGGGCCAGACGATCGGCTTCGCGATCTCGGCGGCGCTCGCGAATCGCGTCGTCCCCGCCCTCGCCGAGGACGGGGAGTACGAACACGCCTATCTGGGCGTCAGCGTCGTTCCCGTCGGTCCGCTGCTGGCCGAGGCGAACGACCTCGAGGAACCCCGTGGCGTCCTCGTCGCCGACGTCTCCTCGGACGCACCCGCGGAGGGCGTCCTCGAGCCGACCGACGGGGTCGAATCGATCGACAGCGATCCCGTCCCGGTCGGCGGCGACGTGATCATCGCGATCGACGGGCAGGAGATTCCGAACCAGGAGCAACTGTCGTCGACGCTCGCACTCGAGACGTCTCCCGGCGACACCGTCGAGATCGAGGTCGTCCGCACGGGCGAGCGGGAGACGGTCGAATTGACGCTCGAGCCCCGGCCGGACGTCGACCTCCCCTGATCGTCGCGGGACGGGTCGGACAGGCGCACACAGGTGTACCGATTAGGGACGAGACCGTCCTCGAGTGGGGTATGACGGAAATCGGTCACAAGCTCATCTGCGAGGAGCACGGTCCGAACGACCTCGCCGACTACGCCCAACTCGCCGACCGATCGGCGTTCGACTTCGCGATGATCTCCGATCACTTCCACCCCTGGACCTCGAGTCAGGGCGAGAGCCCGCTGGTCTGGAACGTGATCGGCGCCATCTCACAGGCGACCGACGACCTCACCCTGGGAACGAGCATCACCTGTCCGATCCTGCGATACCACCCCGCGATCATCGCCCAAGCGGCCGCGACCGCAGGTGTCCAGCTTCCCGGTCGATTCTTCCTCGGGGTCGGCACCGGCGAGAACCTGAGCGAACACGTCCTGGGCGATCGGTGGCCCGAACACCAGGTTCGCCTCGAGATGCTCGAGGAAGCGGTCGACCTCATCCGAACCCTGTGGGAGGGTGAGACGACGAGCTACCGGGGCGAGTACTACACCGTCGAGAACGCCAAAATATACACGCTGCCCGAGGAGCTTCCGCCGATTCCGATCGCCGCGGACGGCCCGAAGACGGCGCGCAAAGCGGGGGAGATCGGCGACGGCCTCGTCGCGGTCGCGCCCGACCCGGAGCTGATCGAGGCGTTCGAAGCGGGCGGCGGCGAGAACAAGCCCCGGTACGCAGAGATCGACGTCTGCTACGCCGAGGACGAGCAGGGAGCGATCGAGACTGCCCACGAAATCTGGCCGCAAGCCGCGCTTCCGGGGGAACTGCTCTGGGAGCTGCGGACGCCCGCGCACTTCGAACAGGCGACCGAAGCGGTCACGGAGGAGGACGTCGCGGAGGTCGTCGTCTGCGGCTCGGATCCCGAGGATCACATCGAGGGAATTCGGGAGTACGTCGACGCCGGGTTCGACCACGTCGCGGTCCACAACGTCGGCTCGAACCAGGCGGAGTTCGTCGAGTTCTACGAGGAGGAAGTGCTGCCGGCAGTGCAGTAGCCGACGGACGGCTCGAGCGTTCGAACGGGTGCTCGAGCGTCAGGAGTCGGTTTCGCCTTCCGCTTCCTCGAGATCGTCGGGCTGCTCGTCGGATCGGGGCGCGTTCTGGGTGCCGAGGTCGTCGTCGCCGTCGTCGACCTCGTCGGGGTCGCGGTCGACGCGCTCGAGTTCCTCCTCGACCTCTGCCTCTCGTTCCGCCTCGTACTCGTCGGCGCGGTCGGTGTCGTCTTCGGCCATAACGACTGTGGCTTTGAGAGCGAACAGTATGGTCCTCGGGCCGTCGACTGCAACGTTGGCCGCGGCGCGATCTCTCGTTTCGTTTCAAGAACAGGGGGGCTGACACGAAAGACAGATAAAAGAGCCCGCACTGTGAACGGATAGACATGGACGTTCCGTACGACCTCACCTCGTACGTTCGGGTGTTGAAGATGGCGACGACACCCACTACCGAGGAGTTCTTCCAAGTATCGAAGATCGCCGGGGCCGGAATCCTGCTCGTCGGATTCCTCGGCTTCATCATCGGCGGAATCATGCTGTTGCTGACCGGCGACGCCGGTGGTGGCTTCTAATGGGTATCTACGCGGTCAAGACGACGGCCAGCCAGGAGCGCACCGTCGCCGACATGATCATCAACCGCGAGGAGCCCGAAATCCACGCCGCGCTCGCGCCGGACTCGCTGACCTCCTACGTGATGGTCGAGGCCGACGACGACGCCGTCATCACGCGGGTACTCGAGGACATTCCCCACGCGCGTAGCATGGTCCCCGGGAGATCCGACATCTCGGAAGTCGAACACTTCCTCTCGCCGAAGCCGGACGTCGAGGGGATCGCCGAGGGCGACATCGTCGAGCTCATCGCCGGCCCGTTCAAGGGCGAGAAGGCCCAGGTCCAGCGCATCGACGAGGGCAAGGATCAGGTGACGGTCGAACTGTACGAGGCGACGGTCCCGATTCCCGTGACGGTTCGCGGAGACCAGATCCGGGTGCTGGACTCCGACGAGCGGTAGCGAGTCGGTTCGCTCGGCGCGATCCGCAGGAGAGCGCCGAGGACGTTTTGTACTAAATTTTGCGAGGAGGGGTACCGACGCGAAGCGAGGCACCCGACGACGTAAAATTTAGGCGCGTGACGGTGCGGGGCGACCAGATTCGCGTGCTCGACAGTGACGAGCGCTAACGCGCTCGCCAAGCAGTCAACGCGGCGGAGCCGCGCTGAATACAGCGACGAACGGTAGTTCGTCGGTTCGAACGGCTCGAAGCGATGCGAACGCTTCTGCTGTAGTTCGTAGTAAACAGCCTCGAGCGCGCTCCGTCTCGAGGACTCATCACCGCGCCGTCAGGCGGCGATCGAATCAGAATTCATAACTCGACCCCCGCGAAAATCCCAGCATACTCGTGAGCGATGGAGAGGAAGTTCGGGTCGACTGTCACGTGAAGGTGCTCAACGACGACGTCGTCGAGCGCGCGACGCGTGCCGGCCTCGACGCAATCGTCTACGCACCGCACTTTACCCGCCTGCCGGAGATCCGCGAGCGCGCGGCAGCCTACTCGAGCGACGACCTGCTCGTCGTCCCGGCCAGAGAGGTCTTTACGGGCTCCTGGCGGGACCGCAAACACGTCCTCGCGATCGGTCTCGAGGAACCCGTCCCCGACTTTATCCCCCTCGAGGTGGCCATGGCCGAATTCGACCGCCAGGGCGCCGCAGTACTGGCTCCCCATCCCGAGTTCGCGACCGTGAGCCTCGGCGAGCCCGAACTGCGAACGTACGCGGAGACGATCGACGCGGTCGAGATCTTCAACCCCAAACACCTCCCGTCGCACAACCGTCGCGCTCGAGAGCTGTGTGACATGCTCTCCTATCCGCCGTTTGCCTCCTCGTACGCCCACCTGCCGAGTTCGGTCGGCGTCGCCTACACCGCATTCGAGACGTCGATCGACAGCGAGGCCGATCTGGTCGATGCCCTCGAGAACCGCGTCGCCCGGCGAGTCATCCACGACAACGGCCCCAGACGGATCCGAACGACAGCGGGCGAGCTCGCCCACCTCTGTTACGAGAACACCTGGAAGAAGGCCGACCGACTCTTCCTCTCGGGGATCGAGCCGACCCATCCCGGCCACATCGCCTACGACGGTCGGTTCGACGACGTCGCGCTCTACTGATCCGGTTCTTCTTCGAGGGCCTCCGCGATGCGCTCGAGCTGGAGCCCCACGTAGCAAAGCGCCTGCGTCTGCATGATCGCCGGATCGGTCGTCCACTCGTCGGTGATGTAGGCGGCCTGCTTTCCGGCTCGGTCGAGCTGTGTGGTATCGTCTGGCATCGGTGTCGGGTTTGTCGCCGATCCGGGAAGGTTTTCGGATCGAGGCATTCGGTGAGAAACCACTTTCAGAGGTCTACTCCCGGCGCGCGTCGGCCCGAACTCGCTCGAGGGTCCGTTCGACGCGCTCCCAGTGGCTCCCCCGCCAGAAGCACTGCCCGCAGTCGGCACAGACCCAGACCGCCGTCTCGGCAGGATCGGGCGCGTACTCGGGCGTCGACCGCGACGCACCGACCGACTCGAGCGGGCCGTTACAGCGCCCGCAGAATCGCGGCTCGGCCTCGAGCGAGAGGTCGAGTCCCGCTGCCGAGAGCTCCGCGAGCTGGGCCTCGACGTCGCGCGACTCGAGCAGGATCGTCTCCTCGGCGCGATCCGCGAGCTGGACGTCCCGCGTGACGAGCGTGCGGTCCTCGTCCGCCGCGACCGCGAGCAGCGCGTCGTCGGCCTCGATTCCCCGATCGACGGCGTAGACGGTGTCGTGGCCGCACATCCGCAGGTAGGCGGGCAGGCCGCCGCACATGATATCGAGGAGGATCCGCATTCAGTGCAGGAACTCGCGTAGCTCCTCGAGCTCCCAGGTGTTGATCACGTCCGCGGGCTCGGCCCACCCTCGTCGGGCGGTGTGGACGCCCCAGCGCATGTACTCGAGGGTCGCGGGCTGGTGGGCGTCGGTGTTGACCGAGATCGGTGCGCCCGCCTCGACTGCCGCCTGGACGGCGCTGCCCCAGAGATCGAGCCGTCGCGGGTTGGAGTTGACCTCGAGTGCCGTCCCGTGTTCGGCCGCGGCTTCGCCGAGCGCGGTCGCGTCGAACTCGAGCCCCGAGCGCTCGTTGAGCAGCCGTCCGCTGGGGTGGCCGAGCACGTCGACGGCGGGGTTCTCGATCGCCGTAACGAGCCGATCGGTTGCCGTCTCAGCGTCCTGGCCGAGCCCGCTGTGGGGCGAGGCGACGATCACGTCGAGGGCTTCGATGACTTCCTCGCCGAGCCCGATTTCGCCGTCGGCGTCGACGTTCGCTTCGATTCCTGCAAGGACCTCGATATCGGCCGCGGCCGCGACCTCGCGGATCGCCTCGACCTGCTCTACAATCTCGGTATCGGTCAGGCCCATGTCGGCGACGACGCCCGGGCCCTCGGCGTGGTCGGCGATCCCGAGGAAGTCGTAGCCGCGATCCGCGGCGGCCTCGACCATCGCGTCGATCGGGGTGTTGCCGTCGGACCACTCGGTGTGGCAGTGTAGATCGCCCCGAATGTCGTCGCGGGTGAGCAGGTCCGGCAGGTCGCCGTTGGCCGCGGCGTCGATCTCGCCCCGATCCTCGCGCAGCTCGGGCGGGATCCACTCGAGGCCGAGCGCCTCGTACATTCCTTCCTCCGTCTCGCCGGCAACGCGCTCGCCAACGCGCTGCCCCGACTCGGGTTCGTCGATAGCGGAGACGTCGAAGGCGCCGTACTCGTTTAATTTCACGTCGCGGTCGATCGCGTAGTTTCGCAGCGTGATGTTGTGGTCCTTGCTCCCCGTGAAGTACTGCAGCGCGGAGCCGAACTCCGCAGGGACTACGGTTCGGAGGTCGACGCGGATCTCGCCGACGCGGACGCTGGCCTTCGCGGGGCCGGACTCGATCTCGCTGTCGACGGAGTCCCAGCCGACGAACGCCTCGATAACGTCCTCGGCGTCCTCGGTCCCGACGAGGACGTCGACGTCGCCGATCGTCTCACGCCAGCGGCGGATCGAGCCGGCGACCTCGCAGCGTTCGACCGTCCCGACGGACTCGAGAAACCCGAGCACGTCGTCGGCCAGCGGTCGGGCCTCCCCGAGCAGCTGGCGCTGGCCGATCGTGCGGGCGAACTCGAGGTTTTCCCTGATGTTCTCCTCCGTTTTGGGACCGAACCCCTTGACCTCCTGGACCTCGCCGGCCTCGACGGCCTCCTCGAGGTCATCGAGGGTCTGGATCCCCAGCTCGCGGTAGAGCTTGCCCGCCGTCTTGGGGCCGACGCCCTCGATGCGGGTGAGGTCGGCGATGTCGATCGGCAGTTCGGCGCGAAGCTCCTCGAGCTCCTCGATCTCGCCGGTCTCGACGTACTCGACGATCTTCGAGGCGATGGCGTCGCCGACGTGATCGATCGTCTCGATCGACTCCAGATCGTCCGCGGCGACGTAGTCGGCGATCGGCGTCGGGTGGGCGCGGACGCTCTCGGCGGCCCGCCTGTAGGCACGGGGTTTGTACTCGATGTCGTCGGCCTCGAGCAGGTCGGCGAACTCCTCGAAGCGACCCGCGAGTTCGGCGTTGGTCGTCATCGGCCACGCCCCTGGCTGTTGGCGTCCTCGTGACCAAGCGCCTTCTTCAGGAACGACATCCAGCGCTTCTTGTCGGCGGCCTGCTGGGCCTTCTGTTCCTGCTCGAGGTTCGTCGGACCGAGGTTCTCGAGGGCGTTCAGCGCCCGGTCGATCCCGATGACACCCCGGGCAAGCTCTTCGCCCTCCTCGCGGGAGACCGCACCCTCCTCGATAGCCTCGAGGCGTTCGAGGCGCTCCCGTCGCAGGTTCCGTTTGGCCTGCTCGACGCGGTCGCGCTCGCCGGGGGGCACCGTCTCGCGGCGCTTGATCTCGAAGACGAACGTTCGGAGGTCGATCTCCTCGCCCTGGACGGTGATCGTCTCCGGGATATCCGCGCCGACGGTAGCGCCCTCGCGCTCGACGCGCTCGAGCAGCTGCTTGCGCTCGTACTCTTGCACGCCTCGTCGTTGGGGGCTGAACGGCAAAAATGTACGTTCCACGGTCAGGAGTCGAAGCCGACCCGGACCATCTCGCCCCAGCCGTGTTCACCCCGGAGGTACCGCACGAGCGCGAGCCAGGAGACGAACGCCTTCCACTGACGGTAGGGAACGTGCTCGAGCAGCCCGTAGCCGAGCAGCGTCGCGACCGTTCGGGGCTCGCGGTACCGGCGGAAGCCGACGATCTCGTTGAGGACGGCCAGCCACGACAGCAGGGTGCCGATCCCGACCGCGACGCCGAGAAAGAGAATGAAAAACGGGACGTTCAGCAGGCCAAGCACGAACAGAAGCGGCACGAGGACGTACCCGATCCCCTCTACGAGCGGGCCGACCGCCTCGACGAACAGGAAAAACGGCAGCGCGAAGAGTCCGACGACGCCGTACCGCCTCCTGCCGATCATGTCGCGGTGGAGCCACAGCGTCTCGAGCATCCCCTGGAACCAGCGGCTCCGCTGGCGGGCAAGCACCGTCCTGGATTCGGGTACCTCGGTCCAGACGACCGGTCGGGGGACGAACTCGACGCGGTAGTCCGTCCCGGCGAAGTGGCGGTGGAGCCTGACGATGAGCTCCATATCCTCGGTAATCGTCGACGTCGAGTAGCCGCCGACCTCCCGAACGGCGTCCGTCCGAAAGAGTCCGAACGCTCCGGAGATGATGAGCAGTCCGCCGACCCCGCTCAGCCCGATCCGACCGGAGAGAAACGCCCGGAGGTACTCGACGCTCTGGAGGTTCGCGAGCGCGTTCCTCGAGAGACCGACGCGGGTGACGACGCCCCGGCTGATCGAACAGCCGTTGGCGACCCGGACGGTGCCGCCGGTCGCGACCGTTCGATCCGGTGCCCGGAGGAACGGCTGTGCGACCTCGAGGAGGGCGCCCCGCTCGATGAGGCTGTCGGCGTCGATCGCACAGAACAGCGGCTGATCGGTGAAGAACACGCCCGCGTTGAGCGCGTCGGCTTTGCCGCCGTTTTCCTTGTCGATGACGACGAGATCCCGTCGCGAGGACTGGTACACCTCCCGGACCTCCTCACAGGGGAGGTCGACGGGGACCGGTTTGCCGACCGGTTCGAGCTCGAAGGTTTCGACGAGTCGCTCGAGCGTGTCGTCTCGCGAGCCGTCGTTGACGATCACGAGCTCGTAGTTGCCGTACTCGAGGTTCAGTAGCGACTGAACGGTGTCGACGATCGTCACTGACTCGTTGTACGCGGGGACGACGACGGCGATCCCCGGCAGAAACGGCGAGTTGTGGGGATGATAGACCGGATCGAGAAGCCAGTCGCGAAGGGTTCGTTCGAACGAGAGCAGGGAGACGAGATGGATGAGCAGGTACCCGCCGTTGACGAGCGCGAAGTACGCCAGAAAGAACCAGCTCGCGATCCAGGCGACCGAGTCAACGGCTACGACCATCCCGTCGCAACCCTCCGTGGAGTGCGGTGCTCCGCGCGGACCCAGTCGACGGTCCGTTCAACCGGGTCCGACGACGGGTCTGGGAGCGCCCGGTCGCTCCGGGACAGTCGCCGCGCAGCGGCCAGCCGACTCCTGTCGTCCGGATCGTTACGGACGCCGTACTCGAGCCAACGGGTCGACGTCTCATCGTTCCACTGTCCGAGCAGCTCGTAGGCCGCGGTGCGAACGTTCGGATCGGGGTCCGCAACCGCCCGCTCGACCGGCACGCGCCTCCGAAGGGACTGCGACCAGCTCTGGCGGCTCAGCGCGACCAGGGCGCCGGCGCGGATCCGGGGCGAGTCGTGCTCGAGCAGGGTGTGGATCCACTCGACGTGGGCTTCCGTCTCGGCTCCCGGGGCGCGACAGTGAGCCAGGACGGTCAGCGCCTGCACCAGCAGCTCCTCGTTCCACCACGTCCCCTCCGTCGTCGCGAGCGACAACAGCGCCGTCGCGTCGTCGTCGTTGAGACGGTAGAGGGTGTCGAGGGCAAACACCGACAGCCGATCGTCGCCGTCCCAGCAGAGCAACGCCGTGCCGTCACGAGCCGCGTGGGGGGTGTCACTCGCGTACACGACGCGAGCCGCTCCGGCTCGCGTTTCGGCACGGCCCGTACAGTACTCGCGGAGTCGCCGTCGCGAAACCGGCCGCTCGAGCAACGCGAGCCAGACGAGCCCGCGAAGCCTGTTCAGGACGAGCCGGCTCGAGAGCGACGACCGCGCCCGCTCGTCGATCCCGACCGCCTCCGCAAACCGCGTCAGTTCCTCGCGCTCGCGGCCGCGGAGCCGCCGGAGGTACGTCGCGACCGTTCGGCGGGCGACGTGTCGCTCGATCCGAGAGAGCCCGTCGTACCACGTCTCCCACTCGGGGTCCGGTCCGTGCAGCCGGGAGAGAATCGCCGGACGGACGACGTGGCGAGCGGCCTCGCGACGGCGTTCGAATCGGGCGAGCAGGATCGACAGTGCGAGCGTGCCCGTCCCGACTACCGCAGTCGCCGCGACGATGACGACGAACGCGATCCATAGCCGCTCGGTCATCGAAGCGCCCTGCGGAGTCGGGCCACGATCTCAGACAGGCTGAACGGCTTGGTGACGTAGTCGTCCGCGCCGAGTTCGAACCCGCGAACTACGTCGTCCTCGAGCCCCCGCCCCGAGACGACGATCACCGCCGGTTCGGGCTCGAGGTCGCGCTCGTCGAGCCGGCGCAACACGTCGAACCCGTCGTACTCCGGCAGCATGAGATCGAGCAGGATCGCATCCGGAGTCGGCTCCGCCAGGCGGACGTGCTCGAGACACGCCGCGCCGTCGTCGACGGCGGTAACCTCGAAGCCGGCCGTTTCGAGGCGGTAGACCAGCAGCTCGTTGACGTGCTCGTCGTCCTCAGCGACCAGGATCCGATCGTCGCTCATTCGCGATCACCCGCCGGAAGCGCGCGAGCCAGTTCAGCGGCGAGATCGACGCTCGTCGGTGGCTTCCTGGCGAACGTTCGGTTGCCGACCGTCGGAACCCACTCCTCGCTCGAGCTCGATGGGGGCGTTCCGACGACGACGACCGGACGCTGCGCGCCCTCGCTCGGCGCGCGAACCGTCGCGAGTACGGTCGGATCCACGCGGTCGACCGCCGTCGCCTCGAGGAACAGACAGTCGACGCGATCGAGCGCCAGCGACTCGAGATCGTCGGCCGCCGACGGGGTTACCACCTCGCACCCCAGCTTCGCGAGGCGTTCCGGGAGGTCGGCCTCGTCGCCGACGTACCCCACTCGCGGATCGATCGCCACGTCGACCGCCGTCAGCGCGGCCTCGAGTGCCTTGTCGGTCGCGGTCGGAGCGAGGACCCCGGAGATCCCGAGAAACGCCGCCGGCGAGGCGTCCGTCTCGAGGGTCGAGAGCAACGACAGCGAGTCGCTGGCCTCCGCCAGCGACGCGAGTGAGTCGAGGACACCGGCGGTCGGCACCCCGCAGTCGATCGCGAGCGAGGTCGGCGCCCGTTCGGCCTCGAGGAGGGTTGTCGGCTCCACGAGACGGACGGCGTAGCCGGCTCGCTCGAGCTGTGCCGCGACCTGTTCGCCGAGCGTACCGGCGAGACCGAGCGTGATCTCCTCGAGGGCGTCCGGATCGGTCGCGTGTGGCTGCGGATCGGCGTCCGACTCGCCGTCGACCGGGACCACCGTCTCGGGATCCTCCGTTTCGAAGGCGTGTGCCGCAAGCGTCGTCACGTCGCCCGTGCTCGCGACGATCTCCTCGAGGGCGTCGCGCTGTTCCGGCTCGAGGGGCCCGAACGCCTCGTCGAGCAACAGCTCGGCGTTCGCCTGAATTCCGGTGAGCTGTCGGCGAAACTCGTAGGCGAGCGCCGCCTGCTCGTCCTCGCTCGTGTTCATTTGTATGTGATACCAGTTAGACAACCAGTATAAACACTGTCATGGCCGACGGTAGCGAGCGAGAGGTTCCGTCCTGCGGGCGACGCGTTCGAGCGGTCGAGGCACGGCGCCCTCGAGCCGGCACGCTGTAACGAGTACTTCGTCGCTCCAGGGGACCGAAGATGCGCGTCTCCGGAGGCGATCCGTCGGTCAGATTGGGAAATTCACCCGCAAGCGTCGGAGCTGAACCCCAAATCCCTTGACAGTGCCACCCCTACTTCGGTCCAATGGCCACGTGCGACGTGTGTGGGAGGGAGGAAAGCATGCCCTACAACTGCCGGCACTGTGGGGGCACCTACTGCTCGGAACACCGACTGCCGGAGAACCACGACTGTACCAGTCTCAACAACTGGAACGATCCCCAGGGGGTCTTCGACAGCGGGTTCGACGACAGCGTCAACAACGGCGGAACGGCGAAGAGCTCGAGTCTGACCGACAAGCTCCCGATCGACACCGGTCCCGGCGGTCCGCTGGGGTACTTCCGCGGGAACATGACCTACACGGTGCTGGCGCTGATGTGGGTCACGTTCGCGCTTCAGGCAATCGTCGAGCTCACGCTCGGCTCGGGCATCCATCGATCGCTGTTCGTTCTCGCCCCCGAGAGTCCGGAGTACGTCTGGACGTGGTTCACCTCCATCTTCGCCCACGGAGGGTTCCTCCACATCGTCTTCAACAGCATCGTGATCTTCTTCTTCGGCCCGCTGGTCGAGCGCTACGTCGGCTCGCGGGATTTCCTGGGACTGTTCCTGATAAGCGGCGCCGTCGCCGGACTCAGCCAGATCGGAATCCAGATCCTGCAGGGCGTGCCGCCGGGTTTCGGCGGCGTGGTCGGCGCCAGTGGTGCCGCACTGGCAATCATGGGCGTGCTCACGATCCTGAACCCTAACCTCACCGTCTACCTCTACTTCATCCTGCCAGTCCCGCTCTGGATCCTCGCGGCGGGGACGGCAGTGATCAGCGTCTTCTTCATCGGCACCGGCGGCGGCGGAAACATCGCCCACGCAGCCCACCTCGTCGGGCTCGTGATCGGACTCGCCTACGGCGAGTACATCAAACGCACACAGAACGTGCGAGCGCCCGATCAGTTCCAGCTCGGCGGTGGCGGCCCGGGCGGCCCTGGCGGTCCCGGTGGCCCCGGTGGACCGGGCGGTCGCCGTCGCTTCTGAGCGCGCAGCCGAAAGCCCACCCACTGATTTTCCCGCGCCGTCAATCCCGCCGTACCGATGCACGTTTCCCGCCCCGACCTCGTTCCCGACGCCTCGCTCGATCGTTCGGAGATGGAAGCCCTCCAGCGCGAGATCGCCGACGCCGCCGTCTTCGAGGACGACCTCGAGTTCGATCCCGCCGTCCTCGGCGATCCGCTGGCGGCCTCGTCGAGCGAGGGCGAGCCCCCGATCGTCGCGGGCGTCGATCAGTCGTTTCTCACGAACGAGGCAGGCGACCAGGACCGGGCGCTGTCGGCCGTCGTCGCCGTGCAGGGCGGCGAGGTGATCGAACGGGTCCACGCGGTGACCTCCCTCGAGATTCCCTACATCCCCGGCCTGCTCTCGTTTCGGGAAGGCGCGCCGATTCGGGACGCGCTCGAGGAGCTCTCCGTCGAGCCCGACCTCCTGTTGTTCGACGGCAGCGGCCGCATCCACTTCCGGCAGGCCGGCATTGCAACCCACATGGGCGTCGTGCTGGACGCGCCGAGTGTCGGGGTCGCCAAGAGCCTGCTCTGTGGCAGCCCGCGCGAGGACCTCGAGGATCTGCCCGAGGGGACGCGGGTCGGGATCGAGGCCAACTCGAGGGTCGACGTCGAGGACGGCACCTTGCTCGGGTACGCCGTCCAGACCCGCCAGTACGACTCGCCGGATCGGTACATCAACCCGCTGTACGTCAGCCCGGGCCACCGCGTCGGTCCCGAGACGGCGGCCGACGTTGCGCTCGCGCTGTCGTCGTCGTACAAGCTTCCGGATCCCGTTCGGCTGGCCGATAGCTACGCCGACGAGGCGAAACACGGGCTCGAGGAGTAGGCAACGGAAACGAGTGTCGCGACGTGGCCGCGTTCGTCAGTATCTCGGCGAGTGCGGGCCGACATCCGTGTCTGGAGGAGATAGGTTCGACGGGAACAGTTCGGGCGCGACCGTTCCTCGGCCGGAGCGAGGGGCTGACTCGAGCGAATCGAAGGAGTTCGATGCCGGTTCGCTTCGGAACCCGTCTCTACGAACGAGAACAGCGTCGTTCCGACCCGAACACGGGGAGTTACCACACCCTCCCCAGCCGACTCGCTCCTCCCGGTCGCTCGTCCCTTACGCGACGTCGAACCGCCCCTCGCTGCGCTCGTCGCGGTTCAGCGCGTGCCACATCATTCGGTTCCTCGAGCGCGAGTCCGAACCCGAACGACGGCGCTGCACGCCTCGTCGCGAGTCCTCGAGCCAGCAGCATCAGTATTCACTCCGCTCGAGTGGACTTTCAGACCGGCACGATAAACCGTCGATACTTAGGTATCCACTCTCGAAACGGTCACGCATGGCCATCGCTGAGGAAGCCGACGACGGGGCGGGCGACGACGCGACCGCCGCAGACGACACTCGCCGGGAACCGACGGACGGAACCGAGACGGCCGGCGCGACCGAGGACCGCTACACGCGCAAAAAGTGCGTGCTGATCACCGGCTGCTCGTCGGGGATCGGTCACGCGACCGCGCGAGCGTTCCTCGAGAAGGACTGGCAGGTGATCGCGACGGCCCGAAACGTCGACGACATCACGGACCTCGAGGAGCTGGGCTGTACGACCCTCGAGCTGGACGTCACCGACCCCGACCAGGTCGCCGACGTCGTCGAGCGCACCGTCGAGATCGGCGGGGCGATCGACTGTCTGGTAAACAACGCGGGCTACGCCCAGATGGGACCGATCGAGGACGTCTCGACGGTCGACCTCCACCGCCAGTTCGACGTCAACGTCTACGGTCCCCACCGCCTCGCCCGCGCCGCGCTGCCGCACATGCGCGCCCAGGGCGAGGGCCGGATCATCAACGTCTCGAGCGTCGCGGGCCGGGTTTCGTTCCCCGGCTACGGCGCCTACTCGGGGTCGAAACACGCCCTCGAGTCGATGAGCGACGCGCTCCGGGGCGAGGTCGAGGAGTTCGGCATCGACGTCGTGCTGATCGAGCCCGGTCCGGTCGAGACCGAATTCTCGGATCGGATGGACGAGGAGCTCCCCGAGTCCCGGCGCACGCCGGCCTACGAGTCGCTGTACGAGATCTACGACGAGGCCCAGCTGATCGGCGGCGGGCAGGGCGGCCCCTTCGCCTCCACGCCCGCGGAGGTCGCGACGGCGATCGTCGAGTCGGCGATCCGCTCGGAGCCACCGGCTCGCTACCCCGTCGGCCCGATCGGCCAGTTCGGCGTCTACGCCCGGTTCCTTCCCGATCGGCTCCAGGACGCCCTCTACGGCGTCGTCCGGAAGCTCGTCTAGTGCAGCGGGACGGTCGTTGCAGAATACTTATATTTCGGCACGGAGACGGATCGCACAACGATGTCGGACGCTCCCGCCGGAGTCATCGAGCTCGCCGACAGGATCTCCGCGCTGCTGTACGGGATCGCCGGCTGGCTGACCGTCGGGTTCGGGCTGTTGCTGACCGGCGCTGCGCTCACGTTCGGTTACAGCGTCGCGGCCGGCACCGCCCGGGTCGACGCCGTGGCCGGTGCCGCCTTTCTCGCACTGTTTCTGTGCCTGGCGGGGCTCGTAACCGTCGCGCTGGGACTGTTCGTCAACCCCCGCTTTCGACGCCGGCTGGATCGGCGCCACGGGCGCTCCACGTTCGGCTGGGTCCGGTCCGTCGATCAGCGGGTCGTCCGACCCGAGGAGAACTGCCTCGAGCGCTGTGTCGACTGCGGCGATCGGGTCGAGAAGGGGCTCGTCCGGCGTTACCGTGAGGAGTACGCGCTCGCGGGGCTACCCGTTTACACGCGGTCGGAGGGGTACAACCACTACTGTCTCGAGTGTGCGACCACCGAGCTCCGTGGCAAGGACGTCGCCGACTCGGCGTCGGACGCCGTGACCGATCGGTCGGATCGCAGCCTCGAGCGCGTGGAGCGGTAGTCGGTTCGGGGTCAGTCGCCAGTAGCTCGAGCTTCGTCTTCGGAGTCGTCGAGAGCGAACGCCCCGCCTGAACACCGACGGACGTATCCCGCCCGCAGGAGGTCACGACACCGACGGTCGATCGTTACCGGATGCGTGGCGAGGCAGTCGGCCAGTTGGGGAACCGTCATCGGGCCGTCGTCGGCCAGTCGGTCGAGGATCTCGCGCTCGTTCCGGTCGGAAGGCGGTTCGTCCGTCGGCATGATAGCTACCTCCACATTGGCGAACTGACGGATGAATGGCGCTCCGGTTCCCAATCGGTGAGAACGGTTTTCACGGATCCGCTCGAGCCGACGTTCGGTCACCGAACCTGCCTTCCTCGCTCGAGCGTCGTCACCGGCGACCCGCGAACCGGCCGCTGGCGCCGGTCAGTCGTCGAACGCCTCGACGAACTCGGTCGGCAGCGTCGTGATATCGATCCCCCAGGCCACCGGCAGCCACAGCAGCGCGAAGATCGTGATCAGCGCGATCCCGATGAAATTCAGCCCGACGCCGACGCGGGCCATCTGCGGGAGGGTGATGTACCCGCTGCCGAAGACGATCGCGTTCGGCGGCGTCGCCACCGGCAGCATGAACGCAAAGGAGGCAGCCGTCGCGCCCGCGATCATCAGCCCGAACGGGTGGACGCCGATCCCGATCGCGACCGACGCCAGCACCGGCAGCAGCATAGCCGTCATCCCCGTGTTCGAGGTGACCTCGGTCATGAAGACGGCCAGCGCGACGACGGCGAGGATGAGGATAACCATCGAGACGCCCTCGAGCAGCTCGAGCTGTTCGCCGAGCCACAGCGCCAGACCGGTCTGGTCGAACGCCGCGGCGATGGCGAGCCCGCCGCCGAACAGCAGGATGACGCCCCACGGAATATCCACCGCGTTGCTCCAGTCGAGCAGGAACGTGTGGCCTCCGTCCTCAGTTTTCGTCGGGAGCGTGAACAACACCAGTGCGCCGCCGATGGCGACGATCGTGTCGGCGTCGTCGGGCACCGGCGCCAGCCCGATCTCGCCGATCAGACTGGCGCTGATCCAGGAGACTGCCATGCCGACGAAGACGACGAGCACCATCTTCTCCTGTCTGGTCATCGCCCCGAGCTTTCGCAGCTCCTCGTCGACCGTCTCCGTCCCGCCGGGAAGCTGATCGAGTTCGGGCGAGAGCGCGACGCGGGTAACCCAGAGGTAGACCGTCGCGAGCCCGATAAGTGCGATCGGAACCCCGTAGAACATCCACTGGGCGAAGGTGATGTTCTCGCCGAACAGCTCGCCCGCTTGTCCCGCAAAGAGGATGTTCGGCGGTGTGCCGATCAGCGTCGCGACGCCGCCGACGGAGGCGCCGTAGGCGATACACAGCATGAGCGCGACGCCGAACGTGAAGTTCCCCTCGGTGGTGTCGATGTCGAGTTCGGTGTCGTCGACGAGGTCGGCCGTCTTGTAGATGACCGCGAGCGCGATCGGCACCATCATCATCACCGTCGCGCTGTTCGAGACCCACATCGAGAGAAACGCGGTCGCCAGCATGAACCCAAGGATCAACCGGGATGGCGTCGTCCCGACGAGTTTGATCGTTCGCAGGGCGATCCGTCGGTGGAGCCCCCAGCGCTGCATCGCCATCGCGAGGAAGAACCCACCCATGAAGAGGAAGATCAGCGGGTCGCCGTACGACGGCGTCGTGTCCGCGACCGGGAGTGCTCCGGTCAGCGGAAAGAGCACGATCGGCAGCAACGAGGTGGCGGGGATCGGGATCGCCTCCGTGACCCACCAGGCGGCGACCCAGGCCGTAACGGCCCCCGCCGCCTGTCCCTCGAAGCCCGCGGGATCGCCCGGCGTCGGACCGAGCAGGATCAGCGCGAACAAGATCGGCCCGAGGACGAAACCGATCTTCTGTCGGAGCTTGTACTCGCCGCCGACGTCGAACGGCGAGTCGTCGTCACCGCCGCTCGAGCCCCCGCTTTCGCCACCGTTGCCGTTTTCGGGGTCGTCCGTCGGATTGCGGCCCCCGTCGGTAAACGCCTGCTCCGCGACGCGTCGCTTCTCCGGTGGGAGCGCGTCCAAGTCCTCGGCGATCGCCCGTCCGTCGAGCGTGACGTACGCCTTCGTCTGCGTGTTGAGAAACCACAGGTACGCCCAGAACCGCTGTATAGCCAGCTGACACCTGTCGAGAGCGTTCGATACCATCTGCTCGAGCGTTTCGAATCAGGGATTAAAAAACGCCGAGATTCGGCCGTCGGGGTGTTACCACCGAACAACACCCGCCGAGCGCGGACGGACGACCGTCGCGGGTCGGTCGGCGCTCGTCGAAACCTACATCCCCGAGCCGGCGGAACTCGAGTTGTGCCCCTGTTACAGTTCGACACAACTCGGTCGCTGTCGGCGGACGAACGGTCGGCGTTCGCAGAGCGGGTGACGGCGCTCTACACCGAGGAGATGGCGACGACCGCGGGCCACGTCGCGGTGACGATTCGCGAACACGAGCCCTCGGCGATGCATCTCGGCCGCGAGGTCGAGGGGCCGCTGCTCTTTCTCGACGCCGAAATCCGCCGCGGCCGTTCCTTCGAGCGAAAGCGTGCGTTCGCGCTCGAGACGATGGCGTACGCCGGCGACGCCCTCGAGATCCCCGACGAGAACATGAAGGTGGTGTTCACCGAACACGAGGGCGAGGCGATGATGGGCGTCGATCGTGTCGGCGGCGAGTGGAGCGGGGACGGCGGGGACGACGAAAACGACTGAGCGAGGATAGCTGAGGGGTCGAGGCGCGTCGAGACTCGAGAACACCGCGCCGTCCGCCGGTTCCGTCACGGTAAAGCGGCCCCGTCGGAAAGGCGCGGTCGATGGATCGGTCATACTGGCGGACGGTCTCGCTGATCGCGCTCTGGCAGGTCGCCGCGAGTATCTGTTACTACACTGTCTTCGCGGCGACGCCCTTCTTCCGCGCGGAGTTCGGCCTCTCCCGGTTTCAGGTCGGATTCGTCGTCACCGCCTTGACCCTCGGCTACGCGGTCTTTCTGCTCCCGGTCGGGGCGCTGATCGACCGCTTCGGCGAGTACCGCTCGCTCGTGCTCGGGCTCGTCGGACTCGCCGCGGGCGCGACGTTCGTCGCTGGCGCGCCGTCGGTCTCCCTGCTGCTCGTCGCCGCGTTCTTTCTGGGCTCGACGTACGCGAGCGCGATTCCGGGGACGAACAAGGCCGTTTACGACAACGTCGAAGCGGGACGGCAGAACCTCGCGGTCGGGATCAAGCAGGTCGGGGTCACCGCCGGCAGCGGGATCAGCGCCCTGCTCGTGACCGGGCTGGCGGGCGTGTTGTTCTGGCAGGCGGGCTTTCTCGTCGCCGCCGGCTTCGGCCTCGTCGTCGCCGCCCTCTTCGCGGTGCTGTACGACGGCTCCGGCGGCGGGGGGACCGCCGAGTACCCCGACTTTCGGTCGCTCTCGAGGAACCGGCCGTACCGCTGGCTGGTCGCGGCGGGCTTTTTTCTCGGCGCGGCGCTGTTCACGACGACCGGCTACACCGTCCTGTTCGTCGAGGAGGAGGTCGGCGCCTCGGTCGCCTTCGGCGGGGTCGTGCTCGCGACGGTCCAGCTGTTCGGCAGCGCGGGCCGGCTCGCAACCGGCTGGCTGAGCGACGCGCTCCCGGGCGATCCCCAGCGTCGGATCGGCTCGATCCTGATCGTGCAGGCGCTCGCCAGCGCCGTCCTGTTCGCCGTCGTCGCCGCGACCTCGAGCCCGATCGGGTCCGCGGTCGCGTTCGCGGCGCTCGGCTTCTTCGTCCTCGGGAACACGGGCGTCTACTACTCCTGTATGGCGACGCTGGTCGGCAGCGAGGAGATGGGCGGGGCGACCGCCGGCGGACAGCTCGCGCTGGTCGCCGGCTCGATCGTCGCCCCGCCCGCGTTCGGCTACCTCGCCGACGTCGTCGGCTACCGGGCCTCGTGGTGGCTGCTGGGCGCCGGCTGCGTCGTCGCCGCGGGACTGCTGGTCGTTGCGGTCCGGAGCGATCCGCCCGTCGACGATCCCGCGATGGACGATTGATACGGGTCGTTGTAGCGTTCAACCGGCGATCACTCCGGCGGGGACGGCGATCACCGGCAAAGAACGACAACGGTCCGTATGATCCGAGCCGAAGAACGAACCACTATGGGCTCGGCGGGCGAACCCCCAGCTATGTACCGCGTTCTGTTGCCGATCGACAACAGCGAGCCCCGTGCTCGCGCCCAGGCCGAGGCCGTCCTCGAGTTACCCCACGCGACCGACGAGATCACGGTCGATGTCCTCCACGTCCACGAGGGGGTGTCGGGTCCCGACGCAGAGTGGGCCGCGGGCGGGTTCTCCGAGGAGTACGCCGAGCAGATGGACGAGAACCTCCGGAATCGGACGAAACTTCCCAACGCCGTCGATACCGCGACCGAGCTGCTCGAGGCGAGCGAGATCGACTACGAAGTTCACGAGTCCGTCGGGAAGCCCGCGGAGACGATCCTCGCGGCCGCCACGGAGCGTGACAGCGACGCGATCGTCATCGGGATCCAGAAGCGCTCGCCCGTCGGGAAGGTGCTGTTCGGCAGTGTCGCCCAGGGCGTGATCCTCGACAGCGATCGGCCGGTGACGACCGTTCCCGCGGCCGAAGAGGAAGAACAGTAGCTACCGCAGACAGGCCGCGACGACCTCGAGCATCCCCTCGCCCTGGACCTCGTCGGCGAACAACGGCACCCGGCGGACGTCGGTGCCCCGGAACAGCTCCTGGGCCTCCGTCAGCGCCGACTGCTGGACGTCCCAGCGGCGCTGGCAGAACTCGCAGCGCTCGAGGTCGGGCTGGAGGAAGTCGCCCTCGACGTCGTCGGTGACGTCCGACAGCGGTTCCATCACACGGTTGACGACGACGGTGCCGACCGGAATCCCGAACTCCTCGAGCTGTTCGCGCAGCCGCTTTGACTCGAGGACGCTCATCTCCTCGGGAACCAGCACGATCCGGAAGTCCGTCCGCGCGGGATCGCGCAGGGCGGCCCGCAGTCGTTCGATGCGCTCGCGCAGCTCCTCTAGGTTCTGCAGGTCGGGCTCCTCGTCGGGCATCTCCTCGCCGCCGAACATCCCCTTCATCCCGTCGAACATGCCGCCGATTCGCTGGCGGAATTTCATGATACGGCCCATCATCGTGTCCATGAGTTCGGGCAGCTGGAGCAGGCGCAGCGTGTGGCCCGTCGGCGCCGTGTCGACGACGACCCGTTCGAACCGATCGTCGTCCAGGTACTCGAGCAGCAGCTGCATCGCGGCGGCCTCGTCGGAACCCGGCATCGGCCCGCCCAGCAGTGACTCCATCGGGGAGTCCTCGCCGAACATTCCCTCGAGACCGCCGAACATCCCGCCCCCCTCGCCCTGTGCCTGCGCCTGGGCGGCGAAGCCGGCGTCCTCGACGGCGGCCTCGGGATCGATCTCGGCGGCGTACAGCGGGATATCATCTCGGATCCGTCCCGGCTCAGACGGGATCTCCGTCTCGTAGGTGTCCGACAGCGAGTGGGCCGGGTCCGTCGAGACCACGAGCGTCGAGATGCCGCCGCGGGCGCTGTCGAGGGCTGTCGCGGCCGCCATCGTCGTCTTGCCGACGCCGCCCTTCCCGCCGTAGAGCACGTAGTCGGGGCCCTCGATATCGTCGTCGGACGGCCGGACGGAGATCGTCTCCCTCTCGTCGACCGACTCTGTCGGCGTCACCTCGATCCTGTTCGCGTCCTCGTTGCTCTCCGTCGAGTCCTCGCCCGCCTCGTCGACCGGCTCGACGTCGATTCCGCTCATGCGGTCCGGTTTCCGGTGCGCACACGAGTACCCGTCGGTCTCGAGCGAGGAGTCGCGTGGGTCGACGACCCGTGAACAATACTAACACAGAGCTTTCGATATAAGGAGTTGAGGGTATCCTTATCTGTATATCCATATTAGTGGCAGGATTTAATGCCGATGACAGCGTCGGGACACGTGTCCGAAGCTGGTGGTGGCGCTTCGAACGTTCCCGATCATGAACGCACAACTCGCCGAACTCCGACCCGATGAATCGACCACGAACGACCTCCCGTTCCCCTACCACGGCGACGAACGGGGACTGACCCTTCCGCAGGCGAACGCCCGCGGCGTCCTCCGACCCGACGACCCGACCGGTGCGGTCGGCGCTGCCGGTTCGACGGACTGTCCCGACTGCGGCGGCGAGACCGTCAACGGCGCGGGCCTGTTCGCGTGTGCGGACTGCGCCTGGAGCGGCTCCCTCCGATAGACGACCGAGTTTTTCTGCGGTACTCGAGCCCTCGGAGCGACAGTTACGACGTTAAGCTGTTAGAGCTATTCCGCAATAGGTGGGTTAGTTCAAATAGGTGACTACTCGAAGTACGCTGCGAGCCGATCCGCAGCCGCCGAGACGCGAGGCGTAACGAGGGCGAAGCGGAGCCACTCGGATCGCGAATCGCCGAACGCCTCGCCGGGCATCCCCGCGACGCCGGCCTCGTCGATCAGCCGCTC
The DNA here is from genome assembly GCF_000337675.1 of Natronococcus amylolyticus DSM 10524. Lineage (GTDB taxonomy): Archaea > Halobacteriota > Halobacteria > Halobacteriales > Natrialbaceae > Natronococcus > Natronococcus amylolyticus. The sequence continues at coordinate 147,642 of NZ_AOIB01000043.1, read as the reverse complement.
GACGTTCTCGAGGGTGCCCGGATAGCCATCGAAGCGCGCCATCACGTAGAACGAACCCTGGGGCGTGGTGTAGTCGGCACCCGCGGCCTCGAGCGCGTCGGTGAACGTCTCGACGCGCTCGGCCAGTAGCTCCCGACTCTCCTCGTAGTACTCCGGTTCGGTCTCCCTGAGCGCCCGCAGCACCGCGTACTGCGAGGGGCGGCTGCCGGCGACGTTGACCAGCATGTGGCGGCTCTTGGCGTTCTCGATGAGCTCCGGAGGAAAGATCGCGTACCCGACCCGGAAGCCCGTAATCGCCATCGACTTCGAGAAGGCGTTGGTGACGATCCGGTGGTCGGAGTCGACCCCGAGCGCGGAGGCAAATCGTCCCGAGAGGTCGAAGTGGTCGTACACCTCGTCGCTGATCAGCAGGGCGTCGTACTCCTCGGCGATCTCGACGAGTTCTCGCACTGTCTCCTCGGGGTAGACCGCCCCCGTCGGGTTGTTCGGCGAGTTGACGACGATCGCGGCCGTCCGCTCGCTCGCCACTTCGCGGACGTCAGCCGGATCGAGCTGGCCCGCCTCGTCGGCCGCAACGAACCGCTGCGTTCCTCCCAGCATCGTCGTCTTTCCCGGGTAGTAGGGATAGACGGGATCGGTCAGCACGATCTCGTCGCCGCGATCGCGCTCGAGAGCCCGCGCCATCGCGAGGTAGTTCGCCTCCCCCGCGCCGTTAGTGACGACGACCTGCTCGACGTCGACGTTCCGTCGGGCGGCGATCTCCTCGCGCAGCTCTCGAAGCCCCTCGCTGGGCGGGTACTGGAACTGGTCGGGCTCGAGGTCGGCGTACTCGTGCAGCCCCTCACGTAGTGCCGCCGGCGGCTCCCAGTCGGGGTTTCCGCTGACCATGTCGATGACGTCCCGGTCGGCCCGGTCGGCGTACTGCATCACGCGGAAGAACAGCGGCGTCTCGTACTCCATGCGGCCCACTGGGTGCTCGCACATCGTCGTTCTTTCGTCGCGCGCTCGAGACGTCTGGCCGAGCGCCGACTCGGCGCAACCCTTCCTTTGAAACCGGCCTGGCTCCTCGAGTCATCTATGAACGACGACATCGACCGCGAACTGCCGATGGACGTCGCCGACAGGATGCGGGACGCCGGCGACAGCCTCGCCGTCGCCGAATCCTGTACGGGCGGGCTGATCGGCGCGGCGATCACCGCGGTTCCGGGGGCCAGCGACTACTTCGACTCGGGGCTGACGACCTACGCCTACGACGCCAAACGTCGTCACCTCGGAGTCAGCCGCGAGGCCCTGGACGAACACGGCGCCGTCTCGGAGCCGGTCGCCCGCGAGATGGCCCAGGGGGTCCGTGACGTGGCGGATACGACCTGGGGGGTCGCGACCACCGGCGTCGCCGGCCCCACCGGCGGTACCGAGGACGACCCGGTCGGAACGGTCTACATCGGCGTCTCCTACGCCGGCCCGTGGGGGACCCAGTCCTCGTTCACGAACGTCTCGCGGTACGTGTTCGACGGCGACCGCGCGACGGTGCGAGCGAAGACCGTCGACCGGGCGCTCGAGGACCTGCTCGCCGCCGTCGCGGAAGTTCGGGGGTAGCGACCCCGCGGCGGGCGGGACACGATGGACCGCGACGACCCCTCGTCGACGCTGACCGTCCTCGAGAGAAAACTATTCGAGGGTCCCCCCGCGACGTCCCCCATGAACAAGCGGGGACACGTGCTCAATGCTGTCCTGTTGAGCGTCGGGCTCGGAATTTTGCTCGAGCCCGCGGGGGATCTGGGAACGCTCGAGTCGGTCGTCGCGATCACCGTGCCGGTGACGCTCGGCGCGCTCTTTCCGGACGTCGACACCGCCTTCGGCCGCCACCGCAAGACGCTGCACAACCTCCCCGTGCTGGCGCTGTTCGTCGCCTTCCCGTTCGTCTTCGGCAACCTCCACTACGTCTGGATCGGCGTGTTGACCCACTACGTCCTCGACGTCACGGGTAGCAGGCGCGGCATCGCGCTGTTTTACCCGCTCTCGAGCCGGGAGTTCGATCTGCCGACCGGGGTCCCGGTCAGCAGCGGCCGGACCGATCTGGTGACGCTGCTCGTAACGGGACTCGAGCTCGCGGTCGCCGTCCTCCTGCTCTACGAACTTCCCCGTCGCGGGTTCGACGTCGCGGAGCTGGGGCTCTGGTTCTGAGAACTATCGGCGGTTCGGCGTCCACTCCTCACAGGCGTCCATTCCCGTCATCGCCTGCTCGTGGCGGGTGCAGTAGGGAACCATCTCTCCCGTCGAGCGAGCGCGAGCGTACTCGAAGTCGCCGCAGTTCCCGCAGTAGCGGTCCGTCGGCGCCCGGGGTCGGTCGTCCCCACCGTCGATCAGTTCGGCGTCGGTCCCCTCGACGTCGGTCGCGGGCGCGGCAGTCTCGATCGGGCCGCCGTCACGGCGAGCGTCAGCCCGGGGCTCGATCTCCCCGTCGGGTTCGGCGCCGAGAACGCCGATCCCGCCGAGTCCACCGAGTCCATCCGCGTCGTCATCGATGGGGCGCTCCACGATCGTCCGATTGTGGCGAGTGACGTTCAACTCGAGGGCCCCACCGGGGTCGTTGCGGGTCTTGAAGTTGACCACGCCGACGAACAGACACCACACCCCAGCGAACAGCCCGAGCAGGTAGACTGCGGCGACCTCGAGGGTCAGGTCGGCACCGACACCGCGCCAGTGGTACGGGTAGGCGAACCAAAACAGCGCGACGCCGAGCAGACAGAGCCCGGCGCCGACCGCACCGATGGTCCGAACGCGGCGACTCGCCGGCAGGACGAGAACGAGCCCGACGAGGGCGACGGGAACGCCGATTCCGGCGAGGACGCCCGCGATCCGGACGGTCGCGTACTGGATCGCCATCTCCCAGTCGGTGAGCGCGGCGACGGCCCCGTCGAGGAGTTCGGTCGCCGCGACGACGACGCCGAGGACGGCGAGGGCGGCCCCGACGGCGACGAGCGCCGTCCCCGCGTGTCGCCGTCGGCGACCCGGCCCCGCCCGCGCGTCGCCACGGTAGACTTCCGTCAAGCTGGTCATGAACGTATAGTTGAGTTTCAGTTACAAAACAATAACGTCAGACATAGGTCAGATAATAGAGCAGTAGGACACCCGCGGAAACGAAAGGTTGAATCGCCGGGCTCGAAAACTCCCGGTCATGAGCGACGACGAGGAAGAAACCGAGCCCGCCGTCGAACTCGGCGACCGAACGCCCGTCGAGGGGGCGCCGCTGGCCCGCATCAGTTCGCGGCTCTTCTGGCCCAAGGAAAAGAGCGAGATCGACCGCCTCGAGGGCGAGAGCGTCATCCGAACGCCCGACGGCCCGCGGGAGCTCTCGACGGTGCTCGAGGAGATCGACGAGACCTACTTCCAGCGCCACCAGGAGTTCGAGCGCCACGTTCGCTCGGTCATCGGCACCGGCCCGGTCCCGACCGCCGAGGAGTAACCACCCGTGTCGGCCGAGGGCGAACAGAGCGGCGTCGACTGGCTTCCGGACCGGCTCGACGGGCTCAGCTGGTTCCAGAAGTCACTGCTGACTGGAGCCGTCCTCACTCTGTTGTGGATGCAGCTGGTTCCCGGCGAGCTCGAGCGTCGCGTCGTCGTCGACTCGATCCTGCTGATCGGCGGCCCGCTCGTTCTCGGGCTGACCCACGGCAACCACATCGGCTGGAACGTCAACCGAACCGCCGTCCGCAACGCTGTCTTGCTCTCGATGTTCGTCCTGCCGTTCTATCTCGTGGGATCGACGCTACCAACCATTCGGGCCTTCTACCCGATGTGGGAGACCTCGGCCGCACCCGGCGAGTTCGTCCCCCACGCGATCCAGCTGTTTGCACTCGCGCTGGCCGCCGAGACCTACTACCGGGGGCTGCTCTGTGTCGGCGTTCGGGAGATCGGGTTCAAGGCCGTCCTGATCAGCCCCGTCGTCTACATGATCCACCACATGTCGAAACCGCCCCTCGAGTTCCTGCTGTCGGGGCCGACGGACGTCCTCTTCGGCGCCGTCGACTACAAATCGAACTCCATCCTTCCGTCGGTGATCGCTCACGGCGCCGGGCTCGTCCTGCTTGACTGGCTTGTCCTGCACGATCCGCTGTTCGATCCGACGCGTTTTCTTCAGTACCTCGAGTGGCTGCCGATCCCGATCTGAGACCCGCGGCAGCCGCGACGGTGGGGCTTTAGTGGCTCCCGACCGACGGTACGTATATGAGTCTGCCAATCGACCCGGCCGAGATCGATCCCGAGGACATCGGCGAGAAACAGGCCGTCCTCGAGATGGACCACGAGGAGGCGATCGAACACGTCCGCGAGGTCTGCGAGGAGGTCGGATTCGGCATCCCCGTGGAGTTCTCCCCCTCCGAACTGCTGAACGAGAAGGTCGACGCCGACCGGGACCCCTACTACGTACTGGGGGCCTGTAACCCCGGGATCGCGGACCGGGCGCTCGACCAGACGATGCGGATGGGCGGGCTCTTCCCGTGTAACATGATCGTCTGGGAGGAGGAGCCGGGCCGTCAGCGGGTGTACCACCTCTCGATCATGAAGATCGCGCGCTTGCTCGATATCGCCCCCGATAACGAGGAGTGGGCCGACATCGTCGACACCACGGGCGACCTCACCGTGGAGGCCTTCGAGAAGTTCGACTCCGTCGACGCCGAGACGGCCCACTAAGCCGGCTCGAGACCGTACCGTGTCCGACGACCGCACGACGGTCGTCGGACTTTACGTTAGTATCCTTGAAGGTCAAGATGTACATACATTCATAGCATGCGTAGCGTATGGACGTCAGAACCACGTTCTTCGCCCTCCTCCTATTCGCCCTCGCGGCGGTCACGACGCTCATCCTCGCGCCGCTGTTGCAGTACGTGCTGGCGGCCGGGCTGCTCGCGTTCGTGCTCTACCCCGCCCACGAACGCCTCGAGCGGCGGATCGGCTCCCGGCCATCGGCGCTCGTCCTCACCGGGGTCGCCATCGTCGCCGCGGTCATCCCGATCCTCTATCTCTCGATCGTTACCGTCCAGACGATATTCTCCTTTCTGAACCGGTTCGACGAGGCGGCCGCCATCGAGACCGCCAGCGAGTGGGCGATCGGTCTCGGGATCGATCCCGAACTCGTTGCGGCGACCCGCGCGCAGCTGGTCGCGGAGGTGAACGGACTGTTCGACAACGCGGTCGACGTCATGCTCGGAGAGCTGGTCGGGCTGGTGGACGCGAGCATCCGACTGAGCCTCGGGCTGTTGGTCCTCGTCTTCCTGCTGTACTACCTGCTCGCCGACGGGCGGACGTTCGTCGGCTGGCTGGCCGCGGTCGCCCCGCTCGAGGATCGGGTTCGCGACGAGCTGTTCGCGGAGGTCGACGTCGTCACCTGGGCGGTGATCAAGAGTCACGTCTTCGTCGCCGTCGTCGAGGGACTGCTCGGCGGGCTCGGCTTCTACCTGCTCGGCGTCCCCAACGTCGCCTTCTGGACGATCGTCATGGTCGTCGTCTCCTTCCTCCCGGCGATCGGCGTCTGGCTCGTCTGGGGCCCCGCCGTCGCCTACCTCCTGATGACGGCCGGCCCGCTTCCGGGGATCGCGCTGTTGCTGTACGGACTCGCCGTGCTCTCGGTCGTCGACAACTACCTGCGGGCGATCTTCGTCGACCGCCGTACCGGGCTCCACCCCGCAGTCGTCCTGATCGGCGTCATCGGCGGCATCTACCTGCTGGGAATCATGGGCCTGTTCCTCGGACCCGTGTTGCTCGCCGTCTTCAAGGCCGGACTGAACGTCTTCAACGAGACCGCGCTTACGGCCGACGACGTCCGCCTCGAGTCGACCTCTCGAGACGTTCCCGGTGCCGATCCCGGGACGGCCGACGACTGACCTCTGATCGGTGAACCGGATCGACAGGTGCGAGCGCCGATTCCTGACCGGCTGGTCGCCGTCGACGAAAACCCGGACTACTCCTCCTCGAGTTCGGCCAGTCGCTGCTCCGCGTCGTGCTGAATGTACCCCGAAACCACCGCCAGAACGACGACGACGAAGGCGGGAACCCCGACGAGAAGGACGAGCATCGCCAGGATCGGGACGAGGTCGGGACCGAGGAACGGAAGCATGGATCGTCTACGTTCGGCGTCCGCTTAGAGGAAGGGGTTTCGGAATCTCGCGACTCAGCCGTCGGTGCTCGAGAAGGCGCTCAGGTTCGACTGCAGCCCCGCGGCGAGCTCGGACTTTCGCCGGAGCCGGGCCGCGGAGATCGGCAGCTGGGGCGCGAGACCGGCGACCGCGTCGTGGAAGGTTTCGGCCTCGCCGTACTTCCCGGCGAGGCCCTCCCTACCCTCGAGGGACAGTTCGCTGGCCTCGCCCGGGACGCCGTCGAAGGCGTTGCGGACGCTCTCGCGGACCTGCCAGACGCCGACGGGCGCCCAGTAGTGGTCGCTGACCTCCCGGAGCACCAGACACTTCGCCTGCCGGCCGATCGACTCGAGGTACTCGAGGACGCCCAGGCGGGCGGCGTAGTAGGCGCCCGCGGTCTCCTCGACGTAGCTCGTCCGCCCCTCGTACCCCTCGCTGGCGCTCTGGAGCCAGACCCCGTCGTCGGGATTGGGGTTCCAGATGCTGCCCGGGGCCTTCATCTCGACGAGTTCGAACTCCCAGGTACCGGGGGCGAGCACGATCCAGTACCGGTTGCCCATGTACTCGTTGACCCGCACCTGGACCTCGTCGATGCTCGGCTCGTTCCAGATGCGACCCCGCAGGAACTGGCCGACCGTGTCGTCGACGGCCGTGATCGACCACCGGGTCGGGACGAGCCGGCGCTGGTCGCGCTCGCCGAGCGCGCCCGCCGAGAGGATCGAGTTGATCTCGTAGACATCGAACCCGCGCCGGTAGAGGTAGGTCATCGCGCCCTGGGCCTGCCAGTCGTCGTCCTCGAGGGTCTTCTTGACCGGGCGTGGAACGTGGGGGTTCTCCCGCAGTTCGGCGTTCCGGGCGTTCGCGCGTGGACCGCGGGGGGTCGCGACGTCGGTCCCCGGCTCGAGCCCGAGATCCGGTTTGTCGTCGAGACCGATCTCGAGGTCGACGGGACGGTCGGCGATGGCGACCTCCCGCTGGACGCCGACGAACCCGTCCCAGCTGTCGTGGACGGTCGGCGCCAGCCGACTGGCGATGCTCGGGGAGTCGACGTTCGCGCGCTTGTTCGAGTTCAGGAGTCCGGTCCGGCGCTGGAGCACGTCGTCGATCCCGTACCCCTGCCGGTACCAGTCGCCGTCCGTGACGTACTCCTCGGCCGCGCCCTCGTCGCCGACCGGCGAGAGTACCCCGATCGGGATATCGGGGTAGTTCGAGCGCCCGACGAAGATCGAGGGTGCGGTCGACCCCACGAGGCTGTCGCCCGACAGCGCCCGCTCGAAGTTGCGCTCGAACTCCTCGAGGTGGTCGGTGATCGCGTAGGACTTCTCCTTCGCGAGCCGGCGTCGCTCGGCCTCCTCGTCGGGCTCTAAGCTCTCGATATAGTCGTCGAGGCGCATTCGACGAGGGTTCGGGCTACACGAATTTGAATGTTGAGTTCGACGCGCCCGCTTTCGTCGAAGGCGGGCGAGTCGATCCCGCTGTGCGGAGATTCGGTCGGTGAGTTCGACCTCGCAAGGGTTAAAAACGACGGGCAAAAAGGGAGGGGTATGAGTACGACGGACGGGCAGGACAGACGCTCCTGTGTCTCCTGTGGAATCAACATCGCGGGCACGAACGCCGCCGCGTTCAAGTGTCCCGACTGTGGCACGCGCGTCTTCCGCTGTGCCAAGTGTCGCAAGCAGAGCAACCTCTACGAGTGTCCCGACTGCGGATTCACCGGACCATAACAATGGGAAAAGTCGCTGCCAAAATCAAGGTCATGCCGGACAGTCCCGATATCGACCTCGACGCGCTCCAGGAGCGCCTTGAGAGCGCCCTCCCCGAGGGTGCCAAGATCAACGGCGTCGAGCGCGAAGACGTCGCGTTCGGCCTCATCGCCCTCTACCCGACGGTCATCGTTCCCGACGGCTCGGGCGGCACGGAAGCCGTCGAGGAGAACTTCTCCGAGGTCGACGGCGTCGAGAGCGTCGGCGTCGAGAACGTCGGCCGCATCTGATCCGACTCGAGCGATAGTCGTTTTCCGACCGCAAACTCGAGAGCGGCCGCGCTCTCGAATCGGCAAGACCGACGGGTCTCCGAACGCTTACTTCACCTCTCGAGAAACCCCTGCCGTGTGAACGTTCTGTCGGACCCGACGAAACGTCGGTGGCTCGCGTGGGCCGCGCTGGCGACCGTCTTCCTGCTAGTCAATCTCCACCGGCTCTCGACGGCTGTCATCTCCGAGGAGCTGACGGTCGATTTCGAGACCAGCGCAGCCCAGCTAGGGACGCTCCACGCCTCCTTCTTTCTCATCTACGCCGCCATCCAGATCCCGACTGGCGTGCTCGCCGACCGGCTCGGCCCGCGCTACGTCGGCTCGATCGGCGGGATCGTCCTGAGCCTGGGCGCGGTCGGGTTCGCCCTGAGCGGGAGCTACCTCGCGGCGTTCGCTTCGCGGGCGCTCATCGGCCTCGGGAGCGGCGTTATTTTCGTCTCGATCCTGCGCTTCTGTGCCAACTGGTACCGCCCCGACGAGTTCGCGACGATGACCGGGCTGACCGGCAGTATCGCGGGTCTCGGGGCGATCCTCGCGACGACGCCGCTGGCCGTCACCGTCGGTCAGTTCGGCTGGCGCGCGACGATTCTCTCGCTTGGTGGCGTCGGAATCGTCGCCGCGGGCGCCGTCTTCGTCCTGGCACGCCAGTCCCCGGCCGCGGCGGGCCTCGAGCCGATCGAGGGCGTCCCCGAACAGCCCGACATTACGCTCGCGGAGCTGGGTGACCACCTGCGGACGCTCGCTCGGGATCTCGATCAGTGGCTGCTGTCGATCGTCTTCTTCGCCGGTAACGGGGCGATGTTGACCCTTGTCGGGATGTGGGGCGTCCCCTACATCGTTGTCGTCTACGAACTCGATGTGACGACGGCCTCCTATTTCACCCTGCTCGCGTCGGTCGGCGTGTTGCTCGGGCCGACGACGATCGGCTGGTTCTCCGACCGGATCGAACGGCGGTTGCTGCCGATGACCGTCGGGATCGGGCTGTTCGCGGTCGCGCTCGCTGCCGTCCCCGTCTTCGGTCAGCCGCCGCTGGCGGTCGTCGCCGTCTCCTATCTGGCCTGCGGATTCCTCTTTGGCGCCGCAATGTTGTCGCTGTCGGTCGTCAAGGAGCGCTACCCGCCGAGCGCGAGCGGGATCGCGACCGCGACCGTCAACACTGCGGGGTTCGTCGGCGGCACAGTCCTGCCAGCGGCGATGGGGGTGGCGCTCGACGCCTACCAGACCGGCGAGACCGTCGAGGGCACCGTCGCGTACACCGAGTTCGGCTACCGGATCGCCTTCGGCATTCTCGCGGCGACGGTCGCCGTCGGCTTCTGCTGTGCGTGCTGGCTCATGGTGCGGGAGCGGGCTCGATCGCAGTGAGAAAAGCGAACGCGGACGGACGTGCCGTCGCGATCGGTGGGGCTACTCGTCGTCTTCGATCTGCTGCTGGAACCCCTCGAAGTCGATGTTCTCCTCGAGTTCCTCGAGTGCGCCCTCCATGTCCGCGGCAGCGTCGTCCATGTCGCCGAACTCGAGGACGTTCCCCGTCTCCTCGGCCCACTCCTCGGCCTCCTCGTGGGTCGCGGCGTGTTCGGTCGCGGCCTCGAGTTCCTCCCGGACGTCCGTCGGCGTTCCGGGCGGCGCGATCTGGGTCTGACGGAACTCGGTGAGGTAGGCCATGCTGTCGCCGTAGTCGGTGATCTGATCGATCTCGGGGAAGGCGTCGAGCTCGGTGTCCATCAGGTTGACGACCGCCGAGACGTTACCCGATTCCTCGGCCGTGATCGCGGAGGTGTTCGTCGCGATGCCCGCGGGCGCCTCGCCGGAGATGACCGCCTCGTTGACCTCGCCGCCGCCGTCGTAGGGGACCACGTTGTCCCATGCGAGGTCGTAGTCGTCCCGGAGCAGGTAGGCCGCGACGTGGCTGTCGTGGCCGACCCCCTGGACCGCGAAGTTCTCGAGTTCGCCGTCGGCGTAGGCGTCCTGCAGGTCTGCGTAGTCCTCGACGTCGTAGTCGTCGTTGACGATGATCGTGTACCCGAAGACGCCGAAGTACGCGATCGGCTCGAACTCGGTCGGCTCCCAGGCCTCGACGTCCTCCATCCGCCAGGCGAACTGCCAGCTGGGGGTGTTGGCCGTTCCGAACGTGTAGCCGTCGTCGTCCTGGCCGTGGAGCCACTCGATGCCCAGCAGGCTCGCCGCGCCGGCCCTGTTGTCGATCTCGATCGGCTCGTCGAGCGCGTCGCTCATCAGCGGCTCGAGCTGGCGCGCGTAGGTGTCCGTGCCGCCCCCTTCCGACCAGGGGATCATCCACGTGAGCGAGTCCGAGGGGAACTCCCCGTCACCCGACTCGTCGTCGAGACAGCCCGCAAGTCCGGAAATCGAGACTGCAGACGTTGCACCGATACCCTTCAGAAGATTGCGTCGGTTCACGACGAATCGTAGCCGCCGAGGCGGTGATAAGGGTGACCGCACCTGCAAGAGTTACAGCTATTTCGTACACGAACGACCATCGAAAAGAGTTGTGGGCGGACGAGCGTTTGATAGATCTGCCCAAGGGTAGATATGACACGGTTTCGTGTGGCACGACCGGGACACGGAGCCACCGGTCAGTCGATCGTCCGCTTCGAGTCGGAATCGACGGCCGTGAGGTACTGCTCGAGCAGGTCCGGAAACTCCCGGCCGCGGATGTACCGCAGCCCGAAGTCCTCCGTCCAGTCGATGATTCCCCGGTCCTCCGTGACGACGCCGGCCTCGAGCTCGCGGGCGAGGATCAGCAGGTCGAAGTCCTCGCGGGAGTCGAGCACACCGGTGCGCATCGCGTCGCGGTACTTCTCGCGTAGCTCCGAGATCACCGCGTCGACCTCGGTCTTGTGATCGTGGTCCTCGAGGAGTTCGTCGGCGCTGTCCTCGGCGCGACGAACCGCCTTCTCGGAGACCCGTAACCCGCGGTCGACCCGACCGCTCATCTCGTCGACGAAGCTGTAGACGACGTTAGCGGGAATCGAGACGGCGTACCGATCGGGGTGTTTGCGGATCACCCAGGTGTTGAGCTTCGAGTAGACCTCCTCGCTCACGCCGCGGGCCTCGAGCATCGTCGTCAGCTCGTCGTGGATCGTCGGCGGGACGTAACAGGAGATGCCGAGGTTGAGGCGGGCGTTCGCGATCAGCTCGAGCAGCCGGAGCACCGCGTCCTCGAGCGACTCGCCGTCCCGGCGAATCTCCTCGGTGAGAAACAGCGACGTGTCGAGGACGAACCGCTGTTTGAACGCGTCGACGGACATGAACGGGGGTACGTCCTCGAGGGAGAAATAGCTGGGTTCGCAGCCGGATCAGGGTTCGTCGGTGTTCGGCCCCCGGGCCCCGAGGTCGGCCTCCGAGATCATCTCCGCGCTGGTCGAGGAGAGGTCGACCGTGACGTCCTCGTGGACGGCCTTGCTGATCTCGTCGACGTTGCCCGCGAGGACGGTCATGATGTCCTGAGGATCGACGTACATGAGCATGTTCCCGTCCGGCCCCTCGGTAACGAGCTGGAGGTCGTTGAGCACGATCTGATCATCCTGGATCGTCGCCGAGACGACCGGCAGCGACTCGGGTTTGCCGGGGTCGGTCTCGGTCACCCGACGGATGACGACCTCCTCGAGGTCGATGACGTCCTTGTGCTCGCGGATTCGCTCCGCGCAGGCGACCATGTCGTTGATGACCTCGGTGCGACGCTCGTTGCCGTGGTCGCCCTCGAGACAGTGCTGGCAGACGCGGAGTTCGATTCGCATGGCCGCGAGTTGTCGCCGCGCACCGATGAGAATTCCGCTTCGGGACCCCATTCGGAGAGAAAACTTATCCGGAGCGACTCGACACGATCGATATGAGCGTTCGCACCGCACTCCAGGCGATCGGCCTCCTCGCGCTCGCCTACGTGCTGTTCACGGCGTTCCTCGCGCTGGGTCCGATCGGCTGGGCTGCGTTCGGAACCCTGTTTGTCGTCGGCGTCGTGCAGGTGCATCGGGAACGACGGCGAGGCGGGAGCGACGACGGTTCCGGCTGGCCGAACTACTGCACCCGCTGCGGGACGAGCCTCGAGTTCGACGTCGACAGTATCGAGCCCGGGGAGTCGGTCCGGTACTGCGGCGAGTGCGGTGCGCCGGTTCGTGCCGAAACGGGGAACGAAGCCGCCAGCTCGACCGTGAACTGCGCCGACTGCGGCGCCCCGAACGATCCGGATCGAACGATGTGTACCCACTGCGGGCTGGAGCTGTAGCCGACCCAATCGTCCGTCCTCTCCGAGCGCCCCGGCAGTTATTTCGCTCGCCGTAGTACCTACCTATGATGAGTGATACCGAGTACCACAGGCCGCTCGGGATCGGCGAGTCTGCATTCGAAGGCCTCGAGGAGCATCTCGAGGACCGCAGCTACGAGGGCCGGGAGTACCGCCACGTCCCGGACTACCGCCGCGGTATCGAGCGAGGGACCGTCCTGATCGACCGCGAGGTCGTCCGCGGGTTCCCGAAGGTTCCTCGGGCCCTCGTCCTCGAGACGGGGATCCCGACTCAGTTCGAGGATCGAGTCGTCGTCGAGGAGAAGCTCAACGGCTACAACGTCCGCGTCGTCTGCCTCGAGGGCGAGCGGCTGGCGTTTACCCGCAGCGGGATGGTCTGTCCGTTCACGACCCGGATCATAGAGCGCCTGGTCGACCTCGAGGCGCTGTTCGACGACCATCCGGGGGCGATGGTCTGTGGCGAGATGATCGGCCCGGAGAACCCCTACACCGCCCACGACTACCCCGAGGTCGACTCGCTCGCGTTCCGAGCGTTCGACTGGCGGGACCGACAGTCCGGCGAGCCCCTCGCCGTCGAAGCGCGCCGCGAGCGCTACGATCGGTACGGTGTCCCCCAGACCCGACTGTTCGGCAGTTACGACGTCGACGAGGCGGCGGACGAGGTGTTACGGATCGTCGAGGATCTCGAGGCCGAGAACCGGGAGGGCGTCGTGATGCGCTCGCCCGACGCGACGACGCTGCTGAAGTACACGACGTCGGCCTCGACGCGGAGCGACCTCGCGTACGCGTTCTCGCTACCGTTCGACTACGGACAGCCGTTCATGTTCCGACGGCTGCTGCGGGAGGGGTTCCGAACGATCGAGGTCGACGGGAGCGACGATATCGCCCGCAAGCGGGCTCACGAACTGGGCGAGGCAATCTTGCTGTCGATGCGCGAGGCCATCGACACCGTCGGCGACGGCGGGACGGTCGGCGAACGCCACACCGTCCGCGCGAGTTCCGAAACGGTCGAGGCGCTGCTCGAGCACCTCCGCAAGCAGGGACTGACCCTCGAAATCGAGAGCGATCGTCGGGAGGACGGCGACCGAGTCCTCACCTTCTGCAAGCGGGTACAGTCGAGCAACGACAAAATCGAGAACTACCTCGAGGGCCACGTCGTCACGGAGTGACGGCGAGGCGACGTCAGTGCGACGCCTCGCTCGGCTCTCGGCGTGAGCGAACCGCCGCGGCGCACAGCAACGCACCGCCGAGCACCCAGACCGGATCCCAGACGAGGAGGTGGCCCCAGAACCCTCGAGCGTCGATTCCGCCGGGAGTGACGACGCCGACGAGTACGAGCAGTTTCGCCGCGATCCCGACCGCACCGTACAGCACCGAGAGAACGCCCAGTCCGCCGACCGCGACGGCGCGGAACCGGCTCGGGAGCCGATCACCCCACGGCCGAACCAGCGAGAGCGCGAGCACGGCGGGGACGAGTTTCAGGACGCCTGTCGCCGCGACCGTCGCGACGAACCAGGGCTCTCGCTCCGCCGCGAGTGCCCCGATTCCCGCGCCGAGCGTCGAAACCCCGATCGTCCCGCCGGCCGCCCAGTAGAAGCTGAGCGCCGCGAACGCGACCCACCAGCCGGTCGCCGCGTACGCGATCCGCACCGTCGACGATCGGTGAGACGCCACGTCGTCGTCCCGCTACTCGAGCGAGGGGCATAGCGCTGTCAGTCGCGCGGCCCGCGTTCGAGGCCGCGCCGAGCCGACGACGTCGCCGCGCTCGACGGCGTTTCAATCGAAATTCGGTGCTCGTCGGTCTCGATTACCCGCGCAGCTCCTCGTTGATCTCCGCGAGGCGCTCGCTCCCGGCCTCGGCGTGGCCGCCGTGGAAGCAGACGACCTGTTCGATCTCGAGGTCGGCGAGCCGGCCGACCGACTCCGCCGCACGCTCCATGTCGGGCGTGAACTCGGGTTTCGGGCCCGAAAGCGGCTCGTCTCCGTCGGCAACGAGCGCGTCGCCGGCCAGCAGCAGGCCGTGATCCGAGAAGTGTAAGGAGACGTGACCCGGCGAGTGCCCGGGCGTCTCGACGATCTCCATCGGTCCTGCGACCGTCGGCACCCGGGCACCACCGGTGATCTCCAGATCGATGGGAATGGATCGGTACTCGTCCGGGTCGCCCTTGATTGGGTCCCGGTCGCCGGTAACGTAGGGCGCCTCCTCGCGGTGGGTCGCGACGATCGGATCGACCCGCTCGAGCAGCTCCTCGAGTCCACCGACGTGGTCGCCGTCGTGGTGGGTGACGAGGACGAGCCAGACGTCCTCGAGGTCGAACCCCAGCCCGCGGAGGTGGGTTCGAAGCCCGTCGACGGCGCCAGGCGGGCCGACGTCGATCAGGACCAGCCCGCGGTCGGTCTCGACGGCCGTCGGGGTGATCGTCAGCTCGCGACCGCCGTAGTCGACGGTGATCGGCAGGAGGTAGACGCCGGGGTCCTCGCTGTCGGTGCTCATAGCCGGTGGCTCGAGACGCCGGGACGAAAGGATTGTGGCCGATCAGCGCAGCGCCGATTCGATGGCCGTCTCGAGGTCGGCGATCAGGTCGTCGGCGTGTTCGATCCCCACCGAGACGCGGACGAGGCCGTCGGTGAGTCCGGCCTCGAGGCGTTCCTCACGGGGGATCGCGGCGTGGGTCATCGGTGCGGGCTGCTCGATCAGACTCTCGACGCCGCCGAGGCTCTCCGCGAGGGTGAAGACCTCGGTGTTCGAGACGACCTCGCTGGTCTCCTCGAGACTCGCGTCGAGCTCGAAGCTCAACATCCCGCCGAAGTCGTCCATCTGCTCGCGGGCGATCTCGTGGCCGGGATGGGACTCGAGCCCGGGGTAGTAGACCCGATCGACGTCCGGATGGTCCGCGAGCCAGTCGGCGATCTGGCGGGCGTTCTCGCAGTGGCGATCCATCCGAACGGGAAGGGTCTTCGTACCGCGAAGGACGAGGAAGCTATCGAAGGGACCCGGCGTCGCGCCCACGGCGTTCTGGTAGAAGCCGAACCGTTCGTCGAGTTGCTCGTCGTTAGTCAGCAGGGCGCCCCCGACCACGTCGGAGTGACCGCCGAGGTACTTCGTCAGCGAGTGCGAGACGATGTCGGCGCCCAGCTCGAGCGGGCGCTGGAGGTACGGCGTCGCGAACGTGTTGTCGATCGCACACAGCGCATCGTGAGCGTGGGCGATCTCGGAAGCGGCCTCGATGTCGACGATCGACATGAGCGGATTGGTCGGGGTCTCGAGCCACAACAGCTCGGTCTCCTCGCGAAACGCCGACTCGATGGCGTCGAGGTCGGTCATGTCGACGAAGGTAAAGTCGACGTCGTAGTCCTCGTACACCTGCGTGAAGATACGGTGGGNCAGGCCGCTCAGAGATGTGTATAAGAGACAGTAGTCGGCGTTCTCGAGGCTCGCGAGGTTTTCCTCGAGATCCGTACGCGTAGGATTGCCGGTTCGAGAGTACTCGTAGCCGCGGTGCTCGCCGGGGGCGTCCTGCTGATAGGTCGAGTTGGCATGGATCGGCGTCATCAGCGCGCCGGTCTCCTCGTCGGGTTCCTGTCCGGCGTGGATCGATCGGGTCTCGAACCGGAAGCGCTCGTGCTCGTCGCTTGCGGGGTCGTCGTCCATATCCGGCCCAACGAGGCCGGGGAGGGTTACTCTTGCCGTTCGTTCTCGGTCGGCGACGGCCGCGCTCGAGGAACAAACGTGCGTTTTATAACTGTCACGAGGTAAGGGAGCCGTACGACTATGCCGAACTCTAATGGACCTCGCCAGGGAACCCGAGACAAGCTCTCGAACAATCCACGAGACCGCGGCGCTTCGCCGCCCCAGCGCGCGATTCAGCAGTACGACGAGGGACAGAAAGTCCACCTGAAGATCGACCCCAGCGTCCAGAACGGCCGCTTCCACCCCCGCTTCGACGGTCTCACCGGCGAAGTCCTCGGGAAACAGGGCAACGCCTTCAAGGTGCAGATTACCGACGGCGGCAAGGACAAGACCGTGATCGTCACCGCCGCCCACCTCCGCGCACAGGACCAGGACGAAGTTCAGGTCTGAGAACCGATGACGATCTTCAAAGAGATCGTCGACGAGGAGTTCCTGACCGTCTCGGAAACGAAGGAACTGCTCGCCGACATCGAGACCGAGCGCGCGATGGACGAGGACCGCGAGCTGCGCTACGAGCTCGCGCGAGCGATCGAACACGCCAACCGCTTTGCGGTCCTCGAGCCCGAGGAGTCTCTCGAACTCGTCGCGGACTTACAGGAACTCGAGTACGTCGACGAGCCGACGGCCTACAAGATCACCGACCTCCTGCCCCGCAACCGGGACGAGCTCCGATCGGTGTACGCCCAGCAGCGCTACTCGCTGTCGGGCGACGAACTCGACGAGATCCTCGACGTCGTTGCGAAGTACGCCTGACGGCGGGCCGATTCTTTAAGTGTAACGTCGCCGTACCCTCGCCCAATGAGCGAAGTCGATAGCGACGAGACGGACGTTCGACGCGCAGTCGTGTTGGACTACCTCGCACACGGGCTCTCCGGCGACGGCCGACCGCAGTACGCGAAGTCGCCGGCGGGGTACGCACTGGACGTCGAGGACTTCGGACTCTACCAGGTCGCGTTCGACGAAGATACCCGACTCACCATCGGGAGCGAAGTCGTGATCGAACCGGCCGACGAACGGGACGTCGTCGTCGACTGCCAGGAGGTCGAGTACGGAGCGCTCTCATCGGGTGCACAGACCGAACTCGAGTACGTCGTCGAGGACCTCGTCGAGGAGAACGAGGAGCGGTTCGTCGACTTCTACAACGACGCCCAGCCGATCACGCTGCGGCTCCACCAGCTCAATCTCCTGCCGGGGATCGGCAAGAAGCTGCGAAACGGCATCCTCGACGAGCGAAAGCGAAAGCCCTTCGAGAGCTTCGAGGAGCTCTCCGAACGCGTCTCCGGGCTCCACGACCCAAGCGACATCCTCGTCGAGCGCATCCTCGAGGAGCTTCGCGACGACGATCTGAAGTACCGCACGTTCGTCGGCCGCCAGCAGGAACAGGACTGACATCCTCCCACGGCTAAAGCCGTGGGGTTCCCCCACTGGGGGTTGAACCCACGGATACGGAGAGGTTCGCAGGTTCGTCGTCACGTGGGACGATGACCTGCGTTTCGGGCTGTGCCAGTACAGCCCCCGCCTCGGACAGCGGTTTCGAGAACTTGCCCAAGGCTCGTTTGCCGATGTTCAGCGCACCGTTCTTATCGGCGTTGTCGTCCAGCCCACACTCGGAACACTCAAAGCGTCCCTGCGTCTCTCGGACGCCCTTGCAGGCACAGCGGTTGCACGTCTTCGACGTGTCGTATTCTTTGACCAACTGCACGTCGATGCCTGCGTCGTGGGCTTTGTACTCGATGTAGTTGAGCAGGCGGGCGAACGGCATCTTGTGAGTCTTGTCGTTGACGTACCGCCCTTTGTCGTTGTCCTTGCGAATCCCGACGAGGTCGCCCACAACGATGACCGCGTTCCGTTCTTCGGCATCCTCCACGATTTGGCGAGCAATTTTGTGGAGGCGGTCGTCCACCTTCCGCGCTTCCGCGTCACCGATACGCTCGACCACCTGTTGTCCCTGTCGGGGTTTGGATTTCCCGATGGACTTCCGCAGTTGCTTGTAGTGTTCTCGGATACGGCGCACTTCCTCGCCGTAGAAGGTGGTTTTGCGGTCGGAGAGGAACGCGCAGGTAGCGACCCAGCGTGCGCCCATGTCGATAGCCAGTACGTCGTCGTACTCGTCTTGGACGGTCACAGACCGCTTCACGACGAGATGGACGTACCAGTCACCGTCACGGCGCACCAGTTCGCTGTCCCGAATATCGCCCTCACGGACGAGTTGTTCGTCCTTGTGCGGAACGCGGGCGGGGCACCAGATGGAGTTGCCCCGTCCACACTCGGGGTCGTAGACGGGAACCTTCACCCACCATGACGAGAGAACGGTGTCCTCGTCGTAGGACACGTTGAACACGTCGTTGCGGAGAACGACAGGCTGTTCGGTGCCGGGGTTCGGGTCTTTCTGTCGTTGGACTTTGGACGCCTGCTGGTCGGTCGCGGAGTAGAGGTTGGCGTCTCCGCCGTGAACCTCAGTCTGGAACGCCTCGTACTCACGGGTGAGTAGGTCGGCTTTTCTGTTGGTCAACGAGTGGAGTTTGACCCGCACCGTGGTTGAGACGTTCCGTTGCATGATTCCTCACCTGCTTGGGCGTCGATGTACTCCTTGATGACTTCGCTGGATATGTCGCCCGCACTTGAGTCGAAGTACGAGCGCGTCCACAGCGACGGCAAGCCGAAGTCAAACTCGTCGCGGAGGTGGCGCGAGGAGTAGCCCTTGACCTGTTGCATTATTTTGTTCGGGGCGAACGTCGGGTCGCCTGTGATGAACAAGTGTACGTGGTCGGGCCGAATCGCCAACTCCAGTATCTCTAACCCGAGTTCGTCGGCTTTCTCCTCGATGAGTTCTTCGAGGCGGTCGCGTACCTCGCCCTCAAGCACCGCTTTGCGGTACTGAGCGGGATCTTCGATCCCGCGAGGTACGCAAAGCTACGCTTTGCTTGACTTCGGACACCAGATGAAGTGGTACTGGAGTTTGTGGACGTTGGTACGTTCCCTGTCGAACCCACGAGGCATTGTCGGTATATAGAAATCACTCACCTAAAGATGTTACGCAGACATCCAACCCCAACCATGGCTATGAGCGTGGAGAGATTCCCAGTTGTCGGCTTCATCCCACCCTGAAGGGGTGGGCTTTCGCCTCGCTACCGCTGTAATCACCGGACGCCGGGACGAGTTCTTCCACCCGACGGCGAACGGAGCGAAATCCGGGCTCCACCGCGCTGTACCCTCCGTATCCGATACCCCCATCTTTAAGAGATAACCGAGTTAACCAGTACCAATGCTCTCGACGATTCTGCTTCCAGTCGGAACGGGTGACAGCGATCGAGTCGACGACCTCGTCACACACGTAATTGACGTCGCCGAACCGGCAGGGGCGACGGTCGTGGTCGCACACGTCGTCGGCTCCGACGAGTACGACGACGACGTACAGAGCTACCCCGACGCCGTCGCACAGATCGGGTTCGACATCCAGAGCCGGGATCTGCCCGCGGAGAAGGTAGCACAGGAGACCCAGCCGGTCGGCGAGATCGTCGATCGACTCGAGGAGGCCGGGATCGACGTCGAGGTCAGGGCCTCGGTCGGCAACCGACAGTCCGAGATCCTCCGGATCGCCGAGGAGAGCGGGGCCGACAACATCGTCGTCGGCGGCCGGAAGCGCTCGCCGGCGGGGAAGGCCGTGTTCGGCAGCACCGCACAGAAGATCATGCTCAACGCGCCCTGTCCGGTTACCTACGTCCGCGACCGGTCCTGAACGCGGCTCGAGACGGTGCGTTTACACCGAGCCCGACACTAGCCTCGGCAATGAGAGATCCAGACGGGTTGATCGCGCGCGCGGGCGTTCGCGGCGATCCCGACCGCGACCAGCACTTTCTCGTCGACGACCGCGTGCTCGATCGCCTGCCGACCTACCTCACCGAGATCGACGTCAACACGAGCCACCTCCTCGAGATCGGCGGCGGAACGGGGGCGTTGACCGATCGGCTGCTCGCCGTCGCCGACGCGGTGACCGTCGTCGAGCGCGACCGCGAACTCGCTGCCTTCCTCCGCGAGGAGTTCGCCGACGAGATCGACGACGGGCGACTGACCGTGCTCGAGGGCGACGCCCTCGAGGTCGACCTGCCCGACTTCTCGGCGTCGGTGTCGAACCTTCCCTACGGCGTCTCGAGCGAAATTACGTTCCGGCTGCTGCCCGAGAAGCGCCCGCTCGTCCTGATGTTCCAACAGGAGTTCGCCGAGCGGATGGTCGCCGATCCGGGGACGTCGGAATACGGGCGGCTCTCAGTGTCGACCCAGCACTACGCCGAGCCCGAACTCGTCGAGTCCATCCCCAAAGAAGCGTTCTCGCCGCCGCCGGCGGTCCGAAGCGCCGTGGTTCGGCTCGAGCCCCGCGAGCCCGACTACGCGGTCGACGACGAGGCCTTCTTCCTGCGGTTCGTGAAGGCGATGTTCACCCAGCGCCGGAAGACGATCCGGAACGCGATCCGGAACACGGCCCACATCACGAACCTCGGTGCCCCCGACGCGGTCGTCGAGGCGGCCGACGACGACCTCCTGCAGAAGCGTGCCGATGCGATGGCGCCGTCGGAGTTCGCCGAACTGGCAACGCTCGCCCTCGAGGTCGGCGAACCAGCGGGCGGCTAATCCAATCGGAACGGCTCACGCAACGAACTGACCGACGGATACAGGTAGCTGGATCGCCGACTCGCTCGAGAACGGAACGATGACCGAGACGACGGGACTCGACTGGCTGGCCGATGTTTTCCAGGCAACGCCGCTTCGGATCGCGGTGACGCTCGTAGCGATCGGTGCGCTCGTCGCCGTCGTGCTCACCTTCCAGCGGCTTCAGGAGCGCCTCGAGGAGCGCATACGACCGCTGTACAGCGATATCGTCTCGACGGCGGTGCTGGTCGGGACCTTCCTGCTCGCGCTCGCGACGATCGTCGGGGTCTGGGGACAGACCGATCAGCTCCGGTTTATCGCCACGGAGTACGATATCGGCGGCGACGCCGTCGCCCGGGCGGTCGTCACGTTCGTTATTGCCGTCTCCGCGCTGATCGTCACGCGGGTCGTCCATCGCCTGATCGACGAGGTACTCGGCTCGGCGTCGGCGGTGACGGACCATCAGCGCGAGGTCACCCACCGGCTTTCGCAGGTGATCATCCTCTCCGTGTCGGTGATCGTGATCCTCGCGCTCTGGATCGACGATCTGGGCGGACTGCTCGTCGGGGCCGGCTTCCTCGGGATCATTATCGGGATGGCCGCCCAGCAGGTGCTGGGGACGATCCTCGCCGGGTTCGTCCTAATGTTCGCCCGGCCGTTCGAGATCGGCGACTGGATCGAGGTCGAGGGCGATCAGGGGATCGTCACCGACATCTCGATCATCAACACCCACATTCGGTCGTTCGACGGCGAGTTCATCATGATCCCCAACGACGTGATCGCGAGCGAGGTCGTCACGAACCGCTCGAAGCAGGGACGACTCAGGGTCGAGATCGACGTCGGCGTCGACTACGCGGCCGACGTCGAGCGCGCGAGCGAGCTCGCGGTGGAGACGGTCGCCGACCTCGAGAAGTCGATCGACGCGCCCTCGCCACAGGTCGTCACGAAGTCGTTCGGCGACTCGTCGATCGTCCTCGGCGTCCGCTTCTGGATCGACAAGCCGAGCGCGAGGCGACACGCGGAGGCCCGGACGGCCGCGATTCACGCGATCAAGGAGGCGTTCGGCGAGGCGAGCATCAAGATCCCGTACCCGCAGCGCGAACTTACGGGACGGGCCGAAACCGGCGGTTTCCGAGTCGCCGACGAGGACGACCCGGAGGGGACGGCACAGACGGACGGAGAGCCGACCGACGGTCGACGGCGGACCTCACCACAGGAGGGCAAGTAGATGGACCTCGGAGAACGACGCGGACTCGAGACGAACGTGTATCAGCCGGCGGAGGACTCCGAGCTGCTCGCCGAGGCGGTCTGCGAGCGCCTCTCGAGCGATTCGGGTAGTGGCGACGAGAACGGACGAACCGTCCTCGAGGTCGGAACCGGTTCGGGCTACGTCGCCGGCCGCATCGCCGAGGAGACCAACGCCCGCGTGATCGCCTCGGACCTGAACCCGCACGCGGTTCGCCAGGCCCGCGAGAAGGGCCTCGAGGCCGTTCGGGCCGATCTGGTCTCGCCGTTTGTCGACTGTGCGTTCGACGTCGTCACGTTCAACCCGCCGTACTTACCTACTGACCCCGACAGCGAGTGGGACGACTGGATGGAACACGCCCTCTCGGGCGGCGAGGACGGCCGGGCGATCATCGACCCGTTCCTCGAGAGCGTCGACCGCGTGCTCGCTCCCGACGGCACCGTCTACCTGCTCGTCAGCAGCCTCACCGACGTCGACGCGGTCGTCGAGCGCGCGGGTCAGGAAGGGTTCAGCGCCGCCGCCATCGCCGATCACTCCTTCCCCTTCGAGACGCTGACAGTGCTCGAGCTGTTTCGGTAACGGTGCTCGGCGAGCAGAAGACACTTGCTCCCTACGTCAGCAGGGGGACACGATGACTCCATCGCGACGCGCGTTTCTCGTGGCTGCCGGCTCCGGCAGCGCGCTCTTCGCCGGCTGTTCGCAGTTTGCGAGCGACGAGACAGGCGAGGCGCCCGGGCCACGAGAGCCGCCCGAGTCGGGCGTCGACGAACTCCCCGACCCGAACAGCCACGTCCACGGCGCCGACGGCTCGTGGTCGAGTTTCGGCTGCAACGCGGCCAACACGCGGGCCGTCGGGGACGATGAAGCGCCGGTCAACGGCATTTCGGAACGCTGGCGCGTCGGCGTCCCGGAGATCGGCTTCGCCGAACCGATCGTCGCCGACGGGCGCGTCTACTTCGTCGGGAACCAGGGACTGCGCGTCCTCGACGCCGACGACGGAACTGAGCTGTGGACGCTCGAGGACGTGGAGAAACCGCCGCTGATTCTGGAGGGGATCGCCTACGTCTCGACGTACGAGGGCGTCTCGGCCCTCGAGGCCGACACCGGCGACGAAATCTGGAGCCGAGAGCTGGACGCGCCGGGTAGCGTTACGGCGCCGGCGACGATCAGGGGCCACGGGGTGCTCTGTGGGATCGGTGAACGAATTCTGGAACTCGACCCCGAGGACGGCTCCGAGCGCTGGCGGCGCGACCTCCTGGGTCAGACCCTCGACCACCCGGCCTACACGGGTCCTCGCGGGGTCGCCGTCGCGACCGAGGCTGGAATGGTGTACGTCCTGTACGACGGCGTCGCGTACGCCCGGTGGGAGCTGCCGGCCCGCCCGAGCGGTCCACCGACAGCGGACAAGGACGTCGTCTACGTTCCCTGTTACGACGGTGAGACGTACGCCCTGACGACGGACCACGATGCCGTCTCTGAGACGGCCTGGTCCGCGGAAACGGGACAGGTCTCGACGGGGCTCGCGGTCGCGGACGACCTCGTCCTCGCCGTCGCCGGACGCACGCTGCGCGCGATCGATGCGGACTCCGGGCAGCAGCGCTGGGAGTTCGAGATCGGTGACTCGAGCCGGACGGCGCCGGCCGTCGGCCGCGAAACCGTGTTCGTCGGCGGCGATCGCCTCTGGGCGCTCGATCCTGCGCCGAGCGGGGATCCGAGCGACGGGCCGGCAGTCCGGTTCGAGCACGAGTTCGAGGGCTCCGTGGGTCGCGGACCGGTACTCGACGACGGCGTGCTCTACGTCGTCGCGGACGTCGACGGCGAGGTCGCGTTGCTGGCGCTCGAGTAACGCCGGCTCGGGGACGGATCGCTAGCCTCAGACCCGTTCGACGACGCCCAGTCGCCGACCCAGGAGTTCGGAGTCGAAGAACGCAACGCGACCGTCGGGCCACTCGAGGGGGTCGCCCAGCGGATACGTCTCGCGTGCGGCCGCGAGATCGTCCGTTGCGAGGAGACAGCTACACGGGCCCTCGGGAAAGCGCTCGAGTCGCTCGGCGAGCCAGCCGTTCTCGCTCGCGGCGAACGCCACGGGCTGGCCGGGGACCGAGGCGACGGTCCCCAGTCCCGGAACCGTGTCGCGAACGGGCGTCGGGAACCGGTAGGCGGCCTCGAACGTCTCGATCGCGTCCTCGAGATCCGAGACGGCGAGGACGACCTGACCGATCCCCGAGAGCGGCCCGTCGGCGACGCTCGGCGAGGGCTCGACCCGGTACGAAAGGGGTGTCCGATCCGCGATAGCGAACGGGAACAGCAGCCGTCGATCGGGTCGGCCGAACTCCGCGCGGTCCCACTCGACGAGGGTGCCGTCCTCGCGCTCGCGAGCGCCAGGCAGGGGTCCGCGAACCGGGACGCCGCGCTCGAGCAGTCGCTTGCACTCCTCGGTGACGTCGGGAACCCGAACACACCACGCCGCGGGCCCCGCGTCGGCGCGGATGTGTTCGGGCCAGAAGTCGTGGTCGCCCTCGTCGCGCTCGGCGATGAGTTCGACGTACGATCGGTCGTCGAAGCCGAGGACCGACATATGGGTGACGCCGTTCTCGTGGGCGCCGCCGTACTCGGGCGCGAGGCCGAGTCGCTCGAACTCCGCGGTGATCGCTTCGAGGCCCGCGAACGCGAAGGGGACGTGATCGACGGTGAGAGCCATACTGACCGTCCGCAAGCCGGGAGTATAGTTCCTCGTTCGGCCCTCGAGAGTTCCGCAGTGGGAATGCAGTCATCCCCGATAACGTGCGAAATTACTCTGGCGTATTAGGTCGGATGGAAAATATTAAGCCCCGGCATAGCCTAGCCGCGCTCACGATGACCGAATACGTCTCGACCACGCCGGGGCTGTTCCCGCTCCCGGACTGGACGAAAGACGACCTCTCGGATCTGAAGGGACACCAGAAGGGCGACCTCGTCAGCGGCGACGAGGGCGAGGAGATCACCGCGGCCTACGACGAGGCTCGCGAGGAAGTAATCGGGGTACAGCAGGAAGCCGGCCTCGATCGAGTCAGCGAGGGCCAGCTTCGCTGGGATGACATGCTCGCCCACCCGCTGGCCGTCCACGACAACGTCGACACCCAGGGGATCGTCCGCTACTACGACAACAACAACTTCTATCGCGACCCCGTCGTGCAGGGCGACCTCGACTTCTCGGGTGACGTCGCCCAGGAACTCGAGGCCACCGCGGAGCTTGCGGGCGACGACGATCTGCAGGCTGTCCTGCCCGGCCCCTACTCCCTGGCCGACCTCGCGACGGACGAGCACTACGGCGACGACGAGGAGTTCCTCGCCGCGGTCGGCGAGTTCCTCGCCGGTGAGGTCGACGCCTTCCCGGACCACGAAACGCTGTTCCTGCTCGAGCCCTCGCTCGTCGAAAACGCCCCCGAAGACGGCGTCGACGAGCGCGCCAGCGAGGCGATCGATCAGGTCGCGAGCGCGACCGACGCCGACGTTGTCGTCCAGCCCTACTGGGGTGCGCTCGAGGAGAAGGTGTACGCTCACCTGCTCGACGCCGATATCGACGCGGTCGGCTTCGACTTCGTCGCGAACCAGGACGACAACGTCTACAACCTTCAGGAGTACGGCGCGACCGACCAGCTCTCGCTCGGGCTGGCCGACGGCCAGAACACGCTCGTCGAGGATCCGGAAGCGATCCGCGACCGCGTCGACTGGGTGTACGACAAGGTTCCCGTCTCGGAGTTCGAGACGGTCTACCTGACGACGAACACGGAGACGTTCTACCTCCCCTACGCCAAGTTCGAGGAGAAACTCGCCGTCCTCGCCGAAGCCGCGGACCTCGCGGAGGTGAAAGCAGCATGAGCAACGAGAACAAGGACCAGTTCCGACCCGAGAACCACGAGAACGACCACTTCCTGCTGACGACCGTCGTCGGCTCCTACCCGAAGCCCAAGTGGCTCAACCGCGCGAAGGAGCTCTACCAGGATCCCGACCACAGCTTCGACGACGACGACTACCAGGAGGCGCTCGACGACGCCTCCCGGCTCATCACGAACGAACACGAACGCGCGGGCCTCGACGTCGTCGTCGACGGCGAGATGCGGCGCAACGAGATGGTTGAGTTCTTCGCCCACCGGATCGAGGGCTACGAGTTCAACGGCCCCGTCAAGGTCTGGGGACACAACTACTTCGACAAGCCGAGCGTCGTAAGCGAGGTCAAGTACGACGAGAGCTGGCTCGTCGACGAGTACGAGTTCGTCGCCGAGGCGAGCGACCGCCCCGTCAAGGTCCCGATCACGGGCCCCTACACGCTGGCGAACTGGTCCTTTAACGAGGCCTACGACGACGACGACGAGCTCACGCTGGCGCTCGCCGACCTCGTCAACGAAGAGATCGAGAAGCTCGTCGACGCCGGCGCCCGCTATATCCAGATCGACGAGCCCGCGCTCGCGACGACGCCCGACGACCACGCCATCGTCGGCGAGGCGCTCGAGCACATCGTCGCCGACATCCCCGAGGAGGTCCGCATCGGCCTCCACGTCTGTTACGGCGACTACTCCCGCATCTACCCCGAGATCCTCGAGTTCCCCGTCGACGAGTTCGACCTCGAGCTCGCCAACGGCGACTACGACCAGCTCGACGTGTTCAAGGACCCCGAGTTCACCGCGGACCTCGCACTCGGCGTCACCGACGTCCACGTCGGCGAGGTCGAGTCCGTCGAGCAGATCGAGGAGAACATCAAGAAGGGACTCGAGGTCGTCCCGCCCGAACAGCTCGTCGTCTCGCCGGACTGCGGCGTGAAGCTGCTCCCCCGCGAGGTCGCCTACGGCAAGATGGCGAACATGGTCGAGGCCGCCCGTAACGTCGAGGCCGCCCTCGACGCGGGCGAGATCGACGTCGAGCGCGGCGAGCCGGCACCGGCCGACGACTGACGGCTCGAGCGACGGGCAGCGATTTTTTAGCCGAGCGGATGGGAGTGTTTCGACGCCCGCGGGTTCCGCTTCCAAGCTCAACCGCTTTTCCGCTGGAGGCTGAACGAGGGGTATGGAGAACCCGCTGTCGACGGATACGCTCAGGGGCCGAACCGGCGAGAGTCGGATCGCCCACTGGATCCTCCTCGACGCGAACCGGTGGCTGCTCGCGGGACTCCTCTCAGCCACGGCGTTCGCACTGCTCGTCGGGCTCGGAGCGATCGCCCTGCCGCTCCGGGAGATGATGGTGAACGGCTCGCCCGTCGATACCGCGTTCCAGGCGCTGATCGCCGCGACCCTCACCGGCGTGACGCTCGTCGTCTCGATCAATCAGCTGGTGCTCTCACAGGAACTCGGTCGGCTTGGCGACCAGCAGGCGTGGATGAACGAGGCGATGGAGTACCGACGCAGCGTCGAGGAGCTGTTCGGAACCGTCGGTCCGCCCGACCCCTCCCAGTTCCTGCAGGCGCTCGTGGAGACGAGCAGCGAACGAGCCGAGGCGCTTCAAGAGGCCGTCGCCGACAACGCAGACGAGACGCTTCGGCGTCGAACCGATCGGCTGGTCGAGAACGTCTGCCGAAACTCCAAGGAGATCTATTCGCAGCTCGAGACCTCCAGGTTCGGCGAGTTCGGCGTTCTCCGGTCGGGGTTGAACTACAACTACTCCTGGAAGATCTACGCGGTGCGGCGGCTTCGACACGAGCACGAGGACAGCCTCGAGGACGAGGAACTGGAGACCTTCGACGAACTGATCGACGTCCTGCGGCTGTTCGGCCCTGCTCTCGAGCACTTCAAGTCGTTGTACTTCCAGTGGGAGCTCGTTCACCTGACGCGGTCGATACTGTACGCCGGGCTGCCGGGCGTGGTCGTCGCGACGGCGACGGTGCTGTACCTCGAGCCGGACTCCGTCCCCGGGACGTTCCTCGGCGTGGATAATATGGTGTGGGTCGTCAGCGCCAGTACGACGATCACCCTCGTCCCCTTCTTCCTCCTCGCGGCCTACGTGCTGCGGATCGCAACAATCTCGAAGCGAACCGGTTCGCTCGGGCCGTTCATCCTTCGGCAGGCGGAACGGACGGACGCGATCGACTGGGAGAAATGATGGTATCGGTGGCACGAACGTCGCCCAGCCGGCACCCGTCGACTTTGACCTCCTCCCACGACTGAAGTTGTGGGATTCCTCCGTGGGCAATCCGGCCAGCTGATTACCCCGGCTGTGAACTTGCGGGTTCGCCGACGCTGGGTTGGTCAACCGGGCTCGACTGTTCCCCAAACCGGGCGGGTCTCCAGTCGTGTCCATTCCACTCCCAGTACGTTCCATCACACTCCGAAGAGTTCTCGGATCCGTCCCTGCCGCGTCCAGCAGACAGGGCGGCAGGCCGAGCCATCGGCCCTTCTCTCGCTTGCAGCAGATTCCACGCCCCCGAAACATCACTATGCGCGTCCAACTCGCAGTCACGGCAATACAACTCGTCACCGTCCCGCACCACCTCGTTGCTCCCACACGCCGGGCATTCGCTGCTCGACCCTGCTTCGCTCACCTGCTCGACGGTGATGCCGACGTCGCCGAGCGTGAGCTCTAATCGGTCGACCAGTTGCCCATGAGACCAGAAATCGTGCGTCTTCTCGTTCACCATAGCCGACCAGTGCGCCTCCAACACGTCGGTTAGATCGCCGACGTACACAGTTCCAATGTTGCGTTCGAGCAGCCAGTCCGCCGCGTGTTTCACCGCGGCGTCACGGCTATGGTCGCGCCTCTCGGCGCGTTCATCGTACACGCGTTGAACGCGCGGGCTCGTATACTGGTCAGCGGGCAATTGTGACTGCAACTCGATGATCAACTCGGACAAGACGTGGAACCGTTCAAATTCGGGTCGAGCGTGGTACACTGTGGTTTCCCCAGTGGTGGTGACGATGGCGAGGGTGTTGTTTGCGCCGACGTCGATGGCGGCCGCGTGCATCGTGTTCTCTGGATCGAGTGTGTGAGTGAAGGCATCCAACCGCTGTTCTCGCAATTTGTCTGGCCGTATGCGGACTGGATGCTTGACACGAAGCGTGTCGGCCGCCTCGTCGTAGACGAGTTCCAACCGCGCGTCGTCACCGTCCCATTGAGGGTTGCCGCGGACTTCCAGCGTGATGCGTTCGTTGTGGTCGAAGTCGTATTTCTCTTCGAGGACGTCGCCGACGCCGAATTCGAGGGTGCTCTGGTTTTCGTCCCAGTCGAACTCGTAGAGGTCGTTGCGGACGAGGCCGTATAACTCGTAGCCGTCGTCGCGATTACCTTTGAACCCGGGCGGGCTGGGTTTCTCGGTGACTGAGGGGTTGTCGGAGTAGTATTTGTCGAGCAGGCGGAAGAACGAGCGCCAGGCTTCGCTGTTTTTTCGGGCGACTTGTTGGCAGGTGGCTTTGCCGAGGACGGGTGCGTACTTGTCGTAGAGGTCTGTGTATTCCGCGTCCCAGACGTCGCCGTCGTCGTCGAAGTATTCGTCAAGGCGTCGGTAGTTGAGCTGGTTCCACAGTGGGGCGTGGGCGGCCAACCACTCGAACAAGCACTGGTTATACCGGTCGCTGGTGGGTTTGGCAGTATACTCGTTCGTGCGTCGCGGTCGGTCGCTCACGTGTCGCGTGTTTGACTCATTGAAGTGTAAACATTGGGATTGCAGCCGGGGATGGGAGCGTGGCTCGTGTCAGCAGTGACGGATTCATCCCACGACTTCAGTCGTGGGCTTTCTCCTGTCTTCCCTGTAAGGCGGTTCGGGCACCGCTACCGGCTACCGAGAGAGCCGTGAACACGAGCCGACGACACGACCGTTACCGGGTGACTCGAGCGTCCGGGAACGGTGATGTGTCGCGAGCGTCTTCACTCGAGTATGCAGAAGTTCGCCGAGCGACGCGAAATCCGAGACGAGGTCGCCGACCACCNGACCACCGCGAGCCCGACCACGAGATCGACCCGCTGTTCGTCAACCGCTGGTCGCCCCGCGCGATGACGGGCGAACCGCTCGAGGAGGCCGAGTACCTGCCGGTGTTCGAGGCCGCCCGCTGGGCGCCGTCGTCGTTCAACAACCAGCACTGGCGGTTCGTGTACGCGACCCGGGAGGACGAGGAGTGGGAGACGTTCCTCGACCTGCTGGTCGAGGGGAACCGTGCGTGGGCGACCGACGCCGCCGTGCTCTGTGTCGTCGTCTCGAAGACGACGTTCGACCACAACGACAAACCCGTCTCGGTCCACTCCTTCGACACGGGCGCGGCCTGGCAGAACCTCGCGCTCGAGGCCGCCCGCCGCGAACTCGCGGTCCGCGGGATGGCCGGCTTCGACTACGAGCGCGCGGCCGAGGAACTCGACGTCCCCGAGGAGTACGAGGTCGAGGCGATGTTCGCGCTCGGCGAGCGCGCCCCGCCGGAGACGCTCGACGACGACTACCGCGACCAGGAGCGGCCGAGCGGTCGCAAACCGCTCGAGGAGACCACCCACCGGGGCGGGTTCGAGTAGGTCGTACGTCCCGCCAATTTCGGATCGGAGAGCCGGCAACACTCCGAATCAGGCTGCACCTTTTTCGGGCTTCGTGAGACGGTAGCAAACAGATGACAGTGCCGAATCACGATCGCTATCGTCGAGCCGGTTCCGAGTGGTGGACTCGGAAGGCGGCCGTCCGGACCGAACGATGAGTACGGTAGGATTCGGGGTCGTCGGACGGTTTTTCACGCAGCTAGGAGAGGTCTCGAGCAGGCTGATCAAGCGGTTCCTGCCCGACGCGTTCATCTTCGCGCTGCTGTTGACGCTGCTGACGATGGTGATCGCGGTGGTCGTCACCGACGAGGGGCCGGCGAGCGTCGCGACCCATTGGGGGGAGGGGTTCTGGGAGGTCATCACGTTCTCGACGCAGGCCTCCCTCGCCCTGCTGACGGGGTGGGCGCTCGCCGACTCGCCGCCGATTAAGCGCGGGCTCCGGCGGATCGCCTCGATCCCGAACAGCCAGACCCAGGCGATCTTCGTGGTCGCGCTCTGCGGCCAGCTCCTGGGGCTGTTCCACTGGGGCGTCGTCCTGATCGCCGGGGCGATTCTGGCCCGTGAGGTCGGAATCGCGATGGCCGAACAGGGAACCGACGTCCACTACCCGCTGCTGGTCGCGACGGCTTACGCGGGACTGTTGCCCTGGCACCAGGGGCTGTCCGGCGCGGCGCTGTTACTCGTCGCGACCGACGGCCACTTCGCCGAGGAAACGATGGGCGTCATCCCGGTCTCTGAGACGATCTTCCACCCGATCAATCTCGTGATGATCGCCGCCATCGTCGCGGTCGTCGTCGTCCTCATGCCGCTGATGGCGCCCGACCGGGAGAACGTCACGACCGTCCCCGAGGAGAAGCTGCGGGCCGCCCGCGGCGAGGGCGCACGGAGCGGCGACGTCGGCGAGCGGCCCCATCGACTACGGGACTCGCGGCTCAAGGCGGCCGTGCTCGACAGCACGCTGGTCTGTGTCGGCGTCGGCGCCGCTATCTGGGCCTACCTCCTCTATCTGTTCTCGACCCAGCCGTTCATGGACGTCCTCGACATCAACGTCCTCATCACGGCGATGTTCGGGCTGGGTTTTCTTGCACACATGTCGCTGCGAAGCTACATCGACGTCTTCCACGAGGCGATCCGCGGTGCCAGCCAGATCATCATCCAGTTCCAGTTCTACGGCGGCATCATGGGGATCATGGTGTTCTCGGGGCTGGTCGAACTGATCGCGAACACGGCCGCCCAGTACGCCACCGACACGACGTGGTACGCGCTCGTGTTCGTCTCCGGCGGGATCGTCAACTTCTTCGTCCCCTCCGGGGGCGGCCAGTGGGTCGTGATGGGCGAGATCTACGCCTCCGCGACCCAGTCGATCGAGGGCACCGAGATGAACCACATGATGATCGCGTTCGCGATGGGCGACCAGTGGACGAACATGATCCAGCCGTTCTGGGCGATCCCGGTGCTCGGGATCGCCGGACTCACGATCCGTGATATGATGGGCTACGTCGCCGTGCTGTTCGTCTTCTCGGGGATCGTAATGGGGACCGGCGCGCTCATGATCGGGGTGCTCGGGTGATCCCGATGACGGGAGAGCCAACCTCGACGGAGAACGAACTGCCCGCCGACGGCGTCGACACTACCGAGGTGAACACCGACCGCGAAGGCGAGACCGACCTCCGGACCGCGTTCGTTCCGACGTTCGGGAAGTACTTCCCCGAGTCGCTGGTCGGTGCGCTGTTGCTGGCCGTCCTCGCGATGGTCGCCACCGTCCCCGAACTCGAGCCGACGACCCAGCTCGAGCTGCTCGGCGGCGGGTTCTACGTCTACGACCTGTTCGCGTTGCACATGCTGTTGCTCCTCTACTGGATTCTCAGCGCCTCCGCCGTCGAGTCGCCGCGGGTCGGCGCCGCCTTCGACCGTCTCGCGGCCTCGCTGCCGACGAGTCAGGCCGGCGTGATCTACGCGACGGCAACCGTCTCGCTCGCGCTCGGCTGGCTCAACTGGGCGCTGGGCCTGATCGGCGGCATCCTGCTGGGCCAGCGGCTCTGTCGGCGCGCCCGCGAGAGCGGCACTGCGGTTCACTACCCGTCAGTGCTGACCGGCGGGCTGCTGGCGCTGGTCGTCGCCAACCAGGGCCCCTCGAGTCCCGGCGCCCTGATCGCGGCCGACGACACCGGGCTGGCGAACTTCATGGTCGACGACGTCGGGACGATCGGAATGAGCGAGTTCCTCCTCCACCCGGCGAACCTCGCTCCAACGATACTGTTCGTCCTGACGCTGCCGCTCTTGCTGGTGTGGCTGGCGCCCGACGACGACGGCGAGATCGAACCGCTCGAGGACCGGGACCGAATCCTCGAGGGCTCGATCAGCGAGACCTTCGACCACTACGCGCCCGTTCGCGATCCCGTCGACTGGGAGCCCGGGGACCGCCTCGAGAACGCCGAGTCGCTCACGTGGATCGTCGTCGCGATCGGGATCGCCTCGCTGGGGTGGCACTTCGGCACCGGCGGCGCGTTGACCCTGCCCTGGCTGGCGTTCGGCCTGGTCGTGGTCGGGCTCGCGGTGCAGGGGCCGCCGATGGCGTTTCGCGAAAAGACCGAGGACGCGACGCGGTGGGCCAACCACATGGCGATCCCGTTCCTGCTGTACGCGGCGACGTTCGCGCTGTTGACGGAGGCGGCGCTGTACGCGCCGCTTGGCGACGCGCTGGCGGCGACCGGACTGCCGTACGTCGGTTCCTACGTCGCCGCGTTCGCGCTCGGCCTGCTGGTGCCCGACCCCGGTTCGCTCTGGTTGCTCCAGGGGCCCGCGGTGGCGGCAGCGGGAATCGACGGCGTGCCCGCGCTGGTCGCGACGATGTACGGCGCCGGCGTCTCGAACCTCTGGCTCGCGTTCCTCTTCGCCAGCGTGCTCTCGATCTACGGCTTCGACTGGCGGGAGTTCGCGACCTACGCCGCCGTCGTCACGGCGTACGTCTCGGTCGTCGTGATCGGCCTGCTACTGATCTTCTGACCGGGCGCCCCGCTTCGCAATACATTATCACCCGGCGGACGAACGGGAGCCCATGACTCGCGACATTCTGGTCGCCGGCGAGACGCTGATCGACTTTCTGCCCGAGCATCCGGGACCGATCTCGAGCGTCGAGCGCTTCGACCGACGGGCCGGCGGCGCGCCCGCGAACGTCGCCGTCGCGCTCGAGCGCCTCGAGCGGACGCCGCTGTTCTGGACCCGCGTCGGCGAGGATCCGTTCGGCCGCTACCTCGTCGAGACCCTCGACGAACACGGCCTCCCGGACCGCTTTCTCGAGCGCGATCCCGACGCGAAGACGACGCTCGCGTTCGTCACCCACGACGAGACGGGGGATCGGGAGTTCTCGTTCTACCGCGACGACACCGCCGACACCCGCCTCGAGCCCGGCCGAATCGACGATTCCGTGCTGGCGGACCTCGAGTGGGTCCACGCCGGCGGCGTTGCCCTCTCGGCGGGCTCCTCGCGAGAGGCGACGCTCGACCTGCTCGAGCGGGCCGCGGCCAACGACTGTACGGTCTCGTTCGACCCGAACGCCAGACCGGAGCTGTGGCCCGACGGCGAGTTTCGCGAGGTCGTTCGCGAGGCGCTGGCCCACGTCGACGTACTGAAGGCCGCCGAGGAGGAACTTGAGGCGCTCGGATTCGCCGGCGACGACATCGAAGGGATGGCTCGCGACGCCCTGGCCCTCGAGGCGGGGCCGTCGACGGTCCTCGCGACTCGCGGCGGCGAGGGCGCGCTCGCCGTCGCCGATGAGGACGCACCGTGGTCCGGCACTGCCAGCCACCCCGGGTACGACGCGGATGTCGTCGACACGACGGGGGCGGGCGATGCCTTCGTCGCGGGCGCGATCGCGTCGCTCTCCGACGGCGAGGATCTCGAGGAGACGCTCGCGTTCGCCAACGCCGTCGGCGCGACCGCGACGACGGCCGCGGGCGCGATGACGGCGCTGCCGGATCGCGAGGCCGTTCGAGCGATCAGGGACGCTGAGTGATCCTCACCGCTCGCGATCGAAGGTGAACAGCCGGACGTTACAGTCCGGACAGTACAGCTTCTCCGACGGCAGCGAGCCGATCGGCGTCACCTCGCCGCAGCAGGTCGACTGCGTAATTTCCAGGGACCCCTCACAGAGTGGGCACGTCTCGAGTAGCGAGCGCAGCGGTCGGCCTGCTGCGCGGCGGATCGCGGGGTCGTCGACCCGCGACTCGAGGGCGCGTGCGGCGCCGAGTTCGGCGACCGCGATCTCTCGACGGAGGGTGACGATGCCGCCGCCCTCGCCCTGCAAGACGAGGTAGGACCGACCGAAGCTGCTCCCGACCCACACGTCGGTTTCGGGCGCCGTGTGTCGATCGGCGAGCCGGGCGAGTGCCTCGAGGTCGTCGTCGCGCAGCGACCGCATCTCGTCGCGCCAGGCCGATCTGAACGCGGGCTCGAGACGAAGTTCCTCGCCGTCGGGAACGACGACGTTCGCCTCGACCAGCGCGGCGAGAACCGCCTCGCCGGAGACCGCGTCGTCGCCGGCCTCGTCGCCCTCGGAAACTCCCGAGAGCGAGCCGGGCTCGTCGGCGTCGTGGGGGTCAAGCGAGAGCGCGGCCGCGAGCTGCGGCGCGAAGCGAGGCGTGTACGGGACAACGTAGCCCCGGAGCCCGATCGAGGCGAGTCCGGCGATCCCGACCGCGGCGGCCAGTCGGCCGCGGCGGATCAGAGCGAGCGCGGTGGCGGCGACCGCGACCAGCGCGCCGTTGGTGATCGTACAGGGCCAACACCGGTTCGAACCGGTGTACTCGGGGCGTCGAATCCGCTCGAGGAGAGAGGTCATACGGTCGCGTTCCGACCCGATCGTCTTCAGTGTAGCGACAACGAGAGTCTTTTTTACAATTACTGTTGTATATCACTGCTATGCGACGATCGGTCACACGATACAGGGGGCGCGTTCGATGGGGGGCTAATGGCTGCTCGCGGAGCATTCGACGCGGATTCCCGGCCGATCGATTCGTTCGACGAGTGGCCCGTCCGGTGGTCGCCGGATGAACCCCGACGAGCTCGTGGCGACCCTCGAGGAGGCGGGGCTCTCGCCGTACCAGGCCGACGCCTTCGTGACCCTCCTCGAGCGCGGCTCCGCCTCCGCGACGGACGTCGCCCAGGCGAGTTCGGTGCCTGATCCGCGGATCTACGACGTGCTCCGAGGGCTCGAGGAACGCGGCTACGTCGAAACGTACGAACAGGAGAGCCTTCAGGCGCGGGCGCGTGACCCCACGGAGGTCCTCGAGGACCTCCGGTCGCGGGCGACCCGTCTCGAGAGCGCGGCCGACGAGATCGAAACCCGATGGACCCGCCCCGACATCGAGGACCACGCCGTCAGCATCGTCAAACGGTTCGACACCGTCCTGGCCAGGGCGAACGAACTCGTCCGGTCGGCCGACCACCAGGTGCAGATCGGGCTCACTCCCGCCCAGTTCGACGCGCTCGAGGGGGCCCTCGAGACCGCCCGCGAGAACGGTGCTGACGTCAAGGTGTGTCTGTTTCCCGAAACGGCCGAGGAGTCGTCGCTGCCGTCGGCCGAACGCCTCGCCAGGACGTGCACCGAGGCCCGGCACCGTCGGATTCCCGCGCCGTTCGTGGCGCTCGTCGATCGATCCTGGACGTGTTTCGCCCCGAACAGACACTCGGCGAACGAGTACGGCGTTCTCGTCAACGACCGCACCCATACCTACGTCTTCTACTGGTACTTTAGCACCTGTCTCTGGGACGTCTACGAGCCCGTCTACTCGGCCCGGGACGATCGACCCCCGACCACCTACGTCGACATCCGCGAGTGTCTGCGTCGGATCGAGCCGCTGCTCGAGGACGATCGGCGCGTCGAGGCCACAGTCGAGGGGTTCGAGACGGACACCGGCCGCGAGATCACCGTTTCCGGCACGATCACCGACATCGCCTACTCCGGAACGTCCGGCGACGATGGAGGGTCGGTACCGATCACACAGTTCGCAGGGAAAGCCGGCTTCACGCTCGAAAGCGGGACCGAGAGCTACACCGTCGGCGGTTGGGGAGCGATAATCGAGGACGTCGAAGCGGTCAGAATCGGAATCGATCCGTCGGCGTAACCGACACGACCGATCGCCCGCATCGCGGCGGCTCGAGGATCGATTCGGCCTTGTTCCTCGGCACGGCCGAGAGAAGTTAACTACAGCCGTTGTACTAACCCAGCAATTATAAATAGGTACAATTCAATATTCTCGTTCATGAGTGGTAGATATTCACGGGGGAGTACCGAATCCGAATCCGAATCCAGCGTCTCGCGGCGGACGTTCGTCGCCGCGGCTGGTGCGACCGGCGCGACGGTCAGCCTCGCCGGCTGTATCTACGGCGACAGCGACGACGACGGCGACGGCGTCGTCATCGCGATGGGGTCGACCACCATCGACGACGTCGAAGACGGGATGCCCGACCTGCTCTACGAGAACGGACTGGACGAGGACATCGAGATCAGCTTCAGTTCCCAGTCGGACGACACCGGCGACCAGCGAGACACCTACTCGCAGCTGATCGAGGCCGGTGAGAGCGAGCCGGACCTCATGATGTGTGACACCGGCTGGACGAACGTGCTCATCGAGAACGGCTACCTCGCGAACCTCTCGGAGGAGCTCGACGACGAAACGCTGGAACTCATCGACGAGGAGTACTTCGAGGCGTTCGTCGACACGGCCCGCGACCCGGAGAGCGACGATCTCATGGCGCTGCCGCTGTTCCCGGACTACGGCTGCCTGTACTACAACAAGAACTACGCCCGCGACGCCGGCTACGACGACGACGACTTCGACGAGTGGGAGACCGAGCCGATGAGCTGGGAGGAGTGGGCCGAGATCACCGAAGAGATGGTCGACTCCTCGGACGCGGAGGTTGGATTGGCGACCCAGTTCGACATCTACGAGGGAACCTCCTGCTGTAGCTTCAACGAGGTCATGACCTCCTGGGGCGGCGCGTACTTCGGCGGCGAGGACAACCTCGGCGGTCCCGTCGGCGACCGTCCTATCACCATCGACGAGGAGGAGTTCATCGACTCCCTCGCGATGATGCGGACGTTCGTCGCGGACGAACAGGACGACGACACGCTCGAGGAGTACCCGACCGGGATCGCCCCGACCGACATCACCTCCTGGGACGAGGAGGGCGCCCGCGAGCCGTTCTCGTCGGGGCAGGCCGCGATGTTGCGCAACTGGCCGTACATCGTTCCCGGGACGCTCGAGGACGACGACTACCCCTT
Source organism: Natronococcus amylolyticus DSM 10524 (assembly GCF_000337675.1). GTDB lineage: Archaea > Halobacteriota > Halobacteria > Halobacteriales > Natrialbaceae > Natronococcus > Natronococcus amylolyticus. Next base: position 109,868 of record NZ_AOIB01000043.1, on the reverse strand, counting down.
CGACGACGAGGACGACCTCGGCGCGATGCCGATCCCCTACGCGGTCGAAGAGGACGAGGCCGCCCAGCCCGGCGCGGGCGGCACCACGTCCGCACAGGGTGGCTGGCACATCGGACTCAACCCGAACTCCGAACGCACCGAGGAGGCCGTGCAGGTCATGCAGGCGATGACCGAGGACGACTTCAACCTCGGAATGCTCGAGGTCGTCGCCTGGCTGCCGCCGAAGCCGGACCTCTTCGACGACGAGGAGGCGACCGACGCCGACGAGGTCGGACCGATCGGTCACTATATGGAGACCCTGCGCGTCGCCGGCGAGAACGCGATGCCCCGTCCGGTCACCGAGCAGTGGCCGTCGCAGGCGGAGATCATCGCAGAGCAGCTCAATCAGGCCGTTGCCGGCGACGTGAGCCCCGAAGACGCCGCTGCTGATCTTCAGGAAGCGCTCGAAGAAAGCGAGTCGTAAGCATGAGTACGGAACAAGAGGCGGATACCGCAAACCGAGAATCTCGGCGCTCGGGACCGCTGGTCGCGGTCACCCGGTGGCTCGAGAACCTCGGCGAAACAGCGTTCGCGTACCTGCTGTTGACGCCCGTGTTCGTCATCCTGGGTGCGATCGCGCTCTATCCGCTCCTGCGGACGTTCGAGCTGTCGATGTACATCAACGTGCTGGGAACCGGCGACCCGGAGTTCGTCGGCCTCCAGAACTACGTCGACATGTTCACCGGCGCCCGCGACCCCGACTTCCCCGGATCGACAATGTTCCTGCCCGACGTGAGCACGTCCTCGAGCTTCCCGTTCGTCCACGTCAGCGGCTGGTTCCGTAGCGCCCTGGTCGTGACGCTCGTGTTTACCATCGTGAGCGTCTTCTTCGAGACGGTCATCGGGTTCGGGCAGGCACTGATCCTCGATCAGGAGTTCCGCGGCCGACGCCTCGTCCGCGTCGCCATCATCATCCCGTGGGCGATCCCGCTGGTCATCCAGGGGATGATCTTCTACCTGATGTTCCACCCGAGCACCGGGTTCCTGACGGAGTATCTCGCGAACGTCGGGATCCTCGCGCCGACGAACACGCTCAACGATCCGCTGAGCGCCCTGATCATCGTTACCATCGCCGACATCTGGAAGACGACGGCGTTCATGGCCCTGCTGATCCTGGCCGGCCTCCAGAGCGTCGACCGCAGCCTCTACGACGTCGCGAGGGTCGCCGGCGCGAGCCGCTGGCAGCAGTTCAAGCTGATCACGCTACCGCTGGTTCTGCCCGCCGTCGCCATCGCCGTCCTCTTCCGGACGATCGACGCGATGCGAATCTACGGCCTGATCGACATCACCTCGAGCTGTACGGTCGTCCCGTCGCTGTCGTGTATGGTCGTCGAGACGTTCAACACGCATCGCGGACTCGCGTCGGCGATCGCGTTCGTAACGGCGGGGATCATCGGCATCCTCGCGATGATCGTGATCTACAGGCAGTACAAGGAGGGATTCTAAGATGGCTACGACAACCGAACAACGGTCCGACTCCGAGGACGCCGAGGACGGCGTTATCGCGAAGTGGACCAAAGGCGTTATCGGAGACGACGAGAAGCGCGCGCGCCTCTATCGGGCGCTGTTCTACGTGGCGTGTGGCTTCTTCCTCGTGACGACACTGTTCCCGTTCTACTGGCTACTGGTGCTGGCGCTGACGCCGAACAGCCAGATCCTGACCGGTGACTGGTCGCTTCCGGTCATCGGAATCGAGTTCCCCCACCCACAGGGGTTCAACCCGCAGGCGTTCGTCGAGGTATTCCAGCAGATCCCGTTCCACCTCTACGTGTTCAACAGCTTCGTGCTCGCGACGGTCACGACGATCATCGTCCTGCTGGTCGCGAGCCTCGCCGGCTACGTCTTCGGGCGACTCGACTTCCCCGGGAAGGGGCCGCTCATGCTCGGCGTGTTGATGGTGTCGTACTTCCCACCAGCGGCGTTTCTGATCCCGCTGTTCGACGCGTTCCTCGGGAACGCCGTCGTGATTCCGTTCCTCGGGATCGAGCTGTTCGAGCCGCCGCGGCTGGTGAACACGCCGGGGTCGATGATCATGCCCTTCAGCGCGCTGTTCCTGCCGCTGGCGATCTTCATCCTCACGACGTTCTACGCCCAGATTCCCGACGGGCTCGAGGACGCCGCGAGGGTCGAAGGAACCACGCGCCTCGGCGCGCTGTTCCGGGTCATCATGCCGCTGTCGGCACCAGGCGTCGCGACGGCGGCCGTCCTGACGTTCATCGCGGTGTACAACGAGTACTTCTTCAGCTCGATCATGGCCCTGGAGAACGTCCCCGAGAACTGGTCGCCGCTCGTCGGCGGGATCCTGAGCTACCAGGACCAGTACACAACTGACTTCAACCTCATGGCGGCGGCGAGCATCGTCGGGGTCATCCCGATCCTGATCCTCGTGATCGTCGCACAGGAACGAATCGTTAGCGGACTAACTGCGGGAGGACTCAAGGAATAACATGGCACGCGTATCACTCAGCAACGTTACGAAGCGGTACGAAGACGTCGTCGCGGTCGACGAGATGAATCTCGACATCAAGGACGGGGAGTTCGTCTGTTTCGTCGGCCCCTCCGGTTGTGGCAAGTCGACGACGATGGAGACGATCGCCGGCCTCACCAAACCGAGCGAGGGAACGATCCGGATCGGCGAGACCGACGTCACCAAGCTCCCGCCGAAGGACCGCGGGGTGTCGATGGTCTTCCAGAACATCGCGCTGTTCCCGCACATGGACGTCTACGAGAACATCTCGTTCGGGCTCCGGCTGCGCAAGTACGACCAGGACGAGATCGACCGGCGGGTCGACAACGCCTCCGAGATCGTTCAGCTTGAGGGAATGCTCGACCGCGAGCCCAACGAGCTCTCGGGCGGCCAGCAACAGCGCGTCGCGATCGCCCGTGCGATCGTCCGCAACCCGGACGTCTTCCTGATGGACGAGCCCCTCGCGAACCTGGACGCCAAACTCCGGGTTCACATGCGAACCGAACTCCAGCGCCTGCACAAGCAGCTGGATACGACCATCATCTACGTCACCCACGACCAGGCCGAGGCGATGACGATGTCCGATCGGATCGCCGTCCTCAACGCGGGCCAGCTCCAGCAGATCGATCCGCCACTGGTCTGTTACAACGAGCCCGCGAACCTGTTCGTCGCCGGCTTCATCGGCTCGCCGTCGATGAACTTCACCGACGGCGAACTCGTCGACGGCGGGCTGACGACCGAACACTACGACATCGAGTTCGACACGACCGAACTCGGAATCAGCCCCGGCGACGAGATCACGGCCGGCGTCCGCCCTGAGGACATCTACCTCACCAGAAACGAGGACGAGGTCGACTCCTCCTCCGAAGTGATCGAGGCGACGACGGACGTGCTCGAGCCGATGGGCGACGAGATCTTCGTCTACCTCTCGCTCGACGGCACCAGCGGCTCCTCGATGACCAGCGACGAGGCCGCCGGCGCTTCGAACCAGCTGTTGATGAGCGTCGACCCCGACACCGAGATCGGCGAGGACGAGTCGGTCTCGATCGTGCTCGATCGCTCGAAGATCCACCTGTTCGACACCGCCTCGGGTGACGCGCTCGCACATGGCATCGTCGATCTCTCGGAGGCCGAGCGAACGAGGGCGGCGGCCGAATCGCGAGGGCAACATGAGTAGTCTCGTCCCCGTCGTCTACTACGGGGGCTTTCTCGTGTTGTTCTTCTTCTGGATCTACGGGATCGTCTCGTTCGGTCTGGACGTCAAGAACAAGGTCATTCCCGGCATCAAACAGTATCGCCGCGGACGAAAGCGCCAGAAGGCAAAGCAGGAACACGAGCAGGAACAGAACGAACAGGAACAGCAGCTGTACTGAACGCTGACCGAATCGGTTTCGGTCACGGTTCGAACGACGGAAGCGCGAACACCGACTCACAGCTTCCTCGGGAAACGCCGTTTTACGGGCCGTCTCTCCGCAATACGCGAGCCTCACTTCACCCGGATTTATTGACTCTCGCCCCGACCGTCCACCCGTATGGATATCGGCGTACACACCCCACCGCTCGCGGACGAATCGCTCGAGGGCGCCCTGGCGTACCTCTCGGATATCGGCGTCGACGCGATCGAGCCCGGCGTCGGCGGCTTCCCAGGGGACGACCACCTGGTTCGCGAGGAGTACCTGGACGACGAAGACGCCCAGCTCGAGCTCGAGGAGCTGCTCTCCGAGTTCGACATGCGTATCAGCGCGCTCGCGACGCACAACAATCCGCTGCATCCGGACGACGAGCGAGCCGACGAGGCCGACACGGAGCTCCGCGAGGCGATCGAGCTCGCCGACCAGCTCAACGTCGGGACCGTGACCTGCTTCTCCGGACTTCCCGCGGGCGGCCCCGACGACGAGGTGCCGAACTGGATCACCGCACCGTGGCCGACCGAGCACGCCGACGCCCACGACTACCAGTGGGAGGTCGCCGTCGACTACTGGTCCGACCTCGCCGCGTACGCCGACGACCACGACGTCAACCTCGCGATCGAGATGCATCCGAACATGCTCGTCTACGAACCACACGGGATGGCCCGCCTGCGCGAGGCGACGAACGAACGCGTCGGCGCGAACTTCGACCCCTCGCATCTGTACTGGCAGGATATCTCGATCACCGACGCGATTCGGTACCTCGGCGAGCGCGACGCGATCCACCACTTCCACGCCAAGGACACGAAGGTCTACGAGGAGCAGGCCCGCGAGAAGGGTGTCCTCGACACGACGGCCTACGACGACGAGCCCAACCGCTCGTGGCTGTTCCGGTCGGTCGGCTACGGCCACGGCGAGGGCCACTGGAAGGACGTCGTCTCGACGCTACGGATGGTCGGTTACGACGGCGCGCTCTCGATCGAGCACGAGGACTCGCTGACGAGTTCCCGCGAGGGACTCGAGAAGGCCGTTGAAATCCTCGAGCGGGCTGTCTTCCGCGAACAGCCCGGCGAGGCGTACTGGGCCGAGTAGCCGTTTCACAGCTTCGTATCGGTTCACGGATTCCCGAGTTGGCGCCACCGTCGACGAGGTTGGGCCGACCTCGTCTTTCCCGCACAGAGTTTATCCGCTGTGCACCGGTTGGTGGGAGTATGAGCGAGTGGAATGGGATCGAAATGGCGTTTTGGGATGGTGCGGTCGAAGGTGACGCCCACCGGCGGTACCGAACGCTTCACCACGCGACCGGCGACGGGGTCTTTCAACTCGACGTCGAAGGGCGTTTCGCCGCGGTGAACGACACCGTGCGGGAGATAACGGGGTACGGGTACGACGACCTCCTGGGTGAGCCGATTGCTACCGTCCTCGAGACCGACGGATCGGCGATCGAGCGCGAGATCGAGCGCCTTCGAGCGGAGCCCGAGACCCGGAGCGCACTCCTCGAGGTACCCGTTACAACCGCCAACGAGGAGCCCGTGCTCTGTGAAGTTCGGGTACACCCGTTCAACGGAGACGACTCCCTGTGGGGCGCCGTCGGGACCGTTCGCGAGATCTCCCGTCGGAATCGGACGGAGCTGGACTGGCAGCAACAGCACCGCGATTTCGAGTACGAAGGCGAGAGCTACGAGATCACGCGGGACCTACAGGAGAGCGAGGAGCGACTGCGGCTCGCGCTCCAGGCCGGGGGCCTGGGCATGTGGGAGCTCGATCTCCAGACCCGGGAGTCGCCAGTCCGTTCGCCCAAGCACGATCGAATCTTCGGCTACGAGGAGCCCCGCGAGGACTGGAGCTTCGAGATCTTTCTCGAGCACGTCTACCCCGACGATCGCGAGTTCGTCGAACGCAGCTTCGAGGAGGCCTTCGAGACGGGAACGTGGGAGTTCGACTGTCGGATCGTTCGAGCCGACGACGAGCGACGGTGGATCACTGCCCAGGGCGAGTTCTACTACGACACCGACGGCGAGCCGGTTCGGGCGATCGGAGTCGTCCAGGACGTCACCGAACAGAAGGAGAACGCAAAATCCCTCGAGGACGCGACGGCGCGGCTCGAGGCCGCGACCGAAGCCGGCGCCGTCGGGACCTGGGAGTGGCACGTTCCCGACGATCGGATGGTCGTCGGCGCATCGTTCGCCGAGCAGTTCGGCGTCGATCCCGACGCCGCCCGCGAGGGCGTCCCGCTCGAGCAGTTCGTCTCGTCGATTCACGAAGCCGACCGCGAACGTGTCAGAAAGAAAATCGAGACCGCGGTCGAGACCTGCGGAGAGTACGAAGCGGAGTACCGCGTCCGAAACGCCGACGACGAGTTCCGGTGGGTGGTCGCCCGCGGCCACGTCGAGTGCGACGAGGACGGGAACGCGCTGACGTTCCCCGGAACGCTCACCGACATCACCGAACGAAAGCGAGCCGAACTCGAGGCCGAAGACCAGTCGCGGCAGCTCGAGACGCTGTTTCAGGTCCTGCCCGTCGGCGCCGTCGTCGCAGACGGGAACGGCTCGGTGCTCAGGGCCAACGACGTCGCCAGGGACATCTGGGGCGGCGACGTGTTCGACGTGGAGTCCGTCGACGAGTACGACAAGTATCCGGCGGAGTGGGCCGACACGGGCGAGCGGGTCGACCCCGAAGAGTGGACGATGGCCCAGGTGCTTCGCGGCGACTCGGTCACGGACCCAAACGTCTACGAGATCCGTGCGTTCGACGGCGAGCGTCGAATCATCATGGAGCACGGCAAGCCGGTGAAAGACGCCAACGGCGAGGTGATCCGAGCGATCGTGACGCTCACCGATATCACCGAGCGGAAGACGTACGAGCAGCGCCTCGAGGAGTCGAACGAACGGCTCGAGCAGTTCGCCTACGCTGCCTCCCACGACCTCCAGGAACCCCTGCGGATGGTCACGAGCTACCTCGAGTTGCTCGAGCGCCAGTACGGCGACGACCTCGACGCGGACGGCGAGGAGTTCCTCGAGTTCGCCGTCGACGGCGCCGATCGGATGCGCGAGATGATCGACGCCCTGCTCGAGTATGCGCGGGTCGATACGAGAGACGAGCCCTTCGAACCCGTCGAGCTGGACGCCGTACTCGAGGACGTTCGCGAGACCCTTCGGATGAAGATCGACGAGAGCGAGGCCGAGATCGAAGCGGAATCCCTTCCCCGCGTACGGGGCGATCCGGCACAGCTCCGCCAGCTCCTCCAGAACCTGCTGTCGAACGCGATCGAATACTCCGGCGAGGGGGCGCCGCGGATCCAAATCGAGACCGAACGTACCGGTACCTCCTGGAGGGTGGCGATCCACGACGAGGGGGTCGGCATCGACGTGGACAAGCAAGCGCAGGTCTTCGACGTGTTCGAACGGCTCCACAGTCAGGAGGAACACCCCGGAACCGGGATCGGACTCGCACTCTGCAAGCGGATCGTCGAGCGCCACGGGGGCGAGATCAGCGTGGAATCCGAACCCGGCGAGGGGGCGACGTTCGCGTTCACGCTCCCCGCGGCGTAGAAAGGGGCGGAGTGTAGGCGACGCCGCCGGGATGAATCAGGGGTTCGGGCGGTCGGCGAAACCGGCCGACCGAGCCGCTTACGCGACGGTCGCGCTTCGTCCTGCGGCCTCGATCGCCTCGAGGAAGATCCCGATTCCGAACTCGATCTCGCGCTCGCTCGAGTCCAGCGGCGGGAGCAGTCGAATCGTCTTCTTCCCGCAGCCGAGGGTCAACAGCCCGCGGCGAAGCGACTCCTCGACGACCGCGCTGCGACGCTCGGGTGTGTCGAACTCGACGGCCAGCATCAGGCCCTTGCCCCGGACGTCGACGACGTGGTCGGGCGAGTCGTCACGAAGCAGTTCTTTCGCCTGCTCGCCACGCTCGGTGGCGTTCTCGAGCAGGTCGTGTTCGTCGATCGCCTCGAGGGTAAACGTCCCCATCATCGAACCGAGCAGGTCGCCGCCGCCGAACGTCGAGCCCAGACGGTTCTTTTCGGACGGGAAGATCTCCGACCGGGAGACGGTCGCGCCGACGCGCAGCGCCTTCGCGGCAGAGATGACGTCGGGCTCGATCGGGTAGTGATCGGAGGCCCAGATCTTTCCGGTACGGCCGATCCCGGCCTGGATCTCGTCGACGATCAGCGGAATGTCATACTCCTCGGTGACGTCGGCCACCTCCTGCATGAACGCCTGGCTGGGGAACCGGTAACCGCCGACGCCCTGGATCGGCTCGAGGGTCAGGAACGCGATCTCGTCGGGATTGATGTGGCCGCCCTCGGGGGACAGCGAGTTCCGTAGCTGTGAGCCCTCGTTCGCGAAGAAGCCACAGTCGCAGCTGGCGGCGTCACAGCCACGATCGGCGCAGAACGGCACCGTCTCGATCCCGCTGATCTCGGGGTAGTGACGGGTGTAGACCTCCTTCGATTTGGTGATCGAGAGGGTCCCGAAGGTGCGCCCGTGGAAGCTGCCGGCGAAGGCGACGCCGTACTTCGCGGGCGCCCGGTGGTCGTGGGCGATCTTCATCGCGTTCTCCATCGACTCCGCGCCGGAGTTCGAGAGAAAGACGGTGTCCATCCCGTACTGACTCGAGACGTCGACCAGTTTCTCCATCAGGTGACTCGAGCCCGGCACGTCTGACTTCTCGGGAGTCGGGCCCGCGCCGAAGTACATGTCCTGGCCGGCGATCTTCATCGGTTCGACGAGGTCGAACTCCCGGAGCTTGTCAGTAATCTTTTCGTTGTTGTACCCGAGCGGCGCGGCGCCGATGTGGCACGTGAAATCGAGCAAGACGTTGCCGTCGACGTCGGTGACGAACGGTCCGTCGGCCTCGCGGGTGACGTCCCAGACGAACTCGTGGGAGTACTCGCTGGGTGCCGCGTTCTCCCCGTGGAACTCGACCCACTCTCGGGCGTTGGGGCCGGGGAACGCGTCCACGTTCGGTTCGGCAGTGTCCCTATCCATACACAGATAATGTGTACGTCGTACATTAAATGTTGTTATAGATGGGGACGGGAGTCAGGAGACGAGAGTCGGGAGGTCGCGGCAGGTGAGTCAGCTAAACGAGAGAAAGGTCGGTCCGAACGGCTCCGTCAGTCGTCGTCGTCGCCCGGTTCCGCGGTCGTCGTCGGATCGTCCGACCGACGCTCCGTCGAGCCGACGATCACCGTCTCCTCCTGGAGCAACACGCGGCCGTTGGTGCCGCTCAGGTTCTTGATCAGCGACAGCATCGCGAGGAAACAGACGATCGCGAACGGCGCGCCGGTGATGACGACGGCCTGCTCGAGCGCGCCGGCGCCGCCCTCGCCGCCGAGGATCATCAGGATCGCGGCGGTCAGTCCGAGGACGACGCCCCAGAAGACCCGGTTGATCGTCGACGGGGACTCCTTGCCGCCTGTGGTCATCATCGAGACCGCGAGCGTCGAGGAGTCCGCCGACGTGATGAAGAACGTCGTCACGAGCACGAGGAACGCGACCATAAAGATCGCGCCGAGCGGGAGGGCGTCGAACAGGATGAACCCGGAGACCTCCGCCCCGACCTCACCCGCGATAACCTCGCTGAAGTCCGCACCACCGGTGTCCTGCAGGAAGACGGCGGTACCGCCGACGAACGTAAACCACGGAACCGTCGCGGCGGAGGTCGCGACGATCCCGGTGAAGGCGACCTCGCGAATCGTTCGGCCCTTCGAGATCCGGGCGATAAACAGCCCGGCGAAGGGGGACCACGAGAGCGCCCACGCCCAGTAGAAGACGGTCCAGCTCTCGACCCAGCCGGTGCCGCCGTCGCCGGCGCCGGTGTAGAGACTCATCGCGACGAAGTCGCTGATCATCCCGCCGATCGCCTGCGAGCCGAGCAACAGCAGAAACATCGACGGCCCGAGGATGAACGTCGCGAGCATAATCACAACGAACAGCCCCATGTTGAAGTTCGAGAGCCGGCGGATCCCCTTGTCGATCCCCAGCACCATCGAGATCGTAAACAGGATCGTCATCGTCGTCACGACGAGCAGGATACCGGTGTCGCCGAAGCTCAGTCCCCACTGGTACTCGAGACCGCTGACGAACTGGCTGCCGATGAACCCGAGCGAGGTCGCGACGCCGCCGATCGTTGCGAAGACGGCGAGGATGTCGACGACCTTGGCGACCGGTCCGTCGAGGTTCTCCTTCCCGATGATCGGCGTCAGCGCCGACGAGGCCCGCAGCGGGACCTTGTCGTAGTTGTACGCGAAGTAGCCGATCGCGATCCCCATGATCGTAAACACCGCGAGCTGGGGTAAGGCCCAGTGGAACAGCGTCTGCTGGATCGCGAGCGGAATCGCCTCACTGCTTCCGCCCTCGACTCCGAACAACGGGTTCGGATCGTCGTAGTAGAACAGCCCCTCGGTCGGTCCCCAGAACACGACGCCCGCGGCGAACCCGGCCGAGTACAGCATCGCGAAAAACGAGAGGAAGCTGTACTCGGGATCCGTGTCGCCGAGCTTGAGCTTGCCCCACGGACCGATGATCAGGTACAACAGGAAGACGACGACCAGGAACACGATCACCAGCAGTGCCCAGCTCATGTAGCTGAGCATCTCCCCGTGAACGGTCTCGATTCCGCCGGCGACGAAGCTTCGATCGACGAAGAAGGCGACGATGACGCCGACCGTGAGCAACGCGCCGAAGACGAAGACGACCGGATCGAGCTCGTCGAGGAATCGACCGATCATCCCCTGCTCGCCGTCACTCACGAGCACTCACCTCCGGCTCGAGAGCCGAGTGGCCGGTTCGATCCGCGTTGGTGCTCCCTCCCACTCGCCGTGCACTGCAATGGCATACCGAACTAATCGACTGTATCTTGCATAAATATTTCCTTTTCGTACCCACCATACACAGATTGCGTTTATTGTACGGTTCCTACAGGAATCCCCTCAACGGTATTCATAATCTAACACTCGGGCATAGTACATAGAGATATCTTCAGATCTTCACGACATGACGTCCATTAGTCAACTCTACCGCTCGGAAGCTAGTCTCACCAAGCCAACCCCCGATCGCATCGAAAACGCGGCGTACTCACGAACCGTATTCGATCCTCAATCCGGGTGCTCTCGCTCGAATCGCGGCCGAGCGGCGCCGATCAGTTCGTGAGCTCCTCGAGGTTTCGTTCGCGCACCGTTGCGCTCTCGTCGGTGCGCTCGGCGAACTCGTCGACGCGATCCTTGATCTCCTCGCGGGTCGCCTCCGGCGAAAAGGAGTCGGACATCGTCAGCAGCCGAACGAACGCCCTGAGTTCCTCGTCGGTGAGCTGGGCGAACTCCTCGTTCTCGAGCTTCTCGACGACCTCGTCGACGTCGATCTGGCCGACGGGCTCGACGCTGAACTCGACGTTGACCATTCGGTAGTTCGAGCCTGCGAGGCGCTGTTCGGCCTTGCCGACGCCCTCCGAGAGCATGTCCCTGAACGGGGTGTGATATCCCATCGTACCGAGGTGGAGGAAGGCGAGCATGTCCGTGATCCCCTGGGTGTAGGCGTCCCGGTCCTCGTCGTCGGGGTCGAACACCGTCTCCCGGTCGCGCTCCTCCAAGTACTCGAAGAGGATACTGAAGTCGAGCACCGCGTTCCGGACCCGGCGCCGGATCCGGTTTCGCTTCTGTTTCTTCGAGTGGTCGGTGTAGTCCGTCTTCCGGCCGAGCAAGAAGTCGCGGTCGGAGGGGGTGAGGATCCCGCGAGGTCGGTCCGAGTCGGCCGCAGTTCGAAGCGACTGCGGGACGTCATCCTGGCTCATACAGGCTACTGGTGGAGCGCGTGAATTAACGTTTCTGATCCACACAACATGATAGTAATCGGACGGTTTCCGTGACCGGCGAGCGCGTCAGACTGGCCGGCGGGAGAGTTCGGTGATCGTCTCCGAGAGTACCCCGACGCCGATCTCGAGGCTCCGTTCGTCGACGTCGAACGTCGGCGTGTGGTGGTTGGTCGGGTGGTCGGTTCCAACGAGCAGATAGGAGGCGAGCCCGCCACGATCCTGAACGCGGTTCATCAGGTAGGTGACGTCCTCGCTGACGCCGAACTCCGTCGAGGGGACCACCCGGTCGACCCCCTCAACCTCCCTGGCGACCGAGCCGATCAGCTCGCGCAAGGCGGGGTGGCTGTCGGCGCGGGGCGACTCGCTGATGACCCGCGGCGTGACGTCGCAGTCGTGCATCTCCGCGGCCGCGTACAGCACCCGCTCGAGTTCGGTCCGCATGTACTCCATCAGTCCCGTCGTCTCGCCGCGGACCTCCGCGTCGATCGTGATCTCCTCGGCGATGACGTTGCTCGCCGTCCCGCCCTCGATGCGGCCGACGTTGACGCGAGTCTGGCCGTCGCTGTGGCGGGGGATCGCGTACGCGTTCTGGATCGCGGTCGCCGCGGCCTGCATCGCGTTCCCACCCTCGTTGGGTGCCTTCCCCGCGTGGGCGCTCGCCCCCTCGAACGTCGCTGTCAGGTGGGCCATCGCCAGCGGCTTCTCGACGCCGGCGACGATCTCGCCCGTCGGATGGTCGAGGCCGATGTGGAGCGCCAGCAGGTAGTCGACGTCCTCGAGGTAGCCCCCCTGGGCCATCGCCTTCCCGCCGCCCGAGATCTCCTCGGCGGGCTGGAAGAAGACCTTCAGCGTCCCTTCAAAACTACTCCCCGCGGTCGCCTCGATCGTTCCCAGCGCCATCGCGATGTGCGCGTCGTGGCCGCAGGCGTGCATGTACCCCTCGTGTTCGGAGCGAAACCCCTCTACAGCGGGTCGGTGCTCGGTCAGATCGGACTCGGCCATCGAGATTCCGTCCATGTCGACTCGCAGGCCGATCGTCGGCCCGTCGCCGCGCTCGAGGACGCCGACCACGCCGGTGTGGCCGTCCGCCGTTCGCTCGAGGACGTCCTCGCGAACACCCGCCTCGCGGGCACGCTCGAACCAGGGCTCGAGTTCGCTCGTATCGGGTACCGCCATCCGCTGGTCGGTCGAGAGCGCCTCGCGACCGACGGCGATCTCGTCGACGTCGAGTCGCTCGAGCTCCTCGACGATTCGGGCCGTCGTTCGAAACTCGCGCCACCCCGGCTCCGGACATCGGTGGAACTCCCGTCTGAGCTCCGACAGCCTGCTTCGAACGTCGTACACCATCTTTCGTGGCGGTAAGAAGCCGGTACACTTAACGATAGTCAATACCGGGATTCGGTTCGAATCCGCTCGACCCGAAAACGAAGATCGAATCCGCTCCTACTGTGAGCCGAGGTAGGCGGTCGCGTCCATCTCGACCCGGACGTCCTCGGGCAGTCGCGAGACCTCGACGCAGACCCTGGCGGGCGGCGCCTCGCCGAACTTCTCGCCGTAGGCCTCGTTGACCCGCTCGTAGTCCTCGAGATCGGTCAGGTAGACGGTGACCTTCACGACGTCCGCGAGGCCGTCGCCGCCGGCTTCGTCGACGACCGCGGCGATGTTCTCGAGGACGCGGTCCGTCTGAGCTTCGATGTCGCCGTCGACAGCCTCGCCCGTGTCCGGGTCGACGGGGCCGTAGCCCGAGACGTGGAGCGTGTCCCCAGCACGGACGCCCTGGGAGTAGGGGTTGTCGTTGCTCGGTGCGCCATCGGTGCTGATGGGTTCGGTGTCGGACATCGGTCGGGTCGTCAGGCAGTCTGTTTGGTCTCGGCCGTCGCGTGTTCGATCGCGTCGGCGATGACGTCCATCGCCGTCTCCGCGAGCTCCTGGGTGAGCACGAGCGGCGGCAGCAGCCGGAGGACGTTGCCGTGACGGCCGGCCGTCCAGACGAGCACGCCGTGTTCGAAGCAGTACTGCTGGATCTCGTCGACGAGGTCGTCGGCTGGCGCGCCGTCGCTATCGACGAACTCGGCGCCGATGAACAGCCCCTGACCGCGGACGTCGCCGAGGTGGTCGTTCCCGTCGGCGACCTCGCGGAGTCGGCCGCGGATGTGGTCGCCCAGCTCGCGGGCGTGAGCGAGCAGGTCGTGGTCCTGGATGTACTCGATGGCGCGGCTGCCGGCCCGCATCGCGACGACGTGGCCCCGGTAGGTGCCGGCGTGGTCCCCCGAGCCCCACGTGTCGAGATCCTCGTGATACATCGTCGCCGACAGCGGGAAGCCCACACCGCCGAGCGCCTTCGCCGAGGTCATCACGTCGGGCGTGACGTCGGCCCAGTCGTTGGCCCACCACTCGCCGGTGCGGCCGAACCCGCTCTGGATCTCGTCGAACATGAGCGTAATATCGTTGTCGTCGGCGAGGTCGCGCAGCCCCTGCAGGAACCCCTCCGGCGGGGTGACGACGCCACCCTCGCCCTGGATCGGCTCGACGAAGATGCCCGCGGGGTTTGCGAGCCCGCCGTAGGGATCCTCGAGGATCGCCTGGACCTCCTCGAGTGCGTGATCGACGGCCTCCTGTGGCGCCTTCCCCTGTTCGAACGGGTTGGGGTAAGGGGCGTGGACGACGTCGGGCAGCAGCGGCGAGTAGTGTTCCTTGAACCCTTTGTTGCCAGTGAGGCTCATCGCGCCGGGCGTCGCGCCGTGGTAGGCACCCCGGAACGCGATCAGGCCGTCGCCGCCGGTGTTGTACTTGGCGAGCTTGATCGAGGCTTCGACGGCGTCGCTGCCGGTCGGACCGCCGAAGACGACCTTCTGGTTGCCCTGCAGCCCCGAGGGGGCGATCTCGTCGAGCTTCTCGATCAGCTCGAGGCGAGCCTCAGTCGGGAAGTCGACCGTGTGCACGAGCTTGTCGGCCTGCTCGTGGACAGCCTCGAGGACGTACGGGTTCGCGTGGCCGACGTTGAGTACGCCGATCCCCGCGAACATGTCGATGTAGGTGTTGCCGTCGACGTCGCGAACCGTCGCGCCCGAACCCTCCTCGAACGCGACCGGGATATCCTCGGGGTAGGCGACCGCGCTGCTGTCGATCTCGCGTTGCTTCTCGAGTAGCTCCCGCGAGCGCTGGCCGGGGACGCTGTCGACGTTCGGTGCCTCGTCGTAGTGGAGCTCGTCGATCGGTGGACTGCTCGTCATACGTAGGGCCAGGTGGAACAGTGATAAATAATTTGTCCACAGTAACTATAGAGGACGTACACAGAAATCGGTTCGAGAGCCGTGGGTCGGGGCGTGCAAACACCCACCGGTCGATAGGTAGTCACTACCGAGGGGAAGCAGTGAGATAAACGGGCCGAAAGACGTCGGCGAACCGCCGCAGGAACGGGACGAGAGAAACTCTCCTGTCGACTCGAGGGTTACCAGGGCTCGTCCTTCAGGCCGAGCTGGTAGGCGATCATGTTCGTCGTGACGTGCAGGATCGGGGTGAGCACGACGACGACGGCGATCACGCCCCACGTGAACACCTCGAAGAACCACTCGGTCGCGAGCAGCGCCGTCAGGGGCAACGAGACGACGACGAAGTCGAGCTGATCGAGCCCGGGGAACATCGCGCCGCGCTCGCGCCCAGATCGACGTTTGAGAAACGAGGCCATAATGTCGCCGAGCATCGCCCCCGCGGCGAGGCCGACAGCCGCGAGCGGCGTAAACGCCGGGACGTCGATCCCGATCGCTGCGCTCACGTCGTCGGCAACGAGGGTCAGCGCACCAGCGAGGAGCACGCCCGCGAGGATCCCCGCGGCGGTTCCCCGCCAGGTCTTCCCGTCGCCGAGCACGCGCTTGTCGTCCCACGTCCGCCCACCGTCGATCGGCCGACCACCGCCGGCCAGCACCGCGGCGTTGTTCGGCACGTAGGCGGGCAACATCGCCCAGAAGGCGACGACGATCGTCTCGAGTACTGCCATGTTCGGCGGGACGAACCCGCAGGTCTTAATCGGGGGTGGTTCGTCCCCGACCCGTCGCGCCGTCGATAACATCAGTTTCATTTGACATCCTCCTGCGCCTAAAGGCGCGGGTATTCTCCTTGCTTTTTATAAGCTCGGTGACGTAGCCCACGTATGATGTTGCCAGTCGCGGGCCGGTTCGTCGCCGGGGAGGGACCAGCCGAGGCTCTCGAGCACGTTCGTCAGCTGAACGACCGGAACGTGAAGGCGATCGTGAACCTGCTGGGTGAACACTACGACGACCGCGAGGCCGCCGACGCCGACGCCCGGGAGTACCGCGAGCTCGTCGAGGACATCGCGCGGTCCGATCTCGAGGCGACGGTGTCGGTCAAACCCTCCCAGGTCGGCCTCGATCTGGGCGAGGACGTCTTCCGGGAGAACCTCGAGGGGATCGTCGAGACGGCGGCCGAACGCGACGTGTTCGTCTGGATCGACATGGAGGACCACACGACGACCGACGCGACCCTCGACGCCTACGAGGAGCTGGCTCGAGAGCATGGTGGAGGGGTGGGCGTCTGCGTCCAGGCAAACCTCAAGCGGACCCGCGGAGACGTCGAACGGCTCGCGGACGTCCCCGGAAAGGTTCGGTTCGTCAAGGGAGCCTACGACGAGCCGGTCGAGATCGCCTACAAGGGCAAAGAGGCCGTCAACCGGGAGTACGAGGCCCTGCTCGAGTACGCCTTCGAGAACTTCGATGGGGGGATCGCGATCGGCAGCCACGACCCGGCGATGATCGACCGCGCGATCGAACTGCACGAGGAGCACGGCACCGACTTCGAGATCCAGATGCTGATGGGCGTCCGCGACGACGCCCAGGTCGAACTCGCCGAGGAGTACGAGGTCTACCAGTACATCCCCTACGGGGACCGCTGGATGTCGTACTTCTACCGCCGGGCGATGGAACGCAAGGAGAACCTCTGGTTCGCGGTTCGAGCCGTCCTCGGCCGGTAAAGGAAAGGGCTCATTAGCCCCTAGTGTGAGGTGGCGTACATGGCTTCGTGGAAGCGAGATTTCGCAAGCGGGCTGATCGTCCTCGGCCCGATTCTCGTGACCCTCTACGTTATCTACTGGCTCTACGGCCTCATCGCGGGGTTGACTCCGGGGCTCATCCTCGACGAGGCCGCGCTCCGACCGCTGATCCCCGGCGACGGCGCCCAGGCCCAGCAGACCCGCGAGGAGGTCGCCCAGTTCCTCCGAGTGATCGTCGCCCTGACTGTTCTGGTGATCCTGACGTTCTCGGTCGGCTACCTGATGCGGACGACCGTCGGCGGACTGGTCGAGCGGCTGGTCGACAACGTCGCCAACCGGGTCCCCGTGATCCGGGTCGTCTACAACGCCTCGAAGATGGCCGCCGAGACCGCCTTCGGCGAGCAGGACTCCCTGCAGAAACCGGTCAAACTCGAGACCTGGGAGGGACTTCGAATGACCGCGTTCAAAACCGGGAAAGTGACCGAGGACGGCCGCGAGGTGCTGTTCCTGCCGACGTCGCCGAACATCACGACCGGGTTCGTCATCGAGGTCGAGTCGAGTCGGATCACCGAACTCGACGAGGACGTCGAGGACGCCCTGACTCGCGTGCTGAGCGCCGGCTTCGGTGACTCGAAGCGCAACCGAGACATGGCCGCCGGCGTCTCGATCGACGTCGTCGACGAGGCGACGACCGACGGCGGCGAGAGCGAATCCGACCACGACCGGATGCGGCTCGAGGACTGACCCCGAGCGGTAGTCGAAATCCCCCTACTCGCCGCGCTTTCGACGGGGAAACCAGAACCTTTTGTATCGACGGTCCGCTCCGATCGGCCATGCAACGACGTGCAGTTCTCGCCAGCGTCTCGGGTCTCGTCGCCCTCGCCGGCTGTCTCTCCGACGACGAGATCGACGAACGGGGCGAGATCGAGATCCTGATCGACGACGAACCGGTGAACCTCTCCGAGGATCGGTACCAGGCCGAACACGCCGAAAACCACTCGATCGACTTCCACCTCCACGAGGGCAGCGACCAGTGGTACATGGAGGGCGAGGAGCAGGTCACGTTCGCCGAGGGGATCGATCTCCTGCCGTACTTCTCGTTCGAAACGGACGACGGCGACCACGTCCTCGAGCACGACGGCGACACCTACGACGAGGCCGACGTTGACACCGAGATGACGTTCCTGGTCGACGGTGAGTCCGTCGACCCGACGGAACACACGCTCGAGGACGGCGAGGAGATGGTCCTCGAGGTGTCGACCAGCGGATAAGAGCGACCCGACAATCGGTCCGAGAGCCGTTCGCCCGGGTTGATGATGGGTCGGACTCGAGTACGGGCATGCCAACTATCGACGACACGGCGAGAGTGGTCGATTCCGACGTCGGCCGGGCCGAGATCCGGGAGTTCGTGACGATCCACGACGCCGAGATCGGCGACGGCTGTCGGCTCTACGAGCGAACATCGATCAAGAAATCCCGGCTCGAGGGCGACGTCGACGTCAACGCAGGGACGTACGTCGAGAACGCCGAGATCGGACCCGACGTACAGATCGGCCCGAACTGTAGCGTCGTCGGCGTCACCCACGAGCTACGCGAGGACGGGATGGCGTTTCGCAACGACGTCCTCGAGCGGATCGTACTCGGCGCGGGAGCGTTCGTCGGCGCCGGCAGCGTCGTCGGTCCCGGACTCGAGATCGGCGAGGGGACAGTTGTGGCCGCGGGCGCAACCGTCACCGACGACGTCGGTCCGGAGCGGATCGTCCTCGGATCGCCGCCGACACGGCGGATCGTTCCGCTGGACGAGTGGCTGGATCGGTGAACACGGGGAACGGGTTCGGGGATGGTGATCGTCGGCCGGAAGCCGCTCGCGTCCAGTTCGTCTTCGTCGAGCGCTTGCTCGAGCAGCCGATGAAGTCCGGAACCGACGTCGTGCCCGCGGTAGGGTGCGAAAATCGCAGAAGGAAACGCCGGATCCTCAGACGTAGGTGAACCAGTCGTCGTACTCGTCGGTGCGACGCTCGACGACCTCGAAGAACTTTGACTGGATATCCTCGGTAACGGGTCCGCGGTCGCCGTCGCCGATGACGACGTTGTCGACCTTCCGGATAGGCGTGACCTCGGCTGCCGAGCCAGTGAAGAACAGCTCGTCGGCGGTGTTGAGCTCGCCCCGCGAGATCGAGGCTCTGTCGTGGACGGTGTACCCCAGATCCTCCGCGAGCGTGATCACGGTTCGGCGGGTGATGCCGTCGAGGATCGACTCCGAGAGCCCGGGCGTGTAGATCTCGCCGTCTCGGACCATGAAGATGTTCTCGCCGGGGCCCTCGGCGACGTCGCCCTCCTTGTTCAGCACGATCGCCTCTGCGTACCCGTTCCGACGGGCCTCCTCGCCGGCCAGCAGGCTGTTGACGTACAGTCCCGTCGTCTTCGCGTTCGTCGGGATCTGACTCGAGGCGTGTTTCCGCCAGGAGGAGACCATCACCTCGATCCCGTTCTCGAGGGCGTCCTCGCCGAGGTAGGCCCCCCACGGCCAGGCGGCGATCGCGATCCGCGTCGGGCAGTCACCGGGACCCACGCCGAGGGTGTCGTAGCCGTAGAAGGCGATCGGGCGGATGTAACAGGAGGCGAGCTCCTGGCGTTGAATGAGCTCGAGGGTCGCCTCGGTCAGCTCCTCGATATCGTGGTCGATCTCCATCTCGTAGGGTTTGGCGGACTGGTAGAGGCGCTCGATGTGTTCCTCCCAGCGGAAGATGGCAGGCCCCTCCTCGGTGTCGTAACAGCGCGCCCCCTCGAAGATCCCCGTGCCGTAGTGAAGTCCGTGTGTCAGGACGTGAATCTGCGCGTCGTCCCAGTCGACGAACTCTCCGTCCATCCAGATCGTGTCGACGTCCATCTCGTCGAATCCCATGATCGTAGGTGTTGAACACCACGGTACTAAGTGTTCGCTATTCGGGAAGCGAGGGAGGGGTGCCCTCGGGCGATTAGTCGCGGTTTCGAACCCGAAGGGTTTCGACGGTGACCGCGACGGTTCCGACGACGGCGACCGCGACGGCGCCGAACTGGAGGAAGACGGCGAACGCCGAGTCGTCGCTCTCGCCGTCGTGATCGTGGGCATCCTCGTGGTCGTGAGCATCGTCACCGTGATCGTGACTGTCGTCGTCTCCGTGGTCGTGGTCTTCGTGGCCGTCGGGTGAGACGGCGATCACGTCGATCCACTCGCTGACGTACGAGCCCTCGGGCGCGCCGGTCACCCGCAGCTCCCAGCGGCCGTCGGCGGCGAGGGGCTGGACCGTGGCGTACGCGCCGTCGTCGGTCTCCTCGAGTTCGACCTCGGTTTCGGTTCCGTCCTCGCTGCTCGCGAGCAACCGAACGGCCTGGTCCGAACTCATCGGCTCGCCGTCGTCGTCGAGGAACGCGACCTCGAAGACGATCGGCTCGTCGGCCTCGAGGACGAAGTAGTCGTCCCCGTCGGCCTCCTCCGCGGCCGGGAACGCGCTGACCTCGAGGATGCCGTCGTCGTACTCGCGCTCGATCGTCGATTCGACGAGCTCGTCTCCCTCGGTGACGGCGGCCGTCGGCGCCGACGTGAGCAGTCCCGACAGCAGGAGGACAGCGACGAGGAGGGCCAACTCGAGGCGGATCGATCGGACGATCGTCCGGAGTTGGCCGTCTTCGGGAGCAGCACCGCCGTCCGCACTCGCCGGCCGCGAGGGGCCCGCCGAATCGGTGGCTCTCGACGGCTCGAGCCGACGCAGCAGGACGAACCGTGTCACACCTCCAAGCCCGAGTGCGATCGCGATCAGCGCGAGTTTCGCGACGAGCGTCAGTCCGTACACGGTGTCGACGAGGCCGTCCGCTTCGGGAACGTGCCAGGAGGCGAGGACGAACCCCGTCGCCACGACGAGGGTGACGCCGCCCAGCGCGAGCACCGAGAATCGCCGGATCGCTCCGGTAACGAGTGCGGTTCGATCGGCAGGCGCGCCAGTACGGGCCGCGGGGACGACGGCGAGCGCGAGCACCGCCAGCCCGCCGATCCAGAGCCCGGCACCGACGATGTGGACGAAGTCGACGACCGTCCCCTGGAGGCGATCGATCGCCGTCGCCGAGTGGCTCGTCCAGGCGACCGTTCCCGCCAGGGCGAGGGCTCCGCCGAACGTGCCGGCGAGCGCGGATCGACGGGCACCGCCTCGAAGGTGCCAGACGACGACCGCGGTGACGAGCGCCGCCACGACGAGCTGTACGAGCCAGGCCTGCCCGAGCGGCGTCTCGAGGAACTGCGAGACGGTGTCGACCGAGAGCGGACCCAGGCTCGTGCTCCGGACGAGCCCGAGGGCGAGCGCGCTCGCGAGGGTGAGGACCGCAGCGCCGACGAGCAGCCGACCGACACGTCCGTCGAGGGCGGCTCGTCGCGAGCCACCGGCTCGAGCGAAAACGGGTCCGGCGGCGACGGCTGCGGTCGCCGGGATCCCGACCAGTCCAATGATTCCGACGAGCAACAGGCCCTTCGCGCCCGCCTCGATCGGCGAGATGGACTCGTCGGTTTCGTCGTCCTCGTGGGACTCGAGCACCGCGTCGCGGTCGAGCGGTTCGTCACCGACGGCGAAGAAGAACGAGCCCGACGTGGTGTGGCCGTCGTCAGCGAGGACCTCCCACTCGACGGTGTACATCCCCTCCTCGTCGGCTGCGTCCTCGATCGGCACGTCGACGAGTTGCGTGTCGTCGGGATCGATCTCGGACTCACCGCTGACGACCTCGCCGTCCGGCCCCTCGACGGTAATATCGGCGTTGACGACACCGTCACCGGAGAAGGTCAGCGTGATCTCGTCGGGCACCCCGTCGACCTGCTCGCCGTTCGCGGGGTCCGTCTCGCTGAGGTAGGCGTGGGCCGCAACCGGGGTCGCTACGAGACCCAGGGCGAGTCCGGCGACGACGAGACAGGCGAGTAGCGCCGCGAGGAGCGAACCACGTCCACGAGACGCCGATTTCGAGCGCATCGCTTACCTGAGTGTGCCGGTGTAGCCGACGCCGGAATGGCCGACGTACTGGACGGTGTCGACGCCCTCCTCGACCTCGACCTGCTCAACGAGCTCCTGTGCGTCCATGTCGACGATCGCGACGATTCCGTCGGCGTCGGCTGGGCTGACGAAGTAGTCGCCGCCGGCGACGCCGGTTCGGTGGAGGTGGTCGGCGTCCTCGGGGCGCTCGATATCGCCGATGTCGACGGTCTCGACGACCTCGGCCGCCTCAACGTCGATGATCGACGCCTCGTCGGTCTGTGTGTTCGCCGTGAACGCGTAGACCGCGTCGTCGGCCTCGTGATACCGGAGCGCGTCCGGATCGTCCCCGACCTCGACGACGCCGAGCTCCTCGCTATCCTCGCTCGTCGCGTCGAGGAATCGGACGTCGTCGCCGTCGAGTACGCCGAGAACCTCCTCATCGGGGGTGAGGTACATCCCGCCCGCGAAGTCGAGGGTGTCGACGACCTCGTCGTCCTCGGTGTCGACGACGACGGTCTCGTCCCCGAACTCGAAGTACGCCAGCCCCGTTTCGGGCGCATAGGCCTTGTAGTGGGTGCCCTCCTCGTCGTTCTCGAACTCGATAAAGTCGCTTCGTTCGTAGTTCTCGAGGTCGATCACCGGCGATCCGGGGTCGTTGACGTTCGTCGCGTAGCCAACCGAGCCCATATCCTCGTGGTAGAGCAGCTTCCCGTGGCCTTCCTCCTCGAGCCCCGACTCGACGATTTCGGTGACCTCGTGGGAGTCGGTATCGATGACGTAGAAGGTTCCTTCGTCGTCGCTGTGGGCCCACATCTCGTCGTCGTTGGGGTGGTACATGTGGGTCGCGTCCGGTCCGATATCGACCTCATCGACGATCTCGCGTGCCTCGGTGTCGATGACGAGCACCTGCGAGGGCGACTCCCTGATCACGTAGATCTCGCTGTAATCGGTCGTGATCCGCGGATCGCCCCACCCTTCGTCGTCGAGGTCGTCGGTGATCTCGTCGACTACCTCGCCGTCTTCGGGGTCGATAATCGCGATCGTGTTCGGCGCGAAGGCGTAGATCAGTCCCTCGCTGTCGCCGTTCTCGGTCTCCGACTCTTCGTCGTCACCGTTATGGTCGTCATGATCGTCGTGATCGTCACCTGCTTCGTCGCTATCGTCACCATCGTCGCCATCGTCACCGGCACAGCCCGCAATACCGACGACGAGTCCGCTTCCAGCTACCTGTACGAAACGTCGTCGCTTGACCGATTGGTCCATACTCGACTCTATTCCCGGTCGACCACGTTCGTTCTGGTGCGGTTGTCGAAACTCTGGTTCGATAAGCGAACGGAAACGCGAGTCGCCCAACGGGTACGCAGCTGTCGGCTTCCGGGCGTCGTACGGAACGGTCGACTCCCGTCGTCACCGTGAGCTCGGTTACCCCCCGAGCAGGTCGTCGACGAGGCGGGTAAACCGGTCGAGCAACCGGTCGGGAACGGTCGGTTCGACCGCCGACAGCAGTTCGCCGGTCCGTTCGGGGTTCGCCAGTCGGAGAACGACTCGACCGCGCTCGTCGTAGGTCTTCTCGACGACCTTCTGTTCGACCAGCCGGTCGAGGTGGTACTCGAGCGTGCTCCGGGCGATCCCGACCGCATTGGCGACCCCGCCTGGCCCCGTGGGCTCGTGTTCGATCAGGTGGACGACGATCTCACGGGCGGTTTCGCGCCGGAACAGTGCCAGCATCGCCCGTTCGTGTTCGTCGTACCCGGGCGCGTAGTAGTGAGTTCGGCCGTAGAACTCCCCCCGAACGAGTTCGCCGTCGTCGATCAGTCGGCGAACGTGGTACTGAATCTGTCCCGGTGCGAACGACGACTCCCTCACGAGTTCGTTGAAGTGGATGCCGGCGTTGGCGTAGACGTGCGTTCTGATCTGTCGTCTCGTCTCTGTCATTGCGATTGGTTCCGTCGGCGGACGGCGTCGGCATCGGCTTTCGTTTCGCTCCCGGGTCGGGCGCCGACCGAGTCACCACCCGCGGTTCGTACCGGCGTTCCGTTCCGGACGACTATAACCCTGTTTTTACGATCGAAGCACATAGGTAACTCTCCGCTCGACGTCTACCAACGGAGATGCAGCACACGAACCCGTTCGACGTCGGGTGGGTGGACCCCCAGCTGACGCCCGTCCTGCTCGCCGTTATCGTGCTCGCGGTCGCCGGAACGACGGTACTGTTCTGTATCGGGGTCGTCGCCTACTCCCGGCGGCGGTCGACGCGGTATCTGCTGGTAACGATCGCACTCGGATTGCTCGTCACCCGCTCGCTCGTCGGACTGGGAACCGTCTTCGGGCTGGTTCCGATGACGGTCCACCACCTGGTCGAACACGGCGTCGACGTCTCGATCGCCGTGCTCATCCTCTACGCGGTGTACCGAAGCGGTCCCGGAACCGACCAATCCCGGTTCGAAACCGACGGCGACTGACGATCCCGATCAGGCCAGTCGCTCGAGAACGTCCCGGCCCTCGAGGTAGACGTAGTCGTGGCGGTCGGCGTAGGCGCGGGCGTCGGCGGGGGTGAGCGCCTCGCCGGTCTGGTCGTCTAACATCTCGCAGACGACGACCGCGGGCGGGAGGTCGGCGGCGCCGGCGAGGGCGAGGCCGAGTTCGGTGTGACCCTCTCGCTGGGCGAGCAGGTCGGGAGCCGCTTTCAGCAGGTGGACGTGACCAGGGACGCGGAACTCGGTTGCGAACTCCGTCGCAGACGGTTCGGCCGCGGCCTCGCCCAGGGTTCGGATCGTCAGCGAGCGGTCGGCGTCGGTGATCCCGGTGTAGGTATCACGGTGGTTGACCGTTAGCGAGAACGACGAGCGCTCGTCGTAGCCGAGTTCGTGGTCGGCTGCGGCAGGGTGATCGATCTCCTCGGTGTAGAAGGGAAGGTCGAACGCCTCCGCGACCTCGTGGGCGAGGGCGACACAGACCAGCCCGCCGGCGTCGTTTCGCATGTGGGCGACGGCGTCGGACGTGACCGCGTCGGCGTGGTAGATGATGTCCGTCTCTCCCTCGCGGTCGGCCGCGTCGTGGACCAGTACCGGCTCGCCCGCCCGCAGCGACTCGAGGGCGCGCTCGAACGCCGCCGGCGCCTGCTCGCCCGCGCCGGCGTTCGCGCTGGCGTGGCGCCCGGTCATCGACGATCACCCACGGTGACCGTCACGCGATTCCCGTCCTCGAGTTCCAGCGTTTCGCGGAGCTTCTCGGGGGCGATGACCTCGAGTTGGTCCTCGTCGTGGTGGGTTCGTTCGGGCGCGATGATGTGGGCCTCCTCGTAACGCCCGCCGTCGGCGGTCTCGACGGTCGCGGGGTGACAGACCGCGGGACCGTAGGTCCGGTCCTCGTCCTCCCAGCCGTCGATCGGCACCGGCTCGAGGGAGGCCATCGCGCTCCGGCGGCGAACGCTGTCCTCTCGGAGGTCGACGTTCAGCGTTCCGGGAAACGGCTCGTAGCCGAGTCGGTCGGCGAACTGGCGTTTGTACCCCGACAGCGAGATGTAGTGGCGGCCCTCGCCCATCCCGCTGGTGACGGTCCCCTCGAGTTCGACCTCCGGGTCGCTCTCGAAGATGCGTCGGTAGTCCTCGTACTCGGCGTGGAGCGCTCGTTCGCCCGCGTCGGTCACCGCGACCCACTGCCCGTCGCTGACGGTATCGCGCTCGAGCAGGTCGGACGCCTCGAGGCGCTGGAGCCGGCGCGAGGCCGTCTGGTTCGACGCCTCGAGGCGCTCCGCGAGGCGGGAACAGGAGATCTTGACGTCACCCTCGAGCCCGCCCTCGAGCGCGAGCAGCTTGAGAACGGCGAGTTCGTCGTGGCCGACGGCGGACTCGGCTGACACTGACATACCTAGAAGGTTCGCGGGGGCACTCAAAAGCGTATCGGATGTGGAATGCGTAACAGAACTGTGATGCAGTTGGCGGCCGTTTATTCGGTTCGTACTGAACGTCAGCCCGACGTCGATAAAAGGCCTCCGGCTAACACCTTCGCCCCCCGGGGACGCTAACGAACCGACGGTACGGGACGACGGTCGGCTCAGTCGCCAGTCACCGGGTCCCGCTCCCAGAACTCGCTTCCCTGCTCGAGTTTGGGTACCCACGTTTCCTCGTCCTTCGCGAGCAGCGCCACGCGCGACGGTGGAACGCCACGGAGTTCGGTGAACTCGGGCATGTACTCCTGTACCTGTTCGGTGAAGTCGACGACCTCCTCGTGGTCGGGCATCGACGAGCGGTCGAGTCGTCCCTGGGAGTGGCCGACGTGCATGTACGCCTTCAGCTCGAGGAAGTCCGGATCGGCCTGCTGGTAGAAGCCGGCGTACCAGTCGGGGTGGTGCATGTTCTCGCCCTTGACGAGCGTCGTCCGCAGCACGGTCCGCGTTTCGTCCTTCTCGCGGAGGACGTCCATCGTCTCGAGCAGCCGATCCCAGGCGTCGTCCTCGACGGCCTTGACCACCTGGTCGAAGGTGTGGCGCTCGGCGGCGTCGACGCTGACGTACAGCTGTGTGGGATCACACTCCCGGAGCACCTCGGGTCGGGTGCCGTTAGAGACGAGGAACGTGGTGATATCCCGGTCGTGAAAGGCCTCGAGCAGTTCCGGCAGGTAGGGGTACAGCGTCGGCTCGCCGTCCAGCGAGATGGCGACGTGGCGGGGCTCCATCGCCTCCTCGAACACTTCGCGGGGGACGTCGTCGTTGCCGCCGAAACCCGACAGCAGCTTCTTCTGGAGGCGGATCGAGGCGTCGACGACCGCCTCGGGGTCGTCCCACTCGACGTCGCCCAGCTCGTAGGCGTGACCCCGGTGGTCGCGCCAGCAGAAGACGCAGCGCTCGTTGCACTTGACGACCGGCGTCATCTGAATGCAACGGTGGGACTGGATGCCGTAGAAGACGTTCTTGTAACACCGTCCCTCGCCCCGGAGGGCGTTCGCCGTCCAGCCGCAGGTCTGGGCCGCGGTGTGGTTCTCGCTGTGGTAGTTCGGGCTCGAGATCTGGGCGGGAGTGTCGTCGGCTCCTCCGTCGTCAGCCTCGGGCGTCCCCGACCCGGTTGCGGGATCCGCGGAGTCGCTCATGTTGATCCCTCCTTGCTCGGGCGCGGGCAAAAGCCGTGTGGTGTCGGTTCGCTCGCTCGAGGCCCGGCGCGCCGTCGCCGACTCGACGAGCGAGGCGGCGAGTAACGCTACTTCTGGTGTGGCAACGTCCCGGGTTCGACCGGTTCGTCGTCGCCCTCGTCGTCCTCGTTGACGATCTCTCGTTCGAACGTGTAGAGTACGATTCCGGTGTTAGCGGTCATGATCACGCCCGTCATCGGCGCCGGGGCGAACAGGTACAGTCCCACCCCGAGCAGGAACGGGACCGCCGCGATCGCGGCCCACAGCCGCGGCCGGGAGATCTCCTGGCCGATCGCGTCCCGGTGAACGAGCGCGAAGATCGCGGCCGTCGCGCTGAGACCGAAGGCCCCGACTGCGACGTCGAATCCGTCCATACCCGAGAGTCGGGGCGGTCGATAGAAAAGCGTTCTGCGACCGCTCGCTCGAGCGGATCGCCCGGCCGTGCGAGCTGATTCCCACGGACCGGGCTCCGGCAGAACTATCTTGTCGGTTCGGACTGACGCCTCGCACACAGATGGCCGATCAGATAGACGATCCCGACGAACTGCCGTCGACGGCGGGCGAGTTCGCAGACGACTACCCCGAGGTCTGGGAGGCGTACTCCGACCTCGGCGAGGCGTGCTCAGAGGCCGGTCCGATCGACGACGAGACGAAGCGGCTCGTCAAACTCGCGCTCGCGATCGGCGCCGGGTCCGAGGGTGCCGTCCACTCCCACGTCCGGCGCGGGCTCGACGAGGACGTCGATCCCGAAGCGCTCAAACAGGTCGCCGCGCTCTCGATCCCGACGCTCGGATTCCCGCAGGCGATGGCCGCGATCAGCTGGATCGAGGATCTCACCGACGAGGACGAGGCCTAACGCAGTCCAGACTTCGGTTCCGTTTCTTTCGCGAGTCCTCGAGCGACGCGAGACCAGGCGCAGTCACGTCTCGAGGGAGGCCGTATCCCCGAGCGAGTTACTCGGACGCATCGACGCGCTCGAGCGAAAGAGGACGACGACGGCGGCGAGCGCAACGCTCATCGTCAGCAGTGCAAAGAGGACCTGTAGCTCGTAGCCGCTGACTCGAGTCGTCGTCCAGAGGTGGAGTCCGGTCGCGAGGACCAATCCCAGTCCGACGATCCGTGCTCGAACCATAGTGGATAGTCGTCCTATATGGACAGATAGCTGAATTACTACCCAGTTGCCGGTCGCAGAAACGGAGAATCCCCACGCTCTCCCTGGTCAACTCGTACGATAGCGTCAGCCAGGATCGAGCGACAGCGAAATCCTGGCGACAGCGCGCGCCACCGCACCGATCGTCGATCGGTTCGAAGCGGTCCCGTCTCCGACGAGACACTGGAAGCACCGTCGTTGAGGCGGGTCCGAGCGTTATCGGCTCTCCCGAACGCGCTCGAGTACCGACAGCGTTCCGTCGGCGTGGACCTCCTCGAGCACCTCGTCTGCCGCCTCGGTCGCGGCCGCGTCGGCGTTGGCCACCGCGAAGCTCCGGCCGACGGCCTCGAACGTCGAGACGTCGTTGACCGAGTCGCCGACGGCGACGGCCCCCTCGAGGTCGAAGCCGACGTGGTCGGCGATCGTCTCGACGCCGTCGCCTTTGTTCGGATTCGTGTCCTTGACGTGGTAGGCGTAGCCGGTGTCGACGACCTCGAGGCCGTACTCGGCGGCGATCTCCCGGAGCGGTTCGATCGGTTGCTCGAGGTTGATCGCGACCTCGGTCTCCCGCCAGCGGTTGACGGTGTCCTCCTCGCCCCACCCCAGCTCGTAGCCCGCGCCCCGATACCGTTCGGCGACGGCCTGGGCGGCCTCCCGGTCGGCGGTGAAGAAGACGTCGTCGCCGGTGTAGACGACGCCGCCGTTCTCGGCGACGACGAGTTCGGGCACGCCGACGAAGTGACAGAGGGCGACGGGGTAGGGGAAGGCCTTCCCGGTGGCGATCACGACCGGTGCCTCCCAGTCGCGGATCGGGTCGAAGACGCGCGGGTCGATCCCCCACCGATCGGGGCGGGTCAGGGTGCCGTCGATGTCGAGAACCAGCGGCGGGTCGGCGGTCATGACGGGACGTCGGGCCGCGGTCGCCTAAAGCGAACGGATCCGGACGAACGCGAGTAGGGTCGCTCGAGAGCGTGTCGAACGCGGCGATAAAACCGAAAGAAGGGTTAGCGAGCGATCAGAACCACGGGACCCAGACCGTCGTCGGGAAGACCCCCAGGACGTACAGGAGTGCGACGAGGAAGGTCCCGAAGACGATCGCCGCGGCGGGCGGGTCGACGTGGGTGTCGCCGTGGGCGAAGAACACCCGCTGGAAGAGCTCGCCGAACAGCGCGGCGATCACGCCAACGACGAGCCCAACGATCAGGGCGACCTCGGTCCCGGTTCCCGCGAGCAACGCGCCGCTGTCGTAGGCGACCGGTGCGCCCTCCGCGATCCCGCCGTCGGCGGGGACGTACACCGCCAGCGCGGCGGTCGCTGCCGGCAGCGTGATGTGGTGGGTCACCGGGATCTTCTCGACGCCGCAGTTGAGGAAGACCAGCGACGCCGCGCTGATTCCGAACCCGAGGAACGCGCTGCCGGTCACGATCCCGACGTAGGCGCCGAGGATCCCGGCCGCGAGCCCGAGCATCGCAACGTGATCCCACTTGTACTGGTGGGGGAGCCACGGTTCTACCTTCAGGCGCTCCTTCTGTGGCGCTGCGGCAGCCGTCGGCTTCCCCTCCGCGCGGTCGGTCGCCTCGCCGCCGTCGGTCGCAGAGTCGCCGATGACGCGCATCTCCTCGCGCTCGAAGGGGCCCATGTCGAGGATGTTCGCGCCCCGGACCTTGCCGATGATGCTGTAGCCCAGAATCAGCCGGTGAGCAAAGGCCGAAAGGACGACCCCCATCGCAATGGGGTCGTAGGGCATGCCGAGTTCGGCCGAGAGCGTAACGAGCCAGTAGCCGAGGATACCGAACGCGCCGCCGACCGCCAGCACGTCGGGTTTCGTCCCGAGCGCGTAGGCGATGTTCTTGGCCTCGTGGTAGTCGAAACCAGTGTCCATATACCCCCGCCTGGCGGCGTACGCCGTTGCCGCCACCCCACCGGCGAAGCTAATCGCCGGCGAGAACGGTGGGCCGAACGCGACCTGATCGGTGATCGCGGCCGCCTCGGGATCGACGAGCGTCGCGGCCTCGCCCGCGATCACCATGAAGCCCGTGAAAATAAACGCTGGCAGCGGGCCGAGCGCGGCGCCGAAAGCGCCCCCGCCGAACGCGGCGATGATCTCGGCGAGATCGAGAAGCGCGTCAAGCATGCTCAGTCACCGTCCCGGGCCCAGTCCCGCGATCTATCGAGCGCGTCGCCCCAGCGGTCGTACTTCCGGTTGGCCTCGCCGCGGTCCATCTCGGGGTCGAACTCGCGGTCGATCTGCCAGTTGTCGCGCAGCCCTTCGATATCCTCCCAGTACCCGACGGCCAGTCCGGCGGCGTAGGCCGACCCCAGCGCCGTCGTCTCGTCGACCTGCGGGCGGACGATCTTCGAGCCGATGATGTCGGACTGGAGCTGACAGAGGTAGTTGTTCTTGACCGCGCCGCCGTCGACCCGGAGGCTCGTCATCTCGATGCCCGAGTCGGCCTCCATCGCCTCGGCGACGTCGCGGGTCTGGTAGGCGATCGACTCGAGGGTCGCCCGGACGACGTGCTCCTTGCGGGTACCCCGCGTCATCCCGACGATAGTGCCGCGGGCGCGCTGGTCCCAGTGCGGTGCACCGAGGCCCGTGAAGGCGGGGACGACGTAGACGCCGTCGGTCGAGTCGACGCTGCGGGCCAGCTCGGCGGTCTGGGCCGGGTTGTCGATCAGCGTGAGGTCCTCGAGCCACTCGATGGCCGCCCCGGTGACGAAGATCGATCCCTCGAGGGCGTACTGGACCGACTCACCCGAGCGCTGGAAGCCGATCGTCGTCAGCAGTCCGTGGTCGCTCTCGACGGCCTCGTCGCCGGTGTTCATCAGGAAGAACGAGCCCGTTCCGTAGGTGTTCTTGGCCTCGCCGGCGTCGAAACAGGTCTGACCGAACAGCGCGGCCTGCTGGTCACCCAGCGCCCCGGCGACGGGGACCTCGGCCTCGAGGAACCCCTCGGGGTCGGTCGAGCCGTAGGTCGCGTCGTCGCTCGAGGGTCGAACCTCCGGAAGCATCGCCTCCGGAATGTCGAACTCCTCGAGGAGTTCGTCGTCCCACTCGAGGTCGTGGATGTTGTACAGCATCGTCCGCGAGGCGTTCGTGACCTCGGTAATGTGCTCGCCGGTGAGGTTGTAGATCAGCCAGCTGTCGATCGTTCCGAACAGGACGTCGCCCTCGGCCGCCCGATCCTGGATGTCCGCGGGACGGGCCCGCTCCATCTTGATCGGATCGGCGTTCTCGAGGAGCCACTCGGCTTTCGTCGCCGAGAAGTAGGCGTCGGCCTCGAGCCCGGTCTTCTCGCGAACGGTGTCGACGAGGCCGTCTTCCTCGAGCTGCTCGACCCGATCGGTCGTTCGTCGGTCCTGCCAGACGATCGCGTTGTGGACCGGCCGTCCCGATTCGGCGTCCCACAGCAGCGTCGTCTCGCGCTGGTTCGTGACGCCGATGGCCTCGAGCTGGTCGGGGCTGATCCCCGCCTTACCGAGCGCCGTCGTCATCACGCTCTTCGTGTTCTCCCAGATCTCCATCGGGTCGTGTTCGACCCATCCCGGCTCCGGATAGATCTGTTCGTGTTTCTCGTAGGCGTTGGCGACGACCTGCCCGCCGTGGTCGAACACCATAAACCGCGTTCCGGTCGTCCCCTGATCAACCGCGCCGACGTACGTCTGTGCTGTCATTCGTGGTCACCCCGGATCGTCCCGAGCGATGTCTTTACTGACGATCGCATCCTACTGGTAAACATTTCCTACGATCATTATAAACGTTACCGAAACAGTAGGATAGCTGTTACTAGGACGGGTGCGGGTCGTGTTCGAACCGGTCGAAATATTTCGCTTTAGGTGCCCGAGCGTCGATCGTCCGGGGGGTATTATTCGAAAAGCGAGAGTGTTCCGTTCCGAACTCATCAGCCGGCTAGCCGAACGTTACTGGCGGTTCTCTCCCGTCGATAAAATAAAGACGGACGAAAGCGATGTACGGACGAAGGGATGGCACACGACACCGAGGTTCTCGTACTCGGGGGCGGCTCGACCGGCTGTGGCATCGCCAGGGACCTGGCGATGCGCGGCCTCGAGGTCACGCTCGTCGAGCGAGGCAATCTGACCGACGGGACGACGGGCCGGATGCACGGCCTGCTACACAGCGGGGGACGATACGCGGTCTCGGATCAGGCCAGCGCGGTCGAGTGTATCGAAGAAAACGAGATCCTTCGGGAGATCGCCGGCCACTGCGTCGAGCTGACCGGCGGGCTGTTCGTCCAGCGCCCCGAGGACCCCGACGACTACTTTCGGGAGAAACTCGAGGGCTGTCGCGACTGCGACATTCCCGCGAGAGTTCTCTCGGGCCGAGAGGCCCGCGAGGTCGAACCATATCTCGCGAAAGACGTCAAGCGCGCCATTCAGGTCCCGGACGGAGCGATCGATCCGTTCCGCCTGTGTGTCGCGAACGCGATCGACGCCGAGAACTACGGTGCCCGGGTCGAGACCCACGCCGAAGTGATCGACCTGCTTCGGGACGGCGACGACATCTACGGCGTGACGGTGCGCCACGACTCCGGGCCGGGCAAGCGAACGCACAAGACGCCCGGGACGACCGAGGATATCACGGCCGACTACGTCGTCAACGCCACCGGCGCCTGGGCCGGCCAGATCGGCGCGATGGCCGACTTAGACGTCGAGGTCCGCCCCTCGAAGGGCGTGATGACGATCATGAACGTCCGACAGGTCGACACGGTCATCAACCGCTGCCGGCCGAAGGGCGACGCCGACATCATCGTTCCCCACGAGACGACGGCGATTCTGGGCACCACGGACGAGGAGGTCTCCGATCCCGACGACTACCCCGAGGAGAAGTGGGAGGTCGACATGATGATCGACACGCTCTCCGAGCTCGTGCCGATCCTCGAGGAGGCCCGAACGATCCGCTCGTTCTGGGGCGTCCGGCCCCTGTACGAGCCTCCAGGACGGGGGACGAAGGATCCCACCGACATCACGCGTGATTTTTTCCTGCTCGATCACGCAGAGCGCGACGGCGTCTCCGGGATGTCCAGTATCGTCGGCGGGAAGTTCACGACCTACCGGGCGATGGCCGAGGAGATCTCGAATCACGTCTGTGACCAGCTCGGCGTTCGCGCCTCGTGTGCGACCGCCAAGGAGGCCCTGCCGGGCAGCGAGAACCTCGCCGTCCTCGAGGAAGGGATGGACGACTTCGGCCTGCGCTCGCCGATTGCCCGCCGGAGCAAGCAGCGACTCGGAAGCCGGTCGCAGGAGGTGCTCGAGACCGACGACCCCAATCCAGTGGTCTGCCAGTGCGAGGGCGTCACGCGAGCCGAAGTGCAGGACGCGATCTCGCAGTCCGGCTCGGACCTCAACGCGGTCCGCATCCGGACCCGCGCGTCGATGGGCAACTGTCAGGGCGGCTTCTGCTGTGCGAACATGGCCAACGAGCTCCATCCGGAGTACGACGAGGAGACGACCCGGGAAGCGCTCGACGAACTGTTTCAGGAGCGCTGGAAGGGCGAGCGCCACGCCCTCTGGGGGGAACAGCTCTCCCAGGCGATGCTCAACTACGCCCTGCACGCGACGACGATGAACCGGGACAACGACCCCGCGAACCGCACGGAGGGAGTCGACTACGGTGCGTTCGATTCGGGCGCACAGACCGCCTCGCCAGCACGCTCCGACGGCGGGAAGCGAACCGACGGTTCGCGATCCTCGTCAGATCTTCGATCTGACGGAGGTGAGCGCTGAGATGGCGATTACAGACGACGTCCTCGTGATCGGCGGCGGGATCGCGGGCGCGACGACAGCCCTCGCCGCGGCCGAGGAGGGCGTCGACGTCCGACTCGTCACCCACAAGCAGAGCACGCTGCGAAACGCCAGCGGGCTGATCGACGTGCTGGGCTACACCCACGAGGGCGAGGGCCCGATCGTCGACCCGTTCGAGCGACTCGAGGAGCTCCCGAAGGGCCACCCCTACGAGCGGGTCGGCACCGAGGCGGTCCGCGACGCGCTTTCGTTTTTCGACGCGGTCGCCGGCGACGCCTACGCGGGCAGCCACACCGACTCGAACGCGCTGGTGCCGACCCACGGCGGAACGGTCAAACCGACGGCCCGATACCCGGTTTCGACGGCCGCCGGGCTGGCGAGCGACTCACAGGACACGCTGCTGGTCGGCTTCGAGACGCTGACCGATTTCGACGCCCCGCTCGCGGCCTCCCACCTCGAGGCCGCGGGCGCGCCGTTTTCGGCCCGCGGCGTCACCCTGCAGTTCCCCGGGATCGTCCGTGACGACGCGAAGCTCACGCGGTACGCCCACCTGCTCGATCACGAGGAGTCCGTCTCGACGGGGTCGGGCGACCGATCCGCCCGCGAGGCCCTCGCCTCAATCGTGAAACCGCACCTCGAGGGCGAGTCCCGCGTCGGTCTCCCTGCCCTCCTGGGTGACGAACACGCCGCGGAGGTCCGGGCCGATCTCGCCGAGTCGCTGGGCGCCGGCGTCTTCGAAGTACCGATGGGACCGCCGAGTTTGCCGGGGATGCGCCTCGAGGATCTGCTGTACGACGCGCTCGAGGACGCCGGCGTTCGCGTAACCTCGGGCGTGCCGGTGGTCGACTACGAGACCGACGAAGCCGGAGCGATCGACCACGTACTCGTCGACCGCCACGGCCAGGAGATCCCCCACGAGGCGAGCCAGTACGTGCTCGCGACGGGCGGGCTCGTCGGCAAGGGCGTCCGCAGCGAGCGCGACCGGGTGTTCGAGCCGATCTTCGACTGTTACGTGCCACACGCCGACGACCGCTACGACTGGTTCGTCGACGACGTCTTCGGCGAGCAACCGTACGCCCGCTTCGGGCTGGTTCCGGATCGGGAGCTGCGGCCCCTCGGCGCCGACGAGGAGCCCGAATTTTCCAATCTACGGGCGGCTGGAGCGGTGCTCGGCGGGTACGACTACGCGGCCGAGAAGTCGGGCGCCGGCGTCTCGCTGGCCACGGGGTACGTCGCTGGCGGTCGGGCCGGGACGGAGGCGAACAGATGACTGTAAGGACGGTATCGACGAGAGCGACTGACGCGGACTCGAGCGGACCGAACGAGCGAGCGCGATCTATTCAGGTGATTCGATGAGTGACGCAGAACAGCCGATGGACGATCACGTACCGGGCGAGGAAGAGGGGTTCGAGCCGATCGAGGTGTTCCCCGAGGCCGAGGATATGGACCTCCGGCCGGGCGCTGACAACTGTTACAAGTGTTCGACCTGCGACACGAACTGTCCCGTCGCCGAGGTCGACGACGAGTTCCCCGGACCGAAGTTCCAGGGCCCCGAGCAGTGGCGGCTCAAACGCCAGGAGGACCACGACATCGACGACTCGGTGATGAAGTGCTCGAACTGCATGCGCTGTGACAGCGCCTGTCCCTCCGAGGTGCCCCTCTCCCAGATGCACAACACGGCTCGCGCCGAGTACGTCGAGGAGAACATGAGCAAGCTCTCCCGGGAGTACTGGCGCAACCGGATGCTCTCGAACTACCGGAAGCTCGCGCCGCTGGCGGCGACGTTCCCGCGGACCGCCAACTTCGTAATGGGGCTCTCGGCCACCCAGTGGATGGGCGAGAAAGTGATGGGAATCGCCGGCGACCGGGAGTTCCCCGAGTTCGCGACCCAGACGTTCCGCGGCTGGTGGACCGAACGCGGCGGCAACGACACCTCGAGAGAGCAAGCGCGGGCGGCGCGAGCGAGACGCGGCGAGGACCTCGAAAACCCCCACAAGCGAATCGCGTACTTCCACGGCTGCTACTCGAACTACAACACGCCGGAGGTCGCGAAGGCACTCGTTCGGGTCTACGAACACCTCGGCTACGAGGTGATGGTCCCCGAGCAGTCCTGTTCCGGGACGCCGATGTTCGCCAACGGGATGCTCGAGGACGCCCGCCGAGCGGCCGAGACCAACGTCCGCGAACTCGCCGACGCGATCGAGAACGGCGCCGATATCGTCGCCTCCTGTAGCTCGTGTTCGATGTCGATCCGCCAGGAGTACCCCGAGCTGTTCGACTTCGAGGGCACCGAGGACGTCGCGGCGAACACCTGGGACGCCGTCGAGTACCTCCGGGTCCACGAGGACCTGAAAGGCGAACTCGAGGGCACCGCCGTCGACGCGGAGTTCGCCTACCACGCGCCGTGTCACGCCCGCAACCAGGGACTGGACGGCCAGACCGTCGAGGTACTGAGCGCGATCGACGGGATCGACGTCGAGGACGTCGGCGACTCCTGTTCGGGCATCTCCGGAACGTACGGCTGGAAGGAGGAGAACTACGAAACCTCCATGAAGATCGGCGAGGAGATGTTCGAGCACATGGAAGACGCGGAAGCGACGACCGGACTCACGGAGTGTCCGACCTGTTCGATGCAGATGGGCCACGGCACCGGCTACGAGATCACCCACACCCTCGAGGTCCTCGAGGCTGCGCTCGTCGACTGATGAACCTCGAGGAGCGCATCGCCAGACGACGATCCGCGCACCGAACGAGCGGGATCGTCGTCAACCGTAACCACCTCAGTCCGGTCGTCCATCGCGCGGAACCGGTGGGACGAGGCCCCGTCCTCGAGCAGTTGCTCGACGCGCTCGAGCCGGTGTTCGACGACGAGCTACCCGAGTCGGCCGCGCTCGTCGGGCCGGCGGGAGCCGGCACGTCCGCGATCGTGACGGCGCTGTTCGACGCGCTGAACGAACGGTTCGGCGAGCCGACCCGAACGATCGGCACGACGACCCGGGCCGGCAGCTCCGGAACGGTGACGTGGTTCGTCTACGTCGACGCCCGCCGCGTCGGAAGCCCCTTCGCGTTCTACCGGTCCGTGCTCTCGATGATCTCCCCGAACTCGGTCCCCGAGAGCGGCGTCGGGACCGACGACCTGCGGGACCGACTCCGTAGCCAACTCTCGCGACCGGACCGGGGAGCCGTCGTTGCCGTCGATCACCACGACGAGCCCGAGACGCTCTCGTACGATCGCGTTCGCGAACTCGTCGAACCGGTAAGCGAGAACGTCGCGACGCTCGCCGTTGGCCAGCACGAACCCGACGGCTGGCGCGGGACGACGGTGACGGCATCGGCCTACCGTCACCACGAACTCGTCGACGTCCTCACCGATCGGACGTCGACGGGGCTGACGGCGGGCGCGCTCGATCACGAGACCGTCCGCGAGATCGCAGTCTGGGCCGACGGCAACGCCCACGACGCCCTCGCGGCGCTGTTCGGCGCCGCGGTGCTGGCCGGCGAGGACGATGCGGATCGGATCGAACACTCTCACCTCGAGCGGGCGATGAACGACGTTCCCGACGACGGCGTCCACGTCGACCGGGCGCTCTCGCTGTCGGAGACGCGCCAGCGGGTACTGTGTGACCTGATCGCCGTCGACGCGGCCGACCGATCCATTCGCGAGGTTGCGACCGAAATCGCGGATCGATCGGGGCTGACCGCCGGAACGGTCAAGCGATTCCTGTACGAACTCGCCGATCGGGGCGTCATCGAGCGGGTGCCGTTGCCGACGACCGGGAGCGGGCGCCGTCCGAGCACGGTTGTTCCCCGGTTTCCGACGATCGCGTTCCGAGCGCTGGCCGCGACCGACGGCGAGTCGTCGTGAGCAACTCCGTCGGATAGCGGGGTCGCGACGAGACACCGTCCGACGATCGCGTCGATGGCGAACACGTAGTAGGAGCTTCTCACTCGAGCCAACGGAAAAGGGGCGAAGTCAGTCCGCGAGTCCGGCCGCAGTCGGAACGAGCGAGCCGGCGGTATCGTCGTCGGCGTCCTCGTCGTTATCGTCGGCGTCAGCGGTGCCGGCGTCATCATTCTCGTCGACGTCAGCGGTGTTGGCATCCTCACCATCGTCGGCGGTGTCGACGTCATCGTCCTCGCCAGCGCCCGCATCGTCGGCGCCGTTCTCGGTATCGTCGGCGTCCTCGAGTTCCGTCTCCTCGAGGTCGACCTCCATAGTGTCGCCCTCGATGACCGCGCTCTCGGGAACCTCGAGGTCGCCCTGCTGGGGTGTCTCGCCCTCGACGGTCACGGTGTAGTCGTCGACGGCCTCGACGGCGCTTTCGGTGTAGCCGTCCTCGACGTCGAGTTCGTCGTCGGTCGCGTACGGTACCGTCAGCTCGAACTCGCCGTCCTCGTCGACTTCAGCGTCCTGCTCGTAGGTGAACGTGCCGCGGTCGACGCCGGAGTCGAGCTCGAGTTCGGCGGTCACCGCCGTCCCCTCGTCGGCGTCGGCGGTGCCGACGATCGTCGCGCCATCGACGCGTTCGTAGGTCTTGACGCCGGCACCCTCGCGCTCGTCGACGTACTCGACGTCGACGTCGGGGCTCTGCTCGAACTGCGAGAGCTGGACCTCCGTCTGCTGGTCGAGGGGCTGGTTGATCGCGACCTGATGCTGGCCGGTCTCGTCGGTGAGCACCTGATCGGTCTCGGGGTCGATCAGCGCGTAGCTGACGAAGCCGGCCTGGCGCTGGTCGTTCTCGTGGACGAGCCGGTAGTTCTCCATCCCCGCAGCGTCGTCGAAGTAGAGACCCGCGACCATCGTGTCCTCGTAGGGAACCTCAAGGCGCTCGTCGACGTCCTCGCGGTCGATCTCCTCGCCGGGCTCGACGTCGGGCGTGACGTAGTGGTCGTAGTCGGGACCCGACCAGGCGGTCATCGCGCTGAACTTCCCGCCCGCCATCTGGTCGTCGATCATCACGTACCGCATCTGCTCGTCGGCGTCGTCGTCGACCGTCGCCTCGAGCTCCTCGAGCGGA
Organism: Natronococcus amylolyticus DSM 10524; assembly: GCF_000337675.1. Classification (GTDB taxonomy): domain Archaea; phylum Halobacteriota; class Halobacteria; order Halobacteriales; family Natrialbaceae; genus Natronococcus; species Natronococcus amylolyticus. The sequence continues at coordinate 71,081 of NZ_AOIB01000043.1, read as the reverse complement.
CGCACGTCGTCGTCACCGTCGAGCGGGTCCTCGCCGGTCGCGATCGCCTCGAGGATCAGTTCGGCCTCCCGCTCGGATTCGGCGGTCAGGAACGCCGAGGCGGTCTCGGCGTTCTGCTGGAACGGGTTGGAGTGGGGGATCCGCTCGGCCTGGGTCGTGATCAGGTGGCCGTAGTCCCACCAGGACATCACGCCGTAGGCGCCGTCGGGATAGTCGAAGTCCCCGCCGTCGGGGTAGTCGTAGCTGCCGTAGTACTCGAGTTCGTCGGCGTAGTCGGCGTCGCCGTAGTTACCCGGCTCGGGTGTGCTCGACTCGAGCCAGTGGGTCGACTCCTCCCAGACCATCGCGTCGGGGTGTGGCCCCGTCGCCTCGCCGCGGTCGATCGCGGTGTCGCCGTCGGCGGCGACAACGGGCAGCAGTGGCGCGAACAGGAGCAGAACGACCACGAGCAGGATGATGAGCTGGTAAGTTTCGACTCCCTCGAGCGAGCGCGCGCCGCGCTGGAGGTCGAGGTCGAACAGCCGCAGGACGTCGGCGACGAAGACGGCGTTGACCACGGCGACCGCGAGCACGAGGTAGTACGAGAAGCGGATCTGGGTTGCGGACATGCTGATCAGGAACAGCGACCAGACGAGGATCAGCGTGTACTCCGCGCGGTACTCGCGGCCGAACAGCGGTCGGACGACCAGCAGCGCGAGTCCGGCGAGCATCGTGTAGAACGCGGTCCCGAACTCGCCGAAGACGTGGGCCGTGAAGTCATCGGGTGGCTGGGCCTCCTGAATCGTCAGCGTTCCCGCGTCGGGGTCGAGCGGGATGAGTCGTCCCGTGAGGTTTCCGACAAGCGTGTCGTAGAAGTCAGGCAGGACGAGCCACATGACCGCGAACGCGCCGACGATCAGCGCGGCGATCGCGCCCGGGTAGATGCGGCGATCGATCCCGCGGGCGTTCCACTGGCGGGCGAACCAGGCCATAAACAGACAGCCGACGGCGACCAGCGCCGCGGTGCCCGGCTGGAGGTAGCCGAAGCTCGTGACGCTCGTGCCGGGCTCCTCGATCAGGAGGGCGGTCGCGACCGCGGTCACGCCCAGCGAGACGGCGCCGACGAACGCGACGTGGTCCGGAGAGATCCCCCGGACGTAGTCGAGACAGAGCTGAACCGCGAAGAAGACGCCGAAGATCCCAATCAGGACGACGCCGGGGGGCCAGACCCAGATGTACAGCGCGAGCGCGACCCCCGCCAGCGCGGCGTAGATCGTCGGTTGTCGGAGCGCGTCCCAGTTCTTGTCGGCGACGAGTTCGTAGATCGGCTGCTCGCGCTCGGCGACCCGCAGTGCGGCCATCATCGCGAGGACGGCGATCGCCATGAACAGCACCTCTGCGACGTGGTGTTGAAGCTGACCCGCGGTGGTTCGCGTGAGGAACTGGCCGGGCGCGAGCGCCAGCAGGACGACGGCGACGAGTCCGCCGACGGTCCCGCCCAGCCGTCGGCCGAGATAGAAGACGGGGATCGCGACCAGCGCCGCCATCGCCGGCACCGCGAGCAGCGAGACGGTGTAGAGCGTGCTCGAGGATGGATCCCCGAGACCGACGATCATCGCGGCGGTGACGATCAGCTGGTCGAAGAGAGTTCCGAACTGACCGACGTAGTTGCCCGTCGGGAAGCCGGTCCAGACCTCGTACGGCATCGTCCGAGGGTAGTTCTCGGCGGTCCACTGGATCGTCCGCCAGTGATACCAGGAGTCGACGCCCGCGAGCGCGGGGGTGCCGTCCTCGGTGACGAAGGCCTCGTACGACTGCGTCCTGACCCAAAACATAAACAGCATCACGGCCCCGACGACCGGGACGTGGTACCACTCCGCCCACGAGCCGAGGACGGACGATTCCGTCCGCTCCTCGGCTCGTTCGGTCTCCGTACTCATTAGGTTTCACGAGAGGGAAGCCACGAATAAGCTTTCTCATACCACCCAGATTATTTTACTTTCATAGTCAGTGGATAGTTCTACTCGGTCGGGATCCGAGACCGACGACAAAGTTTATTCTCCCCTCATCGAAACGGGTCTCCCGATGAAGGTCTCCGCCGTCGTCTGTACGTACGCGATAGAGCGCTACGACGTCTTCTCGGAGTGTGTCGACAGCGTGCTCGCACAGACGTACGACGACCTCGAGGTCGTGATCGTCGTCGACGGCAACGAGGCCGTCTACGAGCGCGTCCGCGAGGAGTACGGGGACCGCGAGGAGATCGTCCTCCGCTGCAACGACGAGAATCGGGGGATCTCCTACAGTCGCACTCGAGGGGCCGAGATCGCAAGCGGCGAGGTCGTCGCCTTTATCGACGACGACGCAGTTGCCGAACCCGACTGGATCGCGGAGCTCGCCCGAGTCTACGAGGAGACCGACGCGATCGCGGTCGGAGGGCACGCGAAACCCGACTGGGTCACCGAGAAGCCTGACTTCTTCCCCGAAGAGTTCTACTGGCTCGTCGGCTGCGACGAGCGCGGGATGGGCGAGCATATGGAAGAGCTGCGCAACACCTACGGCTCGAACATCTCCTTTCGTCGCGACGTCTTCCTCGATGTCGGCGGCTACGACGAGAACACGGGGCGGAAGGGCGACCGCCACATCCAGGCCCACGAGGCCCCGGTCTGTATCCGGATGGCGAACCGGTACGGCAAGGGTGTGATCTACAACACGGACGCCGTCGTGAACCACAAACTGTTCGACTACCGCGGCGAGTTCCGGTGGCTCGTCTTTCGCTCGTTCTGGCAAGGGTACTCCAAGCGGATCATGGACCTCCTGTTGCCCGAAGCCGCGGGCGACAAGAACGAGTATCTCCGACGGCTCATGCTCGAGTTCGTTCCCTCACGGCTCCGGGACCTTGGACGTGAACCCTCGAGCTCGAAGGTTAAACAGCTGGTCGCAATCTTCGTGTTCACCGCAGCGGTCGGTTTCGGCTACCTGTACGGACTTGTGCAGTCCGACGACGCGCTCGTTCGGGAGGAGCTCGAGGACGCGTCGGCCGCCTGAGCGGGCTCGAGCCACGTCGATCGAGAGAAGTGCGAAGCCACGGGAATCCGCGGTCGAACGGACCGAGAAACACCCGAAAGCACTTGCGGGAAAACGGGAAACGACGCCCGATGGATCGTCGTACGTTCCTTGGTTCCGGTGGTGTCGCCGTCGTCGCGCTCGGTGCGGGCTGTTCGTCGTTGGCCGAGTGGAACGATCCCGACCCGGTTCGGCTCGGCGGGGTCTCGCTACACAGCGCGGATACGGAGTCATCACACCGGTTCGACGCCGAGGTGTTGCGGGACGGGGACGTCGTCCACGCCTCCACGCACGAGATCCGGGCCGCGCGCGAACTCGACGGCGGCGGTCAGCGCAACTACGGGGCGCTCGTGGACTGTGAATGGGGGAGTTCGCGAGGCAACTACGCGGTACGCGTCCGGGTGGACGGCGGCGACTGGGAGATGGAGTCCGTTCCGGAGCTGGTCGAAGCGAGTGAGCTGGACGACGACTGCGTCCTCGTCGACGCAACGTACGATTCGTCGACCTGGATCCGCCTCGAGGGATCTTGCGACGACGGGGATCCCGATCACGCGTGCGAGTTCGCGACCTGACCTCACAGGAGAGAGACCGCTCGCCGCTGTCGCCGTCGTCTGCCGTCATCTGCCGTCGCGCACCCGACCGCTCGTTCTGACCTGGATCTCGAATTTGTTCGTCCCCCTGATCCAGTCGACGTACCCCTGCAGGCGGTCCGCGGATCGCAGGGCCTCGATCGTATCGTACGACTCGCGGAGCTCCTCGTTCGTGAACAGGGCGTGAATCTGTTTGTGACAGGGCCGGCAGAGCATCACCGTCGGGCTCGTGGCCCGTTCCTCGGGGCGGAGGTGGTGTTCCTGGACGACCTGAGGATCGTCGATCCGCTCGTCGGGGACGACTCGTCGACAGAGCGCACACGTCGTCGGCATCGACCTGGATAGGGGTTCGTCGAGCAAAACGCCTCGGGTCGTTTTCGTCGTGTCCGCTCGAGCGCCTTCGGAGGCTCCTCGAGTCTTCACCCCCTCAGCCGATCTCGCGCCGACTTCGGAACGCTTGAGACGACCCGTTAGAAACACCGACCGTGACTCGCGCCCGACTGTTCGCCTCTCTCTGCGGACTCGTCTTTCTGGTAAATCTCGCCAGGATCGTCTTCGCGCCGCTGCTGGACGTCTTTATCGCCGAGTTCGGGATCGGCGAGGCGACCGCCGGCCTCATCGTGACCCTCGCCTGGGTCGGCAGCGCCTCGCCGCGGTTGCCGACCGGGTGGATCCTCACGAAGGTCCCCCGCCACCACGTCGTCCTCGTGTCGGGGCTCGTCCTCGCGGGCTCCTCGGCGCTCGCCGCGACCGCGACGACGGTCGAACACCTCATGGTTGGCGCCTTCCTCATGGGGATCGCCTCCGGGATCTACTTCGTCTCGGCGAACCCGCTGTTGAGCGAACTGTATCCGACACGCATCGGTCGGATCATCGGCATCCACGGCGCCGCCAGCCAGATCGCCGCGGTGATCGCCGCGCCGTTCGTCGCGCTCACGCTGCTCGTCGACTGGCGACTCTCGCTGTGGGCGATCGCCGTCGGCGCAGCACTGACGACGGCCTACACGTGGGTCGCGGCGAGAGACGCCGAGTTACCGACTGCGGGGGACGCCGACCGCGACTTCGTCGCCGGCGCGCTCTCGGAGTGGAAGCTGATCGTGACCGCGCTGGCGATCGTCGGCGCGGCGTCGTTCGTCTGGCAGGGACTGTTCAACTTCTACGAGCTGTACATGCAGTCGAAGGGGCTCTCGGACTGGGCGGCGGGGATGATGTTGACGATCATCTTCGCCGCCGGCGTCCCCGCCTTCTTCTTCGGAGGCGATCTGGCCGACAGGTTCCCCCATGTCCCGTACCTGCTCGGAATCGTCGGCGCGTTCGCGACGAGCCTCCTCGTGTTGACGCAGGTGGAGGGGCTGATCGGACTGATCGTCCTCTCGACGGTGGTCGGCTTCATCATCCACGCTCTCTTTCCCGCGATCGACACCTACCTTCTCGACACGCTGCCGGACTCGACGCGAGGCAGTGCCTACGCCGTGTTCAGCTCCACGTGGATGCTGATGCAGGCGCTCGGCTCGTCGGCCGTCGGCTCGCTCGTCGAGCGAGGGTACGCCTACGACACCGTGTTCGCGAGCGCCGCGGTCGTCCTCGGCGCGATGGTCGTCGTCCTCGTCCTCGTCGAACGAACGGGCCGACTGCCGGGATAGAGACGCTACTCGGCGAGCGAGGGGATCCCGCCCAGCTCGCGTCCTCGTTTCCTGGCGAGGTACTCGCGGTAGTAGCCGATCCCGCGAACGCCCGTCAGCGCAGTCTCGAGCGCGCCGAAGGCCAGCCGTTCCCGCCGCTCGAGGCCGGGGTCGGGCTGTTTGACGCCCGAGGGACGGGGCGGGATTCCGGGCGTCCCGTACCGATCCGGGTGGTAGCGCTGGAGCTGGCAGAGCCCCCGGCCGACGCGGAGATCCTTCCGGACGAGCGCACGAATCGAATCCCGGACGGGATGGTGCATGGTGACGTCGTCGGCGAAGTGGAGGTCGTACCCCGCCTCGTCGACCCGGTTGCCGAACTCCTTGTCGCCGCCCGAGGTGAGCCGGTGATCGAAGAGGCCGACGTCGGCGAAGACCTCGCGACGGACAAACAGACAGCACGTCGGCGCGAAGCGCTGGTGCTCGAGGTAGTGGCCGACCGGAAAGCCGGAGTGGTGGTCGTAGCGGGCGGCGAGCGAGGGGCCGTCGGGAACCTCGAGTTCGACGTTACAACCCATGTAGTCGGCGTCCGCGGCCCGGAAGGCGTCGAGGGCGTCTTCGAGCCACCCCTCGGGAACGGTCATATCGGCGTCGACGAACGCGAGAACGTCGCCGCCGCTGTGTCGAACGCCTGCGTTGCGGGCCGCGTAGGAGGACTGGATCTCGTCTTCGAGCAGGACGGTGCCCCCGAGCTGATCCGCGACGTAGCGCTCGGCGCGCTCACGGGTGCCGTCGGTCGAACCGTTGTCGACGACGACGTGCTCCCAGTCAATCTCCGTCGAGAGAGCCGCAAGCGAGTCGACCGTCTCGCGGAGTCCCGGGAAGTCGTTGTAGACGGGCGTGATGATCGAAACGGTCGTCATCGGATTCGTTTAGCGGTACGGTCTCTCGAGCAAAAGGACTTTGATTTCGGCGGCGAGAGGACGGACAACGAAATGCCCGCGGTCAGCATCGTGATCCCGACGTACAACCGCGCGTCGGTCGTCGGTCGGGCGATCGACAGCGCGCTCGCACAGACGGCCGACGACCTCGAGGTGATCGTCGTCGACGACGGCTCGACCGACGGGACCGACGCGGTCCTCGATTCGTGCGACGACGATCGGCTGGAGGTCCTCGAGACCGGATCGAACGGCGGGGCGAACGCGGCACGGAACCGCGGGATCGAACGGGCGACCGGCGAGTTCGTCTCCTTTCTCGACTCCGACGACGAACTGGCGTCGACCCACGTCGCCCGCGTTCTCGAGACCTTTCAGGAGGCTCCCGAGCAAGTCCGCGGCGTCTACACCTCCTATCGGAAACACCGGGACGGCGCGGTCTACGACGTTATCCGCGCACAGGAACGGGTCACACTCGAGGACCTCGGGCGGGGCAACCCGGTCGGAAGCTTCTCGGCGACGACGTTTCGCGCGTCGGCGTTCGACGACGTCGGCCCCCTCGACGAGGAGCTGCCCGCCGTCCAGGACTACGAGTTCTACCTGCGCCTGCTGGCGGCCGACGAGGGCGCCGAGATCAGGGGCATCCCCGAGCTACTCCTGGACCGCCACACCGACGGCGAGCGGATCGGAACGGATCCCGAGCGCAAGCTCGAGGGATACAGACGAGTCCTCGAGCGACATGGCGAACACGTCGGCCGACGACGGCGGGCCGAGCTCGCGGCGAACGTCGCAATCATCTACGCCGAGAGCGGACGACGGGAGTCGGCGGCCGCCTATCTCAGGCACGCGCTGGCGATCGATCCCGGAAACGTGCGATATACCCTCTACTACTGGGCGGCCAGCGTCGGCTGCAGGGCGTTACTGGGCGTGCTCGAGGTGAAGAGCCGGCTCGCGGTGTTCGCGAGCCGACTCGAGAGCTACCGCTCCGGGAGTTAACGAGGGGGTTGTTCGCCCGGAAAGAGCAGCTTTCGGTGGCGAACCGTGATCAGTACGGGTACCGACTCGAGGTCGAGCAGCTTCGCGATCGCGAGCCGGTGGCGGCCGTTCTCGTGCCACCGGAGTTCGCCGTTCCGGCCAAGGTAGACGATGATCTCGTTCAGCGGGTGGCCGCCGAGTTCGCGCTGGCTCGAGTACCCCGCCGTCGCGATCGTCTCGTAGAGGTCGTCGAAGCGCTCGAGCTTGTGCACCAGCTTCCGTTCGCACCAGTTTGAGTCCGCAGACCGGCGGTGACGGTCGACGAACTCGGTCTCGGTCCAGGGGACGCCCTCGAGAAAGCGCTCCTCGAAGAGCCGGTACTCCGAGAGGTCGGTGAACGGAACCGTCGGTCGGTCCCACTCGCCCCCGCGGACGGCACCGATCCCGTCCCGCCCCTGGGCCGGGACGTTCGGCCGTTCGAAGTGCGAGTCGTCGGTCTCGTCGGGGACGAGTTCGCCGACGACGTACTCTATCTCGGCGGGATCGACCCAGGTCAGCTCGAGTGGATCGGCGTCGACGTATCGGTTCCGAAGCTCGAGTTCGCGGGTTTTGACGGCTCCGTACGCCGCGGAGCGCTCGAGACGCCACCGGAGGTGGGCGACCGTCTCGTCGGCGACCGCGAGAGCGCCGTCTCGCCGCCAGATCTCTTTCACCCGCGCGAGGAGATGGGACACGTCCGAGAGATTCCGGACAGCGGTAGTTAACCGTGCTGGCTCGGTGCGTGTCGGCTACCGGCGGGGTACCGGGACGTCGTCGTCCTCAGAATCGTCCGTCCGCGGCGCCTCGCGATCCGGACGATCCGGACGATCCGTCGGTTCGATCGTCGACGCCCGCCAGTGTTCGGGGACGACGTCCTGGAGATCCGGATGCTCGAGGTGGGCTCTCGCCCGGTCGCCCAACTCCTCGGGTGACGAGGCCGCGCGGATCTCGTCTCTGACCGCCTGCCAGTCGGCGTGTCTGACCCGCACCGTCACCGGGATCTCCTCGAGGTCGAGCAGCTTCGCGATCGCGAGTCGGTGGAAGCCCGCACCCTTTTTGACCAGTTCGCCGTCGCGGTAGACGTTGACGCCGATCTCCTGGACGACCGGGTGGACCGCGTCGGTGTTCTCCCCGCGGGGGTCGGCGTCGTCGTCGGCCAGCAGCTCCCGCTGTGAGCGGTACCCCTCCTCGGCCATCGACTCGTAGAGGTCGTCGATCCGCTCGAAGTAGGCCTCGAGTTCCGCCTCCGTCGTACATCGCCAGTACGGATCGCCGGCCTCGAGGCGGTCGCGGTACTCGGTGTAGAGCTCCGTCTCCGCCCAGTCGACGCCTTCGAGGAACCGGGCCTCGAGCGACCGGTAGACGGCCGTCTCCTCGAACCGTCCCTCGGGCTCGTCCCAGTCGCCGTCGAGAACGCGTCCAAGCCGCCACGGGTCGTCGCTCCCGTGGTAGTACTCGATCTCGTCGGGATCGATCATGATCGGTCGGGCCGGGTTCGCGTCACTCATGCTGAACAGCAGCCGGCTGCGGACATCGAACGCGAACTCGAGTGCCCACACTGGGAGCCGCTGAACGAGTTCCTGCCGCCAGACGGTCGTCGTCCAGACGAACCGTACGGAACGCCACAGCAGGGATAGAACGCCGTCCTCGCGGAGTATTCGACCCGATCTGTGTACGAGGCTCACTCTACCGATTTCCTCACGTATTAGTAAGTGAGTCCTTCAGTTAAATCACCGGATCCAACGTGAACGCCGTCCTCGCCGAAGTTTTTTGCCCGGATCGATCGCGCTCGACGTACAGGAAACGGGAGTCGCCGGGAACCTCGGCGGTTCCGAGGCCGACTACCAGATGCTCTTTCTCGCTGCACTGGCCACGTCGTGGCGGAAGTTTCTGGCCTTCTACCGGCTCGGGGGAGTTTCCAGGGCGCTCGGCCGATCCCTCGAGTACCTATACGAGAGCGCGTTCGGCTACTGGTGGGCGATCCGTCACCGGAGCGCAGCCGGCGAGCCGACGGCGTCGGATCTCCCGGCGACCGTCGAGATCGATCCCGCCGATCTTCGGTACCAGTCGCGGTTCGGAAAGGCACACTTCCCGACGAAGGACAGCGATACCGAACGCTCGCCGATACACGACGAGCTGATCGTCGGGGTCGTCGGCGGCCGCTGGGATCGGTTTCGAACCGAGTGGACCGAGACGCGGATCCACCGCTCGCTCGAAGCCCGGTTCCTCGAGGGCGAGTCCTGGGAGCGGACGGTCAAGTACCGGTACGCCGCCTGCAAGGTCGAGAACGGCCTCGAGGACTGGCGGTCGTCGACGATCGATGAACTCGAGCGTCGGTGTGCCGACCTCGACACTCTCTACGACTCGATGGCCGAGGAGGGGTACGTCTCCCAGACCGAACTGCTCGAGCACGGGGACGACGGGATGGAGACCGGAAACGCCGCGACGAAGTCGATCCTGGAGACCGAGTTCCCCCACGAGATGCGCGTCGGAATCGGCCGGAACGGCGAGATAATTCGGTTCAGCGCCGGGAAACACCGGCTGTCGATCGCGAAGCTGCTCGGCCTCGAGACGGTGCCCGTCATCGTCGTCGTTCGCCACGAACGCTGGGCGACGATCCGCGAGCGCTTCGCGGCGGCGGACTCCCTCGAGGCGCTTCCGGCGGAGTATCGCGAGTTCGCGAACCACCCCGATCTCCGCGTGGTCGCGGGTGACATTCGCCCTCGAGTGTCGGAGTAGCACGCGGATCGGACGCGTCTCGAGTTGCCACGGGTTCGTTGCGACAGCCATCTTTCCGCGCCGCGTCACACGTACACAAACTATTTGGTAATTCGCGGAGACTGTTCGGACATGCAAGCAGTCGTACTGGCCGCTGGAGAGGGGACTCGCCTCCGGCCGCTCACCGAGGACAAACCCAAGGCGCTCGTCGAGGTCGACGGGAAGCCGCTCGTCGAGGACGTCTTCGACAACTTGCTCGAGATCGGCGTCACCGAACTCGTTGTCGTCGTCGGCTACCAGAAGGAGCAACTCATCGAGCGCTACGGCGACGCCTACGAGGGCGTGCCGATCACCTACGCCCACCAGCGCGAGCAGCTCGGGCTCGCTCACGCGATCCTGCAGGCCGAGCCTCACGTCGACGACGACTTCGTGCTCATGCTCGGCGACAACGTCTTCCGGGGGAACCTCGGGGACGTGATCAAGCGCCAGCACGAGGAGCGTGCGGACGCCGCCTTCCTCGTTGAGGAGGTTCCCTACGAGGAGGCTTCCCGGTACGGCGTGCTGGACACCAACGAGTACGGCGAGATCGTCGAGGTCGTCGAGAAACCCGACGAGCCGCCGTCGAACCTCGTGATGACCGGTTTCTACACGTTTACGCCCGCGATCTTCCACGCCTGTCACCTCGTCCAGCCCTCCGATCGCGGCGAGTACGAACTGCCCGACGCGATCGATCTCCTCATTCAGTCGGGACGGACGATCGACGCCATTCGCATGGACGGCTGGCGGATCGACGTCGGCTACCCGGACGATCGGGAGGAAGCGGAACGGCGCGTGCGGGAAGCCGAGGCACCGATTCCGGAGTAGCCGTCGACCCGTTCTCGAGTAGGTCCTCAAGGGAGCGACGACTATCGCTCGCAGATCGGACGGATCAGCGGGGTTCGGACGACAGTCGGAACGCGATCAGGGTCGGTTCCGGGGACGGACACCCCCACACCGGATTTCAGATGAAATCGGTCGGAGGTGGGGAGGGGGTGGGGTGGCGACGGCTCCGGCTCGAGCGAACTCGAGGAGCGCTAAGGAGTGCAGAGAGTGCTAGACACGACCTACGGATCTCTACGAGAGTTTCGTCTAAAACGATCGCTGACTTCTATTATATACTTTACTCTAGTGGTAATCTAGTAGTAGTAGTGTAGTGGGACAATCCCGAACCAACCGTTCTATGTCGAGTTTCTGAAATCGAACGACGATCCTTCTCTGCTGTTTATACCTTACGCCTCTACGTCCAGAAACGGACCCGGATCGAGGGACTCGAGGCATTGCTCTCGTCGGTGTCACGGGGTGTTCGCGTCTCGAGTTCGTTCTTCGACCCGACACCGGATTTCAGATGATATCGCCGATTCACGGACTGTATCGTCCGCGAGCAGAGGCATAGAAGCACTCGAGACGAGCGCAGGTCGCGGTCGTCTCCCGGAGATCCACCCCACGCCGAGCCGTCGATCGACCGTCACGAGCCCTCCCCCACCACCCCCTTCCTCGCGGCATTTCATCTGAAATCCGGTGTGGGTGGGGGTACTCGTCCGAGATCGGTCCCGGCTTCGCAGCATTTCATCTGAAATCCGGTGTGGGTGGGGGAGCACTGACCCTCCCCTTGCCGGCGATTCATCTGAAATCCGGTGTGTGACTCGCGACCAGTGTTCGGGCGGCTTCGATTCCGACGCGAACTCGACGCGAGTGACCCCCGCTCGCGGAGGGAAAGAGCTAAGGAAAATTCATCTGAAAGACGGTGTATGCCTTTGCACGCGGAGGGGACGGGGACGCTCGGCGAGTACGCCGCCGAGCACGGCGCGGTCGCCCACTCCCGCTCCAAGTCTCGCGACGATCCGCTCTCGGTGTTAGACGAGGAAGATCGGATCTTCGCGAACGAGGATCTGCTCCGGATCGACCACGTCCCCGACCAGAACAAGATCGTCGGTCGGAACAACCAGATCGAGACCGTCGCCCGACGGCTCAAGCCGACGATCACCGGCGGAACGGGCAAGGGAACGCTCCTGCTCGGAAAGTCGGGCTCCGGGAAGACGCTGGTCACCCGCTACGTCAGCCGCGAGGTCGTCGGCCGCGGCCTCGAGAACGACGTCCGGATCGGCCGAGCGGTCATCGACTGCGCCCAGCGCCGTTCGGAGGTCCAGACGGTCATCCACCTCGCGAAGAGCCTGAACGAACCCGAGAAGACGGGGATCACGATCCCGCACTCGGGGATCGCGACGGGGGCGTACTACGATCGGCTCTGGTCGGTCATCGACGAACTGTACGACGCGATCATCGTGGTCCTGGACGAGATCGACCGGCTCGCCCCGCCCGATGACGTCGAGAACGTCCCGCCCGAGGAGGCCGACGACAGCAAACTCCTCATGCAGCTCTCGCGAGCGGGCGAGGAGAACGACGTCGACGCGAGTATTACGGTGATCGGGATCAGCAACGACCTGAAGTACGGCGACCGACTCGACACTCGCGTCGAGAGCTCCTTCTCGCCTGACGAGATCGTCTTCCCGGCCTACGACGCAAACCAGCTCGGGGATATCCTCGAGCGCCGGCGCGACGCCTACCGCGAGAACGTGCTGACCGACGACGTCATCCCGCTGTGTTCGGCCTTCTCGGCTCAGGAACACGGCGACGCACGTCGGGCGATCGATCTCTTCCGGCTCGCGGGCGAGGTCGCCAGGGACAACGACGCCGCCCAGGTCACGGAGAGCCACGTCCGAGTCGCAAACGACGACGCCGAGGTGACCCGGATCCAGGATCTTATCAGAGGGTGTCCCACGCAGGCGAAGATCGCGATCGCAGCGCTTGCGACGATGGACGAGTTCTCCGAGCGCTCGGCGTTCAAGGCCACCGAGATGTACCGCGTCTACCGCGCGTTCGCCGAGGCGATCGACGCCAACGTCCTCGGCAAGAAACGCATCACCGACCAGCTCCGGGAGTACGAGACGCTGAAGATCATCAACATGACCAGGACCAGCGACGGCTACCGCGAGGGCACCTACCTCCAGCTCTCCCTGCTCGACGACTCGAGTCTCCTGCTCCAGACGATCGGTCTCGACGAGCGGTGTGCGAAGATCCCGATCGACGGGCGGATGCGCCAGCACATCGTCTCCATAGTGGGATCGTAGCGCCGACCGACTATTTTGTACTATCAATGACCAATATATTTTTCATCTACGGCACGAAATTCACGAGCAATGGAGCATGACGGGGTCCGCGCGTCGACGCTCGAGCGGGAGGCGTTCCTGTCGATGAGCGAACGGACGCGCGATATTTCGACCGACGAGGTCTGTATCCTCATCCCGACGCTGAACGAGGCGGCGACGATCGGCGGCGTGATCGACGGCTTCCGCGAACAGGGGTACTCGAACGTCGTCGTCGTCGACGGCGACTCCGACGACGAGACGCGCACTATCGCGCGCGAGCGAGGCGCCCAGGTGTTCACCCAGGCCGGCAACGGGAAGGGCCAGGCCGTCAGAGAGACCCTCGAGTACGTCACCGTCCCGTACGTACTGATGGTCGACGGCGACGGCACCTACGATCCGGCCGACGCCGAACGGATGCTCGAGCCGCTCTCGCGGGGGTACGAACACGTCATCGGAAACCGGTTTGCAGACATGGACGACGACGCGATGAAGGCGCTGAACGGGTTCGGAAACAGACTGATCAACCGCTCGTTTCGGCTGATTCACGGCGCCGAGTACGAGGATATCCTCTCGGGATACCGGGCGTTTACGACCGACTCGTTCGAACGCCTCGCGCTCGACTCGGACGGGTTCACGATCGAGACCGAACTCGCCGTCGAGTGCGTCAAACACGGGGTCGATACGACGGTCGTCCCGGTCAGTTACAGCGCTCGGCCGGAGGCCTCGGAGACGAACCTCCACCCGCTCAGGGACGGCGGGACGATCGTGCTGGCACTGTACTCGCTGGCGAAGACGAACAACCCGCTGTTTTACTTCGGAAGCCTCGGCGCGGCGAGCATCGCCTCCGGCGGTGTCGTGGCGATGTACGTCCTCTGGCAGTGGATCCAGTACCAGCAGGGCCACGAGATTCTGGCGGTCGTCTCGGCGGCCGCGATTCTGCTCGGCGTGCAGTTGCTCATGTTCGGCGTGCTCTCGGACATGCTCGTAACGCTGCACCGCGAACAGCGCCGCCGGCTCGAGCAGATTACGCGGGCCGAACGCGAGCGGGACCGAGACGACGAGTAGCGACCGGAACGGCTAGAACGGCAGCATCGACCGAAACTGCTGGACGACGCCGTTAGAGTTCTGTCGGCGGTGTTCCTCGAACGGTTCGTGCAGCGCGTTCAACAGCTGTTGACGCGAGTCGAACCGCTGCTGGTCGGCCTCTGCGAGCATCTCGCCGAGCGGAACGTCGTTCCCGTGAACGTCGTACGAGATCCGCTCGTGACCGAGTTCGGCGTCGACGTCGTCTTTGGTCGCCGGAAACGTTAGCTCCGAGCGCCTGAGGCGCGCGTCGACGGCGGCGATTCCGAAATCGACGCTCTCCGGCTCGTCGTCGTCGTCGTTCGATGGTGGCCTGACTCCCATACGTTGCCAGTAGAACGCCACATATCAAAACCGCTACGGAGACGGTCGGCGATCCGGTAGTTTCCGAACGACGTGTGTGGCTCGCCTCCACACCCCGCGCCATCGAGCCGTGGCGGGCCGTAAGAGGCGAGCCGTCGTCTGCCCGTCTCCGAGAAACGAGCCGTCGAGCGGCGACACGTCTTTGGGGACCGCGGCGGAGTATCTCGTATGGTCGAGTACACCACGGTTTCGATCCCGAAGGATCTGGCAGATCGCGTTGACGAAACGATCGAGGGGACGAGTTTCCAGAGCACCAGCGACCTGGTCCGGTTTCTGCTCCGAAGCATCGTCATCCAGCACCAGCGACAGGGCGAGCTGACCGAGGCCGAGTTCGAGGAGATCACCGAACAGCTCCGCGGACTGGGCTACCTCGAGTAGCGCCGCACCTCGTCGGAGCGGGCTCGATCCGCCGGTGCTCAGTCCTGAATGTTCAGTCCCGGAGTTCTCGCTCGGGCGCCCGAGCGTCGAGGATCTCGAGTGGCTGGCGCTCGCCGAACCGATCGAAGGCGCCGAACGACGCCTCGTCGATCTCCCAGGGCGGAACGGCGACGAAGACCACCTGTGCGAGGTCGTCGCGTTTCGTCACCTCGAGTTCCCGCACGGGATGGGAGACGAACTGGCCCTGGGCCTGTCGGGCCGGCGTCGAGAGGTCGACGCCGAACACCGCGTTGACCGCGTTCCCGGGGTCGGGCAGGAAGAAGTCAGTAAAGACCGGCGTCTCGGGTGGAAGCCCCTCGGCTCCCTCGAGCTCGCCGGCTGGCGTCATCGAGACCCCGGTCCGGACCCGGTCCGGATCGGCGTCCTCGGCCAGCTCGAGCAACACCTCGACCAGGGCGCGGGTGACGTAGACCACGCCGTACTCGTACGGGCCCGCGACAGTTAGCTGTATCCCATCAGAACGGCAACAGCTTTCGTCCCGTCTTGGCGTACAGCAGCGGGGCCCGCGTTCGGGACTGAGAGAGGGCGGTCTCGAGGGCCGTCGTCGCGTCGGTCAACACGCCAGCGCCGTGGCCGACGAGCACGCGGTCGGGGGCGAGGTCGCCGAGAGCGTCCCGCGGCGGGATCGCCCGCCGCATCGGGTGGACCCCGAGACGTTCCCCCATGGCGAGGAAGTAGTCCGCGGTGCCGACCGACTCCGAAACGACCAGCGTTCGCCGGTCGGGATCGTAGAGGGCGACCTCCTGCCAGAACCGGCTGTCGACGACCGTCCGAGCCTTGAACCCCGTGTCGGCGAGTTCGTCGCCGAAGCGAACGACGGGCGCCTCGAGCTCCTCGGAGACGCCCTCGAAGAACGCCGGGAGGTACACCGGGACGTCGTGGCGGTTCGCGACGTCGGCCGCGTCGCGCGCGTGTCGATCCAGCGTGACGACGACGCCGCGGACCTCGCCGAACTCCGCGAGAAGGGCGTCGACCCCCTCGGCGTCGACGGGGTCGATCACCCATACCTCGCCCTCGTGCTCGAGGGCGTGGCTGGCCCGCTGCATCTCCTCGTCGGGGTGGGCGATCCAGCCGACGCCGCCGTCGAACCGATCGATCTCCGCGAACTCGGTCGAGCGCTCGTCGACGCGAAATGGCATGGACGGCGGTACGCTCGCTCGCGTCATAAACCTGGACGAAGCCGTCGATTCCGCCGGTTCGACGCCGACCGCTCCGTGCCGAGCCGCCTCCGCACCGTTCCAGACACCGCCGAACTCGCCGCGGCGACGCTTCTATGCCCCCGCCCCGAGTAGGTGTGCCCATGCTCACCGGGCTCTCCTGGCTCGCCCTCGAGGTCAAGTATCTCGAGCCGGCACGGCGGTTCTACGCGGAGACGCTGTCCCTGCCCGTCCGCGCGGACGGCGAGAACGAGGTCGTCTTGGCTGCGGGCGAGACCGACCTCGTCCTCCGGCGACCCGAGGCGGTTCCGCGAGGCGGGCTCCACACCCACTACGCCCTCTCGATTCCCGCCGCGGAGTATGACGAGTGGTGGGACCGTCTGAGCGCCGAGTACGACCTCGAGGAGGCGCAGTTTGGATCCTCGCGATCGCTGTATCTGTACGACCCCGACGGAAACTGCGTCGAACTCGGCCAGCGCGACGTCGCGGGGCCGGGGATCGACGGCCTGTTCGAGGTCGTCCTCGAGGTCGAGTCCCTCGAGCGGGCCCGCGAGTTCTACGAGGCGCTTGGTTTTCGGACCGTCGACGTTGGCGACGACCGAAAACGGGTACGGCTGAACGGCCCGATGGCCCTCGAGCTCTGGGAGCCCCACCTCGGGATCGCCGACGGCCGCGGCGGCGTCCACGTCGATCTCGGGTTCGAGACCGACGATCCGAACGCGGCGCTCGCGGCGATCGAGGATCGCGTCGCTCGAGTCGAACGGGAGACGGACGAGGAGGTCGTCGTCCGCGATTCGGACGGTCACTGGCTGACGTTTCGATCGGGCAGTGCCTGCAACTGAACGGCGAAGTTCCTTCAGCCCAGTCGGCACGAGAGTTCGAATGTGCCAGATCAATCACAAAGCGACGACGAAAGCGCCGTCTACCGGACCTTCGACGTCGACGAAGCCGACCCAAACGTGAGCGTCGCCCGAACCGTCGCCGAACTCGAGGACGTCGAGACCGAGGAACTGACGCCGTTGTACGGCTGTATCGACCACGTCCTCGAGCACATCTTTTCGGATCCGCCCGTTCCCGCCGCGGAGGCCGAGATCACCTTCTCCTACGAGGGGTACCGAATCACCGTCGAGCAGGACGGAAGCGCCGTCTTCAGAAAGCAGGGGGGCCGCGAGTAGTACCCCGCTCTTCTCGTCTCGCACTCGCACGCCTGCGCGCCAAGAGTGGCCGCGAACGGCCCCTCGCGACGGAGCCTGCAACACGCAGGCACGGGGCTTATTCGCCCCAGCGGACTCCGTCCCGACGGAGAACCCATGACCATCGACACAACAGAGGATCTCTTCGTCGAAGGACTGAAACACGCCTACTACACCGAACAGCGCCTCGTCGACGCCCTCGATGAACTCGAGGAGACGTCCTCGAACGAGGAGCTCGAGAGCGGATTCGCCGAACATCGCGAGGAGACCCAGACACACGTCGATCGCATCGAACAGGTGTTCGACCAGCTCGACGCCGAGGCCGAGGCAGAGGAGGACCCTGTCGTCGAGGGGATGATCGAAGCTCACGAGGAGTTCATGAGCAAGGACCCGAGCGAGGAGGCCACCGACCGGTTCAACATCGCCGCCGGACAGAAGAGCGAACACTACGAGATTGCCGTCTACGGCAACCTCATTCCGATGGCCGACCAGCTCGGGATGGATGACGCCGCCGACACGCTCGAGGAGACGCTGCGCGAGGAACAGGACGAACTCGACACCCTCTCGGAGTACGGTGAGCAGTTCGACTACGACGAGCTCGAGGCCTGACTCCCTCGAACGCTGTCAGCTGACTCGATGCCGAAACCCACTGTTTTCGTACGATTCGAATCCGATCGGAAACTCGGATCT
This sequence comes from Natronococcus amylolyticus DSM 10524, assembly GCF_000337675.1. Lineage (GTDB taxonomy): Archaea > Halobacteriota > Halobacteria > Halobacteriales > Natrialbaceae > Natronococcus > Natronococcus amylolyticus. The sequence continues at coordinate 53,054 of NZ_AOIB01000043.1, read as the reverse complement.
CGACTCCGATCCGGAGCGTTACAGTCGATCGGTGTTGACGTCGATTCCCGGCGGCGTGACGACCAGAAAACCGCGGAAGTGGATGAGGTTCCCGCCCGACTCCTTGACGTCGCGGGCGAAGCCGGAGGCGAGTTCGTTGACCTCGCCGTCGACACAGAGAACGAGGACGTTCCCCGTCGAAACCGCCTCGAGCCACTCCGAGGACGGCGTCGTTCCGTCGAGGACGCCGAGGACGATTTCACCGTCGAGTTCGAACTCCTCGTCGATGTGTTCCTCGACGGTCCGCAGGTCGAGGTCGAAATCGCTCATACCGACCCCCTCGAAGCGCGACGAGAAAAACGTTCGCTTCCGCGGTACACTCTTGACGCAGGCCTCCTAAGCTACGCTCATGCGTGAGCTCGACGAGACGGACCTCGAGATCCTCGAGTTGCTGGCGACCGACGCCCGGCGGCCGTACAAGGAGATCGCCGACCGGGTCGACCTGACGCCGCCGGCGGTCTCGGATCGGATCGCCCGGCTCGAGAGCCAGGGGATCATCCAAGGGTTTACGATCGACGTCGACCGCGAGCGACTCCACGGCGAGGTCTCGGTACTGGTCGACCTCGAGCCCGCTCCCGAGGCGGTCGACGAGGTCTACACAGCCGCGGGCGAACTCGAGGGCGTCGAGCGCGTCCTCGAGGGGGTGGACGGCCGCGTCCTCGTCCACGCGACGATCGCCGACGGCGACATCCGCTCGTGGCTCGCCCGGGAGATCGACCTTGCCTCGCTGTCGGGCTACGATGTCACACTGCTCAACCGGTCGGCCCGCATCGCTGCGCTCTCGGCAACCGGGTTCGCCCTCGAGTGTGTCGTCTGCGGAAAGCAGGTCACCGGCGACGGCGTGACGGCGACGGTCGACGGCGAGATCAAGACGTTCTGCTGTTCTTCCTGCGAGGATCGATACCTGAGTCGGTACGAGTCTCACCGGGATGCCCTCGAGTGACCGCTCTGACTCCGAGCGAGGGGGTCTCCTGGACCGGGCGAAGCTGCAACACGTACGAATCCCCGTCGGTAACGGGTCGGTTCGTCCCGGGAGACTGTTCTTCTCTCGACTTATGTCTCGAAATATACGAACAACTGGACGATAGTCTAAATCCGTTCCGCGTGGTGGTTTCTTACTGACCGACCGTCCACCGGGAAGCGCGCGCCAGCCGAACCGAATTCTTTTCGAGCATATTTGGGTGGATTGTAGCGGATCGGGCGAGGGATTTCGGAGTCGACTCCCGGATCGAGTAGTATGATAATAGGCTATCTGTTGGATAATAGGTCGTTGATGTCTTGCGGTTTTCTCCTCTCAGCGGAGCTTTGCGAAGGTTGACACGTCGTCCCATCACGCGGGCAGCGTCAGGTTTATATACGTCGTCGATCCTCGGATCGGATACAATGTCTTCACAAGGCAACCCGACCTCTGACACCAGTCAGGGGGGTCGAGTTCTTCCAGGGCACGTTAGATTCCACTGACGAAATCGAGTCAGCACGTGTCTTCGATACGACGCTGCGGGACGGCGAACAGTCGCCCGGCACGTCGTTTTCCTACGACGACAAACGCGAGATCGCCGCCGTTCTGGACGAGATGGGTACCCACGTCATCGAGGCTGGGTTCCCCGTCAACTCCGAGGCCGAGTTCGAGGCGGTCAGGGATATCGCGTCCTCGACGTCGACGACCACCTGCGGGCTGGCCCGCGTCGTCGACGACGACATCGAAGCCGCACTTGATTCCGGCGTCGAGATGGTGCACACGTTCGTCAGCACCAGCGACGTCCAGATCGAGGACTCGATGCACGCGACCCGCGAAGACGTGGTACAGCGCGCCGTCGAGTCGGTCGAACGGATCACGGAGGCAGGAGCGACCTGCATGTTCTCACCGATGGATGCGACCCGGACGGACGAGGCGTTCCTGATCGACGTGATCGAAGCCGTCTCGGAGGCGGGAACGGACTGGATCAACATCCCGGACACCTGCGGCGTCGCCACGCCGAACCGGTTCCGGATGATGATCGAGAAGGTCTGTGCCCACACGGACGCGCGGGTCGACGTCCACACCCACGACGACTTCGGACTGGCGACCGCCAACGCCCTGTCGGGGATCGAGGCAGGTGCCGACCAGGCACAGGTCTCGGTCAACTCGATCGGCGAGCGGGCCGGCAACGCCGCCTACGAGGAGTTCGTGATGGCCGTCGAATCGGTCTACCAGTGCGATACGGGTATCGACACGACCCGCATCATGGAGCTCTCGGAGCTCGTCGAGGAGAAGAGTTCGATCGAAACGCCGGGGAACAAGCCCGTCGTCGGCGACAACGCCTTCTCCCACGAGAGCGGCATCCACGCCGCGGGCGTCATCGAGAACTCGGACACCTTCGAACCCGGCGTCATGACCCCCGAAATGGTCGGCGCGACGCGCCGACTGGTCATGGGGAAACACACCGGGACCCACTCGGTCCGCGAACGCCTCGAGGAGCGCGGGTACGTGCCCACCGACGACGAGGTGCGAACGGTAACGCGCCGTGTCAAGGACTATGGCGCCGAGAAGCGCCGCATCACGGTCGAGGACTTAGAGCGGTTCGCCAAGGAGGCTGGCGTCGAGCGCCAGCGAGAGGAGGTGCAGATCTGAGGGATGGCTCCCTCGTTTGCCACCGGCCGGGAGCCCCGGCTATCGCGCCGTCGTTCCCGCCAGCGTTGCCCGGGACGAAACTATTATACTGGTTGCCCCGCCTACCAGTGGAGTAATGACGGATCGCGCTCGACCATCGGTTCGCACTCGCGACACCGGCGGCAGCGCGCTCGCTCGCATTCGTATTGTAGGGGCCGACTAGCCCCTCACCAACTCCTTCCTCGACCCCGGCCCGTATCCGTCGCACCGACCACCGAGCGACCAGCAACCTACCAGATGACACCAGCAAGCGCACCGGACCGCCGAGAGGCGACAGGAGGTAATCGATGAGCGAACGCGCACCACCGGTTACCGCGACCGAGGAACAGCACGACGACCAGGAGACGCAGGAGGAGTCGGCGGAGACGGCCCCGACCAAAGACGTCGAGCCGGCGACCGACGCCCAGCCGACCCCCGTCACGACGGGCGCCGAATCCGTCGTTCGCGCACTCGAGAACGCGGGCGTCGAGCACGCCTTCGGCGTGCAGGGCGGCGCGATCATGCCCGTCTACGACGCGCTGTACGACTCCGAGATTCACCACGTGACGATGGCCCACGAGCAGGGGGCCTCTCACGCGGCCGACGCCTACGGCATCGTCTCCGGGGAGCCGGGCATCTGCCTGGCGACGTCGGGACCGGGCGCGACGAATCTCGTCACCGGGCTGGCCGACGCCGACATGGATTCGGATCCGGTCGTCGCACTGACCGGCCAGGTGCCGACGGAGTTCGTCGGCAACGACGCCTTCCAGGAGACCGACACCACCGGCGTCACGATGCCGGTCACGAAGACCAACACCTTCTCGAGCGAGCCCGATCGGGTCGGTACGGACGTTAGCGAGGCGTTCGCGCTCGCGAGCGAGGGGCGACCGGGGCCGACGCTGGTCGATCTGCCCAAGGACGTCACGAACGCCGAAACCGACCGCGAACCTGACGAGCCGCGGACGCCCGACACTTACGAGGTCCAGGAGCGAGCGGACCCCGAGATCGTCGCGGCCGCGGCCGAACGCGTCGAGAACGCCAGCCGTCCGATCATGCTGCTGGGCGGGGGCGTGATCAAGGGCGACGCCGCAGAGGTCTGTCGCGAGTTCGCGATCGAACACGAGATCCCGGTCGTCACGACGATGCCCGGAACCGGTGCCTTCCCCGAGGACCACGAGCTCGCACTCGAGGGTGCGGGGATGCACGGTACCGGCTACGCCAACATGGCGATCACCCACTGCGATACGATGGTCGCCGTCGGCACCCGGTTCGACGACCGCCTGACGGGCGGTATCGATACGTTCGCACCCGACGCCGAGATCATCCACGTCGACATCGATCCCGCGGAGATCTCGAAGAACATCCACGCGGACTACCCGTTGATCGGCGACGCCGGCACCGTCGTTTCCCAGCTGACCGAGGCCGTCGACGAGTCGCCAAAGGCGACGAAGTGGCGCGCACAGTGCCAGCAGTGGAAGTCCGACTACTCGATGGCCTACGACACGCCCGAGGACGAACCGGTCAAACCGCAGTTCGTCGTCGAGGCCCTGGACGAGGCCACGAGCGACCGTGCGGTCGTTACGACCGGCGTTGGCCAACATCAGATGTGGGCCTGGCAGTACTGGACCTACACCGAGCCCCGCACCTGGGTCTCGAGTCACGGGCTGGGCGCGATGGGGTACGGTCTGCCGGCGGCGATCGGCGCTCGCTTCGCGGCCGACGACGACCAGGAGGTCGTCTGCGTCGACGGCGACGGCTCGTTCCTGATGACGCTGCAGGGACTGTCGGTCGCTGTCCGCGAGAAGCTGGATATCACGGTTGCCGTGCTCAACAACGAGTATATCGGGATGGTCCGACAGTGGCAGGACGCGTTCTTCGACGGACGCCACTCGGCTTCGGACTACGGCTGGATGCCCGAGTTCGACACGCTCGCCGAGGCGTTCGGCGCGGAAGGGTTTCGGATCGACGACTATGACGAGGTCGCCGACACGATCGAGGCCGCGCTCGTCTACGACGGTCCCTCCGTGATCGACGTCCACATCGATCCGCAGGCGAACGTCTACCCGATGGTGCCAAGCGGCGGCGACAACGGTCAGTTCGCACTGACGGAGGACCAGCTATGACACGAGAGCAGGGCCTCGACGGACCCGCTCCCGAGGAGCGACCGTCTCCTGCGGGTCGACGCAACAAACAAGGGATCCGTATCGACCCCGAGGTCGAGGCGAAACACGATCCCCGACGGACCGTCATCTCGGCACTGGTCGAACACGAACCCGGCGTGCTCGCCGAAGCCTCGGGACTGTTCTCGAGGCGGCAGTTCAACATCGAGAGCCTCACCGTGGGCCCGACCGACGACGACGAGCGCGCGCGGATCACGCTCGTCGTCGAGGAGCCTGACCCCGGCATCGACCAGATCAAAAAACAGCTCCGGAAGCTGATTCCGGTGATCGCCGTGCGCGAACTCGAGCCCGACGCGATGCGCCGCGAACTCGCCCTGGTGAAGGTCAACGCCGAGCGACCCGACCAGGTCGCCGCCGTCGCGGACATGTACGACGCCAAGACCGTCGACTCGAGCCCCGAAACGGCGACGTTCGAGATCACGGGCGCCCGCCAGAAGATCGAAGCCGCGATCGAGACGTTCTCCCAGTTCGGCATCCGCGAGATCGCCCGAACCGGGACGACGGCGCTCGCGCGCGGTACCGACGACACCGCGGCACCCGCTCCGGCAGAATCGACCGCCAACGAGGCGAACAACACCCCCTACACCCAACCAGCAGACGATGACTGACGACGAATTCACCACCGAGATCTACTACGAATCGGACGCAGACGAATCGCAGCTCGACGACGTAACCGTCGCCGTCCTCGGCTACGGCAGCCAGGGCCACGCCCACGCGCTGAACCTCCACGACAGCGGGGTCGACGTGGTCGTCGGCCTCCGCGAGGACTCCTCCTCGCGCTCGGCCGTCGAAGCCGACGGGCTCGAGGTCGTGACGCCCGTCGAGGCGGCCGCGCGAGCGGACATCGTCTCGATGCTCGTCCCGGACACAGTCCAGCCTCACGTCTACGAGCAGATCGAGGACGAGCTCGAGGCCGGCGACACGCTCCAGTTCGCCCACGGCTTCAACATCCACTACAACCAGATCCAGCCCGACGAGGACGTCGACGTGACGATGATCGCGCCGAAGTCCCCGGGCCACCTCGTGCGGCGCAACTACGAGAACGGCGAGGGGACGCCAGGGCTGCTCGCGGTCTATCAGGACGCCACCGGCGACGCGAAAGGGCGCGCGCTCGCGTACTCGAAGGCGATCGGCTGCGCTCGCGCCGGCGTCGTGGAGACGTCGTTCCGAGAGGAGACCGAGACCGACCTCTTCGGCGAGCAGGCCGTCCTCTGTGGCGGCATCGCCGAACTGATCAAGGTCGGCTACGAGACGCTCGTCGACGCGGGCTACAGCAAGGAGATGGCCTACTTCGAGTGTCTCAACGAGATGAAGCTCATCGTCGATCTGATGTACGAGGACGGAATCGGCGCGATGTGGGATTCGGTTTCCGATACGGCAGAGTACGGCGGTCTCACCCGCGGCGAAGCCGTCATCGACGACCAGGTTCGCGCGAACATGGAGGAGGTCCTCGAGGAGGTCCAGAACGGCGAGTTCGCGACCGAGTGGGTCACCGAGAACCAGGCCAACCGGCCCGTCTACACCCAGCTCAACCAGGCCGAGAAGGACCACGAGATCGAGGAAGTCGGCGAGCGCCTCCGCGCGCTGTTCGCCTGGCAGGAAGAACAGGAATCGGAAACCGAGGACGAGCGAGAGAAACTGCAAGCGGATTAGAATGAAACGAACGAACGACACCGAATCGGACGACGACTCGATGCGTGCGGTCAGCCACACCAACCCCTACACCGGCGAGACGGCCGGACGGCTGTTCAGCCGCGGTCCGACCGTCGTGGCCGACGGCGGCCGGCGGAACGGGGCCGACGACGAGAACCCGGCCGCGACGGACCCGTCGGCCGACGACACGATGAAACGAGTCGATCACACGCCGCCGGAGGGCGCCGACGACGCGAACGACGTCTTCGAGCGGGGCAACGAACACGGCCGCGACGACGAGCGGGGAGCAACCGACGTATGAGCGAGGGCACCCTGTACGACAAGGTCTGGGACCGCCACAAGGTGACCACCCTGCCGACCGGACAGGACCAGCTGTTCGTCGGCCTCCACCTCATCCACGAGGTCACCAGCCCGCAGGCCTTCGGCATGCTCCGCGAGCGGGACCTCGAGGTCGCCTACCCCGAGCTTACCCACGCGACGGTCGACCACATCATCCCGACGGCGGATCAGTCCCGTCCCTACGACGAGGACGCCGCCGAGGAGATGATGAGCGAACTCGAGGAGAACGTCCGCGAGGCGGGAATCGAGTTCTCGGACCCCAACAGCGGGGACCAGGGGATCGTCCACGTCGTCGGTCCGGAGCAGGGGCTGACCCAGCCCGGGAAGACGATCGTCTGTGGCGACTCCCACACCTCGACTCACGGCGCCTTCGGCGCGCTCGCTTTCGGTATCGGCACCAGCCAGATCCGGGACGTGCTCGCGACGGGCACCCTGGCCTTCGAGAAGCAGAAGGTGCGAAAGATCGAAGTCGAGGGTGAACTCGGCGACGGCGTCGAGGCGAAGGACGTCATCCTCGAGATTATCCGCCGACTGGGTACCGAGGGCGGCGTCGGCTACGTCTACGAGTACGCCGGCTCCGCGATCGAGGACCTAGGTATGGAAGGTCGGATGTCGATCTGTAACATGTCCATCGAGGGCGGCGCTCGCGCGGGCTACGTCAACCCCGACGAGACCACCTACGAGTGGCTCGAGGAGACCGACTACTTCCAGGAGAATCCGGAGAAGTTCGACGAGCTCAAACCGTACTGGGAGTCGATTCGCTCGGACGACGACGCCGAGTACGACGACGTCGTGACGATCGACGCCGACGAGCTCGAGCCCGTCGTCACCTGGGGCACGACCCCGGGTCAGGGGATCGGCATCACCGACTCGATCCCCGAGCCCGAGGAGCTGCCCGCAGACAAGCAGGACACCGCACGACGCGCACAGGAGCACATGCGCGTCGAACCCGGCGAGACGATGGAGGGGTACGACATCGACGTCGCCTTCCTGGGCTCCTGTACCAACGCCCGCCTGCCCGATCTGCGACGGGCGGCCCGGATCGTCGAGGGCCGAGAGGTCCACGACGACGTCCGCGCGCTCGTCGTCCCCGGTAGCCAGCGCGTCCAGAAGACCGCCGAGGAGGAAGGGCTGAAGGACGTGTTCGAGGAAGCCGGCTTCGAGTGGCGCAACGCCGGCTGTTCGATGTGTCTGGGTATGAACGAAGACCAGCTCGAGGGCGACGAGGCCTGTGCCTCCTCCTCGAACCGGAACTTCGTCGGCCGCCAGGGCAGCAAGGACGGCCGAACCGTCCTGATGAACCCGCGGATGGTCGCCGCGGCGGCGATCACCGGAGAGGTTTCCGACGTGCGCGAGCTGCCGGAAGCGGAGGTGGCCGCCCAATGAGCGGCACGGACGACGTGGAGATCCCCGAGGTGGACTACGTCTCGGGCTCCGGCGTTCCGATCCGCGGCAACGACATCGACACCGACCAGATCATCCCGGCGCGCTTTATGAAGGTCGTTACCTTCGACGGGCTGGGCGAGTTCGCGTTCTTCGATCTGCGGTTCGACGAGGACGACAACCAGAAGGACCACCCGTTCAACGAGGAGCGGTTCCAGGATTCGTCCGTGATGGTGGTCAACTCGAACTTCGGCTGTGGCTCCTCGCGCGAGCACGCCCCCCAGGCGCTGATGCGCTGGGGGATCGACGCCGTGATCGGCGAGAGCTTCGCCGAGATTTTCGCGGGCAACTGCCTCGCACTCGGCATTCCGACCGTGACGGCCGACAGCGAGACGATTCAGGCGCTCCAGAACTGGGTCGACGACCATCCCGACGAGGAACTCGAGATCGACGTCGAGGCCGAGACCGTCTCCTACGGTAGCGAGACGATCGACGTCACCGTCGACGACGCCCAGCGCAAGGCCCTGGTCGACGGGGTCTGGGACACGACGGCGCTGATGAAGTCCAACGCGGGTGCGGTTCGGGATACCGCCCGCGAACTGCCATACGTCGACTCCGAAGCGATCCCCGAGGCCGAGTAGGCCTCCTTTTCCGTTGGTTCCTCGACCGAGTAGCGGTAGCTAACGGCCGATCATATTTAGTATATTGAATTTCTATATTACACTAATGTCTCCGGGATCGGGAGTCGGTCGTCTCGCGACCCGGCCGAGAGCTGTCCTTCTCGCGCTCGTGCTGGTCGTCGGACTGGTCCCGGGAGCGGCGGTCGGGTCGGTCGGCGTCCCCGCCGGACCGCTGGCCGGGGTCGACGACCCGACAGCTGGGGTCGACGACGCAACGGCCACCGAGACTCCGATCGATCCCGCACTCGAGGACGCCGAGGGCGAGGTTACCGTCCTCGTCCACCTCGAGTCGCCCCCGTCTGAGGGCAGCGAGGAGCCCGCGGACCGACGGACGCGAGCCGAGGCGAGCCACGACCGGTTCGATCGGGAGGTCGCCTCGAACGACGCCGTCTCCGTCGAACGGGAATTCTGGCTCACCGCGGCCGTCCTCGCGACGGTCGACACCGATCGGATGGATCTCGAGACGCTCGCCCAGGCCGATGGGGTTTCCGCGGTCAGCGCCGACGAGGCGGTTTCCGGCGCGTCCGATCGAGTGGTCGACGACGCCGACGCGGACGTCGACGGAGAGGCGTCCGAGTCGGACGGTCCCTCGGCCGGGCTCGAGCAGCTAAACGTTCCCGAGGCGTGGGATACCTACCGGACGGAGGGCGAGGGAACGTCCGTTGCGGTCCTCGATTCGGGCGTCGACGGCGACCACCCCGATCTCGACGTCGCCGAGTGGCGCGACTTCGGTGACGACCCCTCGGACGAGCCGATCGCCTACGACGATCACGGCACCCACGTCTCGGGTGTCGTCACCGGAGGCAACGAGAGCGGCACGCAGATCGGCGTCGCTCCCGAGGCCGAACTCTACCACGGCGCCGTGATGACCCACTGCGAGGGTGAGGACTGCGTCGGCTACCAGCGCGACATCATCGCGGGTCTCGAGTGGGCCGTCGAGGCGGACGCGGATGTCATCGTGTTGAGCCTGGGGATCGAGGGGTACAACCCGGGGCTGCTCGAGGCGATCGAGAACGCGAACGACGCCGGAACGCCAGTTATCAGCTCGGCCGGCAACCAGGGTGCGGGAACCTCGACGTCGCCGGGCAACCTCCACGCGACGACCAGCGTCGGCGCGGTGGACGACGAGGGCACCGTCCCCGAGTTCTCGAGCAGCGAGGGGATCGAGACGGCCGAGGCGTGGGGTTCGGACGCGCCGGAGCACTGGCCCGGCTCGTACGAGGTTCCGACCCTCGTCGCGCCCGGCGTCGACGTTATGAGCACGGCTCCCGGCGGCGGGTACACGACCAAAAGCGGCACCAGCATGGCCGCGCCAGCGGCCGGCGGGGCGGCCGCGCTCGTCCAGTCGGCGACCGCGACGACGCTCGACGCGACGGAACTCGAGACCGCGCTGACCGAGACCGCGGTCGACGCCGACGACCAGCGCAACGGCCACGGAATCATCGACGTTCCGGCGGCGATCGAGCGGGCCGGCTCGTACTCGACGATCGAGGGGACGGCCACCGATACCGTCACGGACGCGCCCCTCGATGAGACGACGGTTACGGCTACCGCCGACGACGACCGCCACGAGACGACGACCGACTCCGAGGGAACGTTCGAGTTCGAGGGCCTCGAGGCCGACCGGGAGTACGAGGTCGTCGCCGAGGGCTCCGGCTACGAGCCGACGTCGGAGACGGCGACACCGCCGGCCGACGGATCGGCGACCGTCGATCTCTCGCTCGCCGGTAGCGGGACGATCGACGTCGACCTCGCGGACGAGCAGTTCGAAACGACGGTCGACGATGGAACAGTCACGGCGACGGGACCGACCGGTTCGTATCCGGGCGAGCGAACGGACGACGGGAGCTACCGGATCGACGCCGTTCCCGGCGACGAGGAGTACGCCCTCGAGGTAGACGCACCCGGACGACTCGCGGACGAGCGGACGGTCGCCGTCGACGGATCGGAAACCCGGCCGAAGTCGTTCGACATGCGGGGCGATTCGACCCTCGAGGTCGCGGTCGAAACCGGGAGCGGGGACCCGATCGAAAACGCCTCAGTCGTCGTCGAGTCAGAGGCGGGAGAGACGCTCGAGCCGGACGAGCGCACGGCTGCGGACGGCACGCTCGAGGTTGCGGTTCCCGGAACCGACGAGGAGTACACGGTGACGGCCTCGGGATCGGATCTCGAGTCGACCACGGTCGAAACGGGGGCTGTCGAGGAGGGAACGACCGAGACCGTCGTCGTCGCGCCTACCGAGGGCGATTCGGGCGGACCAGGCCTGATCGTTCTCGCCGCGGCCGGCGTGGTCGTCGCGGTCGGCGTCGCGCGGCTGGCGCGGTCCTGATCCGATTTCTGCCTCGCAGGCGGGCAGTTCTCGTGGTTTTCGATACCCTCTTTTTCCCCGGCACGCGAGAGTCCGACATGACTCACGAGATCGCCGTCGTGCCCGGTGACGGAATCGGGCAGGAGGTCACGCCCGCAGCGGTCGACGTACTGAACGCCCTCGAGATCGACTTCGAGTTCACCGAGGCCGAGGCCGGCGACGCGGTTGCCGAGGAGACTGGCGACCCGCTGCCCCAGGAGACGTACGACCTCGCCGCGTCGACCGACGCGACGCTGTTCGGCGCGGCCGGCGAGACCGCGGCCGACGTCATCCTCCCGCTGCGGGAGGCCGTCGGCTCGTTCGTCAACGTCCGTCCCGCGACCGCGTATCCGGGCGTCGACGCCGTCCGTCCCGAGACCGACCTCGTCTTCCTCCGGGAGAACACCGAGGGCGTCTACGCGGGCCACGAGGATCGGCTCACCGACGACGTCGCGACGCTGACCCGCGTGACGACGGAGACGGCCTCCCGACGGCTCGCGGAGTTCGCCTGCGACTACGTCCAGCAGGGCGACCACGACGGCTTCACGATCGCCCACAAGGCGAACGTGATGCGCGAGACGGACGGGCTCTTCCGCGAGACGGTCGCCGACGTCGCCAGCGAGGCTGGCGTCGAAACCGACGAGGTGCTGATGGACGCCTTCGCGACGAAGGTCTGTCTCGACCCCGAGCAGTTCGACGTCGTCGTCTGTCCGAACCTCGCGGGCGACGTCCTCTCGGATCTCGCGGCCGGGCTGGTCGGTGGACTCGGCCTGCTCCCCTCCGCGAACGTCGGCCCCGAGCGGGCGCTGTTCGAACCCGTCCACGGCACCGCCCCCGACATCGCCGGCGAGGGCGCCGCCAACCCCGCCGCGGCGATCCTCTCGGCGGCGATGCTCCTCGAGTACCTCGAGTACGACGAGGAGGCCGCGGCGGTCCGGTCGGCGGTCGAAACGACCCTGGAAGCGGGACCGCGGACGGGCGACCTCGGCGGCGATGCCAGCACCGAGGACGTAACGAACGCGATTATCGACCGGCTGTGAACCGCCTCGGGGTCGAGTGGTTCGAGAGAGCGTTGCTCTCTCGTCGTCAAGCGAGACCTCCGGTCTCGCGGACAGCGCGGAGCGAATCTCCGCTCAGTCACGGAAGAGGAAGTCCTCCGGACGACCCCGAAGCGCTCGGCCCGCTTGTTCTGTAGGCCGGCTCGCCATCCGGGCGGCGGTACCGCTCGAAACGAGGCCGGCGAAATCGAACGGACGAAAAATGGGTGGGACGAGCGAGCGCTTTCCAGCTACGCTACAGCTACGACGGTTCCGACGTTCAGGCGTCCTCGGCCTCGAGCGTCCAGTTGCCATCGGCCTCGATGTCGATCCAGACCGTCCCGGCCGCCGCGTACGACCGCGGGCTGTCGAACGATCCAGTCTGATCGACGAGCTGTTCGTAGCTCCCGTCGGCGCCGTAGCCGGTGACGACGAACTCGCCGTCGCCGTCGTGGGTCAGCGAGAGCGAGACGTCGTCGGGCGCCCAGAGCGGGCCGACGAACGAGGAGCCGTTACCGGAGCGCTCGACCGGAAGCTCCTCGAGGTCCTCCCCGTGGATCTCCGGCTGCGAGAGGTCGACGAGCCACTCCCCGTCGCCCGCTATCTCGAGCTGATAGCTGCCGCCGTCGACTGGAAGGATGGATTCGCCGGTCGTCTGTCCGGCGGTCGTCGCGAGCACGTCGCCGTCGAGCTCCACGACGAACTCGTCGTCGCCGTCGTGGGAGAAACTCGCGACGACGACCCCCTCGTCGAGCTCGACAGTCTCGGCCGTCGATCCGTCGCCCTCGAACTCGTAGGAGCGACCCGCCTCGAGGATCGTCCCTTCGGGGCGCTCGTCGTCTACGTCGTCGTCGGTCTCGCGCTCGTAGCTCTCGTCGACGAGGTCGGAGGGCGTGATCACGTCGAGTCCGCGGTGTTCGAGGTGGTTGAGCAGGTGCTCGAAGTCGTCGAGGCTCATCTCGCCGTCTTCGGGATCGTCCGTGTCGACGATTCGCTGCATCCGAAGGACGGTGAGCTGGTTGTACTGGTCGACGAGGTTGATGTGCCGGCGCACGCCGTCGTGAAGTGCGGGACCCCAGATGTGCGGGATCATGTGACGCTCCGTCGGCGGCATCGTGCTCGGACAGGAGCCGAACAGGAACGCCGTCTCGTGAACGTCCCTGACGACCTCGTAGGTCTCCTCGCTCATCCGATCGCCAGGGACGAGCAAGTGGCGCGCGCCGTCCTCGAAGCCCTGTTCCTCGAGCATGTTCTTCGAGTTCTCGAGGACCGTTCGCTGGCGGTCCTGGGGCGAGTCCGAGAGCGCCGTCGTCGTCGACGGGTTCGAACAGATGTCCCAGCCACGGTCCTGCAGCTCCTGGAGCTGCGTCGCGTCCATCCGACCGCCCTCACCGATCGCTTCGGGCGGGAGCGGGACGGCTGCGGCCCAGCCTCGCTCCTCGAGCATGTCGGCGGCGATCTCGTACTGGGACTCGTAACCGCCGTGGAACAGGAGGATCGCCTTCCCGTTGTCGACGGACTCGACCTTTCGGAGGTCGTCGACGGCCATCTTGATCGGTCGGCCGTCGTTCGTCGCGAGGATGTTGATCGCGGTGACGTTCGAGAGGTCCGGCTCGTCGCCGGGTTTGTGTTCGTACCCGCAGTCGAGCCGGAACCAGCCCGTGAACTCACCGGGAACGGTTCGAACGGTCGTAAGCCGGCTCCCCCGGCCGGGCGCGACAAACTCGACGACGATCCGGTTTGCGGACTCCGGTTTGACCGCAAACGAGACGTCGTGCTCGGTGAGATCGATCCCGTCCGAGAAGTAGACGGTCAGCCCCGCCTCCTCGCCGTCTTCGTCCTCGACGACCGCGGCCTGCGATCCTCGTCGCGCCTCGTCGGACGACATCGAGAGCTCGCCCGACCGCCGACTCGGCTCCTCCTCGAAGTCGGCCAGCAGTTCGCCGTCGTCGATCGCGGGCCACAGCGTCTCGCCTCCGCCGTCCCCACCGTCGTCGGAGTCGTCGCCGTTCCCGCCGTTCGAATCGTCACCGTTCCCCTCGTCGTCGCCGTTCCCACCGTCGTCGCCGTTTTCGTCTTCGGACAGGAAGTCCGTACAGCCGGCGAGCGTCGCCGACGTTGCACCGACAGCGGCTAGCAGCCGCCGCCTGGACGACCCGAATCCAGTGTTAGTACCGTTATCCATGTGTGATCTGAACTTTCCGCACCTGTATACTTGTTAATAGAGGTACTAAACCTTCTTCCCGAAAGGACTGTATCCGAGACCGATCGGTGCGGAGACGCTTATCCGATAGCTAACACCCCGCCTGCTGGCGGTTTCAGACGATTTCCAGAGTGGACCGATCGGCACCAGCCAGCTCGACGAGCGCGTCGGCCTCGAGAAGGTGACAGTCCCCGGGGACGACCAGCAGGTGCAGCGGATCGCCGAACGACCGCTGTGCGAGTTCGGTCATCGTCCCGGCTGCGACGAGGGGGTCGGGACTGCCGGCTCGAGCGACGACGACTCCGACGAGATCCGGGTAGACCTCGGCCAGTAGCTCGGCACCGACGTCGGCGGTCATGTACTCGCCGCGCTCGGCCTTAATATCCAGATAAACGACGGTGTGGTGCCCGTCCGCGCGGTTCGCGTCGATCGTCCCGGTCACGCTCGAGGGGAGCCCGTCGGCGCCGTGAGCGTAGGGGAAGGGAAGCGTCGTCGCCTTCCCGAACCGGTAGTTCTGTAGCCCGGTCAGGGAGCTGGCGGCCGTCTGGGCGGTGACGCCGTGAATCACCCGCGTCTCGATCCCGCGCTCGTGGGCCCGCAGCCGGAGGTCGACGTGAGTCGTCGAGATCATCGTATCGCCGGCCGTCAGGAAGGCCACATCCTCGTCCTCGGCCGCGGCGAGCATCTCCTCGGGGTCCTGCTCGACGCCCGCCCGATCGCGAACCTCGATCGAGACGTCGTGGGCCGACTCGAGCTCCTCGACGGTCGTCCCGAGCAGCTTGCTGGTGTAGAACTCGGCGTAGACCCGATCGGCCTCCCGGAGCGCTCGTCGGCCCTCGACGGTGATCGACCGCTCGTCGTAGAGCCCGAGCCCGATGAAGGTGAGCATGGCCGTCGGTAGCGCGAGCGGCCGTTATAAGCTTTCGACACGGCGATCGAAGCGTCAGCGTTAGGAGCCGGCGGTGGCGAGTGTCGGTATGGAGGTGCCGTGTGTCCGCGTCGAACCCGAGGCGGGCGAGGCGACGCGCTCGACTCTGGCCGAGGCGGACCTGATCAACGACGACTACGAGATCACCGTCGCGGAGGGCTGGCTATACGTCCCGGTCACCGACCCCGAGGCGCTCTCGAGCGAGTACGAGGTCGTCGAGCGAGCCGTCGACGAGCGTCAGAGCCAGACGACCCCCGCGGAGTTGCTTTCGTTCGAGCCGTCCTACGAACGCCTCGGCAAGGCCGCCCTACTCGACGAGGATGACACCGAGCGCGCGCGGGCGATCGCCGACGCCATCCTCGAGTCTGATCTCCCCGTCGACACCGTGTTGAACAAGGCCTCGAAGGTCAAAGGCGAGACGCGGGTTCGGGACTGGGAGCTGCTCGCGGGCGAGGGGACCGAGGTCGTCCACCGCGAGTACGGCTGCGAGTTCGCGCTGGACCTCGCCGAGGTGTACTTCTCGCCCCGGCTCGCGACCGAACGCCACCGGGTTGCCCAACAGGTAACGGAGGGAGAGCACACGTTCGACATGTTCGCAGGCGTCGGCCCCTTCGTGATCCCGTTCGCGAAACGCGGCGCCGACTGCGTGGGCGTCGACGTCAACGAGACCGCGATCGACTACCTTCGCGAGAACGCCCGCCGAAACGGTGTTGAAGACCGCGTCACGGCGATCTGCGACGACGTCCGCGACGTCGCCCCCGACCACGAGAGCTGGGCCGACAGGATCGTGATGAACCTGCCCCACAGCGCAGACGCGTTCCTCGAGTCGGCAGTGACGATCGCGGGCGAGGACTGTACGCTGCACTACTACGACATCCAGCACGAGGACGACCCGTTCGGTCCGGGCGAGCGCGCGATCCGCGAGGCCGCCGAGCCCGAGTACGAGGTATCCGTCGAGACGCGGCACACGGTCCGTTCGTACGCACCCCACGAGCTGAACGTCTGTCTGGACGTCCGGCTCGAGCGATAGGTCATCGTACGAAACGCGATATCACGACCGTCGCGATTCGCAACCCTTATGGACGGTATCGGACGTACGAATAAATGCACTCGTCGACGTGCCGGTGTAGCTCAGACTGGCAGAGCGAATCCTTCGTAAGGATTAGGTCGAGGGTTCAAATCCCTCCACCGGCTTGCATCCTCAGGTTCAAAGCTTCTACTCCTTAGTCTCGGGTTTCTCGCTGGTTTCGACTCGAGCAAAGAACTGAACCTCAGGTTCAAAGCCACACCTGTTACAGCGGAAGTAAGGGGGGTGGCAACATGACGTCGGCCACCTCTGGCCCTGCTGAGACATCAGGAGGTGAGCGTGCGTGAGCTCGTCGACGAGCGCGTACGAGCCCGACTGTCCCGAGTGTGGCTGGATCCTGCCTGAGGCTTGGCGTCTCGCGAACGATCGCTCACGCTGGGAGTGTCGCAACTGCCGGCGTACCTTCGGCGTCCACGAGGTGATTCGATGAGCGTCGCTCCTCGAAGCGCCGAGGACATGAAGGAGCTGGTCGACTCACTTCACGACCGTGTCAACGACTTCGAGGCACGACTGGACGCGTTCTCGAGCTGGCTCGAGAACACCGACGACCGCGTCAGCGAGCTCGAGGACGAGAACAACGAACTTCGCGATCGCCTCGAAGCCCTTGAGGCACGGATGGAGGTCCTTGAGGACGGCTCGAGCAGCAAGGATGGAAAGGTCCGTCAGATCGTCGCCGGCGCCGAGAACAATCGTACCGGCGAGCAGCCCGCGGTCGTGATTGACGCCGCAAAGATCGTGACGGTGACCGGCGTCTCACGGCGCTACGCCTACGACCTGATCGAGGATCTTCCCGAGCAGCATCACTGGATCCTCACGCGAAGCGAGGCCAGAGAGCGTCAGTTCGGGAGTGTCGAGATCGACGACGGGAAGCAGACGAAGGCGATCGTCGTCGATTTTGAAGCACTTCACAGCGATCCGGAGGCTGTGAACAAGTTCACCACAAGCACCGAGGGAGGGGGGCGGTAGAGATGGGTTCTTTCCAACGAGGTATCCCACCGCCCTTTCATTCGGCTAAAATCCCGTTGCAGTAGTAGTGTTAATTATCAAACGATTAGCGGCGGGTGTGTTCGCTCTCGGCTCTCTCTCGGAGAGAGCGAGGGAGTTCGGCCCGCCGTCGGCCTGTGGTGAACAAGTTCAATGGACTCTCAACACACATCGACGGAAGCGAACACTCGATCTCCGGGAGGAGAGATCCTCACTCGGCTCTCTCGAGGCACGTGGACGAAGCAGTTCCTGATCGAAGCGATTATCGATGAAACAGGCTACAGTTGTGAGACGGTTCTCGCTTCGTTCGACGAGCTCGAGAACACCGGTCGGATCTACGTCTTCAATGGGGTGGTCAAGCGGACGTGAGCGTCCCGATGCAAGCGGCGATGTCTGACCGACCGCAGTAATCCGGAGGTCGGCGAAGACATGGATGAAGATCCCATCTGAACCTATTGTTTACTATACCAGGGCGTCACCCGTCAGCCAATTTATGACATCTCTGTCTAACAGGATTCTTTCTATGAATCACATATAACGTAGAAGCTTCTTAACAATTATACAGATCTATATAGCAATAGTTATTAATATATTCGACAATCTTACTAATGTGTGCTGCGTAAATCCGAAGAACACTGGGCGGGTGGGCTCGTTCCAATCCGTCCTTCGGCGTCAAAATATCCGAAGCTTTACAAGCGCACTTTCAGATCTACAAATTAGATTGTGTGATGTGGTCGACTTCGTACTGCCAATACGTGTTGCGAGCGGCCAAAGACCGCGTATGCTGGTCGGATACCACTGTTCATCGAGCGCATTTGATCCAGATACGGCGATGAAAACTACGATGGCTCGAGCAATCCGGTAGCCATGTTACGCGCGCTCCTCTCCCGGCTGGGCTCGCTGACGGTCGTGATAGCGGGCGTCTCCCTGATCACCTACGGGTTGATCTATCTCACCCCCGGTGACCCGGCCCACACGATCCTCCACGAGCGACGCGGGAGTTCACCTTCGGAAAGCGAGGTCGCTATGTTCCGGGCCGAACACGGCCTGGACGAGCCGTTTGTGATCCAGTACATCGAGTGGCTCACCGGCATCTTCCGGGGAGACCTCGGAACCTCCTACGCCAGTTCGGAGCCAGTAACGACGCTCTTGCTCCAGTACCTCCCAAACACCGTGGAACTCGCACTCGCAGCGATGGCCGTTTCACTCGCACTTTCGATCCCCGTCGGAGTCGTGAGTGCCGTCCACCGTGATACCTGGATCGACCGAACGAGCCAGTTTGCCGCCCTGCTGGGCATCTCAATGCCGAACTTCTGGCTCGGCTACCTGTTGATCCTTCTCTTCGCGTTGCACCTCGGGCTCACCCCTACATCGGGGTCGGGCACACTCGCCCACCTCCTACTTCCGGCAATTACCCTCGGGACCGGCTTGGCGGCGATCGTGACCCGGATCGTCAGGACGTCGATGCTCGAGGTCTTAGAGGAAGAGTACGTCGACACTGCCCGATCGAAAGGCGTCAGCGAGCGGCTTGTGGTGTACAAACACGCCCTGCGAAATGCCTTAATCCCGGTTGTGACGATCGTCGGCCTTCAGTTCGGTTTCGTCCTTAATGGTGCGGTGGTTGTCGAAGTCGTCTTTCAGCGACCTGGTCTCGGAACCTTGCTCGTTGACGCCGTCTTCGCACGGGACTACCCGATCGTTCAGGGAGTCGTGCTCGTGACGGCGGTCGCGTTCGTGATCACCAACCAGCTGGTCGATCTGGCCTACGTCGCCCTCGACCCGCGGATTGAACGGGGTGAGCACGCGTGAGCGAGCGTCACGCTGAAAATATGTGGCGGTCCCTGGACGCCGTCCGCGAGTGGCTCAGTGAGCGAACCCGCTCACAATTCGCGTGGTCGCTCCGGACGACCCCGGGAGTTCGATTCGGCGGGACAGTTGTCTGCCTGCTCGCCGTCGTCGCCGTCTTTGGCCCACTCGTCTCCCCATACGATCCGACGGCACAGGTACTCGAGGCCCGCTTCGAGGGACCCTCACTCGCTCACCCACTTGGGACCGACGCGCTCGGGCGTGACGTGGCAACGCGGATCGTCCACGGTGCACGGGTTTCACTTGCGCTGGCAGTCGCCGCGACGGCCGTCCGCGTCGTTATCGGGACGACGATCGGGCTGCTGGCAGGCTATGTCGGCGGGCTCGTCGACACCGCATTGATGCGGCTAGTCGACATTCAACTGGCCTTTCCGGGACTCGTGCTCGCGCTCGTGATCGCGGGGGTGCTCGGCCCGAGCCTTCGGAACGTCATGATCGCGCTCTCGGTCGTCGGTTGGGCCTCCTATGCACGTGTCGTGCGAGGGAACGTCCTCGAAGTGAAGGATCGGCCGTTCGTCGAGGCCGCCCGTCTCTATGGCACGCCACAGCGGCGGATCGCCCGGCGGCACCTGTTGCCGAACGTGGTAAACCCCGTTGTGGTTCTAGCGACGATGAACCTCGGGACGATCGTACTCACCGCTGCCGGACTGTCCTTTCTCGGACTGGGCGCACAGCCACCTACCCCTGAGTGGGGAACGATGATCGCGGGGGGACGAGACTACTTGCGCTCGGCTCCATGGATCGTCACCGCGCCGGGGATCGCCATCATGGCCACCGTTATCGGCTTCAATGTCCTCGGGGACGGCCTGCGTGACGTCTTGGATCCCGACCACCTCGGGGAACGCGAGCGGGGGCGATCCTGAATGCGCCTCGACGTTTCGGACCTCCACGTCCGGTTTCGCACCCGATCCGGTCCGGCCCACGCGGTCAACGGGGCCTCTTTCTCGGTCGACACCGGCGAAATCGTCGGACTGGTCGGCGAGAGCGGTTGTGGCAAGTCCGTTACCGCCCGCTCGATCGTCCGCCTCGAGGACCCTGGCGAGATCACATGCGGCAGTATCGAGTTCGGTGGAACGGACCTGTCCGCGGCTGACGACCGGACGCTCCAGCGGCTACGCGGGCGCGAACTCGCGATGGTATTCCAGGATCCTGAGACGACGCTCAACCCGGCCTACACCGTCGGCGAGCAGATCGCCGAGGCGATTCGTGTCCATCGCGATCCCGACGACCAGCCATTCTTCCGGGAACTGTTCGCAGGCGTTCGGTCCCGAGTGGGTTCGAAACGGACTCGGGAGCGAGTCCTCGAGTTGCTGCGCGAGGTTGGTATCCCGCAACCCAAAGATCGGATCGACGACTACCCCCACCAGTTCAGCGGCGGCATGCGCCAGCGGGTGATGCTCGCGATTGCGCTTGCCCGCCGCCCCTCACTACTGATTGCTGACGAGCCGACGACGGCGCTCGATACGACCACCCAAGCGGCGGTCTTAGAGCGGCTCAAAACGATCAATGACGAGTACGAAATGGGTCTCTTACTCATCAGTCACGACCTCGGCGTCGTCTCTCAGCTGTGTGATCGAATCGTCATCATGTACGACGGGGTCGTCGTCGAGTCCGGGCCGACAGAACAACTGCTCTCGAGGCCCGCACACCCCTACACCAAGGCGCTTCTGGGGTGTCTCCCTAGCCGATCCGAACCGGGCGAGACGCTGCCGACCGTCAGCGGGAGTCCACCCGACGGTTCCCCGCCGTCGGCCGGCTGTGTCTTCGTCGACCGGTGTCCGTTCGCCCGCGAAGGCTGCCGAGAGGGCGAACGGCCGGCCTCCGACCTTGATGATAAGCGAACCGTCCGCTGTGACGTGCCCGAGGCACGAGAGGCCGATATCGAGGCCATGCGTGAGGCTACGGCCGCCGACCCGATTGACGGTCCGGGTCCGGATCCGGGAGATCGCGAACAGAACGTGGCCGTAGCAGTCGACGGCGGTGTTCAAGTGGACTCGCCGACGGACACCACAGTCAGCCCGTCCAGGAGCGCCGTCGGCCGACCGGTCCTCGAGCTCGAGGGCGTTACCAAGACCTTCCGGACCACCGATGCCGTGCTCGATCGGATTCTCGGAACGGACGACCGGCTGACGGCGGTCGACGATGTCTGCCTCGATCTCCGGGCTGGCGAGACCCTCGGGCTGGTCGGTGAATCGGGCTGTGGGAAGTCGACACTTGCTCGCGTGATCGCCGGCCTCGAATCACCGACCACGGGCACAGTTAGGCTCGACGGCGAACCTGTCGGCGACGTCGACTCAAGGCGGGACGGCCAGCTCGCCGACGTCGGTGTCGTCTTCCAGAATCCGGGGACAAGCCTCAACCCGAAGCGAACGGTCAGGGAGTCGCTCGCCGAGCCGCTTCTCGAGGCTGGCTGGGGGAAGCGCCGTCGAGAGGAGCGGATCGAGGAGTTGCTCTCGCTGGTCGAACTCCCAGAGGAGTACGCCGATCGGTACCCTCGCCAGCTCTCGGGTGGACAGCTCCAGCGGGTGGCAATCGCCCGGGGGCTAGCCGTCGAACCTACCGTCTTGGTACTCGACGAGCCGACAGCCGCCCTGGACGTCTCGGTCCAAGCGACTGTTCTCAACCTGC
Organism: Natronococcus amylolyticus DSM 10524; assembly: GCF_000337675.1. GTDB lineage: Archaea > Halobacteriota > Halobacteria > Halobacteriales > Natrialbaceae > Natronococcus > Natronococcus amylolyticus. Next base: position 31,071 of record NZ_AOIB01000043.1, on the reverse strand, counting down.
TCGAGCGACTCCAGAGCCAGCTCGGTCTAGCGTACCTGTTCGTCTCCCACGACCTCGAGGTCGTCCGTCACGTCGCGGATCGCGTCGCGACGATGTACCTAAGCCAGCTCCTCGAGGCCGGTCCGGCGAGCCAGGTCCTTTCGAAGCCGGCCCACCCCTACACGGCGGCGTTACTCGAGGCCATCCCGGACGGCGAGCCAATGGACGATGAGACTCGACTGGCAGGCGAACCGCCGAGCCCAACCGATCCGCCGTCGGGCTGCGCGTTCCATCCCCGGTGTTCGATGGCTGACGAGAAGTGTGAGCGACTCGAGCCGGCCTGGGAGACCGTTGGGGACGCCAACTCCCGGTGTCACTACGCGAACGAGCTTACTGACGATCAAGACGAAAAATAATCGATACTCAACCATGCCAGAAGAGATAGACTTCACGATGGATCGACGCACCGCACTGAAAACTACTCTCGGCGCTGGCACGCTCGCGCTCGCGGGCTGTCTCGCCGATAGCGACGAGGACGAGTTCCGTATCGGCTCGCCGTGGGACGTCGGCCGAGACCCACTCGAGGACGGCTCCCCGCTCAGGCGACTCGGCATTACCGAGGCTCTTGTGAGCGTCGACTACGACGCCGAACCCACCCCTGGACTGGCAACCGACTGGGAGCGCGTCGAGGACACCCGCTGGGAGTTCTCGCTACGAGAAAACGTTGTCTTCCACGACGGCGAGGAACTCACCGCTGACATCGTTGTCAACTCTCTCGATCGGACCGTTGGATCGGAAGCGTTCGCCGGCGTGCCGATTACAGCCGTCGAAGCTGTCGACGACTCGATGGTCGCCGTCGAGACTGAGTCCGCCTTTGCCCCGCTTCCGGCCCACCTCTCCCGTAATGACGCGGTTATCCTGAGCCCTGGATCGTTCGAGGACAGCGAGATCGTCGAGCCGATCAGTACCGGCCCGTTCGTCTTCGAGTCGATGCAGCCAGGTACGGAACTCCGGGCAGTCCGCAACGACGATTACTACGGTGAGGTTCCTACGATCGAATCCGTTCAGTACGAGGTCGTCGAGGACGACCAGACCCGTCGCATGAGCCTCGAGAACGGCGAACTCGAAATGGCTCGCATCCTGCCCCAGGAGACCGTAAGCGAACTCGAAGAAACGGACGGGGTCGACGTCTACACACCCGAAATCCCCCGGATTCGCTTCCTGACCTTCGATACAACCATTGAGCCGTTCGACGACGAGCAGGTTCGGCAGGCGGTGAACTACGCTGTTGACCGGGAGCAACTCACTGAATCCGTCCTTGAGGGCGTCGACACTCCCGCCGTCGGTCCCATCTCCCCGGAAATAACCGACTGGGCGGATCCGGACCTTGAGGAAACGCTGTACGATCCCGACCGAGCCCGCCAGTTGCTCGAGGACGCCGGTTGGACGAACGGTGCTGACGGCGGGGTCCGGAGTCGCGACGGCGAGGAGTTTGAAATCGAAGTCGTCACCTTCGATGACCGGAGCCTCCCGTTGCTCGCCGAGGCACTCCAGGGCCAACTCGCTGATGTCGACATCAACCTCGAAATAACCGTCGTCGAGTACGGCACGATGCTCGACAAGGTTTCCCAGGGCTCCTTCGATGCCTACCTCACCTCCTGGGGGACGCTGTGGTATCCCGACCCTGACAGGCTCGCCGACATGTTCCACTCCGATGGCGATCTCCACCACGGCTACGAGAACGAGGAGGTTGACGCCTTACTCGAAGAGGCTCGGGAAGTCGAGGATCGCGAGCAGCGACGTGAGCGGTACCACGAGGTTCAGTCGATCGTGCTCGAGGACGCCCCAATCGCCGTCCTAACGAGCTATACGAACGTCGTCGCGACCGCAGTCGAGGTCAATGGCTACGAACCCCATCCGACGGAATCGCGGTACGGCCTGGAGTCGATTACGGTGGAGGAACCATGACGCGCTCAGACCAACCGGAAGACGATATCAAAGCGGCCATCCGAGAATACTGGGGTGACCGTGCCGACTCGTTCGAAGACGACAGCCAGCACGGCATCCACAGCGATGCACAGCGTGAAGCGTGGCTGTCGGTCCTACAACCGTGGACGGGCGAACCGACAAAACAGATCCTCGACGTCGGCTGTGGCACCGGTGTAATCTCGCTGCTGCTCGCGGAGCTCGGTCACGATGTCACGGGCGTCGATTTCGCGTCGGAGATGCTTGATCAGGCACGAACAAAAGTCGACCAGTCGGAACTGTCTGCCACGTTCCAACGGGGCGATGCAGAGAACCTGACCCAACCAGATGACTCCTACGATCTGGTGACAGCACGCCACCTCATCTGGACGCTCCCTTCTCCGGAGCGCGCGATCGAGGAGTGGCGACGTGTCATCCGCCCCGGCGGGCGGATCGTCTTGATCGAAGGACACTGGGATTTTGACGAGACCTTCGAGGGCTACGAGGAAATCCACAACGACCTGCCGCTGTACGACGGTCGACCACCGGAGGAGTTGAAAGCGTTTCTCCAAGAGCAAGGACTCGAAACCGTCGAGTACGAACTACTGGAGGATCCCCTGCTCTGGGGACAGGAACCGAATTACGAGAAGTATATTATCTGTCTCTTATACACATCTCTGATGGCGCGAGGGAGGNGATGTGTATAAGAGACAGCATCTTCTCCCTGCGTGGTCGAGGCACCAGCTGCATCACCGACTGCGCCGTTCTCACTAAACTCATCGGTGAACTGGTGGAGAGCGCCGCCGTCGACTATGGCACCCCATGTCGAAGCATCGCCAGAAACTGGTTCCCCGACGTCATCTGGACAGAGATGTAAGAGCACAGATGTCTCGAGTTCCCCCGCGTGACCGACGGTCTCGTCGACAGCACGCATCCATTCCCAACAGTACACCTCGAGATTGATCTCGTCTGCGTCGGTCATTTCACGGGCGAGGTTTGACAGCGTCTGACTGTTCCCGCCGTGCCCGTTGACAAATATGACTGTTTCGACACTCGAGTCTGTAAGCGACTCCACAACGTCGCGAGTGTAGCGACGGAGCGTCTCCGTCGACACTGACAACGTCCCGGGAAAGCGACCGTGGTAGGGGGCGACCCCGACCGGCAGCGCCGGAAGCACAATTGACTCGCCATTCCACACGTGATCTGCCTCATTAGCCATCGATCGTGCAATGATCGTGTCGGTCCCGACGGGCGCGTGCGGGCCGTGCTGTTCCGTACTCCCGATGGGAACAAGTGCTGTCTTCGGTGCCACCGTCTCAATCTCGGTCCAAGAACTCGTCTCAAGTTGCATGATCAACGTTATTGATAGAACCGGGTTAGCGGCTGCGATTTCACCGCGCTGGGAGTGTTTTCGCTGTCACCATGATGAACCCCTTCCAGTTCGGAATGACCGCCAAGCAACGGTATCTGGATCGGTTCAACGAGTGGTTCGACGACGCTACCGGTGATTCACACACACACGAAACCCGAGTGATGACATCCTCCTCACCGTGAACGGTGGGATTCTCTTGCTGATTAAAGACAGAGGCCGTTTGTATCGTCTTCGCCTTCATAGTATGACCGGAGGTGGTGGTCTTCGGAGTATGGAACGAGAAGTCTCGAATTGACGTCTGAAGGAGAGATAGTGTCACTGTTGAACTACCAGAAATAGCGATAAGAGCGAAAGCCCTAGTTGTCTGCCAACAAGAATGGCCGAGACGCTGTCATCGGAAGTCAGTTGATCGGAATCCGAACGACCGTCCTCGTGGACGAGCGGATCGGCAGCGAGATTTCCGGATCGGGATCGGTATCTCCACTCTCGAGTTCTTCGAGGGCGTGTTGGATCCCGTTATGGTGGCCGGCGCCGATGACCGCGACCACGTCGTTGCCCTCGCGACGAAGCCGGTGGAGTCGTTGGGCCATCACTCGGTCGCGCCGGTCGATCATGACTTCGGCGACTTCGGGGAGCAACTGTCGCAACTGGTCGATTGCAGGCTGGACGTCGTCGCCGTGTTCGATCTCGTCAACCGGCTGTGTGAGCGACTCTATTTGGGCGGCCTGCATTTGTGGTCCCAACCGCTGCATCCGCAGGCAGAGCTTCGGTAGCGTCTCGAGACTCACCCGCGAACTGAGTTCAGCAAGCGTTTTCGCGATTCGCTCGTCGATGAGCGCGATCTCGGTATCCAGTTCGGCTGCCGTCTCGATAGCAGCCTCCATATCGGTTGTCTCCGGGTCGAGCCCAGAGAGCCGGACGACGGTTCGCTGGAGCGCTGTAATGGCGCCGTAGGTGGCCGCTGCCGGCGTCGACGGGAAGGTTCGTGCGACGTCGTCGAAGGTCGGTCGCCGGTCGCGGTCGAGGTGCTCGAACCGGAACTCGTCGAGTTCGACGGCGACGAGGTCGGGGGCTTCCGCGCGAATCGTCTCACGGACACGGCGACGGTGCGTCGGTGAGAAGTGGACGCTCGGCACGAACGTGATGGAGCCCTGAGCAGACATTGCTGCCAATACGCTCACCTCGCAGCGCCTTGAACCCAGTACTCGGTGCCCCCGATTGACGCGGGCGTCTCGAACAGCGGCCATCGTGTAGGACCATAGCGGCGGCGGTATCGCAGTTCGTGCGTTACAACCGGGACAGGACACCCGCTGTGGTAGGTAAGCTACACGAGAGTCGGGCGCGAATACGAGAAGCACTACGAATGAGCACTGACGAGATGGGAGAGACGGATGCTTCCGAACAGATCCGATGGCTCTGGTTTGGCGTTGCTCTTACGATAATATACGCAGCATACACGATACTCATCCTTGCCCTCCTGCGCGCCGATCAGTCGCTCACACTGATCGTCGTTACCGGCGGAAGTGTCGCGTTCGGCCTTGCTATCATTATAGACACTCTCTACTTTCGGTGAGAAGTCAGTTTTCAACTCGTCCTGAAGTCAGGAACGGTGACGTCCTCAGGTTTCGCAGAAACCTAATGGGCTGCACGAGAGCTATGCTCTCGTGAACGCCGAACCGGGGATTTGTCCCATCCGACTAACCACGGTCGGTCGAGACCGAGTTCACTGACAAGCCCCGCGCCACCGTGTGCGGGCCAGTTGATACCAGGTTCTGGCTAAGACCACAGTCCCAACCTCTGATTGGATTTCATAGGCCGATCAACAGCGACCAAAGGTCATTCGAGGAGTGATTCGAAGTCGTCAGCGTCGTCGTATTCGTCTTGGTAGATAATCGCTGCTTTTCCTAACCGCGTAATCTCGTACAGACCAGATCGCTCAGCTGGTCCGATCTTCTGAACAAGACCATAGTCCTCAAGCACAGGAAGTCTCGTATTGACGTTCTTGCGTGACTTTCCGGTATGTTGTGCTAAGTTTGTCGCGACGTTGCGTCCTTTGTCTTCGAGTTCCTCGAGGATCAGGAAGTCGGTAGGCTGCCGGAGCTTCATACCTGTCCTCCGTCGATTGTATCTCTCATTTTAACGATGTTTTCTCTGTAGCTGCTATAGTGATTTTACTCGGGCATTGAGCTATAGGTGATAGCAGTGGTACATGCCCTAATTCGGTTGATTTAGCTATCCTGGCGTTCCGTATCACCCCCATAAGAGAACCATATTGTAACTCTTTGGATTATGTGTGGAAGAGTGCCAAGGAGCTATCAAGTTCAGGCGATCCGAGAGTACAAAGCTAACATATTAGGCGTGTACTGGTCTGCTTGTTCATTCGTCCCGACTAGTCGGGGGCAATACGCCAGCGTGGCAGCACCGGTTTCTCACAGACGCTTTCCAATCACGTCTGCAACAAACTCCTCCAGCGACTGATACGAGTGTGGTCACTGTGACGGCTACTACCCGAGCTATACGTTCTACGACGTGGCAATGTACTCACTTCAGCCGTGACGATGCAACCACGTTTTCGATTCTAAGGCTCTGTTGAAATCCTTAGTGGGTTACAGGTTCAGCCGGTAGTTTGAGTAGATGCAGACTCTCCCAAAGTCTCGGTTGCTCCGATTTGTCGAGGAAGTATTTCAATTAGCGCAACGTGCCGTAGCTCGATACTCCTCGAAGTTCCCGAAACAACGCTATACGCTCCAGCAGCACATCGTTCTCCTCTGTCTCAAAGTTCGAAAGGATACAACGTATCGAACACTCCTCGACGAACTCATCGAAGTGCCCCGTATTCGGAACGCGATCAATCTCACTGAACTGCCTGCTCCATCAACACTATGCAAAGCGTTCGATAGACTCGAGATGGCTGTCTGGCGAGTGCTGCTCAATCTCTCTGTTTCACTGCTCCCGACCAACGGCGTTACGGGGATCGATGCTTCTGGATTCGACCGCAGTCACGCCTCAAAACACTACACGAAACGAGCCAAACTCACGATTCAGCAACTCAAAGTAACGCTGCTAGTCGATTCTAAAGTGAACGCAGTCCTTGATTTACACGTGACGACGACACGAAAACACGATAGCCAGATCGCTCCGTCGTTAATCAAATGCAACCCCGAGACAAGCATCATGAGTTCACATCACTTCACAAGGCATGGAATGCACGCTTAGACGCTGACCTCTATGGCCAACGGAGTCAATCAGAGACAGTCAACTCAACGCTCAAGCGGAAGTACGGTGCGTTCGTCCGTTCACGACGCTGGTGGAAGCAGTTTCGTGAACTCGCCCTTGCGTGTGTCGTCCACAATCTCGATCAGACTCTCTAACGTTCATCACATCACAATAGCTGGTACGTATTGGTCAACGAACAATGACTACTGGGACTGGTGCCCGCTTAGACACCGTCTCCGTGACGTTTCCGACAAGAAACCGGCGTGTTGCGCGGCTCCAATCTGCGCCGTGGGCCCCAAGGACGATAGTATCGTACTCCTCAGCTCGGTCGAGGATTTGACGGGCAGGGTGGCCGATTTCAACGACCGTATTGATCTCTCGACCCTGCTCGTCGGCTATCTCGTGAGCACGTTCGAAAACGGGCTCAGATCGCTTGGCAGCAGCCTCACTGAGGTCGTCTTCGAGAGCGAGAGCCGTCGCTTCACCCATCATCATTGAGGGGACACCAACAACGTGTAAGACGCTGATTTCCCCGTCCGGATAATTGTCGAGCGCATATTCGAGGGCTTGACTAGCGTGGTCGGAATCATCCATCGGAACAAGAATCCGTGAGACCATATCTCAAAAGATGTTTTCCAGCTACCTAACTTCCGTTGTCAGGCAACTCCCGGTACGAGAATGAAGAATCCGTAGGCCAGAAGAGTTGACACTGCGGGGCCGATAATCCACATTGAGACATATTTCATCACCGCACGCGGATTGAACAGATCACCCGCGTTGAGTACCTCTTCCGGTTCCTCTTCACCAATCGGCGCGGCTGGTTCGCCCTCCATTTCCTCGGCGGTGATTGCACCAGGGACAATTTCGCTCTGTTCTGTGTCTCGGGTAACAGCCTCACGGAAGGTAACCGGTCGAGTTGCACGACCCCATCCAATGCCAACAATCGTCATCACCGTTGCCATCACGAGGCTGATTGGAATCCCGATCCACGAGAGAAGCGTTGTGATTGTCGATGCAGTGACCATGACGAACAGGGCTGCGAGTAACGGGATGTCACTCAGTTCACCCCCGACAGAGTCCATCGTCCGGCGGGCGATGGTGAACCCACCGAACCCAATTGCAAGTGTGGCGATGACAATCGCGATATTCGCTTCCAACCCTGCTTCGCCCACCAGCGGTGCAGCGGCGTTCGGCACGTTACTCGCCCCGGCACTGAACGCCATATAACAGCCAATGACGAGGACAACTGCCGTGCTACCGATTTCAGACCACGTCGTGTTTGGGCCGAACGCTGGCTTCGGAATGGTTCCGTCCCGATCAAGGATTAGTAATGGGCCATCTGATTTCTCAATCTGTACTCGTCGGTTGACTTCCGGGTAGATGTATCGTCCAATAATACCGCCAACCCAGAACCCGATGATCGGCGTGACGACCCACCAAGAGACGATCTCAGCAATCGTCACATAGTTGAGTGTGTCCGTTGCCAACCCGAGACCGGCTATCGCTCCAACGGTCGTCATTGACGTTGGAACAGGCACGCCGAAGATATTGGCGATAAGAATGCCCGTTCCAATAAAAAAGAGAACAGCGACACCCGCCGAGAGCGTGAGATCAATTGTGATGATCCCTTCGCTCAATGTGTCCATCACGTTCCGTCCGACAGTCCACCCACCGAGAAAGACGAAAAACGTCATGAGGGCTGCCGCAGTCGTCTTTTTGACAATACCAGCACCAACCGGTGGCCCCCACGCGATCCCAGTGGATGAGCCACCAATATTGAACCCGACAAAGATAGACGCAACGATGCCAATTGCGAGTAGAGTTTCTACCATAGCCAGATAATAATTGTGGCGTAGTGATATAGCTGCCGTAATACACCCATAAGTTATAGGAGTGGTCACCAAACTGAGATAACCACTCGCCAGAGTTCGCCTCTATTCGCTGTCTTCTCCTATGACGACTGACAAGCATAACTGAGGAGAATTCTTCGAGAGTTGCTTTTAGATTCGTAACGTCAGAAGGAGAGGATTTCAACAGAGCCGCGAATTCTGAATAAAGGAGTCGTGCAATTCGATTGGTAACTCAGAGCCAGTCGTCGGGGAGCTCATCGGCGTGGTTCGCCATTAGTTCTAGTAGCGGCTGAACCTCCTCGAACTGCGGACCCTGCTTGACGGTATTTGTCTTCCGGTCCCACTCGATGAATCCCGCTTCCTCTAGTTTGGGAAGGTGCGTATGACGCATGTCGATCATCAGTGATTCGAGAGCCTCCGTTTCAAGGGAGACGTCGTCGGGGATCTGTGGGTCGTTATCATCTTGGGGGTTGTGCTCGAGCAGTGCGATAAGTACCCGCCGACGGTACCTGTTTGCCAGAACATCTAGAAAGTTATCCATCGAGGGCGACAGTAACGAGTCAGCACCGGTCATAATTCGGACTCGCCGTTTTTGTGGGCTCTAGTCGTTCCAGTAGTTACTGTGCGAAGAGGCTCGGGATCTGACACGGCGATGCGTGTCGCAAGTCTACCGATTTCGATTGGTGTCTCCTGCTCGAGAGAGGTGAGCAGAACGTGTCGGCTGTGCGGGTGGCTTAGGATGCTGAGCATCTCAGGGGTCGGTCCATCTTCGGTAGTAGAAGACTGGGCTAAACGAGTGTGATCACCCGTACCAGTTGCCTGCCTGTCAAGATTCACACTACTGTTTCTGGCTGTAGCAGGGAAAGGGACACTTCGAAGAAGTGCGAACATTGGGGAAATTCGGTCGTATCATTGCGATACAGTCTACATTGAATGAATACTACTGACTGCTCTATGGCTTCAAGTGACGACTGGAGTTCATTTCATGAAAGAGAATAGGATATCACGAGCGTACGACGTGAGTCAGTAATACGCAATAATGAGAGAGAAGTATCTCGGAAAAATGGGAACTCATTCGTCTATGTCAGTAGAAAAAAGTGTACTAGTAAGCCTATCGCTTCAGTCGTGGGTCGTTGACGTATGATCGAACACTAGTTCGAAGATACTGCGTTCAGCACCCCGAAGGTGGTAGTTGAACGTTGACTGTGAAAGGTCGAGTACGTCGGAGAGTTCTTTGCCAGTCTGTAGGCGGGGGGACTCGAAGAACCCACTTCGGTAGGCCAATTGGAGAACTTCCTGCTGACGGGGCGTCAGTCGGTCCTCGAACGCGTCCTGAAGCGTATGTTGCATCTCAGATGAGCGAGTGCGCGTCCGTCGGCCGAGAAGTTCGAGATCCGGGACCGTTTGCTGGACCTGTTCGACGAACGCGCGGACATCAGCCGACGTAGGAAGATCGATGACAGCCGTCGCAGTTCCCGCATCGATGGAGAGCGTACGGATCGTCGCGTTCTGGGCAAGGATGTCTGCGGCAAGCATCGGATCGGCCAACTTCGTTTTGAACATAGTACTCTCGTTTCGGTCAGTGAGGTGATGCAGTTCCTCGATCGCGAGGGACTCCTCACTAGCAGCTAAGAGCTCACTAGCGCTGATATCGGTCGTAGTGAAGAACACGGTCATTCCATCGTCCGATCCCGGTACAAGCCCCTTGAACTCGATCGTACAGTCTGTTTCCCGGGCGAGGCGGCACAGTGGGGTTTCTGCGGCCGTCAAACGGAGCGTGAGTTCGATTACAGTATCCGTCCGTCGAGTTTCTCTGGTTTCGACAGTGTGAATCGCGTGTGCGATCGTCTGTCCGAGTTCCGCCAGCACCTTGGTATCGCGCTCGTCATACTGAGGCGTTCCATCGTAGACTTTCAGCACGCCATAGACGAACTCATCATACACGAGTGGGACACTGAGACACGAGCGCGCACCCTGTTCCAGGGCAACCTCGCGCCAGGGGGCGGCCTGCGCATCAGTCGCGATATCATCGATGACCTGCGTCTCTCCGGTTTGAAACGCGGACGTGAATGGATTCCCCTCGCTTCCTAGTCCGTCGCCTTCGGTCGTGAGATCGGCCAGCGAACTGCTGTCGATACCCGCCCATGCACGCGGTTCAATCGTTTCGGCATCAGCGTCGAAGTCACCAACCCAAGCGAACTCGAAGAGCCCAGATTCCGCGAGGCGGTCACAAACGGCCTCGTCGATTTCATCGACTGTCTCGGCTTGGACGAGCGCTTGATCGATCTGCCGAATAAGTGTGTTGAGATCGTTGAGTCGCGCCAGTTCCGCGTTTGTCCGTTCCAGTTCTCGTTCGCCGGCGGCACGGTCCCACGCAGTTTCGACGGTCGCGGCCACTGTCTCCACGAGATCGACCGCCAGCTCGTCAAATACCTCAGTTTGTGTCGATCCTACACAGACAACGCCGTGTCTTCCGAGTGGCACGAGCACGCGGCTGCAAAGTGACGACGCCGAAGACGCACATTCGAGGTAGTCGAGGTCGTTGTCGATGTCGATATCGTCGCTGATGAACGTCTGCCAGACCTGGTCGGAAAATCCGTCGGGGAGTTCGATTGCCTTCGGGTCTATCTCGAGACTCGTCTGACGGGTATGCTCGTGGAGCTCTCCAGCCTGATCGTCGTATCGCCAGAGCGCGACGTAGTCAGCGTTGAGTACCTCTTGTGTGATCGCGGGAACGTGATCACGGATCTCCTGTACATTGGCGTCGATTAATTCCCGACTTGCGTCGTTGAGGTGTTCGAGGGAGTCGTTGGTCTGCTTCAGCGCCTGTCGAGACTGGTGGCGCTCAACGGCGATACCCGCGATATAGGTGGCGAAGTCCGTTACTCGGAGTTCCCACTCGTTCGGAGTGCGTGGCTCGTCGAAACAGAGCATGAACGATCCCACAGGATCACCGTCTCCATCCCGGATAGGTTCTGAATGTCCGGCGAGGACGTCGTTCGCGACACAGAGCTCACGCCACTCCTCCGACCATCTGTCGTCGGTCGTAACGTCCTCGCAGGTGACCCCGTCGCCGCGAAATACTGCCTCTCCGCACGTACCGATCATGAGCTCGTTGATTGGTGCGTCTTCAAGGTCTTCACCCCACGATCGGTACAGGTCTGGAGCGATAGGGCGCTGGAACGAGTCGCGCTCGTCGTCTGCGAGCATGATACTGGCTCGGACACCATCACTCAGCCGCGGAACAGCAGCACAGAGCGCGGAGAGACACTCCTCAAGTGGCGCACCTGTAGCAATCAGCTCGAGTAGCTCTTTTTGCTCGTTCAGTAACTGCTCTCGCTGCTTGCGCTCGGTAATCTCGATACCAGTTCCGTGGGCGCGAACTGCCCTCTGGTCGCTCCCGTCGCCTTCGAAGAACCCCTCGCCATTCGTGAGTACCCACCGTTTGCTCCCGTCAGGGAGCGTCGCTCTGTACTCAAACTCATAGTTCCCGCTAGACGCCGGATCGAACGCCTCCTCTAGACGGTTAGCTACCGGTTCGCGGTCGTCCGGATGGACACGCTCCTCGAGTAACTCCGAGCCGACGATTTCCTCGTGCTCGTCGTATCCGAACAACTCATTCATTCGCTCGTTTCCTCTCACGAGATCCGTCTCGAGGTCCCACTCGAAGACAGCGATGTTCGCGATGTCGGTCGCAAGTCGAAGCCGCTTTTCGCTCTCGTTCAATCGCGTTTCGGCTCTTTTGCGTTCGGTAATGTCCGATGCCGTGCCAAACCACTCGACGATGTCGCCGTCGTCCAGCATCGGTACGGCTCGGGAGTGTGTCCAGCCTCGGGTGCCATCCACCTGTATCACCTGATGTTCCAGTTCGAACGTGCTTTTCGTCGCAATGGCGTCCTCGATAGCAGTCATCACCCGCTCTTGCTCGTCTGCCGGGACGTACTCCTCAAGCCATGTCTGCCGAGGTTCGTCCGTATCAACGATGAACTCCTGACCATCGAGGTAATACATCTCAGTCCAATCAGGACTCATCCGGTAGACAACGTCGGAGGTCGCTGTCACGAACGCGTCGAGTCGTGCCTCACTCTCGCGGTGTGCTTGCTCGGCCTGTGCCCGCTGAACGGCATTCCATGTGCGATCAGCCGTCTCTTTGACCATCTCGACCTCGGCATCCGTCCATTCCCGGGGCACTGATTCTGTGACAACAAAAAATGCTTCCAGCTCGCCGTCCTTGTAGAGTGGCACGCCGATCCAGGCGGTGGTATCTTCCCCCTCGTACATCGCTCGTTCCTCGTCGCTAAGTTCTGAGAGGTCACGGTAATCGCCAACCACGAGGGTTTCGCCCTTCTGAAATCCCTCGGCGATGTACGTACCGTAATCACTCAAGCGATGCTCTCCGACAAACGAAGCTACTCCGTTTCGGTAGTAGTCTGCGTGGACAACGTTCGTGTCGCCGTCGGCGAGCACCTCACCATAGTAAGCGCGATCGACATCCAGCCACTCTCCGAGAACGTAGGCTGCCTCGTTCTGGACCTCGACGGGATCGGTGAGTGGCCGGATCGCGTCCGTCAGTTCGACGCGGAACGCGTCCAGTGACGCTTCCTTCTCGAGTTCTTGCTCGTGATGCTTGCGCTCGGTGACGTCGACAACGAACTCCACGTATCCAACCTCGTTCACCCGCCGCGATTCGAACCGTCCCCACCAGCGCGAGCCGTCCGCGTCATAGTATTGCTTCTCGTAGGGGACACCGCTCCCCGTTTGCTCGGTCTGTTCGACGTGTCGCTTTGAATCTTGATAGAATTCCTCGGGCGTAAGTTCGCGCCACGATGTGCCAAGTGCCTCCTCGTACTCGAAGCCAGTCATCTCCAGAAAAGCGTTGTTCGCGTCGGTGATCGTCATGTCGTCTCCCCAGACGATGACGCCGACCATTGTCGAATCAAAGACGGGGTGGGAGCGTACCTGTTCTCGACCCCGCGAGGATTCGCTGCCCGTCGGATCGCTTTCGACGGGGCGCCACCATACGCGGCTGCTGGCCCCGACCTTCTTTGTCTGTAGGGCGCCGTCGTCGACAAGCGTCTCGAGTCTGTTGTAGATGGTCCGTTGGGTACAGTCGAACCTATCGGCGACTTCTGGCGTTGTCACTGGTGTACCGGGTGAGCCGACTGTGTCAACCTTCTCTAGCACGTCTTCGAGTTCTGGTGTGGCCGTCGTCATAAGACGAATTTGATCAAGTGTAGGCAAATGCGTTCTGCCGGTAGAAACAGTACTTTCGAACAGCTGGAGTTAATCGGCTGCCAACTGCATGAGAAAACAGAAGAATAAAATACCTCTTACACGTCTGCCAGGTCACTTCCCAGATTCTGTATAGAGCGTAGTCTTCGAGACCAGGGGGTATATGAAACAATTAGAACGGGGAACAAGATGACCGACGAACACGACCCTCGGGACGGTGACGAACCGGTGGTACAGACACGATATTCGTGCAATGAGAAAGCAAGCGAGGCAGTCATTCGAGCACTTGCAGTAGCTGAGGGTGTCAGGCCGACCGAACTTGATCTTTTATACGAGTCTATCGATCCTGAGGCACTTGATTCTCTTCTCGGCGATCCGGTGATCAGTGATGATCCACCGACAAGGATTGAGTTCGGCGCGTCGGACTACATAGTCGTTGTTAGCAGTAACGGTCGGATCGCTGTTTTAGAACTCGACGGGCAGTAGCGAACGAGTTCACGTCTGCTGTTGCTTGAGGAACTCAGTAGTGGCGTCCCGGGATGACTCACTACTGGCTATATTTCTCGAGTAAGACGCCAAAATACCAAGAGAAGGAAAGCGGTCTATGAATGTCTTCTACAACTAACTTATTTGGGCGTTCCTATTAATTCCGTTACTAGACTAGAATTAATATACTACAAATAGAGGAAAGTGGTACTATGCCGATCGATGTTGAATCGAATCAGTGGGACAAGAGCAAGCAGATCGATATTCTAGAAGTAGAGATCGAGAGGTATCTCCAAAAGAATTCAGAGACGGCCTATGAGCTATCAGAAATCACGGAGCATCTTGCAGCTGAAAAGCCAGAGGTGTTTCCTGAATCGTTGCTCACCAAGGGTGATTCTGCTAGATTATCTCGGACTGTGTTGGTTGCCTCTCGACTGGAAAAACTAGTCTGGCACGAGCGTATAGAAGCCCGTAGTTTTGACAACAGATTATATTACACTGATCGGGAAGGTGGTCAGTTCCCGATAGCCGAAGTAGAGCAGCACATTCCCAACCGGTTTATCGATCTCGAGCAAAAAATCGAAGAAGTTGATGACCAACTGGGAGCTATACAGATGCTGCTCCACGACCTCAAAGAAGAGCATCATTCGGGTTTTGACCTACAATAGACTATGCGGCACTGCCTAGTTTAGCACCTCTCGAACTGGCGTCTTTCCATCGGACGGCTGATTCGGTCTTTACGTTGAACACGCCAAGGAGACTCACAACCGATCCAAAGTCAGCGGTTCGAAAACTGTTGAGTGAATCCAGCCGCTTGAACTCGGCGAGCTTGTACATGTGAATCGTGCGTCACGGGATTTGCGAAGCAGTATTTAGCAATCAATAAACATCACTGCCAGTCGGACGCCTATTTGACGTCACTATAACGTCAAAATGACATGAAATAGAAACCATTTTGACGTCATATAGAATGTACTCATACAGAGAGAACCCGTGATCAATTCATCACCAAACCGAATCCAGCAGATAGCGGAGGCGACTGAATCAGAACGGGGAGATTACCTCGAGGCAATCGGTTGGGAGGATAACCCGTTCTCACACCGGGCAACAATGGATGAATACGTACTCCCATCAGAGGGCACGGTCGCGGATATCGCGAGCCATATCCGTGACTATACAGGACCAGTGTTGGTTCACAGCCGCTACTCGGGTGTCGGCAAGACAACACTGCTGAAGATGCTGCTTGAGTCGTACTCGGATGAGTACCAGCCGGTCGAGATCGGCGAGCACAACGTCTCGAGCTACGAACTGGCGGCAATCATCGCTGATGAAATCGGCGTTGGAAAATCGTCGTCAACAAAGCTGACTGAGGCAAAGATTCGGCGTGAGCTCAAGGACGTCGACCAATCCGTGCTGCTCGGCGTCGATGAGTTTGGGCTGAACTCGAAGGACACGCTGCACACCATCCAGTATCTGAACGATCTCCCGAACACACGTATCCTCATGACCGGCATGACCTCGCAGTGGGACGCGATCGGAAAGATCGGCAGCGACGGGCGAGCCTTCCAGCGTCGGGTTGCCTACGATGTCCAACTCGAGCCACTCGAGTACGACGGCGTCGACGAAATGGTCCGTCGGCGGATCGCGACAGTCACCGATTACGACCACGATCAGTACACTGACGTCGATCTTGGTCCGATCACCAACGAATCCCTCGAGGAGATCCACGAGCGAAGCAGCGGTGTCCCGGCGGTCGCGACGGCAGCACTCTCTGAGCTCGTCGGCTTGGCCGCATACCGGTACGCACAGGTCGGCGACACGGAGATCACGGCGGATCTGGCAAGCAAAATCGAGTACGCCGACCCGGAGGCCGACCTCGAAGGATCCAGTCAAGCCGACGGCGAATAGGCGGCGGATTGACGTCACTCTGGAACCAGACTGATACCAATATGCCACGAGACAGTATTCTCGATGATGCCGAACAGAGCGAAGAAAACAACGAGAACGGCTCGAGGACCGACTCCGGCTCCGACACCGGGACAGAAGACGACTCTGGAGGTGACAATCGTGTTCGCGTCACCCAGCGGATCCCACAGGATCTCGCTGACGACATCGATCGCGTCCAGGAGGAGTACAGCCTGCCATCGCGGAACGCAACGATCAACTTCATGCTGAAACACGCGTCGAAGGATCTGTAATGCACCGCAGGGACGCGATCGCGGCCCTCGGTATCGGCATGGTCGTCGCGCCCCTATCGGGATGTCTCGACTTCGCCGGCATGCGACCGGACAGCGATAACGACGGTGACCAGGAGGGAGAGCAAGACGCCACCGGCGAGGGTGCTGCTGACGGTGATCGCGACAACAACGAGCCCGAGGCTAACGACTCGGAGGACGACGCAGAAGAAACCGATGAGACCGAGGACGGTGCCGACAGCGAAGAGCCACCGGATCCTGTCGACGTCGAGCAGCGAGACGCCGGCGAGGATGTCCTCGAGTTCGGCGGGCTCCAGATCACCGACTACGAAGAGCACCTCGAGGAGTTCGAATACGACGAGGAGATTAGCTACACGGGAGAGGTCGAGAACGTCGGTGACGAAGCGTACGAGTCGGTGGCGGTCGAAGTGAGAGTCTACGACGAAGACGGCGAGGAGCTAGGCAATCACCGCGATCTGACACCCGAGCTCGGCGCCGGAGAGACGTGGCGTTTCGAGATAGCAGCCTACAGCCGACCCGAGGAGATCGCCGATCACGACATTGCTGTGGTCAGCGAGCAGTAGAACGCCAACATCACTTTAACCTCACTTGAGACTCTGTACGTCTTCCCACAGCTTGCTGTTCGCGTCGCGCATGTCATCGATCCTCCCCTCGAGACGCTCGTTCTCCTTGGTGAGTTCTTCGATTCTTCCCTCGAAACGCTCGTTCTCTTCGGTGAGCTCGTCGACCTTCGCGACCAGCTTCTGGTTCTGCTGCTCGAGGCTCTCGGCTCGGCCCTCGAGTTTCTCGAATCGCCGGCGGATGTCTCGCGATTCGACGGGGGTTGTCTCGTAGTCTTCCAGGGCGACTTCGAGGACCTCCTCACCCTTATCCGTGATCTGGTAGGTATAGCCCTCGCGAGGGATCCCCTCATGCTCGTCTTCATCGGTCCGCTCGACGAGCCCGGCACCCATGAGGTTCGTGAGGTGGTAGTTCGTGAGGCTCGATCCGATGTCGGTGTCGTCGGTGATCAGCGACTTCTTGACGGTCCCGCCTCGGTTCTGGATCGAGACCAAAATCCGGTGTGGCTTTTGTGATAGGTCCGCAACGATCTCGGCTGGTTCCTGTCCTGGTTCCATACAAATAGATCAATCTAGCTTACTAAAATACTTGCGACAGTTTTTGCATAAACGCGAGTTAGCGACAGTACTCTAGGCCGGCTACCCCCTCAACACTAATCTCGAGAACACCACATTGAACTCCGGGCGATAGCCTCGAGTGGACTATCAACGAAGCGAGAAGAGTGTGAGTGATGAGCCAGGCTACAGCAGGTGAGATGACGACCAAAGCGGTGGGCGCGACCAGCAAGATGGGAAGTTCACTGAGTTCAGTGAAAGAGGAGACCAGCGAGCTATGACAGAGTGAATTACATCTCGACGACGGGGTGGACTATCAGGCTGAGCACTAGCAGCGTGGACTATCAACAGGCTGGTAGAAAGGAGGACTATCACCTCGAGTGGAGGCATGCGATCCTAGGAGATCTGCGTCCTCGAGGTAGTGTCTGGGGGTCAGTTCTGGCGTAGCCATAGTGGACTATCCACAGGAGCGAGCGCGGAGCGAAGCGGAGCGTGAGCGCAGTCGGTAGCCCCGCGGGCGGCGTCGGCTCGAGGCGCAATCGCTGGGCCACATTGGAGTGGCTGTCGCGATCTCCGGCGTCACGAATCAGTTGGATCTCCGAAAGAAATATCACTCTAAGCCATGGCAAAACACTTATGGAGGGCTCATATTCGCGTCGCGACTTTCTAAGGGGAGGTGCGGCGGCGTCAGTGGCGGCGTTGGCGCCTCTGGCAGGGTGTATGGTCTTCGATGGGGGGTCCTCACTGGGTGAGGGAAATCCAGCCAATGCGGGGGCGACGAGTATCGACACCGACGTCGCGACGGCGTTGGATCCATCGGCCTACGAGGACCGATTCAGCAATGTGGTAGACATCACCGACGATCCCTATAACGCGGACCCATCGGGAGAGGAGCCAATCGGTGACGCACTGTCGATGGCGTGGGAGGATGACACGCTGATCGTCTTTCCCCAGGGGGAGTACAAGATGAACCAGGGGTTCCGACGAACGGGGTGGCGCGACGTCGGCCTGATCGGACAGAACGCGGTGATCCGGCACGGCGAGGTCGAAGCGATCCACGGTCACACCGTCGATGAGGGCGAGTATCGCGGCGGGACGATGTTGTTCCGGCTCGGGACGTTCAACAGTCCACACGAAGGTGAGCTCGTGTTCGGCGGGTTCATCTTTGATTGGAGTCGGGAGAATTCGGGAATGCGCGGCCTCTACGCGATCATCAACGATCGGGCTGAGATCCGGAACATCGCCTTTGCGGGGCTGCACGATCTCGGATCACACGGGAACATGCGGGTGGCGACCTCGTCACCGGATGCCTTCGCTCGAGTGAGCTCGGTCGATATGAGCGGTGGAGGGATGCACTACGGCGACACGATCAACACGCGAGAGACGACCGACTACGCGGGGGACACGAATGAGGAGGGGCTTGGTCAGTCGTGGTCGACGACAGGGATCGTGGGCCACACCGATATGCAGGGGACGACGCTCTTCGAGAACTGCATCTGTGGCCCATGGCCGGATAACGGAATGTACGTCCAAGGCGGCGGTCGACAGATCATCCGAAACTGTATTGCGTCGAACTCGGGGACGGCTAACTTCCGGTTCAATAGCACAGACGAGTGGGACCCGATTCCAGAACTCGACGAGAACGAAAACGGCGAGCTCACGCGAGACGGGACGTACCCAACGTCGACAGTCGAGAACTCGATCGCGATCGTCGACCGGCAGCCATCGGGGACATACGAGAGCGGCCGGTCAATCTGGCACTACTCGGGCGAGGGCCTGATCCGCGACTGCGAGATTGTGATCTCACACGAGGACGACGCCGGCGGGCCCGGAGGGAACTTCGCAATTGGAGCGCGGTCGGGTGTGACCGAGTCGACGATCGAGAACTGCCAGATCACACTGCAGGCACCGGCGGATGCGTTCTACTCAGGGACATCCGCGCCGGTAACGCTTCGGAACGTGGACATCGTCGCTGAGGGCTGGGATGCCGGATCAGCGCCAACAGACGTGATGGACGGCCAAACGCCGACGCTCGAGGATGTGACGCTGAATGGATCATCGTAACAGGAGTTGGAAGTACGGTTCGTTATTCAGAGCCTCGTGTTACGTACAGGTCAAGCAGGTAAGAGAGAATATTAATCTCTCCGATAGCTGTCAAAAATCGCCTGCTGAATATAGAGTATTAGTGCAGCCGACGACTCTGTTTGTTTCGCGTCAAAGTAGGAAACCATTCGATTACTACACGTCCGAACGTGTCACCTACTTATACACTTTGGATTTCACACAACGACTGTTAACTCGCTGCGTGGTAAATAATGCTCACGTAATGGCCGATAAAGACCAACTTGAGCGCGAAGCAGCAATCTGTGAGAACTGCGGAGCTGCAACCGCAGTTCGCGTAAGTCCTGACGGAAATATACGGCCAATCGGAGGAATGAAGGGAAGTTGTTGTGAGGATTCGACCCTTCGAATTATGAACGAAGATACGGACGAACTCTGATATCTGCTTGACCTGTACTGAGCGTTTGACCTTCCTCCGTGATCACTCCAAAGTTCGTATCACATTCGTGCTGTCTGTTCAGCAGATCGTGATCGAACTACCGAGCCACTGCCAAAAGTGGCATGCTGCATACGAAGGATGAATGCAGCAAACTGGTATCGTTTCTTCCAAGAGGTTAGTGCTAAACTATACGATTAAGAGACCTGCTTACTGATCAACCGTGATTGTACCGCTATCTACAGTTATATCGTAACCAACATAATTAAACTGGACCTTGCTTGATTTAGAAAGCCGGTCTAGTGCATCAACGTCAACACTATCATATAGAGGAGGCAAGTCCAGTGGATCCTGTTCCTCCATATCAGCCACTCTATTCACAATTTCAATGGTTGAATTAGTCTGTATACTTGTCGTTAGATCCACCATTGCAGACTCAATTCGATGGGCGCACTTATAACCGAATCGTGAAATAAAGTGAACAATTATCAACCATGGCGGATTATGGCTCCCGAGTGATTTCCGCCTTTGTGAATTGATCCGAAACCTGTGCCATATTTGCGCCCTGTATTCAGCACAACTTCCTCAATATGTCTATTAAATGATGAAAGTAAGCGCGTTATGTTCGCACATCTACGTAGCGGTTGGTTCACTGAAATAGGGATGAGGGTAACTCTATGAGAATAGTTCTATGACACGCTCACCGGCATAGATACACACACCTGTTGATTAGTGTCTCGAGACTCTGTTCTACGTATGAGCATCAGCGTTCGAACCTATGACTGTCCGTCTCCCGACTGCTCGAGGGCTTCGCGGCTACAGTTACAGCACTTGTATTAGCGCGTTCCCGTGATCCCGCCATACTTGTCGTAGATTCGACAACAGACCATTTAATAACTAAATCTGTATGACACCCAAGGGAATTTGGGTTTAGTCTTATTGACCCAAGAGCGTTAGCGGGTTCTTGACAAGGTGTTATAAATAGTGAACAACTCAATCCAGGAGGTGCTGTCGAACCCCCCTCGATGCCGGGTATTAGCGACCCTCAAGAGCCAAGATCCACCCATCCCATTCACCTCGCTTATCGATCCGGGCCACTCCAAGGAGGTCCGGCTCCAAGAAATAACGCTATTTCATAATCACCTTCCAAACCTCGACGATGCCGGGTTCATCACTTGGGATCAAAACAAGCGGTTAGTTGATCAGGGCCCACGATACCATGAGATTTGTCCGTATCTCAATCCCCAAGACAACGATGACCCGGGGTTCGGTCTCGGGGTGTTTCTGTAACGTTGGCTTTGGCAAACCCCTGAGTGTTGACATTTTGACGACTACCGCATCTGTAGACAACTCAAAGGATCCGTTGCTCACTGGTTCCTGAAGGAGCGACAGAGGGTACCGACCGTCATGAGTTCGGACCCGACAATTGGGTGGCTTCGGGTGCGATGACGGCAGGTGGCAGCGGTCTCTGCCGCATGGCACAATCCATCGTGCCACTATATGGCACAGGTCCCCAGTATATAATATTCGCGGTCTTCGCTGACTACTCGAGTGAGCAAGGGGCGACGACGGTCCGCAGTGGCCGACTGTGGTTCTTATCCATTAGACAGTCACCACTATTCACCCAGAGTAATGTGACCCAGTCTTTAAGCCCACACCTGTCAAACCGAAAATCGATGTCAGACAGCTATCGATACTCCGACATTACTCGCGAAAACGTCACTTTCAGCGCCAACCATCGGGCTGATGAGATTTTAAGGAGTCTTAGTAATACCCAGCGGCGACGTATCATGTTATATCTTCAGGAGGAAGGTCCAGCCTCTAAAAGTGAAATAGTTCGCCACCTCATCACGTGGGAATATAACTCTCATCCCGGTGAAGTCTCAAATAAAGCAGCCCAGAGAGTAAAGATCGATCTGCACCACAAACTTCTCCCGCAGCTCAAAGATGCAAAGCTCATTGAATACAATAAGCAGTCTGAGATGGTCGTAATTCGTGACCTCCCTGAATTGGCTGAACTCTGTCTTGATCACTGTGAATCAGCGGACTTACCCTCATAGCATGAAGAGAGGAGAACAGACGGAGTTCCCCCGAGAGAGTCAAGTTCCGTCCACTTGCTGCTTTAAATGATTAGAGAATAAATTCTGTACGTGTCGTATTCGGGGGATCGTCGCAGATTCGTCAACCAATAATATACAATGACGGCGTCTTAACCAACGTTCGGTCTCAGTCGGGTGTATGTTGGTTGAAGAGAGCGTGATTTTCGGCTCTGTTGAAACCCTCACTACCAGACAAGAGAGGCCCGCTGAATACAGAGGATGGACCTTGTTTAGACGGTTGAGTTCAGGAAGCGTGGCCCCTCTGAATCTAGTATCGTCATGCTAGTAGCTCGGTGAAAATACCACATCTACTAGGGAGTGAAGCGGGACGAATTGGGTGTGCAAACCAAGACCGCCCGCTTCACGAAAACCGTTGTATCGCTTGCTCAAAAAGCCGTCGCTGGAGATCCCGAACCGGCCTATCGACCGGGCAAGGACGGATACGCTGATTGGGTAATTCTCGCCATTCAGGGGCTGAAAGAGTATCTCGGACATCCCTACAGGAAGCTGCTAGATGTCCTCAAAGAGATGCCGCAAGTTGCGAAAATACTTGAGTTGACGGCTGAGACGTTGCCGCACTTCTCGACAGTTTGTACACGAAAACAAGAAATCCCGATGAAGCGGTGGCGAACAATTCTTGATTCTTCGGCTGACTTGTACGAACTCGGTGATGTTCAAGCAATCGACGCAACCGGTGTCGATCGCGTCCAAGCCAGCCAGCACTACGCAAAACGGACGGACTACACGTTCGAGGCGGTGAAAACGACGCTGCTCGTCGATTGTGAAACCAGTGCGATTCTCGATATACACTGTTCGATGAAACAACCGCACGATACACAGGTCGGCTGGCAGGTGTTAGTGCGGAATCTCGACGAGTTGGCGACTGTCGCTGCCGATAAGGGCTACGACTGGGAGGAGCTTCGCACGAGATTGCGTGCGGAAAGTATCACGCCGCTGATTCCGCAGCGAGATCCTGGGATGCGAGGGTGGGCGAGAAATTTGCTCATCAAGGATCGGGCGTACCACCAGCGCTCGAACGCTGAATCGGTGTTTTTTGGGCTCCGACGCAGATACGGCGAGACGCTCTGGTCGAGAACCTGGTTCGGACAATTCCGTGAACTTGTCATGAAATCCGCCGTCCGCAACATCGAACGCGCCATCGAGGACTCACACCTGTGAAATCACGCGTCTAAACAAGGCCCAGGTCAAGCAGGTAGCGGAGAGACAATTAATCTCTCCGATAGCTGTCAAAACCGCCTGCTGAATATAGGTGAAACAAGTACCATAACGAGTTAGTCGCTCTGGGTAACCGGATTAGAGGCACACACCATCATGAATTATCAATCATTATTGTTCCTACTTAACACTTTAATAGGGGTGGGACCGTAAAGCACAATCAATATGGTTGTAGTGAGATTTGAGAATGGAAAGCGTGTTATTCAGAAATGGGATAACGTGTTTAAAGCTGTCTCGGCCGAACCTCGCCGGCAGCTTATTGTCACATTGTTAGATTCGCCGTCAGATCAAGCAGTGCCACTCCCAGAAAGTGCAATAAACCCGAATGTCCCTGCCAATCCAGAGATACTCAAGCAAGAGTTATACCACTCTCATCTTCCGATGTTGGCCGATCTGGGGTTCATCAAGTGGGAGACTGAACCCTTAGTCGCATCCCGTGGCCCGCAGTTTGATGAAGTCGCCGTCGTATTTGAAGTCCTACAGTCGGCTGCAGCTGAAATTCCCGACTCCTTAGTAGTAGGATGCCAGCGGCTGGAACGGGAACAACAGGAGTCTACTGGCAACTGACGATCCAACCGTTCAGTTCGCCTCTCTACGTAATGCGTGTTCGTCTCGAGCGCAACTGTACTCAAAGGAGGCAGCCGTTACGTATAGGTCAAGCAGGTAACGGAGCAGCTATTGATCTCTCCGGATACTGTCAAAAGGGATGTATACTGCGTCTCTCGAACCAAACCGAGTAGCGGTTTGTCTCGATTGACGGCGGAAGTATCTTAGACAGCGCTTTCGAGAGTCAGTTCTTTTGCTAATAATACCGCCACTATTCCGTATTTGCTGAATTAGAGCGGCAGTAGTTGAGTATCTAAGGAGCATGCTTATATCTCCCCACCCACTCTGGAGGGTCAGTGATCAGTGATGGGCGACGAAACCACCGAATCGACGTATCCGTTGGACGAGGTCGATCAGCGGATCATCTACGAGCTGATGACCGACGCTCGAAGGAGTTCGGCGCCGGCAATCGCCGAGAAGATCGGCGTGTCGCCGGGGACCGTCCGTAATCGAATCGAGGACCTGGAAGCGCACGGTATCGTCAAGGGTTATCACGCACACATCGATTTCGAGCGGCCGGATGGTCGATTGTCGACACTGTTCATGTGCAACGTACCGTTCGCTGAGCGGGAAACGATCGCTCGAGCAGCCTACCAGATCCCGGGGGTCATCAACGTTCGAATGCTCATGGGCGGCCGTCGGAACTTCCATGTGCTCGCGGTCGGCGAAGACACGGACGACCTACGGCGTATCGGGACGACATTGTCGGAGCTCGGTATTGAGATTGAGGATGAGATGCTGGTCGAGAACGACGAAGTACGACCGTACGAAGCGTTCGGCCCCGACGACTCGCGTAACCAGCACCCCGTCGACTTCATTAGCTCCTCGACCGGGTCCGAAGTCGTCGAACTAACGGTCCGCGCCGACGCGCCCATTGCAGGCGAGACACTCTCCGACGCCGTCGAGAACGGGATCCTCGTTGACAACCCACTCGTTGTCTCAATCAGCCGCGACGGAGAATTGCTCACGCCCCACGGCGACACCACGATCCGCCGGGACGACGTCGTGACCGTCTTCTCCGACACAGGTGTGAGTAAGGAGACAGTCCGTTCGTTCGTCGGGGGCGAACGCGAGGGGATTCACCGATGACGCAACCAGTGTTTGACCGCATTCTGCTGCCGATAGCTGAGGAGAACCACGCCGTGGCAACGTGCGACGCGGTGAGGCCATACCTCACGCCGACGGGCGACATCGTTGTCGTCCACGTCATCGAGAAGACCAAAGGAGGTCCCGATAAGGCACCGATCGGGGCGAGACAGGAGCAGGCCGACGCGATCTTCGAGATCGTTCGCGAGGAGCTGGCCGAGACCGGCCACGACGTCCGGACAGAACTCCGATACGGTACGGACGTAATCGACGAGATCCTTGCTGCCGCTGAGGAAGTAGACACGGCAGCCATCGGCTTTACGCCGCGACCAGGTAGCCGGTGGGTCAAACTTCTCTCAGGAGACCACGCGCATCGGCTGACAACCGAAACTGAGCTTCCGGTCCTGGTCTTCCCTCACTCGGAGAAGGAGGCTCCAGAAATCGGTGAAGCTACCGAGCTTGCTGACGACGATTCTTACCGGGTACTCGTCCCAATTGACGGATCGGAGCTCTCTTGGAAGGCGCTCGAGCACGCCTGTTCGGTCTATCCCGAATCCGACGTGACCGTGCTGTACGTTGACAGCGTTGGAAGCCCCGGTGTGTACGATTCGATGACCAGTAACCCCTCCTTCGACTCCAATGCCGATGATCGGAAGAAAAAACGCCAGGCGTCTCGACTGTTCGGGCGAGCACGCGAACTCGCGACCGAACGCGGCGTCGAACTCTCGACGATCGCCCTTACCGGAAACGTAGTGAAAGCGATTGTCACCTGCGCGGAGAACACTGACACTGATTTGATTGTGATGGCCAGCCACGGCCGCGTCGGCCTCAAACAAAAGCTGCTTGGCAGTACCACCGAGGCGGTGATCCGTCGCTCAAACGTTNCCGCGTCGGCCTCAAACAAAAGCTGCTTGGCAGTACCACCGAGGCGGTGATCCGTCGCTCAAACGTTCCGGTCACCGTCGTTCGATGATCAATCGCACCACTAACATTCCTAATAATTAACGTTTCATAATATGACATATAGTCTATTACAGATCTGGCTGCTCGACGTAGTGGCGAGGACCGGCACAGTCACTCCGCTCGCAACGGGCCCGTCGTTGACGACGCCGTTCGACGATCCCATCCTCATCTTCGGTATCGCGATGGTGATCTTCCTCGCTGCCCCGCTCGTGCTCAAGCGCTATCGATTACCGGGCATCATCGGCATTATCCTTATCGGCGCGGCAATCGGGCCTAACGGCGCGCACCTGCTTGAGCGCGGGGAGACGATTCAGTTGCTCGGCGAAGTTGGGTTGGTGTACCTCATGTTTATCGCGGGTCTCGAGATCAATCTCAACCAGTTCATCGAGTACAAGGATCGCAGTATCGTCTTCGGGCTGCTCTCGTTCATCGTGCCGCAGGCAGTCGGCACCGCCGTTGGGGTCTACGTGCTTGACCTGACGCTTGCGTCCGCGCTGCTGTTCGCGGCGATCTTCTCCTCGCACACGTTACTCGCCTATCCGGTCGTTAACCGGCTGGGAATCGTGAAAAACGAGGCGATGACGGCGACGATCGGCGGCACTATCCTGACGGACACGCTCGCTCTGCTCGTGCTTGCGGTCGTGGTCGCCTCGGTCGGCGGTACACTCGATGCTGCGTTCTGGATCCAACTCGCGGTCGGGTTGTCCGTCTTTTTCGCAGGGGTGTGGCTGATCGTCCCTCGACTCGGCCGGTGGTTCTTTCGGCTCCACAACGAGGAGAGCTACTTCGAGTTTCTCTTCGTGATGGCCGTTCTGTTTATTTGCGCGTTCCTCGCCGAACTCATTGGTGTCAAGCACATCATCGGCGCGTTTCTCGCAGGACTGGCGCTCAACCGGCTAATTCCAGAGTCCGGTCCGCTGATGAACCGGATCGAGTTCGTCGGTAACGCGCTGTTCATCCCCTTCTTCCTGCTCTCAGTGGGAATGCTTGTCAACGCTGGTGTCCTCCTCGAGGGAATCGACACGTTGCTCATCGCCGGTTCGTTGATNCTTGTCAACGCTGGTGTCCTCCTCGAGGGAATCGACACGTTGCTCATCGCCGGTTCGTTGATCGTCATGGTTGTGACGACGAAATTTGCCGCCTCGTGGGCGACAGGACAGATGTATGGGTACGACAGTGACCAGATCCTCGGTATGTTCGGCCTGTCGGTCGGCCAGGCCGCCGCCGCGCTGGCGATCGTCCAGATCGGCTTCGATGTCGGCGTGCCCGGTTTCGATCAGCATATGATCAACGCCGTGGTGCTGATGATCCTTGTGGTGAGTTTGGTGAGTCCCGCGCTCGTCGAACGTGCTGGCGGGGCGCTTGTTCGCGCCCGCGATCGCACGGAGTACGATCCAAGTGAGACGCCCCAGCGGATCCTCGTCCCGGTTTCGAAAGACTCGAAACACACAGAATCCCTGCTGGACCTCGCATTCACGATCCGTGACAAGCGCGCCGATCAGCCGATCCACACGGTATCGGTGGTCCAACCCGAACAGCGGACACAGACCGAAGCGAAAGTCGCCGAAGCAGAGGAACTCTTCGAAGGGGTTGAACAGTACGCTGCAGGAGCTGAAGTCCCGATTGAGGACCACACCCAGGTCAATTCTAATATCGCCTCAGGGATCGCCCGTTCAACGCTCGANGCGCCCGCTCGCGCACTCAGCAGGTGTTCGGTCACATCATCGATCAGGTGCTAAAGTGGACCACCCAACTGACGCTCGTTGGGCGGGTGAGCGAACCGCTCAACACAACGCAACGGATTATCCTCGTCCTTCCGCCGGGGATCGACCACAATGACGGATTCTATGAGGCATTACACACGGTAAAACTCATCTCCGAAGATACTGGGGCACCGATCTACGGGCTGGCTGTCGACGGGAATCCCGAGCAGTTCGAGCGGTTGTTCACGCTCGTTGAACCGGAAGCACCCGGCGATTTCGAGGAAATCGGCGGGGGGAAGGAATTGCTCTCGACCCTTCGTGACGACGTACAGGCGGACGACCTCGTCGTTTGTATGAGTTCTCGTCGCAATGAGGTCGGCTGGCACTCAGAACTCCAAACGCTCCCAAAGAGCATCTCGACGCTCACCGACGGCAACTTTGTCATTATGTACCCAGCAACAGAAGAACGGGCTGATGATCGGCAGTTCCTTCGCCTTTCATGATATTCTCTACTAACGTCTGGTAGTACTGAGAGAAACCGATTTCCGAGAGCAGGTAATGCTCTTAAGAACCGCTCTCTATAGTCCGCAGCACGCCGTTCTGGAATCTACTCATTCCTGACAGAACAATCAGCGATCAGTAAGCATCTGCACATAACGAACCGACTACTTTAGATCAACTCCTGTACTAGTTAAAGAAGTCACACTACAATCTACTGTTAACTCTCTATATGAGAGAAAGATCTTTGTAGAGTGAGATTGTACTGTGGAGTCATAGAGAAATGCCGGGGCTACTCACACGATCGAACGCTGCAGCTGCGAGGTTCACCGCGGTGGTGACGTTCATAGCCGCCTACACGGCGTTTGCGTCGTCCGAACTCCTCTCAGCGCTCACCCTCGCCGTCGCCGGCGTGGCTCTGTGGGTTCTCACTGGAGATCCGTACAACCACGGCGCGCTCCGACGCGTTTCTGGGGGTGTGATCTGGATGGTTCTCCTGATTCTCGGCGTCGGATTCGGCCTCTCATAGTAAAAAAGTAGACGCCCTGGCTATTCGTCCTCGAGGTCGCGAGCAGCGTACAGAAGCATCCCCTTCCAGGTGAACCCGTGGTGCTGCCGAGTCGCGTTTAGCTGTTCGTACTGACCGTCACCTTCGGCTTCTGGTGAGCCGAGACTACGGTGAGTGTGCATAAGGAGTCCGCGCCAAGTGAGCCCGTTTCGGTTCTTGAGTTCGTCGAGACGTTCGTATTGGTTGTAGGGCATCTCGACCGAAACGTATCGCTTCTTCTCGGCACCCGACACCTCGATATTGATCGATTTGGGTTCGTCTCCGTTATCGGAGTCCGTCATAGTCCCCACCTGTATTCCTGTGCCTGAGCCAGAGTATATGATGTGTTGTGTAACACAATATACTGAGTTGAAGCCTTGTTATATAAAATCCCATTTGCCGGATCGGCTAAAAGTGCCGCCAGGTATATTGTCTATGATATGAATTGTCAGTACACAGCCTCACTGAAAGCGCATCTCAAAGTAAGAAAGATGTGGGGCCTAGCGGTTGAATACACGGATGACTGAACAGACACCCACCACGAATGACGACAAGGATCGCACGGTGTTTCAAAAGCTTCTGCTATGGATCCTGCGGTCGGCCCATGAGAGTCGCCAGGAGCTCGAGGAACTGAGAGACAACCAAAGCCACACGTCGGGGGTATCGCTACGTCGTCAGCTAGTAACACCGGTTCGGGCGACCGTCCTCATGGGAGTCGTCTCGCTGATCGCTTCCCAGTCAGTGGCAGCGCAGGACGGCGGGACGGACATCTGCGGGGAGGGTTTCGGGCTCATGATCTTCGACATTCAGATGATGGCCTGGCAGGTGATCCTCGGGGCACTGTTCGTCATCTTCATGCTGGGCTTGGTACTCCGAGCGGTGCCGTTGTTCACCGGCTCGACGGCGGTTGGGAGTCTGATGATGATTGGCCCGATCGTCGGTGTCATCGCCTTCATCTTCTTCGTCCAGTTCATCGACATCGCGCTCGGGTACGCTGATGGACCAGGAGTTGGTGAAGGCTGCTCGCCGTTCGTCTAAAGTCTCATTCCAATGAATTTTCCCCGAATCATCCTAGTCGTCGCAGTGTTGTGTACCGCGGGAGCACTCGCTGTACCAGGCCTCGCTGCTGCTGACGCCGGCCTCACGCCCGAGGGGGTAGTGCTCCAGACCGAGGACGCCGACGGCGACAACGAAAGCGTCTGGACTCCATCAGAGGACGACGACGATGAGGCCGACAACGAAGGCGACGGCGAAGGTGACGAAACCGGTACGTCGGATGATTCGGGTTTTGGCCTCGGTGACGATAATGGCGACATCGGTTCCGAAGAGAACGAGACCGATGGCGACGGGTTAGACCCTGAAGCCGTAGAGTCAGTCGACGGCGTCACTCAGGAGGACCTCGAGAACGGCACGATCACACCGGAGGAACACCAGGAGCTCTCCGAAGCACAGGAGCAACTGGAAGGTGACAGCCGATCGCCGCTGGGTGGCGGCATCGGCGACGCGATTGGTGGTGCCGCGGGTAGCGCGTTGGACCCTGCTGACGCTGCCGAGCAGGTCTGGGAGCGGCTGACCGAAATGTTCGCGTCGGCCATGACGATGTTCGTCGACGAGGTCTTCAACCAGGCACTCGGGACGCCGACGATTAACAACGACGGCGCCTTCGGGATCCTCGGCACGCCGGAAGCCATCGAGGAAGGTGAGCAGACGCCGGCGAACACGGAGGCTAGTCAATACGACGCCTTCGCTTCCCAGAACTACGTGACGGTCTACGAGGAGGTCTACCTCGGGCTGATCATGCCGATGGCGATGTCGATCATGTTCCTCCTAGCGCTGTTGATGCTGGTCGCGCCGGCGATCACAGCGATCACACGCCGGAAGGTCGGTTCGATACTCGCCTCGGGGGTCTTCGTCGTCATGATGATCGTGGCGGTCTGGGAGTTCGCGACACTGATGCACGCGTTGAGTGACGCGGCGGCACAGCTGTTCCTCCCGGACGGCGAGGAGGTCCTTGATTCGGAGGTGACGACATACTCGGGTGGTGTGGCGAGTGCGCTGATCCTGTATTTCAAGGGCTGGGTCGGCGGTGCGGCCCTCGGGCTGATTCACGCGACTCGGCACGTCCTGTTGTTCGTCTACCCGGCCGTACTGCCGATCTTCTTCATCCTGGCCTACTGGGGCGGCCACCAGCGAGTGAAACAGGTCGGCTCGTTCTTCATCTGGCAGTGGTACGGCTTGCTGGTGATGAACATCCCGACAGCGGTGTTGCTGTCGTTCGCGAACGCCGTCGGGTGGCAGCTGTTCCCCTACGAGACCCTCAACTTTCTCGCAACGCTCGGGATCTTCGCGCTCGCGGTGATGATCCCGTTCGCCTGTCTCTTATACACATCTCTGATGGCGCGAGG
>NZ_AOIB01000042.1 GCF_000337675.1 Natronococcus amylolyticus DSM 10524 | reverse complement strand
GAAGGCGGCGGCACAGCAGGCGAAATCGTCGCTCAACTCACGCCGGCCAGTTCGGACTGACGGCGGCCAGTCTGTGAACTCGAGTTCAGGTTCGACCTCGAGCTCGAAGACATCGTCGCGATCTCCCTCGAGTACGACCCAAGGAGCCGGCGTCACGCCGAACCAGCGTCGGAAAGCGGCGAAGCAGCGAGAAGATCGCGCTCGGAACTCGAGACAAGCTAGCCGGGCCCGTCAGGAGTCAGACCACTACCGCAAATGAGCAAGAGTACCAGCGATTCGGACGGCATCGACCACAAAGTGATCCACACCGGGACGAGCGATCAGGTCGTCCTCGGGATGAGCAAGATGGAAGTTCTGGCGGCGGTCGCGCCGCCGGCGATAATCTGGTTCATCGGCCGGCAGTTGATCGGTGGCACGCTGGGGACGCTTACGTACCTCGTGGCGTTCGTCTGGCTGTGCACCGGCTTCGGCTTCATCGTCGCGAAAGATCCCTGGATGACCGCCCGCTTTTACGCCGAGACAGTGCTCCGATCGGTCTCGCAACAGCCAACCATGCTCTTCGACAGAAACCCCGACGACTCCGGTCTCGAACAGTCCACGAACGACTCGCTGCTCGCGAAGGCGGCCTCGATCCCGCTGAAGGGCCTCCAGTTCCTCTCGGCGGTCCGTGGCCCGGACTCGCCCGAGGAGAAGGCCGACGGGACCGTGCGAACGCAGGACTTCGTGCAGTACACAAAAGCCTATCACGGGACGCCGGCGGTCGAGACCGACGAAGGCCACGTGATCGGGGCGCTGCGAATCTCCCCGGCGAACATGGTGACCTCGAGTGAAGAGGAGTGGGAGCGCCAGTCGCGCTTTTACGCAAAGGTCCTCGACACGGCCGTGAAGGGCAACATCCAGATTGCAGAGTACATGCGGATGGTCGACTACACGCCCCGGATCGAGCGCTACACCCAGCGCGAAGAGGAGATCGTCACGACCGCCGATGGCGAAGCGGCGCCCGGTGAGGTCGACTACACCGAGCTCGACTTCGGGAAGAAGCTGCTCGCGGACCTCTGCCGAGAGCGAGCCGACGTCGTCTCGATGTACGACCTCTCGACGTACACGGTCGATCCCTACCTGATCGTGGAGGTAAGGCCGGGCGACGTGGTCACCGAGGACGACGTTGAAGGCGGGCTGACGTCGGTCCCGATCGTTGGTCGGTTCTACACCCACTGGAAGGTCCACCAGCTCAAGCGAGACGGCGAGCACATCCCACAGATGATCACGTTGCTCGAGGATCGACTCGACACGATCAGTGACTCGATCCGGCGCCTCGAGGACGTCAGCGGACACCCGATCCCAAGCGAAGAGCTCTCGCAGGTCGCGGCGGATCACTACCAGGCGGCCAACGCCTACGCTCATGCGGACTACACGTCGCTGGTCCGTCAGGCCCCGATCCCAACACCACAGGTCACCGACCACGGTGTTGAGACCGGCGAAGTGTCCGATCCGGAGTACGACGTGACCTACGCTCACCTGGACGTTGAAGCCGACCGCGACCCACGGACGACGCTATCGCGGCGCCACAACCAGCTCGCAATTGCGGATCAGCATGCAGAGAACACCAGTCCGGATTCATCGGCAGAGTCCCCAGCTGAGCAGTCCAAGGCCGCTACTGATGGTGGTGTGGCAGCCGGCGAATCGACGTCCGCGGGATCGCCAAACCCGGCGCCGGCGGAGAGTCCTGGGAGCGCTGACATCGCACTGACCGACGAAGAGCTCGAGGAACAGTACATTTCGTTGTTGGCCCCCGAGGAGATCGAGCGCTCCTGGATGGACGACGGTGGGAACCACCTCCAGATCGACGGTGAGATCTACGCGGCAACGCTGTTCATCTCGAGCTACCCGAAGGATCCGCCCGAAGGATTCCTCGAGCCAATTTTGCAGTTCGACGACGCGGAGGTCCAAACGAACGTTTCGACCCACATCGAGACCGTCGACCAGGACAAAGCCGAACAGGAACTCGAGGACTACGCCGACGCACTTCGGAAGAAGTACGAGCGGGTCAAGGACTCGCGAGTGGAGATGTTCGCGAGCCGCTATCGAGACGAGGCAGATGAGACACAGGCGGCACTGGACTCCTACCTCCAGAGCGAGCACGACATCTTTGAGGCCCAGACCTACATCGAGGTCCGCTCGTTCAATCCGGATGCATTGAAGCGGGCGATTCGCTCGATTCGAGCGAAGATGTCCGACATGAGCGCGAAGGTCTCAGTGCTCCGGCAGAATCACGACGTTGGCCACCAGACGGTTGCGCCGGCGTGTCAGGACAAGGTCGACCAGAAGGTGAAGGTTCGGTCAGAGGCACTGGCGGCGATGAACCCGTGGACGACGACGAACCTGCATGAGCCCTCGGGCGTGGAGATTGCCGAGAATATGGCAACGAACGAGCCGCTTGCTGTCGACGTTTACAAACGCGACGCGGGGTACAACTGGGTGATTGTCGGCAAGACTGGCGCCGGCAAGACCGTCACCTCGAGCCAGTACCTGTGGCGCTACAAGGTCGACAACCCTGATTCGTTCGTGGCGGTGATCGACCCCCTCCAGGAGTTCGCGAACCTTCAGGAGATCTTCGGCGGCGAACGCATTGTGGTCGGGTCGACGTACATCAACCCGTTCGACATCAAGCCGACGCCGGAAGACAAGCTCGATGCGATCGGCCACGAAGCCCCGTATCGTGAGTGGCTCGACTCGGGACTTGACTTCCTCGAACTCTACTATAAGATGCAGGGCTTCGACTTCTCGGAGTACCGGGCGATCTGGTCGAAGGCACTCAAGCAGGCGGGCCGCGAGAAGGGCATTACCGAGGAGCCGAAAACTCACGACCCTGAGTACCGGCGCCAGGAGGGCTACGACGGCGAGCCGCCGACGATGACCGACGTCATGACGATCGTCAACGAAATGTCGAGTGACGGCGCCGAGTACGTCGAAGATCCCGACAACGAGAGCCAGGTCCGCGATCGCGAGGAGAAGGCAACGACGGTGATCAACAACCACGTCGAGCCGTTCCGCGAGGGCGGCCACCTCGAGCACCTCGCTCACCAGACCGAGGTCGACCTCTCGGACACAGACTTCGTCTACGCCGACCTGCAGCTGAAAGAGGGTGACGAAGAGGGCGGCGGGCTCATGATGCATCTCTTGTTGGACCTGCTGTACAACGAGGTCAAGTCTCGACCGGAGCCCGGCATGATCTTCGCCGACGAGTTCCACTACCTGCTTCGCGACGACATGACGGTGAAGTCGCTGTCACAGAAGTACCGCCACCACCGCCACTGGGATCTGTCCATTGGGGCTGGGACCCAGAGTCACAAGGATTTCTTCGGCACCGACGGCGAGGGCAACGTTCACCTCACCGACAACGCCGAGGTGATGCTCGAGCTCTCGTCGATGGAGATCTACCAGTACGTCGAAGGGATGAACGAACAGTGGGGCAAGCGCCTTGGACTCTCGAAAGACGAAGCCGAGTTGATCGACAACCTCCAGAAGGGGAATCTCGCGGATGGATTCTCGGAGGTGCTGCTACGAGTCGACGATGAAGGCTGCTACCCCGGACGCGTCCGGATGGATCACGATCAGAATCCGCGAGAGGCGGTTGCACTCATGTACGATCCCTCCGAGCACGGTGAGGACTATAAGCAGTACCTGAAGCAGTACGACGACGCCTGTGAGTGGAGGTGGAGCTAGATGGGACTCGGGAATCGAACCATGTGTGCCACGAAGCAGAAGCTCGGCCTCGGCGATGGTTACGAAGCTCTCGAGGTCACGCCGGAGCTGATCGAGCAGCTCTACGGCGAGCTCCCCGAGCGCAAGTCCATCGCCGTACAGCCAAGCAAAGACGGCGGTGGGCCGAAGGACGCAATCGACCTGCTGACGGCCGTCCACAACCCCGGCCGGGGTGGTATCCTCGGATCGGCAGAGGGGCCGACCCACTCGTTCGAAATGCGCT
Organism: Natronococcus amylolyticus DSM 10524; assembly: GCF_000337675.1. GTDB lineage: Archaea > Halobacteriota > Halobacteria > Halobacteriales > Natrialbaceae > Natronococcus > Natronococcus amylolyticus. Next base: position 31,145 of record NZ_AOIB01000042.1, on the reverse strand, counting down.
ACATCAACGGCCTGGTTGGGTTCCAGTGGGTCATGGCGACGACCCAGGCACAAAAACAGATGCAGCGCCAGCTCGAGACGTTCTATCCCGACGCCCATATCGACGTCTCGGAGCACGACCGTCCGGCACTGTTGCCTCTCGAGGAAGGTCGCTACGTCGCCGGCGCCTACCTTCGGCTNGAGACGTTCTATCCCGACGCCCATATCGACGTCTCGGAGCACGACCGTCCGGCACTGTTGCCTCTCGAGGAAGGTCGCTACGTCGCCGGCGCCTACCTTCGGCTCCGGAAGCGTTCGGATGGCAAGCATCTGTATCCGATCAAGCACATGGACATCGAGGGATTCGAGAACGACCCCTACGGCTCGATCACTGCGGAGATGATCGGCGAGCGGGAGTCAGACACCGAGACCGATCTATCCGTCCAGACAATCTTCGAGCCGGCGCCTGCGGATTGGTGGAAGGGCGGGCTCCTCTCGTCGTCGATCGACGATATCGCTGACGAGCTCAAGAGTCCACGGAAAGACGAGTCGTTCCTCCACGCGCTGAAATACGAGCTGTTCCCCGAGAAGTACGAACTCGTCGGGGAAGAGCGGGAGGCGTCGAACAAGGACAAGCAAGCGTCGAACATCGTTCGCGAACAGCGCGGCGAGAAGGGGTTCCGGCTGAACCTGCGGATCATCGGCGTCTCTGATGATCCCGATACGGCGGTCCGGCGCGTCGCCGAGACGGCCCAACAGTTCGACGGCTACTACGAAAGCAAGACCGAGCAGGGTTTCGAGGTCGTCCCGCTGTACGACAAGCCGCTGCTGACCGAACTCGAGCGAGCCTACGGGCGCACTCATGCGGATCGAAAGATGATCATGGGCGTCCGTGGCGCCGCCGGCCTGATTCACATCCCGAACGACGACATCAACACACAGGACGTCGACTGGTCGCTGACCTCTCACGCCGGCGACGTCCCGGCGAACGCGCCACGGTTCTCCGAGTTCCATGATCCCGAGACCGTCCCGTGGGAGAAAGCGCTCCGGTCAGTCGGCCTTGAGGACGCCGACGACTGGGAGTATGACATCCCGGCGACCTGGACCAACCCCGAGGAGCACGACGGCTGGAGTCCCGGTACCGATCGTCAAGAGGACAATGGCGATCGCGAGCTAGATCGCGACCAGGAGCACGAGCACGAACAGGAGGTGTCCGCATAGATGTCCCTACTTGGCGACGACAGTGACCCAGTCGAAGAGACCGAGAAATTTGGCGCCCGGATCGAAGGTGAAGACGATCCGAGTGAACCCGTACTGATCAACTCAAAAGAATGGGCGATCGAGCGCTACGATCCAGTCGAGGAGGAGATCGAAACCTACGCCGGTGCGTGGCCTCGAGCGATGATCGAGAACGCCAAAGCCGAGCCCCGACAGCCGCTGTGGATCGGCGTCTCGGAGAGCTCTGGCCGCGAGGTACCAGTCGAGTTCGACCGGCTCTTCCGGCACGTCTTCTACGGTGGCTCGACGGGGACGGGGAAGACGACGAAGATGTACAACGACGCCGTCGCGCTCATGTACGCCGGTCATGGCGTCACGATCATCGACCCGAAGGGGGACGATATCTACGACCTGCTCCGGCGCGTTCCAAAGGACCGCTGGGAGGACGTGATCTACATCGCGCCGGGCGACGACTTCCTCGAGAAGTCAGTCGGATTCAACCTCTTCGAGACCTACCACGAGCCCGACGAGACGGGGTTCAACGAGGAGATTGAGGGAATCGTCGACGACTTCAAGGAGTTGCTGAAGGCCGGCGACTTCTGGGGCAACCGGATGGACCGCGTGATGAAGACGATGGTCCGGGGGATGATTCGCCACGAGTTCGAGTTCACACCTCTCGAGCTGTACTACGCGCTCTTGGACGAAGAGAATCGCCAGCAGTACGCCGACCTGATCGCGGCGGCCGACGATGACGACATCGCGTTCATCGAGGTCTACACGCGCCAGATCGCCGACCACCTCACAGAGCAAGAGCTCGACGCGCTCGTAGGCCGGCTCAAAGACTGGGTCGAGAATCCGATCACTCGCCAGATTCTGGCACAACGAGAGTCCGATGTCTCGATCGCCGAGGCGGTCAACGAGGGCAAGATCATCATCTGTAAGAACGACTTGCCCGGCGAGGCAAAGAAAATGGTCGCGACGGCAGTTATGCGTCGCGTCTGGACGTGTGTGAACGACCGGATCAACCCCTCCGAAAAGAAGGTCCGCGAGCTCGCCGGTGCGAGTACGTCCGGTGGCGACTACAACCCGTACTTCCTCATGATCGATGAGTGTGACGACGTTCTCACTGAAGCATCACAAATTGATAAGATGCTCACGAAGGCTCGTTCGAAGAAGCTTGGACTACTGTTGGCGACACAGACGCTCCATCAGTTAGATGCCGAGGCACAGCAGGCAATCCTGTCGAACTGCAACACGCTGGTCTCGTTGAACCCGCTGCTGCCCGACGAAGCTCGAGCGCTAGCGGATCGCTTCGGTGGGAAAGACCCACAGGATCTCACGCAGATCCCCGACTACCACGCACAGACGAAGCTCCGTCACGAGGACGACTCGTTCATGGCGAAGCTCACCCCTCCATATCCGCCGCTGCACTCGATCAAGGAAGCGTTTGACCTGATCCAGCAGTCGACCGAGCGCTACGGGATCGAGCGCCAGTCGGGTCGGGAGATCCTGGACGACCTCTTCTTTGCCGACACCGGGCAGTCGGAGGCAGGCAGTGCTGCCGGCCGGGAGAACACCGAAGCCGACGTCGACGAACCGATGGATGTCGACGACGTCGAAGCTGCTCAGACGGCGCTCAAGGCGATCTACGACGAGACGATTCGCGCCGAGTCGGACTTGATAGAGACGTCGGCTGCAGAGCAGGCAGTGACCGATGCGACCGGCCTCGAGTACACGCAGGCGTCGAACATCGTCGAACGGCTTGAGGCAGTCGGGGCCCTCGAACAGCGGAGCACGAGTGACGGCCTGGAGATCTCGGTCACGCCCGATGGCCGCGGTCAGATCGGCCTCGAGACCGGCTCGGGTGGATCTGGCGGAAAGAGCAAGCATCGTCACATGCTCCGCGAGGTCTACGAGTGGGGTACTCGTGCCGGCTACGAGATGGAACTCCCGACTCAAGACGGCGACGAGCTGCCCGACGCAGTCGGAAGGGTCCCGCCGGCGATCGTGCCTGATGGTGATCTCTCGGAAGACGAGCGCAAGCAGATCGTTCGCTCACGCCTCGAAGAGGAGTACCCGGAAGTCCTCGAGCTCTCGGGGACGGACACGTTGTACATCGAAGCCGAGTCGAAGGGGCTCTCGAAGCCCGGCGGCCCGATCAAGAACGCGGCGAAGGCACCGGGTCCCGAGCAGCTGCTCTTCGTCGTCGGCGACGGCGGCGACGACGGGCTGACGAACAATGCCGAGCGACTCGCGGCGATCTTCGGCGCCGGCGGCAGTGACCCGTTCGTGTCGACGCGTACGCCGGTGGACGCCGCTCGGAAGTTCTACACCCGCGGCCAGCTCGAGATGGCCCGCGATGACACTGGGGGTGAGAAACTCGCGCTCGTGTCAGGCGATGTCTCGACTGAGTGGGTTGAACTCGAGGGTGGTTCGGTCGTCTGTCGCGATCGCGACAGTGGTGAGACCTACCTTCAGTTCGACGGGCCCGAGGACTACCGTGAGCGAGATCCCAGCGATGCGCCGGCGACCGTCCACTACGACCCGGAGGACAGCAACTACGTCGTCGAGCGAGGCGACACGGTCGAACGGAAGTACGGCGCGAAGGGCCTGCTCACCGACGACTGGACTCGAATCTACGAGCCGGTCGTCCCCGAGGCGATGTTTCGTGAGCATGGCCACGATTCGGTGCCCGAGCCCGAGGCGTTCCGGATCGCTATCGTACCGAACGACGATCGTGACCTCGAGGGCGACCCCGAACTGCTTATGTTCGACGTTGGCAGCGAAGCGGCGGTTCCGATCGACGGCTGGCTAGCCGGTTCGACTGACGGTGTCGAGACAGCCGACCCCGAACTCGAGGAAGGTGATCGTGACGACGCTGGCGCCGTCGAGGCCGACGTCGATGGTGACGATCGCGGCGACGAAAGTGACGACTCGCCGGCCGTGGAGTCGCTTCGAGAACGAAAAGATCCCGTACCCGAGCCGCCGGATCCTGAGCCCCCGTCTAAAGCCCCCGTCGAGGGTGGTGCCGAAGAGACGCCCGAGGGCAGTAACGATCAGGACGCCGACGATGATAGTGCGGGGAACCCCTTCAGCGGCGTATAGCTGCTGTTACTCGTCGTCCGACTTTCCCGCTCGGTGGCATGGTGTTTCGTCATTGTCCCTACTCGTCGAGGTATTCCTCGAGTTTCTCGAAGCTCTGGCTCCAGCCGATCTCCATCCCGCCGAGGGCCTCTTCCACTGCTGGCGTCGCCGAGACGACTTCCGCCTCGAGCGTGAGGTGCGTCCGACCACCGTCGGTCTTGAGCGTAACGGTGTTTCGAACCTCGAGGTGATGGGTTCCGTCTTCGTCCTCGAACGCCCGGCTCGTGAACACGAGCCGTTCGGGCTCGACGACCTCGTGGAACACTCCATCGTCGGGGTAGACGGTCCCGTCGGGCGCCTGCATGTCGATACTGAACGCGCCACCCGGTCGAGCGTCCACCTCACAGTTGGGGACGGTGAACCCGTGGGGTCCCCACCACTCGGCCACCCGCTCGGGATCGGTCCACGCGTCCCACACCGTCTCGCGGGAGGCGTCGAAGGTTCGCGTGATCGTCGTGTCGTACTCGCTCGGATCGAATTCCGTCTCGTGGGTCATTGTCCTCGGATTTCGCCGTTTCGCACTGTCGTCGCCAGCGTTTCGATTGCCGCCATCCACCCCTCGGCGTGTTGCTCGGCGACCTCTCGGTCCGGGAGGTCCTCGTGGGTGAGCACGACCTCGGTGCCCCCACCGATGTCCTCGAATTCGATCGTGACGTGACCGACATACCAAGTGTGAACGAGGTACTCGCGTTCGATCACGTCGAGGAACTCACCCTCGATGTCGTATTCGGCCTCGGTATCACGCATGGTGATCGAAAACGATCCTCCGGGTTCGGCTTCGAGCGCGTGAATCTCAACGTCCAACAGGTCCGATCCGTACCACCGCTCTAGCTCGTTGGGATCGGTGAATGCCTGCCAGACGTCCTCGATCGGCGCGTCGATAGTGCGCCGGACGGTCACGCTTGTGTCCGTCGTTTCGAGCGCAGAAGCCGTTTTCACGAGCTTGCCCAGGCTTTCGAGAGAGGCATTCCACCCCTCGTTTGCGTCGGACGGTGGGATAGCATCGGGGATGTTCTCCTGGCGAACGGTGACCTCCGTGCCCTCGTCGGTAGCTTCGAAGGTGATGGTGACCGTCATCTCGCCAGCCATCGCCGGCTCGTCGCTCTCGAACTCGTCGGTGTAGACGATGCGCTCACCTCGCGCGAGTTCCACGTAGATCCCGCCGAACGATTGCTCGAAGTCCGCGACCTCCTCGGCGTCGCCATAGAACGTCATGCGATACGTGCCCCCTTCTACCGGCTCCAAGTGGTGGACCTCGGCTGTGAAGCCGGGCGGCGGCAACCACGCTGCGAGTTCGTCCGGGTCGAGGAAGGCGTCGTAAATCCGCCCGGGCGACGCCTTGATTACGCGGCTCGCGGTCATCGTTCGCGTCTCCGACGTCGGGGCGTCTGTCATCGGTTCGATCCCTCCTCGAGCAGTTCCTCCAGCTGGTCAAGTATGCTTATCCAGCCCGCTTCGGCACCGTCAGGCACCGGACTGGTGAACTCCTGGGTAAGTACGACTTCTGTCCCATCGGTGACCTCGCGGAACTCGTAAGTGAGCCGAAGTTCGCCCGTCTCGGTCTCTTCGCTTGAGACGAGTCGTTCATGCTCGATCACCTCGACGTAGTACCCTTCGTTATCGATACGCTGGTCGTCGTTCATCCAGCTGATGGCCATCTCACCGCCAGGTTCTAGCTCGTTGGCGCGAACCTCGGCGGTCATCCCGTCGGGAACGAACCACTGCTCGAGTTCGTTGGAGTCGGTGAAAGCCCGCCACACGCGCTCTCGCGGGGCGTCGAATGTCCGCTGGATCGTCAGCTGCTCGCCACTTGATTCAGTTATTGTCTCGTCTGTCGTAAGGTCGTCTGTCATTGTCCGTCCTTCTCCAGATGGTCTTCGAGTGCGTCGAATCGATCCTCCCAGAAGACACGGTAGCGGGTAAGCCACCCAAAGGCGTCGCTCAGCGGAGCAGCATCTAAGTGACACCGACGCACGCGTCCGTCTTTCTCGACACTGATGAGTCCGGCATCTTCGAGCACCTGCAAATGTTTCGACACCGCTGCAAGTGACATGTCGTGGGGCTCGGCCAGATCACCGACGCTTTCGGGACCGCCTGCTAGCTGCTCCACGAGCGCTCGCCTCGTTGGGTTTGCCAGTGCGCCAAAGATTGCGTTCAGGTCGGACTCGCTCTCCTCTCGTTCAACCATCCGGTTGAATGTGGAACCGCGAAATATTTAACCTTTTAGTTGAATGTCATGTGCTTCTCGCATGGTGATGCATCACTACTGAACTAACTCAGATCGAACGCCGGTTTTGAGCTGCGGGTTTACGCCAGAATCGTACAATAATCGTCCTCGAAGGCGTTTTGTGCACGTTCCAATGCCTCGCGGATGTCAGTTGGATCAGACCTGTTGCTCATCACTACCACCTTCCTCGAGGGGGAGTTCTTCGACTGTCTCGGACTTGTCGGTCGTGTAGATTGGAAACCCCGAAACGAAATCTCTCGAATGATCGAGTCAGAGGTCACACGGGAGGACACTAGTCGATTCACTGCTGTTATCATTGGCCTGGTTTACAGCAAGAGTGCATCACGCTGATTCGGCGGATCGCCGATTCACTACCTCAATCGTCGTCTGCGGTCTCGAGTTCGAACTGCTCGTTTTCAGCGACGCTGTTGAGGACGATACTGGTGTTCGACTGCTTGATATCGGGATCCGTCACCAGGGCCTTGATTTGATCGTTCATATCATCGGTGTCTTTGAACTTGCCGGTCGCAATGATGTCATAGTCGCCAGTGACTTCGTAGACGGACATCATCTGGTCGTGGGCCTGCAACGTGTCCGTGATTTCACCGAGCGCACTGCCTTCGACTTGGAGTTGCATCACAGCGGTTACGTCGTACCCGGCAGCATCGTAGTTGATAACCGGTGTATATCCTCGAATGATGCCATCCTCCTCGAGATCGGACAGATGGTTCGAAACCGTCGTCACTGAGACGTCGAGGTCCGCGGCAAGACTTCGTAGGCTAGCGCGTCCATTACCGAGTAGTTCATTCACCAACTCCGTATCTAAATCTTCGTAGGTCATTAGAGAATGTCCTCCTTCCCGCCACTATAAATTTACGAATGTCCACGCTCGATTCACAGAGATCGGTTTGAGGTCAGCAGCAAAGCGGGCTGACCATGGTGGCTATGAGAAGGATAGAGCGTCGTCTCGCCAGCCTCGACGCGGCGCAGCTGTCCCTGCTCAACGAGATCTTGAAGTCCCTCGTTGGTCGTACTCCAGGCGGCCTCCACCTGCTCACTGATCCAGTTGATTGAACGGGGTTTGCAAAGTGTTTCGGCAACGGCCCGAATGCGTTCGCGGGCGCCCGTCGACTCGGTCCATGACTGAACCCCATCGCGCGGAGACTCGGACATACTGAACGCCTCTATCAGCAACGTTCGCGCCTTGTCCTCATATGTGAGCCAGGACAGCCCACGCTACTGAATTGAAAACACGAGAGAACGGCTTCCCGTCATAGCTCTACCTTATGGCCAGAAGCACTTAAAGAAGCGATAGAGTGGAAAACTGATCCAATTCCAAGGGGTCACCTCTATCGATAGGTAGGCTGGAACCACAGCACCTGCGGTGGTCTCGTTGCGGAGCCCCGATACGGGGCTCGACAACCCTACTCAGGGTCGTTGCCGATCGACAGCCCGAAGCCCGCGTCCCACACCTAAACGTTGATAGAGAGCGGAGTCGTACTCTCGGCTGTTCGTAGGAGCCCCATGACTCCTACGTTCAATGCGGCGATCACCGCTATCGGTTTGTGTCAGTCGGCTGTCTCGGGAATAGCTTGCTCATTACCAAACTTGAGTCCCCCCTCGAGTGTTCGGACAGGGTAGGGGATATCGATTCCTTCCTCGTCAAACCGTTGTTTGACCGACGTGATGTAGTCTCCTTTGGTGCGGACAAAATCCGCTCTCGACGGGTTTGCAATCCAGATGCGAGACTGCAACCCTACATCAGAGTCGTTGAGTTCGGTTAGTCGAACGGAGGGCGCAGGCTCCTCCATAATTTCCGGATTCCGTTCCGCTTCTTCGATGATAATGTCTGTCGCGTCTTGAATATCATCGTCGTAGCCGATTCCGAAGACGAACTTCAGACGGAGTTTGTCCCCATCAACAGGGTTTTTTATCACACCCTCAGTGAGCGCTGAGTTGGGAACTGTCAGGAGTTCATTGTCGAACGTACGTACGTGAGTGACTCGCAGCGAAATATCCTCGACAGTACCCGAATACGTTCCATTATCCCATTCAATCCAGTCACCTACGCGGAACGGTTTGTCGATATAAATGAAAATTCCAGCCACGAAATTCGAGATGACGTTTTGAAGCGCTAATCCCGCTGCAAGTGCCCCCGCTGCAGTAATCCCGGCCAATGAAACGAGGAAGTTGCCGTAGCCAGCGAAGCCAAATGCAATTGCTACACCAACGAAAAGGATTCCAAAGTTTACGAGCCTTAGTAAGGGGGTTCGGACGTGAGCATCCAAGTCACGCTTTTTGAGCGCTCGTTCTGCGAACGGAATGCCAACCTTCTGACCGACCAGCCAGATTACGCCAAAGGCGAGAAGAAATCGTAGTGCTGCAACGATGCTTCCAAGAAGGGCTTCTTGACTGAAGACATCTGCTTGTAACACGATGGTTGCTGGATTCATTCGTACTCTCCAAAAGGAGAGTCGGTACAGAACTTGAATTGGTTGGAATAGTGTGATATAAAAGTGTTGTTCGGATGATGGAGAGAAATATAGAAAACCACAACGGATTTGTGGCCCTCTACAAATACATTTACCACCTTCTTCAGTATCCTGAACCTATACAACTAGTGGGAAATTTTTAGCGGAAGTAACGAAAACATCCAAGTGGTCGGTGGGTGCCAACGTTCCCTCAACGCCATCCCCCGGCGAGCGCAGCACTGCCGGCCAACCGGATCCCTCAGGACATGACAGGTTGGTGCCTACTCACCAACCATACTGTCGACGTGTACCCAAGGAAGCCAGACTCACCCTGGCTTCCGACACACCCCGTCTGAGTTCAGTCTCCTTGTGAGGATCCCTATTCAATCACCCACAGACTTGTTCTTTGTCATTAGCACAAAGAAAGTTATTAGTAGTCTTAGCGGGGGATCATAGGACGTCGGAGACATCGACGTGTCTCTGCGACACTTCCCCCGTTAACCAATGTCTCCGACACCTCTGATCGACCATCGGTCAGCCACAGAGTGGTAGGTCACCCTACCTGTGACCTACTAATTCCAGAGACTGCAATTAGCTACGTCTGTATCACTCTAAATAATCGAACCTTCCAAAGGCTGCATAACCGGTACGAGGCAATGACTCGAGATTCAGGGCGGTGACCCAGGAAGCTTATCTCGGTGTTCATCAACCAGCACCGCTAGCGGTTCGATTTCGTCAAAGTTCGGTCCCCGTCGAACCTCCCCAGCCTCTTCCTCCCACTCAATATATCCTACTGCGCTCAACTTTGGAAGATGAGTATGATGCAACTCGAGTAATACTGATTCTGTATATTCGGGTTTCCACTCTATATCTTCAAGAGCAACAACCTCGGTCTTCTCTGTAGTATTCTTGCTTATCGATTCGAGAAGTTGTCGTCGGAGGTTGTTGCTAAAGAGAGTAAGTGCTCCATCTAATTTGCAGGCTGATTCCATCTTTTGTCGAGACTTATAATTCTTGGCCCATGTCATCAATACACACGACAATATCGGGCCATATATGTCTTCTGGCCAACAAGTTTCGACTCCTGTCGAACTACAGTGTTGCAATTGCAGTACCTGGACGGTAGGAGTACATCTACCAACGTTATCTGTGCGTTAGATAGCCTGAATCAGTACTTCTTATATCAGTCAGACTCCGATATCGATATCTCAGCAAATTCTTCAAATAAAATCGTAACATCATATCCAGTATACTGGAATTCAATTTGTGCGGAATTTTGAATGTCAAGCTGGGAAGATCTAAACAATGCGTCGAGCGCATCCACATTCACATACGAGTGGAGCGGCGGTAATTCGATAGGGTCCTTGTTTGACCGCTCTGCGACTTGTTCGACGACGCGTATGCTAATAGGGTGAGACTCCATTGAAGGCTTTGAACTCATTTACTTCCACTTATCGATACACCAACAGTAGATAATAGGTTGGCATGAATTATCATACCGGTATTTTAGTGGAGTTTACACTGGTATAGAGTCGATGAATCGAACGGATGAGTACCGTGTTTGCCCTTATATTCGTCCAAAGGTGTCGCTGGTGCTCCGGGTATGAATTTGTGGCCTATACCGAGTGGTTAGATACTCGAGCGCTCAATTCGAGAGGTGAAGGTGGACGACTATGCAGAATATATGGGCTCAGATTCGCATGTGCAGGCCTTCGATCTATCCTCTTCCGAGACCCATGATACTGTGTGTCAGACGAGGTTTCCAGAGCCTTGTCGAGGGCTCTCCGACGACAGGTGTTGAGTACCCTGCTCGAGCACGAGGACGGAATCGACCTGGATAGTCTCGCCGACGAGAACCCAGTCGTTGCAAGCCAGTGGGAACAAAATCAGATCGAACTGTATCATAGCCACCTCCCCAAACTGGATGATTTGGGATTCATTCATTGGAAGCCGGAGACACAGAGAATAGAACGAGGTGAACGATTCGATGAGATCCGAGCAGTGCTTGATACACCCGATGTTGGCGATGACGACAGCTTCTCTTCTCCAACCAGTCTCGTGTTTCCGTAAGTTACCCACGACTACAGTCGTGGGCTTCCTCCTTGCATTTCTGTGAACTAGGTGACCTGCTAGGCCCGCTTGGCGAATTCTGGGTCGACGCGTTTGTAGTCGACCAAGAACCGAGCCAGTGCGGCAGCGATTAGCAGGTCGGCTTCGCGATCATCCAGAGGGATGACTGTCGCTGGCCGCGACTTCCAATATAACGATGCGGTCACTCCTCGTCATCCACGCTGTCGCGATCGGGTCAAGCCTGCCGACCAGCCGGCATATCAGGCAATCCTCGCGCTGGTACTCGCCGGCGTGCTCGCTGTTGATGTGCTCGGTGAACTCCTCTCGAACGCTGAACGGCCTCGAGCAGTCGGGGGACGGACACTCGTCGATCTCGCCAAAGCACAGCAACAGGTATCGATTGACGTCGAAGAGCGGCGGTACGGAAAGGCAGTTACGACCGTCTCGGGATTCGATGTTCCGGAATCAACGACCGAATCGCTCGCATCATCGCTCAAGTCGTCACTGGCGACGGGTGGGACGGTCGATGACGATACCATCGAGCTACAGGGCGACCACCGCGACCGACTTCCCGAGCTGCTTCAAGAGCATGGGTATGACTCAGTATCGTGACGAACCCCTTCTTTGACCAGTTCGCACGGGATACGCAGTGGTTCGAACTCCCAATTATTAACATAAACAGTAAGATTAATACTACTTCGCAGATAGTAACTTCTGTGACGAACGGGGCTACTCGCCAGCGATCAGACCGAGAGGCGAACCGTAGCGAGACAGAGGAGACGGCCCGTAGCGAAACGGAGGAGACGGCCGAAACGGTTGACCCCGATAATATCGATTCTAGTGACGTCGTTCGGACTGCTGAGGGGGAGCTCATACACGAACCAACCGGACTCATACTCGAAGACGATCAGATTGACCGCGGCCCCGAATGGCGAGCGTTCAATCAGTCGGAACGACAGAGCAAATCCCGGGTTGGTGCCCCCATAACCCAAACGATGCACGACAAGGGTCTGACGACCCAGATCGACTGGAGAAGCAAAGACGCCTACGGCCGGTCGCTCTCGAGCGAAAAGCGAAACCAGATGAACCGGCTCCGAAAGTGGCAGGAACGCATCCGAACGAAAGACGCCGGCGAGCGAAACCTCCAGTTCGCCCTTAGCGAGATCGACCGCATGTCGAGCGCACTCGGCGTTCCCCGGTCTGTCCGCGAAGTCGCCTCGGTGATGTACAGACGGGCACTCTCGGAGGACCTGATCCGTGGGCGTTCTATCGAAGGGATGTCGACAGCCGTCCTCTACGCTGCGTGTCGACAAGAGGGCATTCCCCGCAGCCTCAGTGAGGTGACGGAGGTCTCGCGCGTCGAAAACAAGGAGATCGCTCGGACGTATCGATACGTTTCACAGGAGCTCGAGCTCGAAATGCGACCAGTAGATCCGAAGAAGTATCTACCACGGTTCTGTTCCCAACTCGACGTTAGCGAAAGAATTCAGTCGAAAGCGGAAGAAATCATAGACACGAGTGCCGAACAGGGAATTTTGTCCGGCAAATCTCCAACCGGGTTCGCCGCAGCAGCGATCTATTCGTCATCGTTGCTCTATGGAGAAAAGAAAACGCAGAAACAGGTTGCTGAGGTAGCACAGGTTACGGAAGTCACGATTCGCAATCGGTATCAGGAACAGCTCGAGGCGATGACCGCCGATGAGTCGCATGACAGCGCAGACTTGGATCAGTACCGCTGAGACGGAGTCGAAGCGGACGCTCCAATTTCTGTATTAAGTCTGACTGTTTCCGGCGAAACGCTCTCGCCCTCGATTGAAACTCAGTCGATTAGGATCGTCGGTATAGTTACCTGAACACCTTCCCGTTCACAAGCTATACCGACATCCCTCGTGGACATCTGGGAGGGCCTCTGTTCGACCCTCCCACTCAGATGCCGCACAATAACCTCTGAAAACAGATAGATATTAATACGGAAAGTAAGTATGTGAAACCGGCTGGTGTACACCGGCGGTTGTTCGACAACACCCTTGATAGTTCGGTGACCCAGCCAGGATGCCACGGAGGCAGGGTTGAGACACACCCCCTGTTTCCGAGTACCCCTACCCCTTTGTGTTCGATTGGCGTGTAACTCACTTTGCGGTACCCATGACTTTGTTCTTATCCTATCTCTTAGTAAATTATTAGTAGTGCAAGTAGAAACTGTAGTTCGTCGGAGGTACCGACGTGTCTTCCGTGACACTGGTCCCATTAACCACCTCCGACAGACCTAATCCGCTGCTGTCAGCCAGACGGAGAACGGTGGGTTACCCTACCGGTGGCCCACCGGATTCGGCCCATTGCTCACAAACCATACTCATCTCGCGGTCCTTGCTATCCCGATGAGCCTACTCTCAATGCACTCCTGTCCGAACAGAACTTTTGAGGCTTCTCCAGAAAGAAAAATTATTAGTACTAAGGGTATAGAATAGGAGATGGTCGGTAGGCATTGCCGCGGCTCCACGCGGCACACTATCGACGAGCTAATTGCCACCGGCCATTCTGACCCCACCCCTTAGTAAGTTCTCGAGGAGCTGATCGGCGGCAAGCTGCTAGGCCTGTTCGGCGAGTTCGGGATCGGCCTGTTCGAACCCAACTGAGAGGCGTTAGTGCGACTGCGATGAGGAGGTCGTCCCCGCGATCGCGTAGAGGCATCGCTGGTGCTGGCCGTGGCTTCGGATACAAACTTGCGGGCAACTACTCCTCATCGTCTTCGTCACTAGCACGATCACGTCTCGAGGCGCGACCAGCTGGCGTATCGGGCCAGTCCTTACGGTTGTACTCGCCGGCGTGTTCGGCGTTGATGTGTTCGGTGAACTCTGCCTGGGCACCAAAGTTCTGTGAGCAGTCGGGAGACGGACACTCGTAGGTCTCGACAGCACTGTCGTTGGTCATACGACCGCGTTCGGACGCCGACTACGTCGGCTTTCCGGATAGGAATTGAAGGTGTGTTTTCACTTTGCACGCGGGGTGTAGAAGCTAGGAATCCCACTCCCCGAGAGAGTGCTGATCGGCCTCCCGAGACTGCTGGTGCTCTTCGCGCCACTCATCGCGGCTCTCGCACAGCGGCTCGTCCTCGAGCGTCCGTCGCGACGTCTCGGTTCCGCAGCGGTGGCACTCAGCCATCGGCCGGACCCCGTGGGTCAAGTTTTTAGACATAGCGAGTTCCCGAGCGTCTCGTTCGGCTCATCGGCGACGGCCGCCCGGAGCAGCGGGACACCGTCGTCGGAATGAATCTCGAGCTCGCACTCCTCCAGATCGACCTCGGTTGGGACGTTGTACTCCTTGAGATCGGCGCCGCAGGTACCGTCCGGGCGTTTTGCTCACAGATACACTTCGCTGGCGGAGTGGGTTTCGCGGTTGGGGGTGTGGATCGCCGTATTCTGGTAGATCCCTGTCTCGATCTCCACCTCGAGGTGCTGGCGGTTTCCCTCAAGGATCTGGCTCCAGGGGCCTTTGAGTTCCTCGTAGACCTCGGGGTTATCCTCGAGCCACGCTAGACGTTCATTCCGTCGAGCGTGTCGAGAGCCGTCATGAACTCGATGTAGTCCTTGATCGCGTCTCCGTCTGTGGTCCCTGGCGTCGGGACTTGCGTCTTGCTCCCTTCGACGAACTCAACATCCAAATCTGTCCCGTTCACCCCGACAGTCTCTTGATGTCGAGATGACGCTACACTGGCTGCCGAATGACGTTATCCTGACTGCATACTCGGCGGGTTCTTCTAGCCGACAAACTCACCGCGGTTAACTACCGACCGGGAAGCCGTCCCGAGTTCGGGTTCGGTTGAGGTGATCGTATCCTCGAGTTTGGTGGAGTAGTGGTCTCGACAAGGAGAGGCAGGATTCGGCGTTGATGGGTGCACAGTTCACGTATTCAACGGAACTCTGGTGTGCATAGATTAGGCCGGACTCTCCGAGCCCAGTGCTGATCGTACTGGCAGTGCTTGGCAGTTATCTTTTGCCAGCAGCTTGAGACCAACACTTTTGGGATCCTGTATGTACATCCCCTGTAAGCGGACACTTGACTGCTTACAGACTGTAAACAAGTACGGTTCTTCAAGTACCCGAGCTAGCTATGCAAATTCAACAGTGTTCAGGACGGTTGAGTAACCGACACCAGAACTGGCTCGGCTATTTTCACTGTATAAGCGACTCGGTAGTTGAGTTGCGTCAGAATGTGAAAACCAACGTTGACATAAGCCTACATCAGATCTAGTTAGCCTAAGTCAACCTCAGTCACCATAAGATATATCGTATTACAGATATTAGAGTAGGCAGAGGAAGTTCAAGATGACAACCGAATCCGGCGAAAATCTGAACCACGAAGATCTCGCAGAGCAGTTGAAGAAGCTCTCGGCTGATGAACGGCGAAAGCTACTCGAAGAGGTCGAGACCGACGACAAACTACCGATACTCCGGTGGTCCTCAAACCCCGAAGCGGTCAAAGCCGCGTTCAAATTTGTCGAGCGTAAGGACACCGTGACGTTCGAAGAGTTGCGATCGTACCTGCAGAGTGAGGGACACATCGACGCAGAAGAGGGATCGTATAATTTTGGTATTGTAGACACAGATGATGGGGCATTCTTCAGTACTACAGGAGACCGTGACCCGAACACGGAAATTTCATTGACGGATACTGGGCGGGAGTTCGCTGCCGTGTTCGATGAAAACCCTGGCCTTCGTCCAATCGAACGCACGCTGCTAATCGGAATGCAACCTTACGGGAGTGCGTTCTTCTACCTCAGTACTCTTGAAGCGTACCGAGAAGATGGAGGCCTGCTCCGGGAGGAACTTCAGGAAGCACTTGTGGACGAATACGAGGGATCCGGAAAATACTACACCGGCTATTACAACAGCTGGTTCCACAAACTAGGTCTTGTAGAAAAGGAAAAAATCGGGCGTAAGGTAAAGTACCAGCTCGCAACTCCATCTGGGTGGTAACAGTCAACCATCGACTGCGAATTGAATTTCTGCATCAAGTCGTACAATTCCACTTGCTCGTTCTCCCAGGCTACAATAATTCCCAGAAGTCTCTGCTCACAGCTGTCGATGAACCGAGGAGAACTGACGGTACTATGGTCCTCGATTGGAGAACCGAACTTCTCAGTCTTCAATCGGCGGCCGTAGACTGCGCCATCGCATATCGATCGTCTGTCCCGAATCCAGTTCAATACGGTACAGTTGCGAGTCGCGAGGGTTTCCGGTCAATTCCGCAGCGTCATCGCTCAGGATTTTCGCAATCGTGCCATGTTCTCCGTGTAACCGATAATCCGGATCTGTTTCATCTGGGATGTCTATTCGCACCCTATCGTCTACCTTGAATTGTTGCATGTTTTGAGTTACTGTAGCGTTGCTTGGGAAACTAGGGACGGGCCATTTTCGTCTTCATTTGTTTGTTCGGGAGCAATGGCCATCCAGCAGATGAGTTTGACCTCTTCCTCCCGGATTGGCGGAAGTGGCTCGGGTGCGTCGTAGGGTTGTAGTCCGAGATCATCGGCTTTTTCGACGATTCTACGGGCTTTCTCCTCGTCGTCTAAGCCGTCATCACGAACTACCTTTCGAATTTCACGCTCATATTGCTGTGGCCACGGCGCCCCCAGCGAGTCGATCAACTCCTCCTGACGAGTCTGTGTCAGGTCTGACGGCCAGTAATCCCGAACGTGCTCAATGGCTTCACGGAATGCTTTAGGAACATCTGGCTGGACGGCACGTGGATCTGTCTGTTCCTGCCACTGCTGCCAGATGTCCTCTTTCACATCCTCCCACGCATCATAGACACCGTCTTTGAATTCCCTCGGGAGTTCACGATCAGTATCGCGATCACAATCGATGCGCTGGAGGCAGGTGAGCGTGTCGTCGATCATCTCTCTTTCGTCGTTGTCCGGAACGAATCGCATGAACATTTCCTCTCCCACTCTGGCACAAAAGAAGTAGCCCGGGTTCCCAGCTCGAAATCCAGATCCTGCCGCCCACGGGAGCGAGGTGATTTGGTCCTCTCTGTCTTCTAAGCCTTCTCGTAGCTCTTGGCGGTACTCTTCACCTGAGTATGCCGCTGCTTGGCCACCACCCTTTTCGTAGACCTCTTCATTTTCATCTCGAATAGATTCGATGTCCTCAACCCGATCAGAGAAATTCTGCTGCATCGTGTCCATGTCCGGGATGACTTGGCTATCCAGGCCGATAGAGCGGGCTGCTTGGGTTACCTTCTGGCGCACTCGAAGTTCGAGTTCGAGAAGATCGTCAAGGTGGTCCTCCGGGAAGAACGTCATCGGGAATATCTCGGGGTGTGGCGAGTTGATACGGTCGATCCGTCCGTTCCGTTGAACGACACGCATTGGGTTCCACGGCAGGTCGTAGTTGATGACGTTCCGGGCCTGCTGGAGATTGACCCCTTGTCCGAGCACGTCGGTTGTAACGAGGATGTCGTACTGGTCTTCGACGCCTGCCGGCGCATCTGCCGAGTCGGGAGCGAAGCCGTGAACCGCATCCTCTCTCGTGACTCCCCGGACCGAGCTGTCTCCAGTGACGCCAGCGATTCGGCCCTCGTAGCAGGAGAGTGTCTCGTCGTTCTGGGCGCGTTTTTCTAGATAATCCAGAATCCACTCGACTGTGTCCGCGTAGTAGGAGAAGATGACGACCTTCCGGTTCTGCCGGAACGCCTCTTCCTTCTCGAGGTCCGGGTCCGTCTCGGCATCTTCTTCGGCATCTTTAGCGATGTCGATAAGCGTCTTACCTAGTGTGTCGAGTTTCTCGTCGTCGTCGCGCGTAACGACACTTACACGCTCATACCAGTCTTGTAGAATCTCTAAGTCGGTTTCAAGATCCTGACGAAACTCCTCGACTTCCGCTTCTGTTGCACCGAGGTTGTATACGGTCTGGTCGTCTGCCTGATTGAAGGCATCGTCGAGTACCTCGTCGCTGTCAGCTTCGACCCACTCCTCAATCGCGTCGGGCTTGGGGAACATTCCGTTGTCAAGCAGGCCCAGTGCAGCGCGGTTCTGGTCGATCATCCGCTCTAATGTGTTGGCGAACGCTTTGCTCGAGGACTCAAAGCGCTTTAGCAGACCCGTTCTGAGCAGACCGATGAGTGACAGTTCCGAGGCGTCTTCCTCGCCTTCGAGGTAGTACGATGGTCGGTACCGGGCGAGAGTGAGTTCCGACTCGTTCCGGTCGCCAGCGGCTAATCCCTTTGCGACGTCATCGAAGAAGGCGTCGCCGAACGTATCACTGAAATCGTAGTCGATACGCCGAGGCTGTGACTCGGGGAAGGTGATTCTGACTTCACCACCCTCGCCGTCGGGGAGAGTTGCGTTCTCATAGTGTTCCCGAATGAACCGCCGTGTCCGCCGAACAGTCGTCTCATCAAGGACGTCGAACAAAAGGTCAGGGCTCAGGTCAGACGGATCTTCGGCCTGTGCATGCTTGAACCGGTCACGAAGCGACCGGATTCCGTCCGAGGCGAACGCTGCGTCGTTCTTAATGAAGTAGTATAGGAGGTAATAGAGATCCCACAGCGAGTTGTTCACCGGCGTTGCTGTGAGCATCACGACATCCTTTGGTGGGTCGTCTCGCAGGAGCTGTCGAAGCGCATCAGCCTGCTGTGTACCAGGGTTACGGAACGCATGCGCTTCGTCAATGATGACGAGTTGGTACTCTTCCTTCTCCAAATTCAAGTGCGACCGCTCACCACCGAATTGGCGTTCGTTCCGAAGTTCTGAGTAGGAGAGTGTCTCGAACTGGACTCCCCACTCCGGGGCCTTCGATTTCCACATCCCATCACGCAGATATGCCGGAGCGACCACCAGTGCTCGTTGTCGGTTTTCGTTGACCGTTTTCTCCAGCAGTTTCCCGGCGATGTAGGTCTTCCCAAGGCCGACCTCGTCAGCGACAATCACGCCGTTGTGCTTGTCAAGGAACCGTTCGGCACGGCGAACTCCGTCCTGCTGGAAGTTGGTGAGGTTGATTACGCCGTCATCCTCAGCCTCCTCTTCAAGTTCGTCGCCGTAGCGCTCGTACAGGACACGAAGGTAGATGAGGTACGGGTCGTACGGTTCGAACCGCTCCTCATAGATCGCTGCGAGGTCGTAGGGTTCGGCGTCGGTCCAGAGCTCTTCGAACCACTCGTTGACCTGTCCGGTCACAGACGGACTGTACTGGCCGACGTTCAGCTCCATGTTCGAGGTCAGTCCGGCACCAGTGAAGTTCGAAGAACCGACCAGGACCCCTTGGTCGTGAGAGAACAGGTACGCCTTTCCGTGGAGGAATTGCTCTTCGTAGCGTCGAACCTCGACATCGTCACCACGAAGGAAGTCCACCAGTTGTTGTAGGCGATCGTCGATTCGTCGGGAGAACCCTAGGAGGTCCCGGTCTTCGTCGAGATTGCGGTCTAGGGTCTGGAGAGAATCTTCGAGTCGCTTCTGGTCGTACTCTTCACCACGAGGTTCGCCTGGCTGTCGCCAGCGCTCGGTATCCTTCTGGCTGGGCTGAGCGCCGAGGAGAAGCCGTACCTCCCCGACCTCGTCGAGTGCGTCAGCCACCTCAAAGTAGCCACGGGGGTTGAAGTAGCCGGTCGCCACATCGAGGTTGGGCTCGGGGCCCATCTTCTCGCGCAGGTCCTCGATATACTCGTTAATTGCTGCGGCAAGGGTGTTGCCCTCCCGATTGTCGATAAACTCTGGCCTGGTCATTCTTTGTCCTCCAGTTGCTCAGCCCACTCGTCATAGTGCTCCAGCACCGCGTTCATCCGCCGCTCGTGATCCCAGTTGTCGTGGAACGTCTCAAAGACAACCTGAAGGTTTTCGCGGCTCAGCCCGTAGAGGTGGGCGACGACGGCGTCAAGTTCGTGAATCTTCTCCTGTTTCTCGTCGTCGTCGAGTGGGCCGTAGTCGACGCCGATCTCGTTGGCCCAGTCCTCGTAGCGATCGTCAATAGCGGCAAGGCGTCCAGAGAGTTCGATGGCACGCTTTCGCAAGATGGATTCTCCGTCAGGATGTGGGATCGGAACCCCATTGAAAATGTAATAGTCAAGGTGTTTCTCCACGAATCGGCGAGCATACCAATCTGTAGGAATGGACGAAAGAACACCAATAAGGTAGGCTTCGTCTTCAGAATCCCCACTCTCCCAGAGGAGCACTGGATCGGCATCCCTCATAAATACTTTCGGCGGAATTAATGAAACACGCACGGTCCTGCGATCAGTGGCTCGAGTGACCCTCCGGAACGCGATAGTTGGGGTGAAGCAGGGAAGTTCCCGATCTGTATCTGGCCATTTTCGGCTACGACTTCTTTTGTCTTGGAGATATTCTACCAGTTTCTCCTTGTTGCCCCAACCATAGTAGGAACCAGTGTCTGGATCCCAAATATCGAACGACTCTCCCTTATATACTGGCCAGACTGCACCATCTTGTCCAGAAGCTTCACTCTCGCTTAGACAGTCACTGGATGTAATCCCGGTTCGATAAGGGACTACATTCCAGTCATCTCTGTCTGCATTAACAACGGCGGGTGACTGCTGGATTTGGTCAAAGGCTTCAATAGCTCCAGGATTGGGCGGCAAGAGCGGGAAGGATGCTGTTTCTGTCCAATCAAGCACATCTCTCAACTCAAAATAGTGGGGTTCGTGCTGAACACCATCATCGAACGCTTCTCGACTCGGGTAAGGACCTCGAATTGGAACCCAAGTATCCTCTGATGGACTATCTTTTCTCGCGGAGAACAATCCTATCGTCGTCTGGGGATGTACCTCCTCAAATGCCCACTGCCGGTTGTTCAGTATGAATGTAATGTCGGATATTTTTCCACTTTCTAAAATATGTCGGCGGAAAGACTCAGATCCTTTTGAGAGAAAGGCTTCACGAGGAAGTACGACCCCGAGATGACTATCTGTCTTAATTAGCCGCCAAAACTGCCAGCTGAACGCTTGGTAGAGGTCAGGATCGCCGCTTCCTAGCCCTGGATACGGTCCGTTTATCAAAATCTTTGCCTTCTTTTCCTGCTCTAAACGCTCTTTTTCTAGTTCATCAACTAGATCCTCTCTCTGTTTTTCTAACTCTGAAATCTCTGCTTCTCTCTCCGGCTGAGTCATCGAACGAAGACCCGGGTAATGACGAGCCCAGAACTCATGCTTTTCCACCTTCGTCTTCTCCCATGGTGGGTTCCCCAACAATACGTCAAATCCAGGGTTGTCCCCATTGAACACTTCTGGGAACGCTATCGGGAAGTGTAGTTGATTTGTTCCCTTGAATACATCTTGAGCCCTTTCGTACTCATCTGATCCCAGTAGTTCTGTATCGTCGCTATTCACGACGCTTGGATCAATTTCATCCTCTACTCTCGATGCCGCCAGAATGTCGAAAGCTGCACGGGTCTCCGCCAACTGATCCTGAATCTCTTCACGCGTCTCTCGGGCTTCGGCGACCTGCTGTGCGTCGGCGTCTGCGAAGCTTCCCAGTTCGTCGATGGCGTCCTCAATGTCGTTCACCACGCTAGATCCACCCATGAACATCTCGAGATTCGTTTGTTCGACATCGAGAATATCGCTCACCTCGTCCAGCGTGCCGATGCCTGCCAGCGAGTCGCCCGTGGTAAGGTTGTAGTCGAGGAACGCCAATGGAAGCCCTGGAACGAACGTGTGCACCCACAGCGAGAGGCGCGCCAGTTCCGTCGAGAGGTCATTCACATCGACCCCGTAGATACATCGACGGGCAACCTGCCGCCGAAGAAGTTGACTGCGTTCGACTTCGGGCATCTCCTCGCTGCTCGCGAAGGCATCCTCGGCGGCGTCGCGTAGGCGGTCAAGCTCTTCTTCGACCTGCGGGAGGTGGACGTCGTCCCGTGTCAGGTACTTCATTAGACGGTTCTCAATGCGGTCAACGGCGCCGACGAGAAAGTGTCCCGACCCCATGGCGATGTCGGACACTCGGAAATCAAAAAACGCCTCCGCGGCCGCTGTGCGGCCCTCCTCTTCGCGCAGGCGGTCCAATCGTTCGAGGTGATCGTCCAGCGCCGGTTCGAGCGAGTGATCTAGAAGATGCTCAACGAACCGAGTCTTGGTGTAGTACGTCCCGGTGGCTTTCCGCTCGCCGGACTGACCGTGAAGGTACACCTCGCCCTCTTCAACGACGACGTCTGCATCGTTCTCAGCCAACTGCTGCTGACCCGTTGGGTTAATTGGTGTGTAGTGCCCCTCGTTGTCGACGGTCAGGTCCTGATCGGCAAGTGAGAGTTCAGACTCGAGCAGCCCCTCGTAGATGACGCCGAACTCTCGGACGCCGATGTTGCGGAAGTCAACTGGCCCCTCGATGTCGTCGGCCTCGGACTCGTCGATGAGCAGGTTTGCCAGCACTGGCCCGAACTGGTTATCGGTCAGTTCAATCTCTGCTAGCTGGGCCCCCGCTTCCGAGATGTCATCGTCCGAAGAGAGCAGCCGCCCATTGTACTCGGGAAGGCCCCACTCCGAGTGACCGTTGTGGATCGCGTGGGATAGTTCCATGACATCGTCCCAGTGGGCCGTCGACCGATCGTCGAATTCGATGTCTTCCTGACGAAGGTCGTGCAGTTCGTGAGCCTTTGCCTTCAGTGACCGGCGCTCGTACCGGGGATTGTGCCGTGGGAGAAACCCTTCGTCCTCGGCGTACGCGATGAACAGCAGCCGGTAGAGTTTGATCAGCGCCATCCGATAGGTCCCATCCAGTTCGTCTTTCGTCGGGTTCTCGAGATTGCGGGCCTCGGCAATGGACTCGGCGAGATCCGGGACGACATCATCGTAAATGCGCTCTCGAAGCCGCCGCCCCAACTCGGTGGCGTAGTCCTTCGAGTCGGACATGATCTCGTGAAGCGATCCATCGTCCTGAAGTGCTCTTGAGGAGAACAGCAGCGGCAGGTAGCCGGCATTGTCGTCGGTGAGAAGGTCGGTATTGACCTCGACAAAGGTGTCAGTCCGACCGCGCGATCCAAACCCTGCGTCAGGGTTGGTCGTGTAGAGCCGTAGGCAGTTGTCCGAACTGGCGATGACGTAATCGAGGTTCTTTTTATCCGCTTCATTAAGCGCGTAGGAGACAGGCGTCTGGCCGGTGAAGCGATCCTGCGCGTGGTCGAACGATTCGTTTTCGTTGAGAAAGACAGCGACGGCTTGCTCCCGTCCGTCTCTAGTGTCCTTCAGAATGTAGCTGTGATCTTGGAGACGCTCGATTTCGTAACCGAGCCCCTCAACCAAATTACGCCCTTCCTCGTCCAGCAAACCCTTAGCTCGGCCGACAGCGTCTTCCCAGTCAGGACGGTCAGGGACGCCGCTTTTCAGTTCGTGTGTCGAGAGGAGCCCCTGATTTCGCAGGCCAACCAATTCTTCCTCAATCTGTGCGAGGACCTCGCTAAGGAACCGCTGTGCGGCATGGTGGTCCGGTCGCTCAAGCGCCGACTCGCAGATACGTTCGACCTGTGAGGGCTCGAGGTCGCGCTTGACATCCGGGTCCTCACCAGCGGGCCCGATGATGTCGACCGTTTGGCTGTCGTCTCGAAGCACAATGACGAGAATCGGGTTGATACGCTGGTTCCGACGGTCGGTGTAGAGTCGCTGAAGCCAACTCTTCTGTGGTCGGTCGTCACATTCTGTGACGAGAATCTCGAGACCGTTGGATCCTTTTCCAAGATAAAGCTCACAGTCGGCACTGACGCGATCCGATGTCCACGGGCGTGATGTTTCCGACTCGAGGAAATCGACAGGCATTGACAAGTGCACTCTTCTATCGGCGTATTATTCTTTTGAGTCTTCCAGAGTAGGATCTTGTAGCTGATTGATTTTGCCGGGGGTATCAATCTTCGTCATCGCGGTGTCGATCCACTCCTGATTATTCGCAGTGCCCTCTGGCGATTAGCATCGCACATATAGATCCGCTTTGATGTACAATAGATGTTTTTACCGTTTGTCCGTTCAGCAGACTGGTCAAAGCGTCACGGAAGGGGATAACCGTTAAAACATTCAATCCTCGCGGCACTTCCAAACTATCATTACATGGGAAAGTTGATTCATCCGCATGACTGGTTTCGAGGAGTACAAGGAGGAAGTGATCGCCGATATTGAGCAGACGGTCACGAGGGCCAATTGTCAGCCCGTGATTTTCGCTGGTACCGGACTTTCTATTCGGTACTTCGGCGCACCGAACTGGGATGGATTGCTCGAGAGGTTAGTGAAGGACTGCGACGGACTCGAGGAGGAATACGGCTTCTATCGGCAGACGAGGAGTCCAACGGAAGTCGGCCAATTCCTCGCAGAGAAGTACGCTGAATGGGCATGGAGCGACTATGGGGGGTACGATAGTGACGAGGAAAGCGAGTTTCTTGGATGGGACGAGGAACTCTTCGACCACGAGAACAAACGCGATATCTTCCTGAAGGCCAAAATCGCCGACCACATCCGCAAAATGACACCGGAGACCGTCGACGATCTCGCCGAGGACACCGTCCACGAGAAAATCACGCTTGACGCGGCACTGCGTGAAGTCAAGCATCTACAGGAGATTCAGCCTCACGCGGTCATCACGACTAATTATGATCGCTTTTTCGAGGCCATCTTCAACGAAGAAGTTTCCGACGACAACCTGCTGGATGACGACCGAGTCGGAAGTGCCGGTTTCAATCGCGACGAGGAGATCGACCCTGACGATATTCCTTCCTACCGAGTTGTTGTTGGCGAACAGGTTCTGAGAACACGGTACCGGAACATCGGCGAGATTCTACACATCCATGGCTCTGTCTCTAATCCAGAGTCCATCGTACTCACGGAGGACGACTACCATGAGTTCAACAACCGAAGACGGTACCTTAGTTCGAAGATGCTAACGTACTTCGCTGAACATCCCCTCCTCATCGTCGGCTACCGACCGGACGATCCGAACGTCCAACAGGTACTCACGTGGGCTGATGAGGTGTTGAGCGACGAGCGGTCTATTACAGAGGACATTTACTTCCTTCAGTGGGTGGAGAACGCCGAGGAGGAAAATTCATACCCGCGGGAACATGACATCAAGCTCGACGACGGCGGCCATCTTCGCGTCAAGAATATTGTCGCCGACGACTTCGGCTGGGTGTTCAGAGCATTTGCCGAGGGCGATGAACTAGCGGTTGACCCTCGGTATCTGCGGAGCCTTCTTGCGCAGACTTACGATGTTGTCTCCTCAATGTCCTCAGGTGGCGAAGTCGTAGATATCAACCGACTGGAAGATGTCGCTACTGACGTAGGTGAGTTGCGGACGGTACTAGGATACATGGAGGGTGAACCAGGAGAGGTGCCACCGATCAAGTTTCAGCATACGTATCGTCCCTCTGAGGTGGCTGAAGAAATTGGGCTAGATAGCTATGTAACCTTGAACCGGGAAATTCTTGACCAGATCGAAGAAGATAGAGGGGTCGACATCACCGCGTTCAACAACCGCTATCACATCGCTTTCTTTGAGGAAAGCGGAGTGGAGCCGCGTCGGTACTCTGATGAGGCCCTTGACTTGTTTAAGAAGGTGAAAGATGGGCAGGACTACAGCCTTGATATTCCAGAGGAACGGATACCTAATTGATTCTCTACCAACGGATGATCGGTACAAGGAAAGAAAAGACTAAGCGTCCATAGGATTCGTCGATAGCTTATCTTTATAAACCGATTTCGCTCCATTGTCTATTCAGCGTGACTCCGTCAGAATCATCCATATTTGATCGAAGTAACAGTGTTAGGTTCGTAGATCAATATACCGGCAGATTCACCGAAGCACGGAGTGAAATCAGTTCTTGAGAAGAGTTCTGTGACACACCCTACACAGCATGAGAACTGAAGCGAACTGAGAAGTTGGACTGAGGTCGATCATGCGTTATGGGCAAGAGACGACTTACTGATTAGTGAATCCGAACACCCGCCGATCTTCCAACTACCGTGGGATCAAGTGGCTATAGATTTGGTCCGTGGTTTGTCTATTGGCGTGACGTAGTCGTAGTTGTACATCCTCGAGCCGACCACCGTCGATCTGGATAATCCGATAGGCTACAGAGTGCCGAAGTGTGTGCGGAGTAACGTCCGTTGGCTCTCCTATGCCACCGCCAGCAAGCAGCGGGCGCACGTTCGCTTCTACAGCGAGTTTTTCTATGAGCCGCTGTAGGGACCGTGTCGTGATTCGGTCGCTTGAGCGGGTAGGAAAGAGAGCTGTAGTGTTCTTCCATCGGTCCCGAAGATACCGACGGAGTAGTCGAACCGTCTCAGGCTTGAGCTCGAGAGTCGCTGGCGGTGGTGAGCCTTTCTGGATAGCACTCGGAAGATAGACGGTTCCGTTTTCGAGATCTAGGTAATTTACCTCGAGAGCGCACAGCTCGCCGGCGCGAAGGCCAGCATCATAGAGCAGTGCGACGATCACCTCATTCCGGTCCTGAAGGTAGGGTGCGACGACTTCAGATAGGCAGACGTCTCGAAGCCGTTCAATCTGATTCGGCTTGAGCCACGTTCGGGCCCGGCTGAACTCATCAGAGTGCTCAACGTCGGGATTGCTTGGCATGGGTTCTGTAGGCGGCATAGTTTATAAGCGAGAAGGGTAAATCGGTCGGTCAACGTCGCAGTTTGTGNCAACGTCGGGATTGCTTGGCATGGGTTCTGTAGGCGGCATAGTTTATAAGCGAGAAGGGTAAATCGGTCGGTCAACGTCGCAGTTTGTGCCGAACCACGACGTTCAGCTGACATAGTAACATACCCCGACCACAAATCTTATCATGCTAGGCCCCCACATGAATAAATGGCGAGGCCCCACCTGCCAACCAGTTGTCAACCGCGTCTTCCGTAGAAACCCTCACCCCGGGTTTCTCTAAGAAATCCTCATTAGCCAAACTGCCAATCGCGCTGATCGGGTCGTTTGGTCGTCGCTGGCGTTGGGCATCTTGGCCGCTAAGTACTAACGCGGACAGAAATCACTGCTCGAGTCAGGACCTTCTGGTACCGTCTGAATACCCACCTTCGAGATTGCTCTCAAGTTCCAGTAGTTGTTACATGGAGATGCTTACTGAGCGGTGAACTATCCATCAGAGATGCAACTCCATGGAGACGGGCTGAATACACCTATCCATTACTGGTTTCACTCAAAATAAACCGTCAGAGTTCGACTGCACCAATCCAGCGTTCCTTGCTGTGAACCGGGCAGAACGACTCGTGATTCCGTTTACAATTGGAGTCCATACACCACCCACATGAACACCAATGCTGCATTGATTGGTCTGGGATCACCCGCCTGCACAATGTACATCTCACTTTCATGTAGTATGCTACTTCCTACCACACCATAACTATGTACCACGATAAAAGATTACTGTCCTTATATTCAGCATATCCACTGTAGTCCTTGATAAGATTGGAGAGTTTAGAACTTCGGTAGAGGTCCTTGTATAGAGACCGGCGGAGTTTGTGGTAAACTCAGACGTTCGGCTGACAACATGACATACCACATAGAGAGATTGCAAGAGAATGACGGTTGGTGTCGCCGCTTTGCCAGGGACAGTGGCTTCTCTGGATTCTGTCACATGAGGATGGCAAACCAACCGTAGCTACTCTATCAAGCACTAATACTAATTGCAAAGCCGTACTGAATACATCGACCGGAACACTAACTGGTCTTCTATTCGGGTACCCTGCAACTGGTCTGTAGAGTGCAGATTCAATGAGTCGCTGCTGTAAATCGCTGCTGTGTAACGTCGTACCATATTAATATTCAAACCGAAGTGATTTTTTAGCCTGCTCTAAACTGACTGGCTGCATGCTGGATACAAATCACAGCAACCACTTTGGCACCGATACTCCGATCAACGAGAGTGCCCGCGAACGTGGGCGCACGCTCGAGGATCTGGTCCTTGACCTGCTCCAAGCTGAGTTTGCAGGCGTCATTCGCTCGCACGCCCGTGGTGAGGTGTATGGAGGACGCTGACCGGGTCGCCGCCGACGGCGGCGAATTCCACGCCGACCGCGTCGCCGACGTCACGGAAGCCGATTTTGTTGCGGTTACCCAGGAAACGTTCATTGGAGAGGCGATCGAGCAGTTCCGCGAGTTCGAACCCGTCTCCGACGAAACTACCGTTTACTACCTGTACGTCACAGATAATTCGGGCCGACTCGTCGGCGTCATGTCCCTTCGGGAGCTCCTTAACGCGCCCGAAGACGACGTCGTCGAGACCCACATGCACACTGATCTCGTCACGATCAACGCAGACACCGACCCCGAGTACGCGGCCGACGAGGTCGCCGAACACGACTTCCCAGCGCTACCGGTCGTCGACGACGACGGCATGCTCGTTGGCGTCCTCCGAACCGAAGACATGATCCAGGTCGTCGAGGAGGAGGCCACCGAGGACATCATGAAGAGCGCGGGCTTTTCCTTTACCGACGTCGAGACCGCCCGTTCGAGCGCGATCCTCGAGTCCTCGATCCCGAAGATTCTCAGACTGCGACTGCCATGGCTCNACCGAGGACATCATGAAGAGCGCGGGCTTTTCCTTTACCGACGTCGAGACCGCCCGTTCGAGCGCGATCCTCGAGTCCTCGATCCCGAAGATTCTCAGACTGCGACTGCCATGGCTCATCGTCGCCCTCGCTGGCGGGCTGATGGCCGGCGGCGTCATCGAGCAGTTCGAAGACACGCTCGAGGCCGTCGTCGCGCTGGCCTTCTTTGTTCCCGTCATCATGGACATGGGCGGCAACGTCGGCACGCAGGCGTCGACCATCTTCGTCCGCGGCCTCGCGCTCGGTCACATTGATGACCGAAACGCGATGAGACACTTCGCCCGCGAGGGCGTCATCGGCCTGCTGATCGGTCTCATCATCGGCGCCATCGGCGCTGGCGCGGCCTACGTCTGGCAGATCAACGAGCCCTACGCCCTCGAGCTGGCGACGGTCGTCTTCGTCGGACTCGTCACCGTCTGTGTAGTCGCCTCGACCGTCGGCTACGTGATCCCGTGGCTTATGAATAAGCTCGGGTTCGACCCCGCTGCAGCCTCGGACCCGCTGATCACGACGGTCAAGGACATCACCGCGCTCCTAATTTACTTCGGGCTCGCGGCCGTCCTGCTGGCCGAACTGATCTAGCGAACTCCGTTCACCTTTTCACGCCCCTTCAAGCCAATCATCTTGCCGCTTAGGTTGGAGGTTCTCTTTCGGGGACATCAGGGTCTATTCAGCACATTCGCGCGAATTCAGCAAGCAGCGATTGTTCGGTAGAACAGATACAGGAGCGAGAAACAAGCTACCCACCAGAACAGAATGGGATATGGTTTTTAACGGGGGTACGATACAGCGGCTATGGCAAACCCCATCTACGTTATTGGTCATCAACAGCCGGACACTGACGCTATCTGCTCTGCCCTCGCGTATGCACGGCTGAAGCAGGCACAGGGAGCGGATGTCGTCCCGGCGCGGGCTGGTGCGGTGAACCCGGAGACCCGGTTCGTCCTCGATCGGTGGAACGTTGAAACTCCCACTCTCATCGATGATACAGCGGCGGACCGGCTGATCCTCGTTGATCATAATGAGTACAGTCAAGCCGTGTCCGGCGCACGCGATGCCGAGATCGTTGAGGTCGTGGACCACCACCGAATCGGTGACGTACAGACCAGCGACCCTATCTTCTTCCGAACCGAACCAGTTGGTTCCACCGCCACCATCCTCACGCACCTGTACAACGAAGCGGACGAGACGATCGATACCAAGACTGCCGGCCTGCTGCTCAGCGGGCTGTTGAGTGATACAGTTCTGCTCCGATCCCCGACAACTACCGAAACAGATCGGAGTATAGCCAAACGACTGGCTGAGACAGCCGATGTGGACCGCGAGGAATACGGCAAAGAGTTGCTGCAACAGAAAAGCAAGCTTGGGGAGAAACAGCCCCGAGAAATGGTTCTGAGTGACTTCAAAGAATTCGAGTTCGGATCGAATCACGTCGGCATTGGACAGGTCGAAACCGTAGAGCGGGAGGTGGTATTGGATCAGCGGAATGCTATACTCGCTGCGATGGACGAAATCGTTTCTGAGCGGGACTACGCCGTGCTTCTGTTGCTCGTCACGGACGTGCTTAGGGAGGAATCGGTCGCCCTCATGGCTGGCGGCCATGCAGCGACAGTGGAAGATGCTCTCGATACCTCATTCACGGATCGGGAAGCGTTTTTGCCCGACGTTATGTCCCGGAAAAAGCAGATCGTCCCACCACTTGAGAAGAACTTCAGCTGATCCACAGTACATCCAATCTCGCCGGTCGATGGACAGGTACCGTACGCCTTCGGTAGTCTCGTTGCGAAGCCCCTAACGGGGCTCGACAACCCTACTCAGGGTCGTCGCCGATCGACAGCTCGAGGCCCGCACCCCATACCCAAACGCTGATGGAAAGTGGGGTCGTACTGTCGACCGTTCGTAGGAGCCCCATGACTCCTACGTACGACGCGACGATCACCGCTGTCGTTTCGATCATCATCGCGGACGCCCGGTGCGATCACACCGGGCAGCCTCAATTATTCAACAGAGTTACTTATAGCCCCCTTTGAATTCCGAAAATGCTGCTGCTCACTCGTGACATCATCGCTTTCCTGTTGCCAAACTGTATATCGTGGTTGTCGCGAGTCACACAACCAAAATACGCAACACCACCGTCTTAACCAACGAGAGGGGTCTCTACCGAGTCAGTGTTGGTTATTTCGAGTTCGCTACTCCTCGTCGTCCTTGCTACGATCGCGGTGCGCCTGCCGACCAGCCGACGTGTCGGGCCAGCCGTCCCGTTGATACTCGCCAGCGTGTTTACTGTTGATGTGCTCGGTGAACTCCGCTCTCGCTCCAAACGTTCTCGAACAATCAGGGGATGGACACTCGTAAGTCTCGATATCATCACTCATACGCTGACCTACCAATCCAATCGGAAGGCACTGTCTAGTTCTGCACCTCCTCGATCGGCGTCTTTCCGTCGAGAGCTTGGTGCGGTCTCTGGCGGTTGTAGTAGTGCATGAATTG
>NZ_AOIB01000041.1 GCF_000337675.1 Natronococcus amylolyticus DSM 10524 | reverse complement strand
CTATCTATTGGGGGTGTTACGGTATCTGACGGGAACGTTCGTATAGTACGAGAGGAACTACGAATGGGTGCCACTCGTGTACCGGCTGTTCGAGAGAGCACGTGCCGGGCAGCGACGCACCACGGGGTAAGAGCTGAACGCATCTAAGCTCGAAACCCACCTGGAAAAGAGATACCACTGAGATCACTCGTAGAAGACGAGGTCGATAGACTCGGGGTGTACGCGCCAAGGCAACGAGGCGTTGAGCCCGCGAGCACTAAC
>NZ_AOIB01000040.1 GCF_000337675.1 Natronococcus amylolyticus DSM 10524 | reverse complement strand
GTTTCGGGGAGTACTGGAGTGGGAGACCCTCTGGGAAATCCGATTCGCCGCCACCACTCATACTCATACCCACTAAGCCCGCACAGCAATCGCTGTGTGGGCTTTCCGTATTTATACCCCTACGCGACAGAAACCTCTCTGTAGAGCATAGCAAGTATTCAACACCCATCAGATCATCAAACATGTTTGGACCCGTTCTTATGCGAGAGTGGTGAGATAGTCGTACATATGTCGAACTCACCGAACCACGACGTTGCCTCCGTTTTTGAACTGTTGTCGCGCTCCCGATGTCGGTACACCGCCTGTTACTTTTTGCAAAACCAGCACACGTCGATTGAGCAGTTGAGCCGTCAAATTACCGCCTGGGAACAGGAGTGTCCGCCGGACGCGGTAAGCGAAGCGGAGCGCCATCGTGTGAGGACATCGCTGATACACCATCACCTCCCCCGACTCACCGAACACGGACTCCTCGAGTACGATCGCCGAAGCGGGGACGTTACGAGCACGGCGACGTTCGAGTCGATGCGCGATGAGATTAGGCGGGTGCGCACGCTCGACGACGGACCGGTTCCCGACGAGGAACCCCTCGATTCGGTCCTCTACGCGGAACCGCTAACGGAAGGATCACCGACTCCGAGCGAGTGACGACGGTGACTCGGAGTGACGCGATCGCCGAACACGACGAGTCCGATCCGAACCGTTTCGATCGATCTCGAGTGCGCTCGGCGATCGGCACTGGTCGGCGCAGTCGCTCGAGAAAACTGAGTTGTCGCCCGGAACACTAACGTCCAGCGTCATTCCGTGGCGGCGTGCCGCGTCGGCTGGCTAACCCTCGTGCCGGGCGGGGGACTCGGTCCCCAGACGTGACGGGAATCCGTCACGGTCGAGATGTTACGTGCCCGGGTTCGCCGTACTGTCATCGCACCCGAATGGGTTCGCTCGGACGGGGACTAAAGGCACGTATTTCTGCTAGGTCGCTGGAGCGTTTAAGTCTTGTTTGCGACTCCTGCTGGCAGGCGCTGGATAGCTCGGTTTTGAGACAGGTGTATCGAGAGCGGTTACCCGTCTTCCTCCTCTGGAATGTTGTACGTACTCGGATCCGGTTCCGGCGGGATTCCGGATCCGTCGCCCGGCTGTTCGGCGAGGTAGGAGAACTCGCCCTTGCTATCCGGGACAGCCCCCTGCGTCCACGGTGCTTCCGGATCCGACTGTGGGTCCCGCCTGGTCGACATGAACGAGTAGTTGACCTCCTGGTTTTCCTCTTCCTGCGGGAAACTCGCCGGAACTGGAACCGGGTCCTCGAGCGACTCGAGGGCGGCGAGCCACTGGTTCTGGTGCATCGTGTCGCGCGCGATGAGATACGAGAGCATGTCCTGCATCCCGGGGTCGTCGGTGTACTCGTAGAGACGGGTGGCGAGGGTGCGCCCGGTCCCCTCGGCCATCACGTTCGCGTAGAGGTCGCCCGCGAGGTTTCCTGAGGCGACCACGTGGCCGCCGGAGAACGGGACGCCATTGCTGTCGACGGGCATCGACGACTGGCCCGCTGAGAGGAACTGGCGCGGGTCGCTCCCTCGTTACCGTCGGTCTCGACACCTGATACGGCTGCTGGAGGACAGTTCCTGGACAGTCACGAACGGAACGCGGTTGGATCGGAAACCGGGAACGGCAGCCCGTACGGACGGTTCCGTCCTCGAGTGCAGCGGACCGATCATCGGTCGCTCGTCGCCGGGACCGACACGAGGAGTCGATCGCCGCTCAGTAGAAGTACTCGTCCTCGGAGAGCTGGACGTACCGTCCGTCGCGGTAGGAGAACTTGCGTTTCTTGTAGGCCGCGAGCAGCCTCGTCGCGCCGATACCGGCGGAGTAGGTCTGCTCGAGGATCGCCGTATCCGTGCCGGAGCCCTGCATCCCGTTGATGACTTCGAACGCCTGGTCCCAGTCGTCGGGCTCGTACTCGGCGACGATGTCGGCGAAGGCGACGTTACGAATGATCTCGTCGCCGATGGCACGTTTCCAGACCTCGTTGTAGTTCTCGAGCGAGTCGGTCGCGGCGAGACGTCCGGCGATCTTGCCCGTCCGCACGGCGACGTGGTAGCCGCCCTCGTGGAACGCCGACGTGGTGCCCATCGCGCCACCGGCGACGGCGATGTTCGCGCCGACCGGCGAGTCGATCGGTCGCGTCGAGGAGATCGGGTACGTCTCCGTCCCCCTCGATTTTCCGCGATCCTCGACGATCGGGATGTCCTCCTCGATGTCGTACTCGTCGCCGTACTCCTGTTCGAGCAGTCGACGGATGTACTCGGCTCCCGACGGAAGCTGGTCGTCGGCCGGCTCCAGCAACGCATAGGAAGCGGGATCAGAAACGTCCTCGAGGGTCATCCCGATCGGCATCGTCAGGCCGACTCGGGCGACGGTACCGTCGTTTGGGAACACCCACGGATAGGCGGTCTCGCCCGGCATGTACCCCCACCAGAACTTGAGTCGATCCTCCTCGAACAGTTCGGGGGGAAACTCCCGGTACTCCTGGTAGGCGATGTGGTTCGCCTCCGGCGGCGAGAGGTGGTCCGAGACGCTCCGCCCGGGCGGGGTAAACTGATCCAGCGCGTCGAGGGTAATCCGGCGCTGCGGGCCGTCCGCGAGGACGACGTACTGTGCCTCGAGTTGGTCGCCGTCCGACAGGGTCAACGTGTGGGTCGGCCCCTTCGGACTCGAGGCGCGCAGATCGGTCTCGAGGGATTTGACACCGGTTCCGACCCGGAGGTCGGCGCCGGCGTTCGCGGCGCGTTCGTGGAGCCAGTCGTCCATCCGGGCACGGTGGAAGGTGTAGCCGAACCTCGGGTAGTCGGCCTCCATCCCCGTCGTTGTCAGTTCGAGCCGGTTCGACGGCCCGACGAATTCGGTGGCCTCGAGTTCCTGGTGGATGACGTCGTCGGGAATCTCCCGATAGTCGAAGTCCATGATGTCGATCCAGTAGTCGAGCATACCGGCCGCGTCGGTCGAGTCCGGGCCGAGTTCGTCACGGTCCTCCCGCGGGACACCCTGTTCGAACAGCACCGTCTCGGCGCCGTGTGCGGCAGCTCGCTCCGCCGCACAGGCGCCTGCGGGGCCGCCGCCGACGATCGCGACGTCAACGCGTTCCATACTTCGTTGGGACTGGACGGGCCGTATTAAACTGTCTGAAGTTCGGATCGATCACCGGCGGCGGTACTCCCCGCGAACTGAACGCTTTTGGGGACACCGCTCGAGGCACCGGATATGCCCGCTACCGACGAGACGGATCTGCTCGTCCTTCGTAAGGGAACTCACGGAACGCCGATCGAACGGTACGCCGAGACGCTCCGGGATCGGCTTCCCGACCGAACCGTCGAACTCG
The DNA here is from genome assembly GCF_000337675.1 of Natronococcus amylolyticus DSM 10524. Classification (GTDB taxonomy): domain Archaea; phylum Halobacteriota; class Halobacteria; order Halobacteriales; family Natrialbaceae; genus Natronococcus; species Natronococcus amylolyticus. Next base: position 36,572 of record NZ_AOIB01000040.1, on the reverse strand, counting down.
CCCGCACGCCGACCGCCGAGCGCGAGCTGATCGAGGACGCCCGCTTCGTCACCGGGATGACCCTCGAGGAGGAGTTGCTCGAGGCCGCCTCGAACCTCGAGGTGTTCGCCTGCGCCTACGCGGGGACCGGCCATCTGCCACTCGACCGACTCCGAGAACGCGGCGTCAGGGTGACCAACGCCTCGGGCGTCCACGGGCCGAACATGGGCGAACACGTCCTCGGTGCGATCTTGCACTTCACCCGCCGGTTCCACGTCGCCGAGCGCAGGCAACGCCGTCGGGAGTGGCGCCACTACCAGGCCCACGAGCTCCAGGGGTCGACGGTCACCATCGTCGGCCTGGGCGCGATCGGACGGGCGACCGCCGAGCGCCTCGAGCCGTTCGACGTCGAGACGATCGGCGTCCGCTACAGCCCGGAGAAGGGTGGCCCCACCGACGAGGTCGTCGGTTTCGACGACGAGCCGTTCGAGGACGCGCTCGCCCGGACCGACTACCTCGTGCTCGCCTGTCCGCTCACCGACCTCACGCGGGGGTTGATCGACCGCGAGGTCATGATCACGCTCGATCCCGGGGCCGTGATCGTCAACGTCGCCCGAGGACCGGTGATCGACACCGATGCCTTGCTCGAGGCGCTGCGTTCGAGCTGGATCCGTGGTGCCTCCCTCGACGTCACCGACCCGGAGCCGCTGCCGGAGGACCACCCGTTGTGGAACGTCGGGAACGTCCAGATCACGCCCCACAACGCCGGGCAGACGCCCCAGTACTACGATCGGCTGGCCGATATCGTCGCGGAGAACGTTCGCCGGTTCGACGACGGCGACGACGAACTCCGGAACCAGGTCGTTCCCTAAGCGGGCGCCGATCACGGTCGAGGCTCGCGAGTTCCGACTATACCTTTTTGACTCGCGGACACCGACCGTCGAGTATGGCATTGAGCACGCTCGTTCGACCGGCGCGGCCGATTCGATTCACCACGGGTCGACCGAAACGGAGGACAGAAAGATGACGCTGACGTTCGACGGGACCGTGATCGTCCCCGCGGCGGATCCGGACGACGGCGAACGGACCGCTCGGGCGCTGCAGGGGCACCTCGAGCCGTCGAGCACAGTGATCGCCGTCAACGTCATCGAGAAATCGGGTGGCGGGATCGACAAGGCACCGATGGAACAGCGCAAGGATCACGCCGGCGACATCTTCGAGCGGATCAGGGGCGTCCTCGACGAATCCCCCGCCGCGGTCGAGACGGAGGTACTGTACGGAACCGACGTCGTCGAGCGGATTTTCGAGGCTGCCCGCGAGGAGCAAGCCGACGCCGTCGTGTTCAACGCTCGAGAGGGCAACCGGCTCGCGGAGTTTCTCACGGGCAACGTGGCGAGACGGCTGGTCAAGGAGGCGTCCGTCCCGGTCGTTGCCCTCCCACAGACGGAACCCTGACCGTCGACGGCGCCTACTCGTCGATTCGGGTCAGCCGACCCAGAAGCCCGGATCCGTTTTCACCGAGAGAGACGGCGTGCGAACCCGAGTCGACGTCGACCACGTTGGCCTCGGCCAGTTTCGGAAGGTGAACGTGGTGAAGCGAGAGCCGAACGCGGCGACGCGTTCCGATAACTGCGTCGCCGACGCTGGCGACCGACCTGCTTTCGGAGCCGTCCTCCGCAAGTACCACGTGATCTACGAGGTCGTCTACCGAAACCGGCGCGTCGGATTCCGCGAGGCGCCGGAGGACGAGACGCCGGCGCCGGTTCGCGAGGAGGTCGAACGTCGCACTCGTCTCGTCGGCGGCTTCGGCCGACGGAGCGGTCAACGACTCCGGATCGGAGATGGCGAGAAGCATCGTCCGTCGTTGGGGTCGGCCCTATTTTTGCCCCGCGCCAAACTGTGGTGGGGATCTCGTCGGAGTTTTGATACCGGACAGTCGCCGGCGAGAGTTCGGCACGACGGATACGAATAGCGGCCACAGGGTGAAACGGGAACGTCGATTGACGACTGCGACTACAGGTAACCGTTCTCGAGCAGCAGTTCGCCGTTCAATACACTCGCGCCCGCGGCGCCGCGGATCGTGTTGTGCGCGAGGCAGTTGTACTGCAGGCCGAACGACGACTCGCGGAGCCCGCCCGCGGCGACGGCCATCCCGTCGCCAAGCGAACGGTCGAGGCGGGGTTGTGGGCGGTCGGGCTCGTCGAAGACGTGGATGAGTTGGTCGGGCGAGGAGCGAAGCTCGAGCGAGGGATACGAAGCCATTGCGTCGGCCGCGTCCTCGGGTGAGAGGTCCTCGTCCGTTTCGACCCAGACGTTCTCGAGGTGGCCGTCGATCGTCGGAATGCGGTTACAGGAGGCGGCGACCTCGACGCCGTCGTGGCTGAGTTCGGCGCCGTCGAACTCGCCGAGCAGCTTGCGGGACTCGGTCTCGAGTTTGTCCTCCTCGCTGCCGATATAGGGGATCGCGTTGTCGATGATCTCCATCGAGGAGACGCCGTCGTACCCCGCACCGGAGACGGCCTGCAGAGTCGCGACGTGGACCTTCTCGAGGCCGTAGTCGGCGAGCGCCGCGAGGGTGGGGACGAAGGTGATCGTCGAGCAGTTGGGATTTTTGACCATTGCGCCGTCCCAGCCACGTTCGTCGCGCTGGACCTCGAGCAGGTCGAGGTGGTCGGCGTTGACCTCCGGGATCACGAGCGGAACGTCGTCGGCCATCCGCGCGTTCGAAGAGTTCGAGGACATGACGTACCCCGCCTCGCAGAACGCGGGCTCGACCTCGCTCCCGACGCTCGAGGGGAGCGACGAGAACAGCAGGTCGACGTCGTCGGGCACCTCGTCGGGATCGGTCGCCGAGACGGTCGTCTCGGCGACGTCGTCGGGGATGGGACCCTCGACGCGCCACTTTGCGGCCTGCCGATAGCTCTTCCCGGCACTCGAGTCGCTCGCCGTGAGGGCGGCGATCTCGAAGTCAGGATGGGGATCGAGAAGTTGAATCAATCGCTGTCCGACGGCTCCGGTCGCGCCGAGTACGCCAACTCGTACTGCCATTTTCCCGACTCTCGGGGTCGTATCCGCAAAACGGTTTGGATTTCCGCGACTGCTGCCGTCCGTCGGAGGCTGTCGGCTCGTAGACGGCCGTATAGAAGAGATTAAGAAAACGGAGTCGGTCATATCGACTGATGCAGTACTACCAACGCCGACGCGACCCAGGTACCGCAACGGCAGCGTCTCACATCCTCCGCTCGAGGTGGTCACAGTGACGAACTCGACGGCCGGCATCGGCGGCCTGTTCGAGACCCGGTTCAGCATCGGCGCGACGGTCGTCGCAGTGCTCGCCGTAGTGCTCGGAATCGTCCTCGGCGTGATGGGATATCAGGAGATGAGTCTCCCGCTCGCCGGAGAGCTCTCGATCGTCACCGGAATGGTCGGCCTCCTGTTCGGGCTCTTCTTCGGGATCGTCGCGTTCGTCGCCGCGGCCTACATGGACTCGGGCTACGGCGACGACCACGGCCACTGAACCGATCACCGAATCGGCCCTATCTCTTCGACCGGCCGACGCGACGCTATCGACTCTCGGTTTCGGATTTTCCGGGGAAGAACTCGAGTTATGCCGGGACTTCGGCGCCTTTCTTTCGCGTGACGTAGCCGGCGATGCGGTTGCGAACGCCCTTGGACTCGACGTTCGTCAGCTTCGTGACGCTGTCTTTGTTCTGTTCGAAGTCGGTCGTGAACGCCTCCGGGTACCGCTCCAGCAGGAGGTTCCCGGTCTTCTTGACGTAGGCCGGTTTGATTGCCATACAGATGGGTTTCCCGAGCGCGCCCTAAAGCCATTCGTTCTTCGGCGACACGGCGGGTGTGTCGCGAGGGATGACACTCGGAGGCGTCGTCACCACTCGGCGTGGTCGCGCACGCGCTCGAGCGCCTCGCGTTCTCGCTCGCTCCCGGCGCGATCGACGACCGAGGCGTAGTACTCCAGTCGCTCTCGGAGCGCGTCCTGGTCGTACGCCGGCACGCCCAGACGTGAGGCGGCGACGGTCGCCTCGATCACGGCGCCGAACCCGCGATCGATCGTCGGCACCGTCTCCGCGACGACGTTGGCTTCGAGGGGCCGAAGCGTCCACTCCTCCCACTCGGTTTCCCCTTCGGTTCCCGAGTCGACCTGCTCGACCGCGACGCGTACCCAGGCGTTGGCCGACTCGAGGATCGGCTCGTCGAACTCGCTGATCGAGAGCGCGGCGTCGGCGAACGCGACGGGGTCGACGGTGAACTGGACGTACCCCTCGCCCTGTCGGTGGAAGTTCCGTCGCGTGCGGGTGTTCCCCCACGTTTTCGCGGTGACGGGATCGTCGTTCTCGTCGCCGTCGCCGGCGAACAGCCCGAGCGGAGCCGCGTTCCACCGGTCGTTCGGCCCGAGTGTCGTCACGATCGACTCCGTGACGCCTGCAAGCGAGACGGGCCACTCGACGGTGTCGGGATCGACGCTTGCGTTCGTACTCGCATTCGCGACTCGGTCCGAGTGCTCGGTCACAGTGTCACCGTTTCGTGCTCGAGGGCGATGAACAGTCCGGCGGCGGTCAGATCGGCCGTCGTCCCCGGGTTGATCCCGCTGTCGACGAGTTCGTCAGCGAACGCCTCGACCGTCTCGCGATCGGTCTCGAGCGCGTTGCGCTCGACCAGGGCAGCCGCTCGCTCGGTCACCTCGGCCGCGACGGCCTCGCCGCTGCGGTTCGCGACGAGCGTGTCGGGTCGCTCCGCGAGCAGGGAGAGAAAGACCGCGGCGGTTCGCTCGAGGATCGATCCCTCGGCCGCGGCAAGCCGTTCGGCTGCCGCGAAGGAGCGTTCGAACCCGGTGACCCACTCGCGGGCGACGTCGTCGCCGGGAACGCTACGGTCCATCACGTCCAGCAGCGTGAGCCCGCGCTCCTCGAGGGTCGGAATCGCCGCCGCGCCGCGTCGAACGTCGAGCGGGGCCATCCCCTCGGGCGGGTCGGCGACGAAGACGTCGACGTGTTCGAACGACCGGTAGAACGCGGCCGCGTCGGCGACGGTCGTCCCCTCGAGGACGCCCTCGACGACGGGCTGGGAGAGGTCATCGCGGGCCGCCCGCACGAGCGGGACGAGCAATAGCAGTGCGCCGAACTGGGTGTTGCCCCCCTCCTGGACGGCCATTCCCTCGACGGCCCGCTCGAAGGCGGGACCGACAGCTGCGCCGTTGGCGGCCAGTTCGAGCCCGTCGCGGGCGCCGACGGCTCCCGCGAGGAAGTGTTCGAACCGCAGGTCCTCGAGGTCGCGGTGGCGATCGACGTTGCCCGGTTTGGGCGTCCCCGCGACCTCGAGCAACAGTGCGAGTTCGGCGGTGCGATCGGGCGCGGCTCCGTACATACAGTCACCTACGACGGCACGGGATAGAAGTACGTCCCTTTCGTCGCTGTGAGACCACTCTCGGCTCAGAGTCGCGAGCGACTACGACGACCGAACGGCAGTAAACTTCCCGTCTCTGTCGACGTAGATCGTTTCCCCGTCGACGACGGCGTCGATTGGGAACCCGTCGCTCCAGTGGGCCTCGTCGAACGCGAACGTCCAGCGCTCGCTCCCGTCCTCGAGATCGAAGCCGACGAGTTCGTCGGGCGAGGACCGCCCGCGACGGCTGTGGGCGACGACCACGAGGTCGCCGACGATCGTCGGCTTGCCGTAGGCGTGGGTCTCCCGATCGTTCCACGGCGCCTCTGCACCGGTGCTCGAGAGCGTGTATCGGCCGTGAGTGACCGCCGTGTCGCCGACGGCCGCGCTGTCGAAGGCGTCGCTGACGGTCTCGACGACCTCTCGTGAGCCGACGTCGAAGACGTCGACTCCCTCCTCGGTGGGGGTTTCGACGAACAGGGCGTCTTCGGTGGCCGCCAGCCCGCTCGCGGTACGGCCCGATTCCAGCTGATCCGTCCACAGGACCTCGCCCGTCGTCGGATCGAGCGCCGCGAGCCCGTCCGCACTCGCGCCGGACTCACTTCGTCGCTTATCGAGCAGCGCCCAGACCGTTCCGTCGGCGACGGCCACCGTTCCGTTCCTCGAGTGAAATCCGTAGGCACCCTCGACGGCCTCGGTCTCGACGTCGACTGTTTCGTGCTCCCAGCGGAGCGATCCGTCTGCTGTGTCGTACGCGCGAAGAGTTCCCTCGACGCTCACGTAAACCGTTTCGAAGGCGACGACGGGCGAGGAGACCGACTCGGCGTCGTCGAACCCCTCGCTCCAGCGAACCTCGCCGGTTTCGGCCTCGAGCGACGCGACCCCTTCGCCCGCGATGTAGACGTTGTCGTCGGCGATCGCCGGGGTTCCGGACGCCTCGATCGCGTCGGCCGTCCATCGGAGGCTGCCGTCCGCGGCGTCCAGCGAGTGGATCTCACCGTCGGTCTGCAGGAAGACGGCACCCTCGACGACCGAAGCCGGACCGCTATGTTCGTACTGCCAGGCGATCGCGTCGGGTCGTCCGATCCCGTCGCTCGAGGGGACGTGTCGACAGTTTCCGATCGTCCCACCGTGTGAGGACCAGCCCTTCGGTTCGGATTGGTCGGGGGTTACGGGGGCGTCGGGGGATTCGTTCGCGCTACTCGTTCCGACTGCTGCGAGGGCGGTTCCGGTTGCGAGCGCTGCACTCGAGACCATCACCGATCGTCTATTCCATTCACCCATACAGACTTTCATATTTTCCAACTATATGTCCTTTGTGGAATTTTGAAATTACAGTATAACTTGAGTATCTAGTAGCGAGGGAAAATGATCACTGGTTCGAGTCCGTTTGCCCGCGGCTTCGGGCTGAACGCCGGCTCAGGAGTCGGGGTCGTCGGTCGTCTCGTCGTCCCGATGTTGGATCAGTGCCTCTTCGATCGTCAGTTCGCCCGCAGCAACTCGCCGGGCCAACACCTCGTCGATCGCTCGGTTCGTCTCGCTATGCTCGCGGGCCCGATCCTTGATCATCTGCAGCTCGCCCGCGGTCGGTTCGATCTCGCGGCGCTCGACCGGCTCACCCTCGAGACGGGCGATGTTCACGGCCGCGAGCACGTCGCCCATTCCGCGCGCGCCGGTACCGAGGTAGGGTGTGGTTCCCGTCTCGTCGACGAGTTCGACGCGGACGTCCTCGAGGTCGTTGATCAGCGTCGAACTCTGGAGCCGAGCGCCGTCGCCGATCCGAACGACGGGTGAGGCGGCCTCGGCGACCTCCCGCTGAATGGCGTCGACGGCGTCGGAGAGGGGAACCTGGAACGCGGCGACGACCATCTCGCCCGCCAGCACGGCGATGCCGGGTTTCCGTCCGGGGTCGACGCCGACGATCGTTCGACCGCCCTCGCCGCGGGCGGTCGTCAACGCCTGGTCGACCGCCCGACGAGGTGCGTCCGGGTCTGCGACGACCGTCTTCACGTTCGGGAACGTCTCGGCGTAGTCGGCGCCGGTGACGACGACGGTCGTTCCCTCCGGCAGCGGCTCGTCGGGTTCGACGGTCGTGAACGCGGCGCCGCGCTCGCGCAGCTCGTTGACGACGCCGTGGTACACCTCGAAGTCTGACGTGGCGACGACGATCACGCTCTCCCTTGGAGGCCGATTCGAATAAACGTACGCGAACCACCGCCGACCGGGGCGGATTTCAGGAGGTTTTTGCGCGGTGGCGAGCAATATCGCCCGTGAACGACGAGCCGATTCCGACCGGTTGTGGGCCGATCGACGAGCTGCTGGGCAACGGGTTCGAGCGCGGGACCGTCACGCAGCTGTACGGACCGCCGGCCGCCGGCAAGACGAACCTCGCGCTGTCGGCCGCGGTCGAGACCGCTGTCGCGGGCGAGACGGCCGTTTACATCGACACCGAGGGGCTCTCGATCGACCGCTTCGAGCAGTTGCTCTCCGCGAGGGTCGACGAAGCCGAGGACGTCGAACGCGTCGCCTCCCGGATTGTCGTCGAGGAGGCGCTCGACTTCGAACAACAGGAGGAGGCCGTCCGGGACGCCGAGGAGTTCGCCGACCGCGCCTCGCTGATCGTCCTGGACAGCGCGACCGGCTTCTACCGCCTCGAGCGAACCGGCGAAGGCGACGACGGCGAGGCGCTTCGTGGGGTCGCCCGCCAGATCACTCACCTGCTCTCGCTGGCGCGCAAACACGACCTGGCGGTCGTACTCACGAATCAGGTCTTCTCCGATCCCGACAGCGATCGAACCCGCCCGCTCGGGGGCAACACCTTGGAGCACTGGACGGGCACCGTGCTCCGGATCGAGCGCTTTCGCGGTGGCAACCGCCGGGCGACCCTCGAGAAACATCGCTCGAAGGCCGTCGGCGATTCGGTCCAGTTCCGAATCACGGAGACGGGCCTCGAGGGCGGGGACGGCGACGGATTTCGTTGAACGCTCCGGGGGCCGGCGAGCGCTCCCGTGTCCGGTCTCGGCCCGCCGCTCGAGGAGATATCGGTCCGGGACCGCGAACCCCCTCAGTCAGCGTCAGGCACGACTGCGACGGAATCCAGCCACGAGGACGCGCGAACCCCTGTAGAGGACGACGACTCCGGCACCCCCGACCAGGAGCCCGAGCGCGACGACACCCCAGCCGAATCCGCCCAGCGCTGCCGACAGCCCCGCCCACGTCGCGGCTGCAAGCGCGGCGAACGCAAACGCCGTGAACAGCGCGTACCGAACGAGCGCGACGCGGGGCGACCCCCGCTCGAGCGCCTCGAGGCCGCCCAGCTGGACGGCGGCGATCTCGACAGCAATCTGGAGTCCGATCGCTATCGACGCCACGACTAACAGCAGGCCGCCGACCGGAGGGAGCTGGTGAATGCCGGCGAGCTCGAGGACGCGGCCGACGACGAAACTCAGCACCGTCATCGAAGCCGCCATCGCCGGGATTCCGACCAGCACCGCAGCACCGAGGTAGACGAGACTCGGAATCATCAGCGAACGTCGTTTGGTTGACATACGATCAGTCGTTCGTGTCATCGAAAAAGATTGTCGGTCACCGACGGAACAGCGCAGTAGCACGGTTTCACTGGTCGAGTTCGTCGTGAAACTTGCGTTACGCACAGTATCATCGACCGAGTACCGGCTCGAAGAGCGTACCAGTAGTATGCTCGTGAACGGAACACTTACCAGAGATCGAACCGTACTGCAGTTCATGAACCGTGAAGAGGTTCAGTCACCGGATGGATGTGAGGGATCATACGTTCGTCTTCCGATTCCGCTCGGTGAGCGCGAGGCGTTTCGACATCGCGCGGCGACTGACATCCTCCACGTACTCGCCGATAATCCGGATATGACCTTCTCGAACCGTGAACTCCACCGACTGACGGGAAGAGGAATGTCGAACGTGAACGCCGCCGTTCTCTCGCTTGAAGCCCTCGGTATTATTCACGTTGATCGCGACGGCAGGTCAAATGGCGTACGGATCAACCCGGATAGATTCGTTCACAGTGATGATCCGATTACCACGATTCCGCAATCCGAGTTCCACGACCCAGTGCGAACTGTTCGGAATCGGCTTGTAGACCGTATCGGTGATCGTGCAGCGATCGTGGTGTTCGGGAGTGTCGCTCGCGGCGATGCCGACCGAGCGAGCGATATCGACGTATTCGTTGTCGTCGACGATGGCCGAATGGCGGCGCAACGAGCGGCTCACGACATCGAGGAAGAGATCACGTCGGAACGGTTCGATGGAGATCGATTCGAACCACACATTGTGGTCGAGACACGTGACTCAGCAGTAACACACGACCGAATCCGTGACGTACTCGTAGAAGGGATCACACTTCACGACACCCCGGTTCTCGACGCGGTGAAACGGGAGGTGCTTGCGGATGGGACTTGAAGACGTCGTTGACGCTGTCGAGCACGTCGAATCGTTGTTAGCCGACGAAGAGACAGGCCTCGTTCAAGACTCGCTGTCGTGGCAGCAAACGGATGCTGACGTACAGCTGGGGAAAGCGTGTGCGATGCTCGGGACGTGCCGTCAGTTACGCAGCGGGACGAACAACTACGTCAGTATCGTCGAACTGTCGTTCAACGCGATCGAACGGTCGTTCCAGTTCTACTTGGTGGATCAGACTGCAGTTGAATCGTCCGATTTCCGAAAGCACGAGCAAGTGTTCGCGGACATCGAGAGTCGCGGGGTGTTCTCCGATACGGGTGTGCCTGCCCGGATCGATGCGTTCCGATCGGAACATCGTGCCCGGATCTATTACGATATCGATCGACCCGGTCGAGATCTGGCAGTTGGGATGCACGAGCTAGCTGAAGAAGTTCATTCGTACGCCGTCGAGTTCGCCGATGCACATTCCCGATGTAACTGCGGGGAGCGCCACGAAACCGAGCCCTAGCTCTACTGTGTGGCGTCTGAGGCGGTTGAGAACCGTGAATTACAGGTTTCTTTACCACCCTCCGACGTTCAGTTTGCGCCCTCTACGTAACGAACCGGCTAACTCGGAGTCGGCGCCGGAACCGAATGACAAAACTGTACTGCCAACTACCGGAACGCTCGTCGCTTGCACCGCGACATTCCGCTTGCCGATGGTGAGTGTATCGTTAGACGCGTGATCGGAAACGGTGCGTCGAAATCAGTTCCTACAGCTCGTTGAGCTTCCGCAGCAGCTGGCCGCGGTACTCCTCGTCGTTGGTAACGCCCTTCAGCTCGAGGACGTTCCGCTCGAGCTTATCGAGCGCGACGCGGAAGCCGTTCTCGGCGCCGTACCCCTCGCCGGTGCCGGCGACCTGCCCCTTGTTGGTCCGCAGGCGGATCTGACACTGCACCAGGGGAGTCCCCCGGAGCTTCTCCTTGTGCTCGGAGAACCGGACGTGGGCGTGCATCACCTGCATGTCGGCGTACTTGTCGGCGACGTCCTGGATGCTCTCGGTGATCCCCTCGCGGGTGATCGTATCGAGCATCGAGATGTTGGTGATCTGGACGTCCATGTGCTCCTCCTCGGTGAAGGTGAGCGCCCGCAGCACGTCGGTCTTAGTGATGACACCGATGACGACGCGGTCGTCGTCCTCCGGGGTGACCATCAGGCCCGCGTAGTCGTCGTCGAGCATGGTCTCGACGGCCTCCTTCGCGGTTTTGTCGAGGGAGGTCGTCCGGACGGGACTGTTCATGATGTCGTAGATCGGAACGTCGAGCATCCGGTCGGTGTCGCCGACGCGGTCGCCGACCGTCGTCTTGTTGTTCTCCCGGATGACGAAGTCGGCGATGTCGTGGGTCGTGACGACGCCCGTCAGGAAGCCGTTCTCGTTCAGGATCGGCAGCCGCGAGACGCTGTGTTCCCGCAGGTGGTTGATCGCCTTGCCGATGCCGTCTTTCTCCTGGAGCGTTACGGGGTCGGAGGTGTAGATGTCGTCGACGGTGAGCGCGTCGAGGTTCTCGAGGACCGCCTCCAGGATCGCGTCGTCGGTAATGACGCCCCACAGCTCCTCGTTCTCGAAGACGGGTGCGACCTTCGAGTTGCTCTCGATGAGCATCCGGGCGGTCTCCCGGACGTCTTCCTGGCGGTCGATCTTCGGTGCCGGCGAGTTTCGGCTCGGTTTGATCAGTGCCGCGACCTTCGCGTCGTCCTCGACGTGAGACTGGAGGACCTCGCGCTCGCTGAGGACGCCCTCGTACTCCCCGTCGTTAGTGACGATGATCCCCTTCGGGTTGCCGTCCTCGAACGTCGAACGGACCTTACCCATCCGCGTGCCAACGTCGACTTCGATAAACTCCTTCGTCGCGATATCAGCGATATTCATCGTTCAGGTCGTCCTACTCACGCCGGCGTATTTAACGTACTGCACGGTGCTGCCGGCTGGGATCATGGCCACCATTCTTTGACCCACCCTCCGTACTCGGCCCATGGCACCCGATATCAGCGTCTTCGGCCGATACACGTATCTCGCGACCGAGCTGTTCTGGGGCGCGATTGCGTTCCTCCTGCTCCGTCGCGCGAACGCACTCCGGCGGGCGGGCGCGACGATCCTCGCGCTGTACCCGATCGCCTACGTCTGGGATCGCTACACCCTCGCCGTCGGCGTCTTCGACATCAAGCTTCGGACCGGGATCGACGTCGCCGGCATCCCGCTCGAGGAACACCTCTTCATGGCGGTCGTGCCGGGGCTCGTGATCGCCTTCCACGAGACGCTGTTCGGCTCGGAGTAGGTACCACCTACAGGGTATGTGCAACCGCGAAGCTCTTGGTTCCCTACCACTTGAAGTGGAACGATGGGAAACCGCCGCTCCGCGAGTCCGACCGCGGAGCAAGGAGAGACCGACCGAGGGCTGCTGCGCGGACTGGTCAGGTTCGCCGTCGTCGCGGCGCTGCTCGGTGCGATCGTGCTGGCCGGCGCCGCGTACGGGCCGGCGCTCGTCGACGACCTCGAACAGTTCGACGACGTCGACGAGATCGAGGTTGGAACGCAGCCCTCGCCGAGTTCGGAGCCGCCGCCGACGGACGAACGTGATCCCGAAACGACGGACCCGAACGACCCGAACGAATCGAGCTACGAGACCGACGTCGAGACCGTCGTCTCCGACGACGTCGAGGACTTCGTCCACGCCGAGGTCAACGACCGGCGGGCCGAACACGACCTCGAGTCGATCGAGTGGGACGGCACCGTCGCCTCAGTCTCGCGAGCCCACAGCGGGGATATGGCCGAGCGGGAGTACTTCTCGCATACGAACCCCGACGGCGACCAGCCCTACGACCGGTTCAGCGACGTCGAGGACTACTGCCAGGGGTACGGCGAGAACATCGCGATGACCTGGGTCGACAGACCGGTCGAACAGTCGGGCGACGACGGCACCGTCGAACACCAGACCGCGGAGGGACTCGCCGAGGGCCTGGTCAACCAGTGGATGAACTCCACTGACCACCGCGAGGCGATCCTCGAGGAGAACGTCCCCTACGGCTGGGACCGCGGCGGCGTCGGCGTCTACGTCGCCGACGACGGCCAGGTGTTCGCGACGCACAACTTCTGTCACGAGTGGTAACCACTTCCACGCCCTCTGTCGTGGACTCCCGCCCGTTTTGATGCCCACAGCAGGTCCTACACTCTTGGCGCTCCCGTTCAAAAGACGGATACATGAATACGACGCGGCTCTCGAGGATCTTGCTCTCGATCTACCGCACCGCACAGGACCGAGAGATCACGTTTCTCGCGGCCGGCTTCGCCTACTACGCGTTCGTCTCGTTGATCCCGATGGTTCTGCTCGCCCTGGTCGTCGGCTCGTTGTTCGGCGGCGAGGACGCCGCCGAGCGGCTGGTGCTGGTTACAGGGGACTTCCTCCCGCCAGCCGGCGAGGACCTGGTCGCGGAGGCGCTGGCGACGGAGTCGGGGCGCAGCCAGGCGACGATCGTCGCGCTCGCGATCGCCTCCTGGGGTGCGCTCAAGGTGTTTCGCGGGCTCAGCCGAGCGTTCGACATGGTTTACGACGAGGTCGAGGAGAGCACGTTCCTCGACGAGGTGCGAGACGGGTTTACCGTGATCCTGGCCGGGACCGGGGCGATCGTACTGATGCTCGTTATCGGGGCGATGCTGGGGATCGCCGCCGACGTGATCCCACTGGCGGGTCTCGCGAGCTGGATCACGCTGCTTGCGGGCCTGTTTCTGGTCTTCCTGCCGATCTACTACGTTCTGCCGCCGATCTCGGTTACAGTTCGGGAGATCCTGCCCGGAACCGTCGTCGCCGCCATCGGCTGGACGATCCTGCAGGTCGGGTTCCAGATCTACGCCGCCAACGCCGCCCAGTACGCGGCTTACGGCGCGGTCGGCGCGGTCATCCTCTTCGTCACCTGGCTCTACTTCGCCGGGATCCTGATCCTCCTCGGGGCGGTGGTCAACGTCGTCCTCTCGAGCCCGACCCTGGCCGAGGAAGGAGAGGTGCCGGACCCTCTCTGAGCGAGAGCCGGCGTGAGGCCCCGTCCCACCTCGAGCGGAAGCAAGCGGACTCGAGCGCCCACACTAGCCAACCAGCGTGATGAGCACGAACAGGCTGGCCACGGAGGCGACCGTTGTCGCGAAGACGTTCAGCGAGGCGAACTCGGCGTCGCCGCCGAGTTCGTTCGCGTAGACGTACGTCGACACGGCGGTCGGCATCCCGAGCATCACGACGCCCGCGGTGAAGGTGGCGCCGTCGACGGCGAGCAGCGAGAACACCGCCCACGCGAGCAGCGGCATACAGCACAGCTTCAGCGCGACGACCGAGCCGACGGCCTCGAGGTCGACGGCGTCGGCGTCGATCTGCAGGGCGGCGCCGACGCACAGTAGCGCCAGCGGGAGCGCGAGCGATCCGAGTGCGTCGAGGCCGACGACGACACCTCCGGGAAACGTCACGCCGACCGAACCCACCGCGAGGCCGGCGACCAGCGCGAGCAACACGGGGTTCGTCGCGAGGTTTCGGAGCTCCCGGCCGATCGCAGCCTCGGCTGCCCCGAACGCGCTGAGCACGACGATCGTCAGCGGAAGCTGGACGAGGGTGACGAATCCCAAAATCACGCTCGCGATAGCGGTGACCTGCGCGTCGAACGTCGCGGCGACGAGCGGGACCCCGAGGTAGCCGAGGTTCGAGTGGTACGACTGAATGATCGCGACGCTCTGTCGGTCGGTCGAGAGTCGGTTCCGGTAGGTGACCCAGGCGATGGCTCCCGTCGCGAAGAGCACGACGAGCGATCCCACGAACAGCTCCACCGAGAGCAGGTCGCCGATCGACTGGTCGTAGGTCGCGACGAACACCAGCGCCGGGAGAGCGACGTAGTAGGCCGTCGTGTTGAGTCGTGCGGTTCTGGCGGCGTTCAACGCGCCCGAGGACCGAAGCCCGGTCCCGACCAGCAACACCGCGAGCATTGCCAGCAGCCGACCGAGAACCTCCATACGCGCTCGAGTCGACCCCGACTTTTCTACCGTTCGATCCCATGTCGGGGCGACACCCACTTCGTCGTTGTCAGCTCGTTCGCAGGAACCGATCCTCGTACTCCGGCTCGTCCGCCCGGAGGAAACACAGTCCGACCGATCGCGGCGGGACCCTTTCGAACCGATTGGCGACCGCCCGAAGCTCCGGATCCCAGCCGATCTCGTCTTCCCGAACCGCGAGCGTCACGAGCAGGTCCGCAGAATCGGCGCGCGTTTCGAGGGTCGATTCCAGCTCGTCCCACGAACCGACCGACCGGAACTCGGCGCGGACGTCGATCTCGACGAGATCGAAGAGCGTCCGGTAGTGATCGACGTTCCGTTCGAAGACGTACACCGTGACCGGAAGCTCGAGCCGCGCCGACAGCTGCTTGAGGTTGTAGACGGCCTCGTAGAACCCCCCGTGGTGGTCGACGTGTTGGGGGATCACCAGCCGGAGTCGGGTGAGCTCCGACGGCTGGCGAGCGAGTCGGAACAGGTAGATCGGCATCGGTGTTTTGGCAACGACCTCGTTGGCCGTCTCACCGCCCGTCGCTTCGTTAGCCCCGAGGTCCCACTTGGTCACCAGCAGATCGGTGTTTAGCTCCGGTGGGGCTCGCACGATCTCCGCGGTGAGGTCGCCGGTCTCGACCGATTCGGTTCTGATTGCAGTGTGCGCCGCGATCCCGCGCTCGGCGATCCGATCGGTAATCGACGGTCGGTCGCGTTCGCCCTCGTCGCTGCCTCCCTCACTACCGGTCGACAGGAGGGTAAGCGGCTCGTTCCCGTATCGGTGTCTGAGCGCGCACGCGACGGTCACAAGTCGAAGCACGTGGTCGTCGTCGCCGTCTACCGGAAGCAGTATCCTCGGGTCGATTGTCCTGTCCTCGCTCGTCTCGGCTCGTTCGGGAAACGGAAGGCCACTCGAGCTGCCGTCGGCGTCGCCGTCGGACGACGATTCGGCCGTCGACTCGCGACTGCGGCCGCGGCCGTGCCGCCGGGACAGCACCCAGTAGCCGATGACTGTGGCGAGGACGACGCCGGTCCCAACGGCGACGACGACGGACGGTGTTGTCTCTATCATCGGTTTCGTTCCGGAAGGGGCGCGATCGACCGTCTTCGAACCCGCTTCACTCGACGGTGGGTCCTCGCGCAGAATAAGCGTACCCCACTCACGCCTCGAGAAGTCGCTGAAACCGTCGCTGGTGGGCACAGATTGCGAGAACGCCGAACCCGAGCAGGCCGAGCTGGAGGGGCTCGATTCGAACGACGACCGTCGCGACGCCGAGCGGAAGCGGCGGCGAGTCGATCGCCCAGTCAGGAACCTGGGCAGACCAGAGCAGGAGTCCCGCACCGATCGCGAGCAGGAGGCCCGGAACGACCGCGGCCAGTCGGTCGGGGTCGGCCGAACGGGATCGACACGCCGCCTGCTCGAGGGCAAACTGCGCGGAGAGGACCGCGCCCAGAAGCGCCGTCGCGACGATCGGCCCTACCGGCGAACCGACGGTTTCGGCGAGCAACAACCAGCAGATCCAGCCGGCGGTCGCCACGAGCGAGAGTCCGAGCCACCGCGGTCCGCGGCGGAGCCGCCGGCTGCCGACGACGGCGGCGACGACCCGTGCCCGCAGGAGCGCTCCGCCGACCAGCACAACGACTCCGATTAGCGCCGTCGTCGCCGTCCGCGAACCGACCGCGAGGACGAACCAGACGCCGACCGAGACGGCCTCGACTGCCCCGGCCGAGAGGGCGGCGGTCGCACCGAGGACGTGCTGACGTCTCGTTCGTCCGAGGACGTCCGGCTGTCGGAGCACGCTCATACACCACCGTTCGACGGCATCCGTTTCGTTATGCGATCGTTATTTTCGGTTTCGGTGGACTGTTACTGTCCCCGTTTACTGGGCCGAACGTGTTCGACACTCTTCTCGAATAGCCGGCGAATTCTACTCCTTGTGGTCCGTTACTCTCCTGCACGATACGTCGATTCGTTGGATAAACCTATGTATCGTGATGTAGTTACCCGGTGTATGGAAGAGACCGAATCTGATAGGACGATGTCGGAACTCGTCGTCAAGGAACTGGTCGAGCAGGGACTCGACTCCTCGATGCGAGACTCGATCCTCGAGGCCGTCGAGGAGTCCGAGGGCGACACCGGCGGCTCGCGCAACCTGCCGATCGCGGGTGCGCTGGTCGGCGTCGGCGCCGCGCTCGGCTACCTCGCGGGCCGAGAGTCGACCGACCTCGAGGACGTCTCCCTCGAGGACGTCGAGGAGCCCGAGATCATCGACGACGTGACGGGCGGCGACGAGGACGAGGACGCCGAGAGCGAGTCCGAGGAAGCCGAGGCCGAAGCAGCCGAGGCCGAGACCGAAACCGAAGCCGACGTCGAGGACGGCGGCTCGTCGGGTATACTCGGTCGACTGCTGCTGGCCGTCGGCCTGCTCGTCGGTCTCGCCGTTCTGCGCCGGCGCTTCGGCGGCGACGCCGACGAGGAGTGGGAGCCGATCGAGGAGTTCGAGCCGGCGACCGAGATCGACGCCGATGAGGAGGACGAGTTCGAGGGTGTCGACGAGGACGAGGAGCTCGAGGCCGAGACCGACGACTCCGAGGAGTAGATCCCACACCGCTTTCTTCACCGTTTTCGCTCCCGATAGCGACGCCGTCCGACGAAGGAGCTAAGGGGGCGACGCCGACACACTCCAGTCGATGGAGACGACTCACCGCGTCGTCGTCGGCGACGCTCGCGAGCTCTCGCAGGTAGACGACGACTCCGTCGAACTCGTCGTCACGTCCCCGCCGTACCCGATGATCGAGATGTGGGACGAGCTGTTCGCCGAACTCGACCCGTCGATCGGCGACGCCCTCCAGGACGGCGACGGCCGAGCCGCCTTCGACGCGATGCACGCCCAGCTCGAGCCCGTCTGGGACGAGCTCGAACGCGTCCTCGTCGACGGCGGCATCGCCTGTATCAACGTCGGGGACGCGACCCGAACGGTCGACGGCAGCTTTCGGGTGTACCCCAACCACGCCCGCGTGCTCGAGGCGTTCGAATCCCGCGGGTTCGATCCGCTGCCGGACGTACTCTGGCGCAAGCCGGCAAACAGTGCGGCCAAGTTCATGGGCAGCGGGATGATCCCGCCCAACGCCTACGTCACGCTCGAACACGAGTACGTGCTGATCTTTCGCAACGGCGACGACAGCCGTTCGTTCGAACCCGGCGCCGACCGCCGGTACGAGGCCGCGTACTTCTGGGAGGAGCGAAACCGCTGGTTCACCGACGTCTGGACCGACGTCCGCGGCGAGCTCCAGGCTCTCGAGGACGACCACGAGGAGCTCCGGGCGCGGTCGGCGGCGTACCCCCTCGAGATTCCCTACCGACTGATCTGTATGTATTCGGCGTACGGCGACACCGTCCTCGATCCGTTCTGGGGTACCGGGACGACCTCGCTGGCGGCGCTGTGTGCCGGCCGCAACTCGATCGGCTACGAGCTCGAGGAGGCCTTCCGCGAGGTCTTCGCAGACCGGGTCGAAAGCGCGTCAGCGCTCTCACGGACGATCGGGCGACGACGCCTCGAGCGCCACCGCGAGTTCGTCGAGGGGCGTCGAGCCGAGGGCGAGGAGCCGTCCTACGACGCCGTCCACTACGAGACGCCCGTGATGACGAAGATGGAACGCGAAATCCGCTTTCGGGAAGTCAGCGGGATCGACACCCTGGAATCGGACGACGGCTACCGAGCCGTTCACGAACCGCTCGCGCTCGAGTAGTGCTGGCAACCCGCGGGCGACGCATCCGGGACCACCAGCGTTTTGCATGGGGACCACACCCATACGATCGATGGATACCGACGTCGATCCGGACCGATTCGACTCGAGACGCTCGACGGCCTACGCCAGCCGCGGGATGGTCGCGACCAGCCAGCCCCTCGCCTCGGAGGCGGGCCTGTCGATCCTCCGAGAGGGCGGCAACGCCTTCGACGCCGCGGTCGCGACCGCGGCCGCACTCAACGTCGTCGAGCCGACCTCGACGGGACTGGGCGGGGACGTCTTCGCACTGTATCGCACCGCCGACGGCGAGGTCGGCGCGATGCGTTCCTGTGGCCCCGCCCCCGCCGAGGCGACGATCGAGAACGTCCGAGGTGCCCTCGAGGATGCCGACGATATCTCGGAGTACTACCCCGAATCCCGTGGGTACGCCGTCGACGGTGACGCCGGCGGTGACGACCTCGAGATGCCGTTTCTGGGTCCCCACGCCGTGACCGTTCCCGGGACGGCCCGCGGGTGGGAGGCCACCGTCGAGGAGTTGGGAACGCTCTCGCTCGCGGAGGCGCTCGAGCCCGCGATTCACTACGCGACGGAGGGGTACCCCGTCTCGCCGATCATCGCCGGCCACTGGGGGGGCGCCGAGGAGCTCTTCACCGACGAGCACGCCCGCGAGGCGTACCTCTTCGATGGCGAGGCCCCCGACGTCGGCCAGACGGTCACGCTGCCGCGACTGGGCGACTCCCTGCAGCAGATCGCCGAGGAGGGCGCCGACGCCTTCTACGAGGGCGAGATCGCCGACGAGATCGTCGAGGAGATCCAGTCCGCGGGCGGTTTCATGACCCACGAGGACCTCGCGGAGTTCTCGCCGGAGTTCGTCGAGCCCGTCAGCACAACCTACAACGGAACCGAGGTGTACGAGCTCCCGCCGAACAACCAGGGACTGGTCGCCCTCGAGGCGCTGAACATCGCCGAAGAGATCGGCGCGGGCGAGCACGACTACGACTCGCCCGAACGCGTCCACGCCTTCGCGGAGGCGATGAAGCTCGCGTTCGTCGACGGCCACCACTACATTACGGATCCCGAGTTCGAGGAGGCCCCGCCGCTGGCCGCCAAGGAGTACGCCCGCGAGCGCGCCGCGGCGATCGGCGATGCGCCGATCCAGAATCCCGAAGTGGGGGTCCCGACGAAGGCGGCCGAGGACGCCGACACCGTCCTGCTCACGGTCGGCGACGAAGAGGGGAACCTCGTCTCGTACATCAACTCCCGCTTCGCCGGCTTCGGCAGCGGGCTGGTCGCTGGCGACACCGGGATCGCGCTCCAGAACCGCGGGGCGTCGTTCTCGCTCGACCCCGACCACCCCAACAGCCTCGAGCCGGGCAAGCGTCCCTTCCACACGCTGGTCCCCGCCGTCGCGAAGCTCGACGAGGACGACTGGCTCGCCTTCGGCGTCATGGGTGGCTACATGCAGCCCCAGGGCCACGTCCAGGTACTCTCGAATCTCGTCGACTACGGGATGGATCTCCAGGAGGCCCTCGATCGCCCGCGCTGGCGCTACCGCGAGGACGGCAGTCTGGGGATCGAGGAACGGCTGCCCGGCGCCGCGAAGCTCGCCCGCAAGGGCCACGACGTCGGCGTCCTCCCGCCCGTAATGTTTGGCGGCGCACAGGCCGTTCGGCGACGTGGTGAGACGCTTTCGGGCGCGACCGAGCCGCGCAAGGACGGAACGCCGATCGGCTACTGAGTCGTCTCCGCCCGTTTCGTAGACGAACCCGCTGCCCCCTTCCGGTTGAACCGTCGCGACGTTTTTATCCGCGCCGACCCCAGCGAGGGTATGGATGCCGGACTCGAGGTCGACGGGGCGAGACCGGTCCGCGTGCTCGTCGTCGGCACCGAGCCCTGGGCCGAGACGGTGACGACAACTCTCGAGGATCGGGACGGGTTTCGGACGGTCACCGGGGACGGTCCCCACCGCGCGCCAGAGCGACCCGACACCGTCGACTGCGTCCTGACGAACGATCGAACCGCCGTTCGGGAGATCGACGGCCGACACCCCGTCGTCTACGTCGCCGACGACGTCCTCGAGGCCGACGTCGAGGGGGTGCTCGCCGACGGTGCGACCGACGTCATTGATTCACGAACGAGCGAGCGGTCGGCGCTGCTCGAGCGCCGGCTCCGACTGGTGGCGCCGGACTCGCCGGACCAGGTGCCAACCGACCAGGGGGAGGCGTGGCACCGATCGCTGCTCGAGTGTTCGTCGGACCTGTTGCTCGTCTTCGACCCGTCGGGACGACTCACCTACACCGGCCCCGGAATCGAGCGCGTCACCGGCCTCGAGCCGTCCGAGTTCGGGAGCGCCCGGCTGTTCGAGGGGATTCATCCCGAGGATAGGGCAGCCGTCGACGACTCCCTCGACACTGTCCGGACCGATCCGCCGGGCGAAACGCGAACCGTCACCTATCGCTATCGCGGCGAGGACGGCTGGCGCGTTCACGAGGCAGTTCTGACGAACCGCCTCGAGGATCCCGTCGTCGGCGGCGTGGTCGCGTCGATACGGGACGTCACCCGTTCCCGCCCTCTCGAACGGGAGCTCTCCGAGTCGTTCGAACGGGTCAGCGACGCCTTCTACGCGCTCGATACGGACTGGCGATTCACCTACGTCAACGGTCGGGCCGAGGAGCTACTGGGCCGGCCGCGATCGGAACTGCTCGGTGCGGACGTTCGGGAGCTGTTCCCCCACGGGTTCCGCTCGGAGCTGTTCGATCGATTTGCCGACGCGATGGAGCACCAGGAGCGGGTCTTGTGGGAACGGTACTCCGAATCCCTCGACATCTGGATGGAAATCCACGCCTATCCGTCCGAAACCGGACTCTCGGTGTACTTCAGGGACATCACCGATCGGATCGAACGCGAGCAGGAACTGGCCGAGCGGACCGAACGGCTGCGGATGGTCGTCGAGAACGCGCCGGTCATCCATTACGTCATCGACGCCGAGGGAACGGTCACGCTCTCGGAAGGGAGGGGGCTCGAGAACATCGGCTTCGAGGCGACCGACGCCGTCGGCGACTCGTTCTTCGAACTCTTCGAGGAGTATCCCGCGATCCGCGCCGACGCCCGCGCGGCCCTCGAGGGCGAGTCCGTCCACGGCCAGCGTCAGATCCTCGATCGGGTCTTCGACTCGTGGTACCGGCCGATCGTCGAGGACGGCGATGTCACACGGGTGATCGGCGTTGCGATCGACGTGACAGAACGCGTGCAGTACCGGGAGGCGTTGAGCACCCTTCACGAGGCGACCAGCCACTTACTGACCGTCGACTCGAAGGACGACGCCTGCGAGTACATCGTCGCCGTCGCCGACGACGTACTCGATCTCGACAGCATCGTCTTCCGGTTCGACGAACAGCGCAACGAGCTCGAGCCAGCCGCGTACTCGAGCGATCTCGAGCGAGCGATCGGGACGCCACCGCGCTTCGGGCCCGGCGAGGGAATCACGTGGGAGACGTTCGCCACCGGCACGCCGTCGGTCTTCGAGGACGTTCGAGAGTCGGAACGGGTCTACGACGAGTCGACGAACGTCAGGAGCGGCCTCTACATTCCCCTCGGCGAACACGGGGTCTTTGCCGCGGTGTCGACCGCCACCGATCAGTACGACGAGGACACCGTCGAGCTGGTGAAGCTGTTCGCGACCACGGCAAAGGCGGCGCTCGACCGGATCGGCCGCACCCGCCGGCTCCACGAGAACGAACGGGAGCTGAAGCAACAGAACCGGTACCTCGAGCGGGTAAACGAGTCGAAGCAGATCCGCCAGGATATCGAGGAACACCTGCTGCGGGCCGATTCCCGCGAGGCCATCGAGCGCGGCATCTGTACCACACTCGCCGAGACCGAGCACTGCTCGTTCGCCTGGATCGGCGAGCCCGATCCGAGCGGCAGCCGGATCAGACCGCGGAGTCATGCCGGGCTCGACCGGGGCTATCTCGAGGCGGTCACGGCGACCGCCGTCGACGACTCCGCCGCGGAGCCGGCCGGCCGAGCCGTCCGAACCCGCCGTCCGGTCGCCGTCGACAACGTCGCCGACAGCGTTGGGGACGGAACGTGGCGAACCGACGCGCTCTCGAGGAGCTTTCAGTCGGTGATCTCGGTCCCGCTCGTCTACGACGGGCACCTCTACGGCGTCCTCTCGGCGTACGGCGACGACCCGAACGCCCTCGACGACCCGTTCGGGTCGGTGCTTGCGGATCTCGGCGACAGCATCGCGTACACGATCGACGCCATCAAGCGAAAGAACGCACTGCTCGAAGAGCGCGTTACGGAGGTCGAACTCGAGCTCGAGGCAGAGTCGCCGCTGTGTCGGTTCGCGGATCGACTCGACCGTCGCGTCGCGTTCGAGGGCGCGACGCTGCAGGACGACGGCAGCGCGCTCGCGTTCGTCTCCCTCGAGCCCCCGATCGACGGCGCGGACATCGACGCATCCGTCGACGGGATCGACGACCCGGTCGTGCTCACCGACTCGGACCAACAGACGCTCGTTCAGCTCCGGGTAACGGGGCCGTTTCTCGGCAGGATCGTCGCCGACCACGGCGCCACGCTGCGGGAACTCGTCAGCGACGACTCGGGCCACCGGGCGGTCGTCGACCTCCCGGCCGGGCTCGAGCTTCGGACGGTGCTGTCCGGTATCACCCGTCGCGGCCTCTCGGTATCGATGGTCGCTCGCCGTGATCGGCCGTCCGGGGACGGTGCCTCGCTGGGGGGGCCGGCGCGGAAGGCGTTGCTCGACCAGCTCACGGCTCGACAGCAGGAGGTCGTTCGAACGGCGTACCACAGCGGATTCTTCGAGTGGCCCCGGCAGACGACGGGCGAGGCAGTCGCGGACTCGCTTTCGATCTCTCCGCCGGCGTTTCACAAACACGTCCGCTCCGCCGAACGGAAGCTCTTCGCGACACTGTTCGAGGGCGTGACGATCGACGGTTAATCAGTTAACCCCGCCGGTCAGCCGTCGTTACACGGTTAACGAGCAGACTCTTTGCTCCCAGTCGAGAAGAGTCGACGACTCACAGTGGGGTACCATGACTGAAACGACACCGCAACCGCTCTCCGAATCGACAAACGACTGCTACGTCGTCCAGTACGACCGACTCGACACCAGCCCGCTCAGCGTCACGATCGCCGAGGCGGTCGCGACCTACCGCGGGACCGACGCGACGGAGCTCGAGCCGCTACACTACGCCGTCAACGCCGACGCACTCGAGCGACTGTTCGAGCCGCGAGCCGACGGCCTCCGAACCGGCGGCTCGGTAACCTTCGAGTACAGCGACTGTTTGGTCACCGTTACGGCCGACGGCGAGATCCGAATTACGACCGCGTAAGCTCACAGTTCCCGACACTTCAGATGTGGGTGGTACAGCGTACTATGGTGTATAAACACATTATATTGTAATTATTCGACTCCCGGAAGAGCTATACTTACTCGATCGAAAGAGCCGATACCATGTCAGAACACACCACCCAGACCATGAAAGACGTCAGTCACACGCCGCCCGCCGGCGAGTCCGTGACGAACGTCTGGAACCGCGGCCGAGACGACGACGAGTAATCGGTCCCTTCTCGCGGTCGCTCTCAGTTCGCTCGAGTCACGACTTCTCGAATCGTTTCCTCGAGCGGAACTACCCGATAGTACTCGATTTGGACGTAAACAGGAGGGTCGGAACGAGCGTCACCGTACACGCCGTGCAGCCCCGACCAGGTGGACGGTTCCGCCGGCCGGATATCTGTTTTGTGGTTTGCGGTCGCTCGGAACGGTGTCGACCGTCGGCTCGAGGCTATGTGGAAACCCGTTTACCTACCGCTTTCTCGAGTCCGATAGCAGGCGACGAACGGGTCTACCGAATAGAGACTCGCTCACAAACTTCCTGGTACGGCGGAAATTCACCTCGCGCTCGTCAGTCGGATTCGATGATATGCTCGAGATCCTCCTCCAGGATTTCCTCTCCGCAGTGTGGGCAGCGATCGATCTTTCCGCGAGCAGCCTCGATAAAGCCGGAGGCAAGGATGGACGCAGGCAATGCGAACAAACCAATGCCGGTGACTGCGATCACTGCGCCAAGTGCTTGACCGCCCATCGTTACCGGTGTTACGTCTCCATAGCCGACCGTCGTGAGCGTAATCACACCCCACCAGAGCGATGCGGGTATCGATGAGAACTCTTCTGGCTGTGCGCCACGCTCGGCGAAGTACATTAGACTCGAGGACATCAACAGGATGAGGGCTCCAACAACGGAGGTAATCACCAGCTCCTCCCGTTTGAGACGGAGTACTTGCACGAACAGCGTGATCGAATCGGAATACCGCGCGAGCTTGAACAGCCGAAGGAACCGAAGCAAGCGCAGCGCACGGAGAAAGCGGAGATCGAGAATTGCGCCGAAGAAAAACGGCACAATCGCTAGTAGATCGATTACCATATACGGTGAAATAGCATACCGCAGCCGCCCCCATACCGGATGTTGATAGTCGGCGTGTTCCGTTGCAGCCCATAACCGGCTGATGTACTCTACCGAGAAGATCAAGACCGAAATCGCCTCGAACCAGAAGAACTCGGACGCATACGAGGCATACACCGAGTCCACTGTCTCGAGCATGACCGCGATAACGTTCAAAACGATCAACACCATGATGAAGTAGTCCACGTACCCTCCAGTGCGCCCACCAGCACCGACTTTGAAGAGTCCGTGGATCCATCCACGTGTCTCGCGATAACCCATGAAAATTACTGGAAACAGATAGGTGATAGAGTTGCCGAATATGATGAAAAGACGGAGGTCCGATAGTAGGACTTTGATTTCTGGAAAGTTGAAACAGACGGTAGGAGTTGAAATCTAACGACCTTGTTGCTGTCCACAACCGTTGTCTCCCTCCACAGATGGTACGGACAACCTCTGCAGTTATCTTGAGGCTATCCTCATCTCATGTTCTCGATCCTACAGAGAGATCACGAGCTACCGCTGTAGAACAGATCCTTCGGGGAAAACAGCGAGCCGAATTGAATCGGCTGTACCCTTCGTTGTCACACGCTCCCTGCAGAAAATAATGCAGAGGGTTCCGGCATAAGCTTTGTTACTCGATTGCACCGAGCTTCTCGATCTCGAGGAACACTGCACGAACCCCGAGAGCGATACCGCTTTAGAAGCGGAGCGGTAGCTCTACTAAAACTCTGAGTAGCTGATACGACGCTCTCCTCCTCGTTCAACACGTGCAGATTCGCCACCGGATAGTGCCGTGAGGGTGGCTCTTTCGGTAGTAAACTGGGGGAGTCGAAGCGTCGGTCACCACAGAAGGAGCAAGCCAGCGAGAAGGAGTGCCATTTTCACCGACGCGAACGCCGCCTCGTGACCCTCGAGCAGTGACTGGACGCGCGCCGAGTCGTGTTCGGCCGCCGTCAGTATCGAAAACTGGATCAAACACGCTGCTGCGAGCCAGTTCGTGGCCGCGACCGAGAGGCCGTACGCGAGTGCCAGCATCGCCACGAATAGGCTGAGAACGCGACCGAGTTCCATATAGTACCTCAGGGTACACCCGGTCTTGGTGGTTCTGATCGGTGCATTGCCCGTAGTGGGCAGCCGGCTTCGTCGGTCGTTCACCGAAAGTCGACACCGTAGCTCATGGTAGCAGGGCAGCTGCCCTCGCGTCACGATCTCATCGTGTCAACCCTTGCTGCGCCCGTCGATCGAAGATGTCCGGGAGCTCAGTAACGCCATAGCGCTCGGGCTCGAGGGAACTCTAACCGAGGCAGTGGTCGTCGGTCACATCGAGGCGCGACAGTCAGTTCTGACACCGCTGGGGCCAGAAATCAGAACGTCCGATGCTCGAGGAGAGTCGTTGTGAATCGCCGGAGTGACTGCTCGGTTTCGGCTTCCCGAGACAGGGGTGGGGCGGCAAGAAGTACGGTCGAGGGCTCGAGTACCAACGGTTATACCGTTCGGGTTTGTACGATGAATTAAAGGCGTTGCTCGTAATTCCGAATGTTAGCTGTGATAGGAGGGTGTACAGGGGATTGAGTACTGTGATACGTTCTAATATTACCGAGGGGCTATGCGAACTGGTTTTCCAGTGAAATAGCTGCAGTCTCCACTTCGAATATTTTCGATCCAGTGAAGACAGATAATGGTAATTTTCGACCCTCTGTTGCATACTTTTCTTGCCAGAGTTCGGCTAACGCTTTCAAATCCTCTGCCCTCACTAACCGGATATCAGTTCCAACTTGCATTTCTAATTGTAATGCGTTCGATGGTGCTTTGTCTGTAAACTCAGGGGCAATAATGAGGAACCACTCTACATTGTGTTGCTGACCTTTCGTATCAATATAGTTCTTAATCTTACTCCGAGTATCGCTTCCTAGAGCAAACTTTTGGCGGCGACGTTTATTATCCCAGAGAAGCCACTGGCTGTCCTGTTCAATCTCACCATCTGCAACCACGCCAGTCGCCTGTTGTCCCAGTTGATTTGTCTCCTCAAGATTGAATACTTCTCGGAAAATTTCCCCAGTTGCATCCTCAAAAAGTATATCCAGCTTTTCTGAAAGATCGTCGGCATCGATGAGATCCTGAAGCTGCGGAGGAACCTCAGTAACGGCACCATCTGCAATATCTTCATACGAATTTAAATACAAATCAATCTTCTCGTCCTCACCCTCAACCGAGTTTTGAGACAACTCAAAGTACTCAATGATTGCAGAAACCATTTCGTCTGTCTTCAGTTTATGTGCATCGAGGCCATACTGATCGACGATATCTTTGAGATCATCCTTCGGAACTACTTCCCTCAGTAACTCACTCGGATAGATACTCGCCTGAATAATATTCTCCCGGCGATTCTCATTTTTGCCGTAGTTTTTCCCTCTGATATCGAATTCCTCGCGAGCCTCAATCAGAATCGACTGACGGTCGAAAACATTGAGAGTCCTGAGCATCTGGCGATAGTTCTCGTCGGACATTTCGTAGTACAACCAGTCTCGGATTTTGTCAGCATAATCTTCAGGAATTCCGACGAGTTCATCGTAATCTGGATCCCCAACCTCATAGATGAGTGCTTGCTCCTGGAGTGACCAAACTCCTTTCTCAATAGTATCATGGGCGTGTTCAGGGCTGTCCGATCGCGTTACTTTTGGAAACCGGTCAAGTGCAGACAGTCGCTGGAAGAAATCAAGCCAAGTGTAGTATTCATGCTTGCTATCAGTTGCGTTGTTATGAATTTCGAAATAACTGAACACCATATGGAGTTCAGAATCGTCGATTTGGTTCTCATAATCGACAGCAGCTTGTGCAAGGTGAAGGAGATCATCAGTTTCGGAAAATGAGTCCTCGTCATAGGACTGAATGAGGTCCCGTTGCCAATTTTGAACAGCGTCTATCAACTCTGCCTTTTCCATGTTGTACTCAGGCTGCTGGATGAGTTGTCTGAGAATACCATACCGGATGACGAGGGCTTGGTATGGAGAATTATTGATTTCGCTGAGTCTCGGGGGAGTGAAGTTGTTGAGTTCTTGTCTGAGGCGCTCTTCAGCGGCGAGTGCTGGAACGTATTCTTTTAGATACAGCTCTCTATCAGAAAACCCGTTATGCTTGAATTCCTCTGGATTGAAATTATCAGTTTTGGATTTAGTACTATCGTTAATAAATCGTTTCCGTTCGTAGCTATTCCAGTTTCGATCAATCAACTCGTATAGCTTCATCTACTTCGATTGGTTATTGTTGGATATACTTCAATATAGGTGTACAACTGAACATCAATTCATCATAACACAATTTGAATTATAATTTGCAGTTTCTTATATGATGCTACCTTTCGTTGAGCATCGTATTTTGACATCTGTGTTTCGATACTGAACTCGAACTCTACAGGCGGAGCAGGCCGAGTGCCTTGGGGCTTGACTCCGAGGCGGTTCACTACACCTATCGGTAAACAATTTCCTTAATCGCTATCAATGGCTCGTGGACGCGTCGTCACGCCCGCTTAGTCGCTCATCCCACCGATCTCCATACACTCCATCTCCGGCGGTTCGATCGGATCGACCGCTCCCCAGGAGTGGAAATCCATCGTGCCCTCCTCGAATTCGATCCGGCGGATGTACCCCGTGTCAACGCTGACGTAGTAGGTCGTGTCCTCGTCGACCGCCCCGTCCTCTGCAGCGAGGAGTTCGAAAATGTACATCTGTTCTCCGTCGATCTCGTCCGTTCCGGCCGGTTCCAGTTCCGCGTGTTCGGTGGTTTCGTCCTCGAAATCGGGATCCTCCAGGTCCTCTGCTTCGGGGTCCTCCTGGATAGCTTCGCCCGGACCCATCAGGAAACACTCGTCGCCCTCGACCCAGTAGGTCTCGTCGCCGATCACGTACGACTCCCTCGTCCCCTCGTCGCCCTCCAGTCGCATGTAACTGTCCTCGCCGTGGACGCGCCCGATCCATTCGACCCGTTCGCCTTCCACCTCCATTTCCGCCTCGTAGGCGTAGTCGTCGGCCATCTGGACCGTCTCGCCGAACCGTGCGTCTCCTTCCCCCTCGCCTTCGTCGTCCGCGTCGTCGTCGTCTTCGACTTCAGCGTCATCTGCGTCGTCTTCGTCGTCCGTGGCGTCGTCCGGGCCGTTCGCGTCGTCCCCGGTATCATCCGATTCGTCACCGTCGTCGGTGTCGCCGCCCGCACACCCGGCGACGGCGACGATTCCGGCAACGCCTGCCACCCGCAGAACCCGTCGGCGGGCTAGCGGTTCGTTGGTCATCTCGAAGCCACCACCATTGTCTGGCTCGCTGTTTTGTTCCCCCTCGGATCGACTGCCGGTCCGCGTTCCGTGTCGATTGTGTTGGCTCTCATGATATTCTCCGTGGACCCTCGGTGTTCGATCGTCGGTATCAGTTCCTTGCGCTGTGTCCGAATTCGAACCCTTAGGGAACTACGGTGTACGTCCCGCACTAAGAGAATATAAAAACACTCACTAATCAGTTAGTAGTACTGTTCTGAATCGTTATACTGCAACTGAAAAAACCTTCCCGTAGTTCGTTCCGTAGTCTCCTCGTGCCAACAGAACACTACGAGCAGACGGTTCGCGACGGGGTTCGGCTCGTGGAGGACTCAGATCCGATGCTCCCTGAGGACGCTTCGCTCCTCCGCAAGTACCGGCGAGAGAAGGAACGTAACGAACGCTGCCACACGAGTCGATGGGCGTCGTCTCGGCGAGCGAGCGACCGTGAGCTGCGACGATCACGCGAGATGATTCCGCCACTGCCGACCGATAACCTACCTGTCGCCGCGGCCTGACCCACAACCCGTGGAAACGGAGACGTTGTACGTACATTGAACGATACGCCGTTTCGATCGCTGGCCTCCCGTGCTGTTTCGATGCGCTTTCCATCGATTCGCTGGCCCCGCTCTGAATTTCGCGGTTGTCGTTCCCGGATCCACGTCCCTTTCCCGTCCTCTAGGGACTCGCCGATTTTCAGGCCGCGATAACCGAAGATGTCTTCCGAACCGTCCTCGGACATTACGATCGGCCAAAACGGCTCGTCGGCGGTCAGATCCTCCCTATCAACAGTCGCGTAGATGGCTCCTTCGGGAACACGCTCGAAGTTCTCGACGTCGGGCCGCAATCGTGGTTGTTGGCCATCGTCGTCATGTTACCACCCCCGTTGTTGCCGCTCGAGGACGCTCCAAATTGCCATCTGCTATAGAATTATTACTACTGGAACTCGAGCGATATTAGTAGACATCCGTCTCAACGGGTGTTTTACGTGGGAATGTAAAAAATTTGATGATCGTCCGGGGAGGGCTCCGAACCTACGAGAGAGCTCCGCTCTCTCGAGCCTTCGTTCGCTCGTAACACTCGCTCATGAAGACCACCGGGTTCGCCGCTCCTTTGGGCACTTCCGTTCAGACTCGTCACTCACTCCGTTCGTGACTCGCGTAGAATGGAAGTGCCCGGGGAGGGCTCCGAACCCTCGATCTCCGCATGTCCCAGGTTCGAGGCTCGGCAGTCCTCTGGAGGGACACGGAGGCTTCCAAGGCGGAACCGCACCGAATCTCTGAACCCTATGAGTGCGGCGCTATGTCCAGCTAAGCCACCCGGGCTCGTTTTCGAGTAGTGCGGTCTGTTTCTTTAACCTTCCCTTTCGCGTCGGCCGTGCAAGCAGAACCCACGCATTTATCACCGAATCTACCCAACGCCGGATATGACCGTTCCCGTCATCGTTCGATCCGATCTCGGCGACGAGGAGGTCCAGACACGGGTCTCGCTCGGCGGTGACGACGAGCTCTTCGTCGCGGACTCGAGCAGTATCGTCTACCGCGCGGAGGGGTTGCTAACCGACGAGTCGACCGAGGAACTCACCTACGACGCAAACCGGCTCACCGTCTCGGAGGGGCGCCGAAAGACGTCGCTCGTCCTCGAGTACCCCCTGTCCGGCACTGCCGAGGTCACTGTTCCCGCGAGCAAGACCGACGACGTTCTCCGACCGGTGCTGGCGGGCGTGTTGCGAGCCAACGACGTTATCGACCCCGACGAGTCGCTCATCGAGGTCTACCGGTTCAGCGAGCTCACCCTGATCCTGACCGAGCGGCGGCTGATCGAACACGTCGGCACGGCGGTCTGGGACGAGGGGTACGAGGCCTATCACTTCCGGGACGTGACGAACCTCTCGTTCGAGGAGGGCGACGTCGCGACCCGTATCGTTCTCGAGGTCGACGGGCGCCCCCAGCGGATCAAGGCGCCCAACGACGCGGCCGACGACCTCCGCGAGCGACTCAAGCGGGCGCTGGTCGACTACTACGAGCGCACGTCGGAACCCGTCCCCGAGGAACCGGACCCGCTCGCGGAGTCCCAGGAACGTGGCGAAGAGCCGACCGAACGGCCCTCCCGGTCGAGGCGGGCCGTCCGTTCGGAGCCGGCGCGAGCCGACGGCCAGCGGGCCGCGGTCGAGTCGCGACCGCCGATGGCCGGAACCGCCGACGGCGCGACGGCCGACGCCACCCAGAACGTCGCGCGGGCGGCAGTCGCCGACTCCACCGGCTCCGACGGCGACGATGCGGCGAGCCAGGAGGTCCTCGAGCGACTCGAGGCTCTCGAGGACGCCATCGAGCGCCAGAACGAACGCCTCGAGGCCCAACAGCAGACGATCGAGCGACTCATCGACGAACTTCGTCAGGGACGGTAGCTGACTACTCCCGACCCGTTACCTTCCGAATACAGGAGGAGCCGTACGGACCGAGCTCGCCGCCCTCGAGGTCAATGAAGTAGCCCGTCGAGAGCCCCGAGCCACAGCGCCGACAGGAGAACTCCCCTTCCTTCGTGATCACGTCCCGATCGAACCGCACGTACTGGCGGCTCTTCGGTCGGACGATCCCGTCCTCTCGCTCGATGATCCCGCGAAGTTCGGCCTCGTCGAGGATCGTCCGGGCGACCGTCGGGTCCGTAGTGACGGTCTCGATCCGGTCGACGACGTCCGGTAGGGGCAGCGATTCGTGCTCGAGTCGCTCGAGCAGCGCCAGCCCGAGTTCGACGCGGTCGTCGGTCGGATCGACCGCACGCTCGTCGCCGTTCATCGCCGAACACTGGCCTGCCGGAGCGAATAAACGTTGTGTTGAGGCGCGTTTCGGATAGTCTCCTTCACCTCGAGCGTACGCAGGAGTCCGGAGGTGCTACCGAAGTGGCTGCGATGGACTATCGAAACGGATCGCTACAGTCGATGACGACGCCGTGTTGGGGACAGACGTACTTGCAGTGGCGCTTGAACATCGGCGCCTCGCAGTGCGGACAGGTGGGGGCACCCGTGGCTCCGCTCGTCGGCTCCGAACTCCCGGCGTCGTCGCTCATACTGGCTCGTTGGTTCGACTCCCTCAAGTAGCTCCCGCTCACTCGGAGCAGGCGGCGATCCGGCGCACCCGCTGTGCCATCGCCGGCCTCGTAACGGCGCGGATGAGCGCCGTCGCCGGCCGATACGTGAGTTCCCCCTCACTGGACTTGGTCGCCGTGAGCGACCACAGCCCGGGCGCATGGAAGGTGAGCTGACAGCGTCCCGTCTCGTCGGTTCGGACGGCCTTGCGTCGGCTGGAGACGGTGACGCCCTCGATCGGGTTCTGCAGTCGGTCCCGAACGCGAACCGTCACGGGTTCGCCGAGCAGTACCTCGTCGGTGTCGACCTCGAGGACGAGCGATCGCGTCGTTCGCATGCTGAACGTTCGCACGCCACGATGAAAATGGTATCACCTGAACATGATGGTACGCAGGTTCGGTTCGCTCGGCTTGCAAAAAGTCGAAACGGCGACCGCGCTCAGCTACCGACCGTCAGCACTCGCTCCAGCCACAGGACTCGCAGGTCTTGCAGCCTTCGGAGTAGTACAGCGACAGCGAGCCACACTCGGGACACTCGGGGGACTCGCCGGCGTCGATGAGATCCTGAATCGCGTCGTCGTCATCGCTCGCCGCGTTCGCGGCGGCGGCGCCGCCGTCGGTTTTCGGTCCGTCGACGACATCCGCGTCCGCATCGGCTGCGTCCTCCAAGGTCTGCTGTGTCGGGTACGGCTTGTCGATCTCCTCCTCGAGGTAGCGACGCATCGCGGTGCCGATAGCGTCGGGGATCGACTGGATCTGCTCGCCCTTGTCCCAGGCCACTTTGGGACTTCGGGTGCCACAGAGTTCGTCGACGATCTCTTCGGGGTCGACGCCCGAGCGAAGCGAGGTCGAGATGACCTTCGCCAGCGCCTCGGTAAAGGAGTTCGTGAACCCGCCCGAGTGGCCGATGTTCGCGAACAGCTCGAACGGCTGGCCCGTCTCGGGGTCCTCGTTGATCGTGACGTAGACCTTCCCGTAGCCAGTGTCGATGCGCTGGCTGACGCCGTGGAGCGCGTCGGGTCGCTCGCGCTTCTCGGTGAAGTCGACCTGGACGGGCTCGCGGTCGTCCGCCTCGTCGACCAGCGAACCGACGTCGTCCTCGAGGATCTCCTGGACGTCCTCGCTTTCGAGGAACGCCTCGAGGCCGCCGAAGATCTCGTCGATCTGCTCGACGAGGGTCTCGGCGGCTTCGGTCTCGTCGGCGAAGTCGGCGTTGTCCGCACGCGTGGTCAGCACCTGCTTCGAGCGCGTGCCGTCGCGGTAGTAGGTGACGCCCTTGCCGCCGTGCTCGTAGATGTACTCGAAGACGTCCTTGGCGTCCTCGAGCGTGGAGTCGCTGGGCGCGTTAACCGTCTTCGAGATGGCGGAGTCGACGCCGGCCTGGCAGGCAACCTGCACGCCCGCGTGTGCCTTCGCCGAGAGGTCGCCGGTCGTGACGAACAGCTCGCCGATCGCATCGGGCACCGTCGAGAGCCCCTCGACACCGTTGAACTGGTTGGTGGCCATCTGCTCCTGGGCCTCCTCCTTGACGGCGTCGACGTCGATGCCGTTGTCCTCGAGCACCCGGAGGAAGTAGTCGTCGAACTCGACTAACATCTCGTCGCCCTGGACGTCGTCGGAGACGTTCTTGTAGTAGGCGACGTTGTAGATCGGCTCGCAGCCGCCGGTGGTGTTGCCCACCATGCTCGTGGTGCCGGTCGGCGCGATGGTCGTCGTGTTGTGGTTGCGAATCGGGAACCCGTCGGCCCAGTCGTCGGCGTCCTCGCCGGTCTGGTGTTCGAACCACTCGCGGTACTCGGTCGGGTCCGCGTACTTGGATTCGGTCCACTCCTCGAAGCTGCCTCGCTGCTCGGCGAGTTCGTGGGAGGTCCACTTCGAGGTGTGGTTGATGTGGGTCATCAGCTGGCGGGCGACCTCGTTCGAGGTCTCGCTGCCGTACTCCATGCCCAGCTGAATGTACAGCTGCGCCAGACCCATGATGCCCAGCCCGATCTTGCGCATCTCCCGGACCTTCTGCTCGATCTTCTCGACCGGGAAGTCCGACATGGTGACGACGTTCTCGAGGAAGCGCGTCCCCATCTCGATGCGACGGTCGAACTCCTCGAAGTCGACGGCCTCCTCGAGGAAGGCTTCGACGGCCGCCTCGAGGTCGTCGTACTCGTCGCCGTGCTCGTCGTACCAGACACGCCAGTCGGGTGCCTCGAGATCGGCGAGCGTCGAGAGGTTGATGTGGCCGAGGTTACAGGCCTCGTACTCCTCGAGGGGCTGTTCGCCACAGGGGTTCGTCGCGAGGATGCGGTGGTCGGGGTGTTTCTCGACGTCGAAGGAGTGTTCCTTGTTCACTCGCTCGAGGTAGATCACGCCGGGTTCGCCGTTCTCGTGGGCGCCTTCGACGATGTCGTCCCACAGCTCTTCGGCGGGAATCGACAGCTCCTCGCCGACCTCGACGTACTCGCCGAGGCCGAACATCTCGTAGAGCTCCTTCGTCTCCGCGGTCGCGATGTGAGGCTCCTCAGTACGGGGATTGGTGAACGTGAACTCCTCGCCGTTCTGCAGGGCCTCCATGAAGTCGTCGGTGACGCCGACGGAGATGTTGAAGTTCGAGAGGTGGCCCTCGACGGCGTTGCGAAGGTGTTTCGGAACTCGGCCCTCGTCGTCGATGAGCTCGCGGGCCTCCTCCAGGGCTGCCTGGAAGGAGGTGTGCGTGTAGTCGTCGGGGTCGTTCAGGCGCAGCGTCTCGGCCAGGGAGACGTCCTTGTTCTTGGCGTGGATGAACTGGATGACGTCCGGATGGGAGACCCGCATGACGCCCATCTGGGCGCCCCGTCGTGCGCCACCCTGGGCGATCGTCTCGCACATCTGGTCGTAGGTGCGCATGAACGTGATCGGGCCACTGGCGATACCTCCAGTCGAGCCGACCGCGTCGCCGTAGGGCCGCAGGCGCCAGAAGGCGTACCCCATGCCGCCGCCGCTCTGGAAGACCTGGGCGGCCTCTTTCGCGGTCTGGTGGATGTCGTCAATGTCGTCGTCGGGGGAGTCGACGAAACACGCCGAGAGCTGCTGGAGCTCGTCGCCCGCGTTCATCAGGGTCGGCGAGTTCGGCATGAAGTCGAGGTTCGCCATCATCTCCTGGAACTCCTCGGCGACGTCCTCGACGTGGGCTCGGACCTCCTCGGGCAGCTCGGGGACGACGGTGTCGTAGGCGAACTTGTTGACGTTGTAGATAGAGAGCGCGGCCTCGCTGTCGTCGTCCGCCGTGGTGCCCGCCCCGAAGACCTCGGCGGCGAGTTCGTCCCGCCGCGGGTGGTCAGGTTTGAGCTGGTCGGGCGTGACCGTAATCTCGAGGTCGCGTTTCTCGGCTTCGAAGACCGCCTCCGCGAGCGCGATGTTCTTGCCGACGCGGTCGAACAGGTCCTCCTGGCGCTCGACGAGTTCGCCGTCGGCGTCCTTGCGGAGGTATCGGGCGGGGAGAATGTTGTCGTAGGCGTTTGCGGTTAGACGCTCCTCGAGGGTGTCGCCCTCGGTGCGCTTGATCGGGAGGGTGAGCTCCTCCGCGGAGAGGTCGGATTCGCTCATGCGCGGGTCACCTCGGGGGTAGCCCGCCGACGCGTGCGGATTCCGTCGCGGGTCCGGGTCCTGGCGTGGGTCATTTGTAGCGAAGAATCGGTATTCATCGGCGCCTCATAATTGTAGTGGTATTCTTCCATTCGTATTGTAATAGTACAACCATGGTTGCGTAGCTGGTCCTGTACTCAATCGGGGGCTGTGTTGCGAGGGCGAAACGGCTCTCTTCGCGCTTGCCAGAGAGTAGTACGGCAACGGACTTAATGATTTTCAGAGGAGACTGAAAGTAAATTTGCGGACGATGAGAGCGCTCATCCACGCCTCGAGTTGTACGGAACAGATACTGTTCTACTGCAGTGTCTTTCAGAATATCCAGAAAGACTACATAGTTGCCGTGCGGGATGAAACGTATGCTCGATCCACTCACATCCAGCACGGGGATCCTCCTCGCGCTGGCCGTACTCGTCCTCGTCTTGGTTGCGATCCTCGCGGTTCGGGTCGCGATTAAACTCGCCGTCCGCGTCGGCCTCG
>NZ_AOIB01000039.1 GCF_000337675.1 Natronococcus amylolyticus DSM 10524 | reverse complement strand
TATTGCCACGTCCTCCCCAACCGATTTCTGCTCACGGGCGCGCAGCGCCCGTTCGCATGGTCCGCGGAACCGAAGGTTCCGCGCTACGCTCACTCACTTCCTTCGTTCGCTCATCCACTGTCAGAGCACGCTCTGACAAGCCTTCGTTCACGCTGTTCACGAAGACCTCGCACAGCTTGGGTCCGAGAGCTCGCAGTTCGCTCGCTCTCGGTCAGCGCGCGCCACTGCAATGCCGGTCGCTCAGTCGGGAGTAACAGAAGTCAAGCCAAAAGTAGCCGAACCGACACCCGTTACAGCCCCTCGAGGAAGTTCTCGATCACGTCGTGACCCACGGCCGTGAGCACGCTCTCGGGGTGGAACTGGACGCACTCGATCGGGTACTCGCGGTGGCGCACGCCCATGACGAGTTCGGTGCCGTCGTGGTCGGCCGTCGCCGTCACCGCGAAGCAGTCGGGTACCTCCGTCGCGACCAACGAGTGGTAGCGGCCGGCGCGAAACCCCTGCTCGAGGCCGGCGTAGACGCCCTTGCCGTCGTGGTCGACCGCCCAGGCCTTGCCGTGGACGGGGTCGGGCGCGCGACCGACCGAGCCCCCGTAGGCGTAGACGGCCGCCTCGAGGCCGAGGCACACGCCCAGTGTCGGCACCTCGGGGCTAACCTCTCGAAGGACGTCCAGCGACACGCCGACGTCGCGGTCGTTCTTCGGGTGGCCCGGACCGGGGCTGACGATAATCCCATCGGGGTCGACGGCCCGGACCTCTTCGAGCGAGGCCGTATTCTTGCGCACCTCGGTTTCGGTCCCGGGCTGCTGGCTGACGTACTCGACGAGGTTGTACGTAAAGGAGTCGTAGTTGTCGATCACGAGGATCCGGACGGTCTCGCCCTCCGACTCGCGCCCGTCTCGAGTCTCGGTTGCGCTCATTGCCCCACCTCCGGGGTGGCCTCAGTCCGTTCGTCCTCGATCTTCTCGAGGGCGGCCAGCACGCCGCCCATCTTCTTCTCGGTCTCCTCGTACTCGGCGGTCGGATCGCTGTCGGCGACCAGTCCGGCGCCGGCCTGGACGGTGATCCGATCGCGGTCGCCGTCGGCTTCTACGGTGGCGGTCCGAATGACGATCGCGAAGTCGGCGTCGCCCGTCCAGGAGTAGTAGCCGACCCCGCCGCCGTACAGTCCGCGCGGTTCGGCCTCGAGCTCGTCGATGATCTCCATCGCGCGGATCTTCGGCGCCCCCGAGAGGGTCCCCGCGGGAAAGGCGGCCCGGGTCGCGTCGAACGCATCTGCGTCCTCCGCTAGCTGACCCGTCACCGTCGACTCGATGTGCTGGACGTGGCTGTACTTCAGGACGTTCATGAACTCGTCGACCCGCACCGAACCCGGTTCGGCGACCCGGCGCACGTCGTTGCGCGCCAGATCGACGAGCATCGTGTGCTCGGCGCGTTCCTTCTCGTCGGCCAGCATCTCGCCGGCCAGCCGTCGGTCCTCGACGGGGCCAGACCCCCGGTCGCAGGTGCCCGCGATCGGGTTCGACATGATCTCGCGGCCCCGCACCGAGACCAGGGTCTCCGGACTCGCGCCGACGACGGTCAGGTCGTCGTGCTCGAGTAAGTACATGTACGGCGAAGGGTTGACCTCGCGCATCGCCTCGTAGAACCCGATGGGGTCGACCTCGCCGTACAGCTCCCGCGTCCGTGAAATGACGCCCTGGTAGATGTCACCGTCTAAAACGTGCTCTTTCGCGCGGCGGACGCTCTCCTCGTACGCCTCGCGCGAGCCCGCACGCTCGTCCTCGCGAACGAATCCGCCCGAATCCGGCTCCGAGGCTTCGCCGAGGGTCTCCGCGACGTCGGCAGCCTCCGCGAGCAGTTCGTCGTAGACCGCGTCGGGATCGTCGCCGTCCTCGAGAACGGGTGTGAAGACCAGCGAGACCGTCCCGTCGCGCTCGTCGAACGCAAGCGTCCTCGTCGTCAGGACGAACTGCGCGTCCGGAAAGCGCGAGTCGGGTCGCTCGCAGCCGACCTCCTCGAGCCAGAGGTCGTAGACGGCGTCGTACGCGAGAAACCCGACCAGCCCGCCCTCCAGGTGCTGACGGTCGTGATCCGGGAAGTTCTCGAGCCGGACGTCCGGCAGGGCGGCCCGGAGGGTGTCGACCGTATCCCCGTCGGGATCGGTCTCGAGTTCCCGGAGCGGCGGGTTCGCCGAGAGGGCCTCGACCGACGCCCCCTCGGGGCCGACGGTGACGACGGCCTCGGGGTCGTAGCCGACGTAGGAGTACCGGGCGTGGCGATCCGCCCGGGTGGCGTTGGGTCGGAAGGCGCCGTCGGGGTCGCTCGAGGCGGTCTTTTCGGCACTCTCGAGCAGGAAGGCGTACGGCGAGCGCTCGCGGTCGCTTCCCCTCGAGCGCCCGGTCAGGGCCGCGTACGCGGCGAGCGGCGACGTCTCGACCTCGAGTTCGGCGACGGCCCGGACGACGACGGGACGGGACCCGTCGGCCTCGACGTGCTCCCGGAGCGCCTCGCGGTCGATGTCGAGCGCGGTCGGCTCCGTCGGCGATCGTTCGCCGTCGGTCATGATCGGGGGATCGGCACGTTCACGTTCTTCGCTCGCTCGACGAACGTCCGTACTGCGCCGGGGTCCGTGCGCCCCTCGGCGTTCTCGATCCCGCTGGCGACGTCGACGGCGAACGGCTCGACCGCCCGCACCGCGTCGGCGACGTTTTCGGGGGTCAGCCCACCGGCGAGAACGAGCGGGGAGTCGAGACCCGCCGCGAGTTCGCGGGTCACCTCCCAGTTGTGGGTCTCACCGGTGCCGCCACCGCCGTCGACTGCGGGGGTATCGACGAGCAGCCCGTCGGCAACTGCGTCGTACGCCTCCGCGGTCGCCGCGTCGGTCTCGCCGGCCTCGAGGACGACGAGCACCGTCGCATCGACCGCCTCGCGGACCGAGGCGACCCCGTCGGGCTCGAGCGTCCCGTGAAGCTGAACGGCGTCGGGACGGACGCGCTCGACTAACCCGATCGCTTCCGCGGGCGTCTCGGGCATCGTCACGAGCACGGTCGTCACGAACGGCGGCGCGGCCGCCGCGAGCGATCGCGCGCGCTTGGGCGAGATCTCGCGGTGGGTGTCGACGGGGACCTCGGCGATGAGTCCGACGGCGTCGGCGCCCGCCTCGACGGCCGCCTCGAGGTCGTCCTCGCAGGTGGTGCCACAGGCCTTTACCCGCGTCATCGTCCCTCCTGGGTCGGCGCCCGGGTTCGGTTCTGCGCGCAGAGCTCCTCGAGTTTGGCCGCGGCGTCGCCGGTCTCGATGGCCGCGCGGGCCGCCTCGACACCCGCGGCCAGCGAGGCGACCTCGCCCGCGACGTAGACGGCCGCGCCGGCGTTCGCGAGGATCACGTCCCGCTTCGCACCGCCCACGTCGCCCTCGACGATACCGCGCATGTCTCGAGCGTTCTCGGTCGGGGTCCCGCCCGCGATCTCCTCGATGGCGCGTTCCTCGAGTCCGAGGTCGGCCGGCTCGAGGACGTACTCCTCGACGTCGGTTCCCTCGACCTCCGCGACCTTCGTTCGGCCATGGATCGCGATTTCGTCGGTGCCCGCGCCGTGGACGACCAGCGCGCGGTCGACGTCCATGCGCGAGAGGGCGTCCGCGAGCACCGGGACGAGGTCGGGGTCGTAGACGCCGACGACCTGGGCGTCGGCGCCGGCGGGGTTGGTCAGCGGCCCGAGCACGTTAAACAGCGTCCGCATGCCGAGTTCCTTGCGCGGACCGATGACGGCCTTCATCGCCGGGTGGAAGACGGGCGCGAGCATGAACCCGATCCCGTCGCGCTCGATGGCGTCCTCGACGGCCGGCGGTTCGGCCTCGATCTCGACGCCGACCTCCTCTAAGACGTCCGCGCTGCCCGACGAGGACGAGACGGAGTAATTGCCGTGTTTGGCGACCGGAACGCCGGCGCCGGCGGCGACGATCGCGCTGGTCGTCGAGACGTTGATCGTGTCGTAGTCGTCCCCGCCCGTGCCGCAGGTGTCGACCAGCGGCTCTCGGGCGGGGTCGATCGTCCGGGCGGCTTCGCGCATCCCCTGGGCGAAGCCCGCGATTTCGGCTTCGGTCTCGCCTTTCGCCCGCAGCGCCGCCAGCAGCGCACCGATCTGGGCGTCCGTTGCGCCCTCGAACACGGCCGTCGAGGCCGCTCGAGCCTCCTTCTGTGTGAGATCCTCCCCGTCGGCCACCCGCTCAATGAACTCCTGCATAGTGAACACCAATGTACGTAGTTGTCTTACAATGACCAAATAAGTACACCAACTTAAGCGTGTCGTCGGTCCGTGGGGCCGAGTTACGCACAGCGAGCGATTCGAAACCTTCAATTACGGTGGCGGGCAACGAACGAGTGCAGGCGAGGTGGCGCCCGACGCCACGGACGCGAAACCAGGCGGGTTGGTGGTCTAGTCTGGTTATGACACCTCCTTGACATGGAGGAGGCCGGCAGTTCAAATCTGCCCCAACCCACTTTTGACGGAACAACAACGACGAGCGAAGCGAGTCGTTCGTTCCGTCAAAATTGTTACGGCAGTTTGAACCAGACGAGTCGCGCGCAGCGAAGCGAGCACGTCTCGTCGAGGTTCAAATCTGCTCCAATCTATTTCCAACGCATCCTCACCCAGGAATCCTGATTAAGCTTTTTCCGACGGGTTCCTGAGCCGATTGGTGGTGATCGTGCGTCTGGTCTCAGGAGTAGTAAGAATAGTGCCATCTAGTTAGATTCCATTTTATAATCCAGGATAAAATCTATCTCTCCAAATGTGAACTATATCACGTCGTCACTGCAACACTGAAACACTACACCACTGAAACACTACACCATATACCAGACTATATTAGGAAAGCTGTGAATGATGCTACCAATGTCATGAGCGAAGACCTAGCTAACTATATTGAACGGTCAAAACAGGCCATGGATACTTTCTCTGATTTATCAGAAAGTGATGTTGAAATGAAATTCATCCAACCCCTCCTTGATCTTCTGGGATGGGACCGATTCAATGATGTACGGACACAGTATTCAGTTAGGGCTGGGACTACCTATCTCAAGATAGATTATGCACTTTTTGTCGATGATGAACCAGATGTGATTGTTGAAGCTAAATCTGGAGCCCATAGCTTAACAGAAGAGGACAGAGAACAGCTTAGGAGCTATATGCGGCAAACCGAAACAGACTGGGGTCTTCTAACGAACGGAAAGCAGTTTCATGTTTTAAGCCTTACTGGTGCACCCAGTTCCGCGGAAGGACCATTGTTTGAGACGACAATTGGTAATTTAG
Source organism: Natronococcus amylolyticus DSM 10524 (assembly GCF_000337675.1). Classification (GTDB taxonomy): domain Archaea; phylum Halobacteriota; class Halobacteria; order Halobacteriales; family Natrialbaceae; genus Natronococcus; species Natronococcus amylolyticus. The sequence goes on along the minus strand of NZ_AOIB01000039.1, from coordinate 58,489 downwards.
GTTCCGATTGGGAAAATCTACGTATTCTTTCGAAAGAGATGATAGAATCGGGCCAATCTTATGAACTTGAAAAAGAATTGAATACAAGGAGTCAGGGGATCAAAAAACTCGAAGAAAACGCAAATAGTATTAAAAAGGATATGGCAGAAATATTGATAGAGAAAACGAATAATTCTCTTGCATCTGATATTGAAGAGGAAGTAGATTCATTTATTGATGATCTAATTCAAAATCTCAGTACCGACCCTGCAGACGAGAATCTTCCAAGGGCCCCAGAAGATGTGCTTGAAACCCTGGGGACGTATCTACCTGGACGAACAGAAGAAGTACGTGAAGAACGTGCAGAATACATACTTACTGCATACAATTTTCTACGTAGTAAAGAGAAAGCAAAAGGACAAGAAATCAAGGACCATGTAGTAAAAACAACGTCTAATAGCCTCTCTTCGGAAGATCTTGATCGCCAATGGCAAAACTATCTGAGGGACAACCTGTCAGAACTGCCGCGTATCCATGATACTGGGGGTGGAACAAAAGGTGTTTGGAGATATGTGTCACCTGAATTGGAAGAAGAGGTAATGGTAGATGAGATTGACGACTGGGTCAAGAATTTAGATGACCAGCCTGTTGGGAGTGGAAAAGCGGTAGAGATGCAGCAGGCAATGATCCAGCATGCGTATAACAGTATACGCGAAGAAGGGACCGTGACAAAAGAGAATCTTATTGATTCACTGCCTGACTATACTGCACATTACACCAATTATGATGGTCTCTGGATATACTGTATTCGAGACACACTACATACGTGTGAGGATATTGAGTCTCCTTCTGGTGGCAACAAATACTGGCGCTATATCGGTGATGAAGAAATCCCATCTGAACTGGATATTGAGATAGAAGAATGGGTTGAAAACGCAAATATATCTGGAGAAAAAATGACAAAGAAAGAGCGACAGGCACTACTTCAATATGCATATAACTATTTGAAGGAAGTTGGTGAAGCACAACGAGGAGATTTCAGAGAGCACTTTAGAAAGAAATTCCCGGAGAAGACGGGAAGATACAATACGTTCGATAGTCTGTGGTCATACCTTTTGTCTGAAGAATTGGACTCTGCACCTGGTGTACAAACACACCAATCCGGAAAAGTAAATCCCATAATCTATTCATACTCGGGTTAATTTCGAATCGCCAACTTGCGACGCAGACTAAGCGTAGACTCGAGAGTGCTTTTCCCACCTGCTACTCTACTGAGGAGGCCGGCAGTGAGCGCGAGTCGAAGATGAGTGCAAACCAGACGAGTCGTGCGCAGCGAGAGCGCGGTCGCCGACCGCGATTGCGAACGGCGCTTCGCGCCGTGAGCGAGCACGTCTCGTCGAGGCTCAAATCTGCCCTCACTTCTGACGGAATAACGGTTAAGGAGCGGCGTGTGTCGTCGAACTACCGCACGTCCCTCCCTCGCCAACACTCGAGCCCCGCCGTTTGAGCACCGCCACTCGAGTCCCCAGTCGCCTTTAATCGAGAACTTTCCCCAAACCCGTCCGCTCACAGTCGCTTTCACCGATATTGTGTTTCATGGCCAACACTTTTCTACGGCATCGGACTAGAACGGCACGGTATGAGCACTGAATCCGCAAGTCCTACCGACTACGGCCTCGGCGGCAGCACCAACTGGCTGCTCGGCGGCGCGATCGGGGGAATCGTCGGCTCGTTGCTCTTCGGCGCCCTGCTGTGGGTCGTCGATCCCGAGATCGTGACCGACGTCATTCCCGGGATCTACGGCTTCGATACGGCCGGCGGGCTCGGCTGGGTGTTCCACCTGTTCCACGGGCTCGTCCTCGGGGTCGTGTTCGGCGCGCTCGTCTCGCGTGAGACGATCCTCGGGACGATCACCGCCGACACCCAGTTCACCGTCCTCGAGGAGACCGGCCTGGCGGTGCGGTTCGTCCTCGCCGGCTTCGTTTACGGCCTGGCGGTCTGGGCGTTGCTCCCGGTCGTCGCCACGACCGTCGTCATCTCGGTTGGTGGGGGGGATCCCGCGTTCCCAGCGATCGCCGCCGAGAGCCTTGCGGGTCACGTGCTGTACGGAATCCTGCTCGGCGCGCTGTTCGCGGTGTTCGTCGATACCGACGCGGCCCAGGAGGTCGAGGCGCCGTTCGAAGAGGCGTCGGACTCGAGCTGACGCGCTCGAGCGATGATTTCCCCGCCGCTTCGAGGGGGCTACCGTGTGAGACGCGCGAGCGTCTCCCCGTTCCGTTTTTCGACCTCGACTAACCCGTCGTCCGCGAGATCCGACAGGAGCCCCTCGAGCCACGCCCGCCCGTACTCACCCTCGGGAACGTAGTCGACCCGGATCCGGTGGCCGAGTGCGTCCAGCTCGAGCTCGTCGTACTCCCGAAGCGTTCCGATCACGCGCCCACGGAACTGTCGGCGGCTCCCCTCGAAGCTGGGCTGGGTCGGGACGTCGGGGGCGGTGAAATCGCCCGTCGCGTAGGCCGAACACCACTCCCGCCAGGGGCAGCCAACTTCGTCACAGCGGGGCGTCTGTCGGCAGGCGACCCCGCCCAGCTCCATGATGGCGTTGTTCCAGACCCTCGAGCGACCCGCGGGCATCAACTCGTTGGCCCGCTCCTCGAAGGCCGAATCGTCGTCGGGAACGTCGAAGGCCCGGTACAGAACACGTTTGACGTTGGTGTCGACGACTGCGTTCCCGCTGTTGAACGCGAAGCTCGCGACCGCATTGGCAGTGTAGGGACCGACGCCCATCAGCTCCTGAAGCTCCTCGGGCGTCTCCGGAAACTCGCCGTCGTACTCCGCCTCGACCTGTCCGGCGGCCTCGTGGAGGTACTTCGCGCGGTTGTTGTAGCCGAGGCTGTGGTCGGTCCAGAAGCCGACGACGTCGGCCCGATCCGCGGCCGCCAGCTCGGCGGTGGTCGGCCAGCGCTCGAGGAAGTCCTCCCAGGCGTCAACGACCCGGTCGAGCTGGGTCTGCTGGCTCATCACCTCGCTGACGAGGATCTCGTAGGCGTCGTCGGTCTCGCGCCAGGGGTACGAGCGGTGGTCGGCCTCGTACCACGCGATCAGCGACTCGCGGACCGGCTCGAGGTCGTCGGGCACCGACGGCTCATCGGTCCCGGAGTCGACGTCGGCGTCGGCATCACTCATCGGCCGTTCTAGCGACTCCCCCGGCTTACGTCTACTGAATCGGCCTGCGATTCGAACGCGCTCGAGGAGTCTCGTCGGGCGAGCACGAAAGGTCTATCCGGCCCGCATGACTCCGCTCCCGTATGAGCCTCGACGATCTCAACGACGACGTACAGGAGTCCTACGCCGACGTCGGCGACGAGCTGTCCGTCGCCCTCGACCGCGAAACGAGAAACGAACTCGCCCTGCTCGAGTCGGCCCTCGAGCCCGAGGCGACCGACGAACTCGTCCGCCGGGCGATCCACATGCTGTTCCAGACGACCGTCGAGAGCGGCAAACTCGACTTCCAGCTGCGCTCGGGCTACGACGTCACCTACGACGAGTACCTCTCGGGGATGACCTACGACGAGATGACCGGCGCCGACCAGTATCCGAGCATGGACGACGAGCGACGCTACCAGTTTTAATCGACGAGCGCGAGCGGCGATCTCAGCGCTGCTGAGCCGGAAGCGTAACGGTGAACGTCGACCCCTCGCCGGACTCGGAGTCGACCCGGATCTCCCCGCCGTGGCGCTCGACGATCCGCTGACAGAGCGCGAGTCCGATCCCGGGTCCAGCGTGGTCGTCGACGGGATGGAGCCGTTCGAACACTTCGAAGACGCGATCGGATTCGCCGTCGGGGATCCCGATTCCCTCGTCGCTGACCGAGACGATCCACGTCTCGCCGTTCCGTTCGGCCTCGACCTCGATTTTCGGGGGTGTCTCGCCGCTGTACTCGATCGCGTTCTCGAGCAGATTCTGGAACAGCTGTCGGAGCTGGCTGGCGTCACCCTCGACGCGGGGCAAGGAGCCGACCGAAAGCACCGCGTCGCTTTCCTCGAGCCGGAGCTGGAGGTCGTCGCGTACGTCCTCGAGGACGTCCTCCAGGTCGACGGGCTCGAGGGGTTGGCCCTGGTTTTCGACCCGGGAGTACGCGAGTAGCCCGTCGATCATCTCGCGCATTCGGTCGGCGCCGTCGACGGCAAACGCGAGGAACTCCCGTCCGTCCTCGTCGAACTCCGTGGCGTAGCGGTCTTCGATCAGTCGAAGGTAGCTCGAGACCATCCGTAACGGCTCCTGGAGGTCGTGACTGGCGGCGTAGGCGAACTGCTCTAAGCGCTCGTTCGACTTCTCGAGGCGGTGGTTGGCTCGCTCGAGGCGCTCGTTCGTCCGCGCGAGTCGATCGTTCGTCTCCTCGAGTCGCTGCTGGTAGCGCTTGCGCTCGGTGATGTCGATGACGACTCCCTCGATGGTCTCGATGCTGCCGTCCTCGACGACCGCCCGCCCGGTCTCTTTGACCCACCGTTCGTCCCCGCCAGCGGTTTCGATCCGGTAGGTCGTCGAGAACGGCTCCCGATCGGAGACGTTCGTCTGGATTCGCTCCCAGAGCTTCCTGCGGTCCGCCGGGACGACGACGTCGGTTCCCCACTGCACGTCCCCCTGCTCGAGGACGGTCGAGCTGTACCCGGTCAGCTCCTCACAGCCGTCGCTGACGAACTCCATAGGCCAGCCGCGCTCGTTCCGACAGCGGTAGACCATCCCGGGAACGTTGCCCATCAGCCGTGAGAGTTCCTGCTCCCGCGCGCGAAGCTCCTGTTCGACCTTCCGCTGGTCAGTGACGTCGCTTGCGATCCCGACGATCCGGTAGACGTCGCCGTCGCTGTCGCGGATCGGAACCGCCCGATCCCGCACCCAGCGTACCTCGCCATCCGGGCGAACGACGCGGTACTCCTCGTCGTAGGTCCCCTCCCGTTGTTCGGGAAGGGCCTCGAGGACGCGGTCCCGATCCGCCGGATGGATCGCGTCGACGAACGACGCCGGGTCCTCGTACAGCGAGTCACGAGCCCGGCCCCAGACGTCCTCGTAGGCCGGGTTCACGTAGTGCATCTCGTCTTTCTCCGGGCTGCTCAGCCAGACCACCTCCGAAACGTTCTCCGTGACCTGGCGGAACTTCGCCTCGCTCTCCCGGAGGTCGGTTTCGATCTGCTTTCGCTCGGTGATGTCGACGAACGAAAACACTGCCCCCGATATCTCGCCGTCCTCACGCAGTGGCGTCCCGCTCACCGAGAGCCAGATCCGTCGTCCGTCGGCACGCTCGAGCCCGATCTCGAGGTCGTGGATCGTCTCGCCGTCGGAAAAGACCTGTCGGGTCGGAATTTCGTCGGGCGAAAACGGCTCTCCGTCAGGTTTCACGGGATCGAGTCCGGCCGTTCCGCCAGCGAGGTCCTCGAGCTCGTCGGCCGCGTACCCCGTGATCTCCTCGGCTCGTCGGTTCATCCGCTCGAACGAACCGTCGGGGCCGAGCGTGACGATTCCGGTCGGATTCGTCTCGATGATCCGGTCAGTGAGATCACGCTCCTCACGCAGGCGCCGTTCCCGCGCTTTCTGCTCCGAGATATCCCGGAAGTACACGGAGAGTCCCGTCTCCGAGGGGTAGACGTGGATCTCGAACCAGGTGTCGAGCGGGTCGGGGTAGTAGAGTTCGAACGAGGACGCCTCCTGGCGCTCCATGGCGCGTTCGTACTCCGTGCGGAGCTTCGAGTCGGCGGCCCACTCGAAGACGTCCCAGACGCGCTCGCCGACCAGTCCTCGATCCGTAACATCGATCAGCTCCGCCGCACGCTCGTTGACGTGTGTGAACCGCCACTCGGCGTCGAGCGCGTAGAAGGCGTCGGTCACCCGGTCCAGTATCTCCTCGAACTCGGTCTCGATTCGTTTCCGGTCGGTGACGTCGGTTAGCGCAAAGACCACGTCGGGACGGTCCGTGTCGTCCGTTCGCAACGGCGCGGCGTCGACCGAGAGCCAGACTCGCGTTCCGTCCGGGCGGGTCGCGCCGAGCTCAACGTCGGTGACCGGTTCGCCGGTCTCGAGGACCCGGTCGAACGGGAGGTCGTCGGTCGAGATCGGCTCTCCGTTCGCGTCGACGAGCCCCCAGCGCGGGTCGTCGTGGGCGACGTCGGCGATCTCTGTGCGACTCCGTCCGAGAATCTCCTCCGCTCGCTCGTTCGCGAACTGCAGCGTCCCGTCGGCGCCGACGACCGTAATCCCGACGGGGCTCCGTTCCAGAACCTCCCCCTTGCGGGTCCACTCCCCGCCGAGCTCGGCGTCCGCCTCGCCGGACGCGGACTCGAGCGCGCCAGCGAGGACGTTCGCGATCGTCCGCAGGGTCGCAGCGTCGTCCGCGTCGAACGCGTTCGGTACCGCGGCGCGAACCTCGAGGACGCCCCAGGGGTCGTCGGTGCCGACGGGCGCCCAGAGCCCGCTCCGGACGTCGCGTTCGAGCAGCCGATCAGGATACTCGCCTCCTCGATCCGCCAGGTCGTCAACGACGACGGAGTCGTCGTCCGTGACCGCCCGCACGAGCGGCGAGTCCCCGTGGTCGAGCGAGACCGTCGCCGACGCGTCGTCGTCGCTCGCACCCGTACTCCGACGACACACCGCGCGGTTCCCGCCGGGGAGTCGCTCGAAGAGCACCGAGGAGTCGGCCTCGAGCGCTCCCGCGGCGGCGTCGACGGCCGCGTCCAGCAGCTCCTCGGTATCCTCGGCCCGGAGCGCCAGCTCGGACAGCTCCGCGACGATCGCCTGCGAACTCTCCTGGCTGTCGAACGTCGTGTCGTCTCGGGACGAACTCATTCGATACGCAGCATCGCTTTTCACTTCGGAGTGATAAAGAGTGTGGCCGGTTTCAGTCGTCGATCAGCGCCGCACTCGAGAGGGCCTCGTCGATGTCGGCCTCGGCCATCTTCTCGATCAGGGCGTCGACGACCTCCTCGCGTTTGCCCTTGACGAACTTGATCGAGCCGACGACGAGGTGGCCGCCGCCGGAGACGCCGCCGCCGGGGATCTCCGCTTCGAGCTCCGAGACCATGTTCGGGATGTCGAGGCGAACGCCGTCGGAGCGGAGGACGGCGAAGTCGGGGCCGTAGCCGACCGTGATCACGGGGTCGCCGGTCTCCTCGATCTTGCGGTCGTGGATCTCGCCGGTGGTCTTGCCCGGTGCGGGGTAGGTAAAGCGGTGGGCGTAGTTCTCGACGTCGATCCCGTAGAGGTGGGCGCCGTTGTCGAGTTCCTCGTGTTCGACGTGGGGCATGGCGGCCTCGAGCTGTTCGTCGACCTCCTCGCGGGCGCGGTCGGCGAAGAACGACACCAGCTCGCGGTGGCGCTCCTCGTCGTCGCTGTCGACCTGGAGCAGGTCCTGGATCAGCTGATCGCCGGAGTTGTACCGGAGCCAGAAGGCGGCGTAGTCCAGCGCCTCGCTGACGTCCTTCAGGCGATCCTCGTCGTACCCCTCCTCGGCGGCGAGGGCGAGGTAGTCGTCCATCGCGTCGGCCTTCGAGCGATCGGAGAGACCGGCGACGGCAGGGATGTGGCGAAGCTCGTCGGTCATGTCCGGGTAGATCATCCGGGCGAGTTCGACACAGAGCATCCCCGTCGTGATGCGGTAGTCCTCGTCGTGGAGGTAGGGGTTGACGTGGGCGTCGAGCAGTCCGCCGACGGCGTCGGGGTCGGGGTGGTGGTGGTCGAGGGCAACGATCGGGATATCGTAGTGGGCCAGCGTCTCGTAGGCCGGCACGTCCTCGGCCGTCGAGCCGTTGTCGAGCATCAGGAGGAGGGGAAGCTGCTGGCCGTGTTTCTCTCGGTCCTCGAGCGCGAAGTTGAGGTCGCGCGTGGCGTCTTCCATCTCGTAGAATGGCGCCTTCGCGGGCAGTCGCTTGATGAGGTGTCGGGGGGCGTCCTCATCCTCGTGGACCTCGGCGATAAACCGCTCGAGGGCGATCTGGACGGGGACGGCGGCGCACATCCCGTCGCCGTCGGCGTGGTGGCGCACCCGGATGGGGCGTCCCTCGAGGACGGTTTGGCGAAGGAGCGTCGCGACCTCCTGCAGGTTGGGTCGGAGCTTCTCGAAGGCGGGCCAGTCGATCAGCGGCTCGACGTCGTGGGGCTCGGCGCGCTCCTCGAGGGCGGCCTCGAGCCGTTCGCGGGCCTGTTCGGCGTCCTCGCCCTCGAGTTTCGAGAGGCCGTCGACCTCGATCTGGACGGCGCCCTCGCGGTGTTCGGGCATCCCGGTGACCCGGATGACGTCGCCGACCTCGATGGCGGGGTAGGCGCGGACGCCAGCCTCCTCGAAGGCGGCGCAGGGAACGACGCCCTGCTCGTCGGCGACGTGGAAGATGGTCGGGCCGCCGGTCTGTTTGACCTGGACGACTTTCCCCTCGACGTGGATCTGGTCGCCGACGTTGGCCTCGAGACGGTTGGTGCCGGTCAGCGCGTAGTCGCGGGAAACCGATTCGAGGGTGTACTCCTCGATGTCGACGGGCTCGAACGCCATGTCGCCATTTTCACGGATCGACTCGAGCTCGACGACGAGCTCGTCGCCGACGGCGTAGGTGCCCTCGAGGACGGACTCGTGGACGAGTCCGGAGATCGAATCCGAGAGATCGACGAAGACGCCGTAGTCGACGATACCGTTGATCTCGGCCAGATACGGCCGGTCCTGTTCGAGGTCGTCTGCGGTGCAGTCGGCAGCGAGATCGTAGACGACGGAATCCCCGTCGTCCGCGCCGGAGTCTCCGGCGGGCTCAGCAGTCATCGTTGCCCGTTGTTTGGGACGGGCGCGTATAACCCTTGTTAAGCCTGCCGACCCGCTGGGTGGCCTTTCGGAACGTTTAGCAACCGGAAGCCCGGAGGAGGGGTATGGGGCTGTTCGACGCGCTGTTTCGCTCGAGCGAGGTCCTCGGCATCGCCGAGGAGACCCTCGAGTTCGCCATCGAGTCCTCCGAGGCGGCCCACCCCGACGAGTATATGGGGTTTCTGCGGGGCACCGAGGCTCGCGAGCTCGGACTCGAGCAGAGCGGGCTCGTCATCACGGACGTACTGGTCGTGCCGGGAACCGAATCGAACAGCGTCAGCGCGACGGTCCGGACGAGCCAGATCCCCAACGACGTGAAGGCGCTGGGGAGCGTCCACTCCCATCCTAACGGCGTGCTCCGTCCCAGCGGCGCGGATCTGGAGACGTTCGGCCGGGGGAGCGTTCACGTTATTATCGGCGCCCCCTACCGCCGAAGCGACTGGAAGGCCTTCGACTCACAGGGACGGCCGACGACGCTGAACGTGATCGACGTCGAACTTCCGGACAACGACGAGTTCTTCGATTTCACGCAGGCCGATATCGACGAGGATCTCTCATGACTCCGAACGCGACTCTCCCGCTCGAGACGACCGACGACTCGAACACCGATCGACGGCCGGCGACGGGGGCGGGATCGACGGTATGAGCCGCACCGTCATCGCGCAGGGAACGTTCGATATCCTCCACCCCGGACACGTCCACTACCTCGAGGAGGCCGCCGCCATGGGCGACGAGCTGTACGTGATCGTCGCCCGGAAGGCCAACGTCGATCACAAGGAGGCGCCAGTCTGTCCGGCGAGCCAGCGACGGGACGTCGTCGGCGCGCTCGAGGCCGTCGACGAGGCCCTGCTGGGCCACGAGGAGGACATCTTCGTCCCGATCGAGGAGATCGATCCCGACGTGATCGCGCTCGGTCACGACCAGCACCACGACGCCGACGCGATCCGAACGGCGCTCGAGGGACGCGGCGTCGACTGCGAGGTTCGCCGGGCAAGCGCGCGCGAGCCGGCGGCCGACGACGAGATCCTGTCGACGCGGCTGATTATTGATCGGATACTCGAACGGCGCGGTTGAGGCCGCTCGCGGGGAGAGAGCGATAGTTAGCTAACTGTGGGTGTGAAAAATATACTCTCGCTGAGGAACGTAGATAGCGGAAACATAATCCTGCTCTTCCCGTACCGAGTCGGCCGGCCCCGACGAAACGGTCGGTAGCTCGCGTCTCCGGCGTTCGGGCCCGTTCGAGTGAGACAAATCTTGCCTCTTCCTATGGTCCACAAATCCGAAATCTCGAGGTAGAGGGCCTGAAACCCGCAAACTTTTGAGGGCGGAGTACGGAGTATCTCGGTATGCAGACGAACTCCACTCGCAGACGGTTTCTCGCGGGAAGCACGACTGCGGGAATCGTCGCCGTCGCTGGCTGTCTCAGTGAGACGGACGGCGACGAGAGCGACGACCCGAACGGTGACGACGCCGACGACACCGAGGAGACCGACGACACGGCCGACTACGCCGACGCCGAGTACGAGGTCTGGGCGCTCGATCAGGGGACCGACAACATCCACATCTACGAACCCGGCGAGGGCGACGCCGAGTTCGATCTGAAGACGACGGTCGACCTGAACGAGCTCGAGGGCGTCCCGGAGGAGGGCGTCGTCCCGCACATGATCGACTTCAGCTCGGACTACGAGTACGCCGCTATCGCGTGTACGGCCGGCCAGCGCGTTCTCGTCTTCCGAACCGAGGGCTGCGAGCTCGTCGGCAACGTCGAGACCGGTCCCGGTTCGCACATGGCGATCTTCTCGCCCGACGACGAGTACATCCACGTCGACGTGATCGACGAGGAGGCGGTCGCCCGCGTCGACGCCGACCTCGAGAACGAGTCCTTCGAGGAGGTCGACCGCCTCGAACTGGCCGAGGACGAGACGGTCCAGGAGGCCGGCATCGAGTCGGCGAACCCGATCTGTCACCAGTTCGACGGGCAGGGACGATCGCTCCACACGCTCGGCCCGAGCTACCACGACGCCGGCGTCGTCATCGTCGACCACGACAGTTTCGAGGTCGAACGGGCCTACTCCGGCGACGAACTGCCGGCTAACTGCGGAACCATGCCCCACTTCGAGGACGGGAAGTTCTACCTCACCGCCGGGCTGCCGTCGGATCCCGACGAGGGCGAGGACGGCGTCGGCAAGTACTACGTCTACGACGTCGAGGAGGACGAGATCATCGTCGACGGCGAGAGCACGGAGGGCGTCGACGCCCACGGCTTCTGGTTCACTCCCGACGGCGAGGAGCTGTGGGTGCTGAACCGCGAGACCAACGACGGCGTCATCGTCGATCCGGAGACCGACGAGGTCGTCGAGGAGATCGAGGCCTTCGGGCCCGCCCAATCCGACGATCCCGAGGATCGCGACGCACCCGACATCATGTGGTCCTCGCCGGACGGCGAGTACATGTTCGTCACCCTGCGCGGTCCCGTCCCGCTGTCGGGCGATCCCCACGCCGCGACCGGCGTCACGCCAGGCTTCTCGGTGCTCGATATCGAGAGCCGCGAGATCGTCGACGTCGTCGAGCCGGATCCGATCGACGACTACGAGGAAGAGGAGCTACAGGCCGCACGGGACGAAGAGGAGGACGCACCCGCAATCCCGGACTTCCACGGACTGGGGGTTCGCGTGTTCAGTGACGGCGACAGCGAGATTCCGAACTCGCCACCGTTCTGATCGGCGCCGTTAGTTTTTGTTGACGCAGGGCGGCGGAAGCCGTATCGAGTCCACCGTGTGGCCGGTCTCGACGAAGTGCTCGATCGCCTTCCGCGAAACCTCCTGCTCGCTATCCCCGTCATCCGTACTCGCCTTCCAGTCACACTCGAGACAATACTTGTGCATCCCTCGCTCTGTTCGTAGTCGGGGACGGGACCGGGAAAGCCCCGTGCAGGAAATCGAAGGGAGGCTACTCCCGCTTGACGCCCGGATTGGTCACGGCGCCGTTCGACGCCGAGTCGAAGTCCCGGCCGTACTTCGCCAGCACACCGGCGTCGTAGGCCGGCTCCGGCTGGTCCCACTCTTCCCGTCGAGTTTCGAGTTCCTCGTCGCTGGCGTCGACTGCGAGGGTCCGCTCCGGAATGTCAATGGTGACCTCGTCGCCGTCCTCGAGCAGGCCGATCGGGCCGCCGACGGCGGCCTCGGGCGCGACGTGACCGATCATCGGACCCCGCGTCGCACCGGAGAATCGACCGTCCGTGATCAGCGCGACGTCGTCTTCGTGGCCGGCGCCGACGACCGCGGCGGTGACGCCGAGCATCTCGCGCATCCCCGGTCCACCCTGGGGACCCTCGTTGCGGATGACGATCACGTCGCCGCTCTCGATGTCCCCCTCCTGGACGTACCGCATGGCCTCCTCTTCGGTCTCGAAGATCCGGGCCGGCCCCTCGTGGTGGAACTGGTCCTCGCCGGTCGCCTTGAGGACGGCGCCGCCGGGGGCGAGGTTGCCCGTCAGGATCTTGATCGCGCCCTCTTCCTGTTTGGGCTCGTCGACGGTGTAGAGGAAGTCGGCCTCGATCTCCTCGTCGGCCGGGAGCCCGCGTTCGGCCTCGAGATGCTCGATCTCCTCGGCGATCGTTCGCCCCGTGACGGTCATGGCGTCGCCGTGGATCAGGTCCGCCTCGAGCAGTCGTCGGACGACAATCGGCACGCCGCCGAGCTCGTGGAGGTCGTTCATCACGCTGTTGCCGCCGGGCTGGAGGTCGGCGATCTTCGGGGTCCGTCGGGAGATCTCGTCGAAGTCCTCGATCTCGAGGTCGATCCCGGCCTCGCGAGCGAGCGCCAGCAGGTGGAGCACGCCGTTGGTCGAGCCGCCGATCGCGGTCTGGAGCGCGATGGCGTTCTCGAAGGACTCCCGTGTGAGGATGTCGGAGGGGCGCCGATCCGCCTCGACGACCTCGACGGCGAGTTCGCCCGCGCGCTCGGCGACGTCGTAGCGCTCCTCATCCTCCGCGGGCGGGGAGGCGCTGCCCAGTGGGGCGAGGCCGAGAGCCTCCGACACCGAGGCCATCGTGTTCGCGGTGAACATTCCGCCACAGGAGCCGGCGCCGGGACAGGCGCTGCGCTCGAGTTCGTCGAGTTCCTCGGCGTCCATCTCGCCGGTGCCGTAGGCGCCGACGCCCTCGAAGACCTGAACGATGGTGACGTCACGGCCCTCGTGCTCGCCGGGCATGATCGACCCGCCGTAGAGGAACACGGAGGGGAGATCGGTTCGGATCGCGGCCATCATCATGCCGGGCATGTTCTTGTCGCAGCCCCCGATCGTGACGAGCCCGTCCATGCGCTCGCCGAAGCTGACGAGTTCGACGCTGTCGGCGATCAGCTCACGGGAGATCAGCGACGCCTTCATCCCCTCGGTCCCCATCGAGATCGCGTCCGAAATCGTGATCGTGCCGAACTCGATTGGCATCCCGCCGGCGGTGTCGGCGCTCTCGAGAGCCGAGTCGGCGACGTCGTCCAGATGCACGTTGCACGGCGTGATGTCCGCAGCCGGGTTCGCCACGCCGATCATCGGCGAGGAGAGATCCTCGTCGTCGAACCCCATCGCTCGAAACATCGCACGGTGGGGGGCCTTCTCGGCGCCCTCGGTAACTTCGCTGCTCTGCAGGCGCTCGTCTTTCCCGTGGTCGAACCGATCGTCGCTGCTCATGGTCGGCCCTTGTCTCGAGGGGACATAAGTCACGCCTTCTCCTCAAGGGTTGCTGGCGATCGGGTGCCGGCTCCCGGGTTGGTCGAGGGTCATACTGTCGGGCGGAAGTCAGAGAGAAGTCGATCGCGAGTTCGCGGCCGTTGCCTCGGGAAACGGCCACAGTTGAGCGATCGATCTTCGAATAGTTCCGTCCGACAGTATCAGTGGCTCGGCGTCTCGAACCGGGTCGCCGCCTCCCGAAGCGCCTCCCGCGTATCGATGCTCTCGAAGGTATCCCCGCTCACCCCCTCGAGTTCGCCCTCGTCGACCACGACGACGTCGAGGTCCTCCACGGCCGCGAGAATCCGACCGTCCTCACCCTCGAGGGCGTCGGCGCAGGCCCGGGCCATCGGCTCGGTCCGGTAGACCGCCTGGGTCGTCTGGTACCAGCCGTCCTCGAGTTCGACGAGCGCCCCGTCGTGGCCCTGGGTGCGGTCGGCCAGCGCCTCGAGCAGGGTAGGGTCGACGAACGGCATGTCGCAGGCCACGACGGCGGCGTACTCTCGGGTGGCCGTCTCGAGTCCGACGGCGATCCCCGCGAGGGGTCCGCGGTCGGGTTCTGGATCGATCGCGAACGCGACGGGCTCGGGGAAGTCGACCATCGCCGCCTCGATCGCCTCCCGCTGGTCCTCGCGACAGTTGATTACGAGTTCGTCACAGACCGTCGCGAGCCGATCGGCGACCCGCCTGATCATCGGCGTTCCCGCGAGCTCCGCTACTGCCTTGTCGTCCTCGCCGAACCGGGTCGAGTAGCCGCCCGCGAGGACGACCCCCGACAGTGATCGCTGGGAGTGGGAACTCATAGTCGGCGCTTGGAGTGGGGAGCCGTAATACCTGTCGGGGACGCTGCGAAACCGACCGTTCGTCCGATCCGCTGCCCGCACCGGATGCTAGCTGAGGCACATAGATAATAATTATACACAAACCACGAACCAGTAATCACAGCAACATTTACCCCCCGAACCCGTGGCAAGTACTGTGGAGACAGATACCAAATGTCAATGAACGCTGTCGTCTATCAGGGACCGCACGAGGTAGCCGTCGAGGAAGTCGACGAGCCGGAGATCCAGCATCCGAACGACGTGATGGTCGACATCACGACGACCTGTATCTGCGGGTCGGACCTCCACATGTACGAGGGCCGGACCGCGGCGGAGGAGGGGATCGTTTTCGGCCACGAGAATATGGGGATCGTCAGCGAGGTCGGCGACGCCGTCTCGACCCTCGAGGAGGGCGACCGCGTCGTGATGCCCTTTAACGTCGCCTGTGGCTTCTGTCAGAACTGCGAGGACGGCTACACGGGCTTCTGTACGAACGTCAACCCGGGCTTTGCCGGCGGCGCCTACGGCTACGTCGCGATGGGGCCGTACAAGGGCGGCCAGGCCGAGAAACTTCGGGTCCCGTACGCCGACTTCAACGCCCTGAAACTGCCCGAGGGAGACGAACACGAGGACTCGTTCGCCTTGCTCGCGGACATCTTCCCGACGGGGTGGCACGGCACCCGACTGGCGGACCTCCAGCCCGGCGAGTCGATCGCCATCTACGGCGCCGGCCCGGTCGGTCTGATGGCCGCCTACAGCGCGAAGATCCAGGGCGCCTCGGAGATCTACGTCGTCGATCGGGTGCCGAGCCGCCTCGAGATGGCTGAAGACCACTGCGACGCTCATGCGATCAACTTCGAGGAGGGCGACCCCGTCGACCAGATCGTCGAGGCACACGGCGACCAGGTCGACAAGGGCGTCGACGCCGTCGGCTACCAGGCGATCGACCCCGAGACGGATCCGGGCGACGACGCCTACGACCCCGCCCGCGAGAACCCCGCGGTCGTACTCAACCAGCTGATCCAGACCGTGCGGCCGACCGGACAGCTCGGCATTCCGGGACTGTACGTCCCCTCCGATCCGGGTGGACCCGACGAGATGGCCCAGCAGGGCCGACTCGGCATCGACTTCGGGAAGCTCTTTGAGAAGGGTCACAAGTTCGGCACCGGGCAATGTAACGTCAAGCAGTACAACCGCCAGCTCCGCGACATGATCATCGAGGGCCGGGCGGACCCGAGCTGGGTCGTCTCTCACCGGGTCGACCTCGAGGAGGCCCCCGAGATGTACGAGCGCTTCGACGACCGCGAGGAGGGCGTCGTGAAGGTCTTACTCGAGCCCTGACGCGGACGGCCGCTAACTATTCTTTGCGCAATCTCCGCCCGCGAGCGTGCCGGCTGCGGAGTTTTACCGCTTCGCTGCCTACCTCAGTTGTTCATGCAGTACGCCGATCTCGTCGAGTCCTATCGCCGCATCGACGCGACCGCCTCGACCGACGAGAAGACCGCGATCGTCGCATCGGTCCTCGAGGCGGCGACGACCGACGAACTCGAGCGACTGTTGCCGCTATTTCGCGGGAAGGTAACGCCGGCGTACGAGGGGGCAGATCTCGGTATCTCCTCGAGTCTCACCCTGGAGGCGATCCGCAAGGCGACCGGCGTCGCCGAATCCGAGATCCGAACGACGTGGCACGAGACCGGGGACCTCGGCACCGCCGCGGCCGAGGCCGTCGCGAACCAGACCCAGCAGACGCTGTTTTCGACCGATCTGACCGTCGAGTCGGTTTTCGAGACGCTTCGGGACCTTCTCGAGTACGAGGGCGAGGGGAGCCAGCAGCGCCGCATCGACGCCGTCGCGAAGCTGCTCTCGAACGCCGAGCCCGAGGAGGCGCGCTACGTCGTTCGCACTGTCCTCGGCCACCTTCGGATCGGAATCGGCGAGGGGACGATCCGCGACGCCATCGCCCAGGCGGCCCTCGACGGGAGCGACGAGGCGACCGACGCCGTCGAGTACGCCTACCAGCTCACGAACGACTACCCGCTGGTCGCCCGAACGGCCCGCGAATCGGGCGTCAACGGCCTCCGTGACCTCGAGATCGAGCTGTTCCGGCCGCTGCAGGTGATGCTCGCCGATTCGGCCGACAGCGTCGAGGACGGGATCGACGCGGTTGCGACGAGCGACGGGCCGCTGCTGGCCGAGTACAAGTACGACGGCGTCAGGGTTCAGATTCACAAGGACGGCGACGAGGTGCGGGCCTTCACCCGCCGGCTCGAGGAGATCACCGAGCAGTTTCCCGACGTCGTCGAGAGCGTCCGTACGCGCGTCGCGGCCGACAGCTGCGTACTCGAGGGCGAGATCGTCGGCTACGATCCCGACACCGGGGCGCTGACGCCGTTCCAGGAGCTCTCGACCCGGATCACTCGAGAACACGATATCGAGGCGGCAGCCGAGGAGACGCCGGTCGTCGTCTACCTCTTCGACCTGCTCTCGCTCGAGGGCGAGTCGCTGCTCGAGGAATCGCTCGACGAGCGCCTCGCTCGCCTCGATTCCGTCCTCGAGCCCGAGGAGTGGGCGATCGAACCGACACAGCACGTTCGCTTCGATCCCGCCGATCCCGAGCTGGCCCGCGAGCTCTACGCGGACGCCCTCGCCGCCGGCCACGAGGGGCTAATGTGCAAGAACCTCGAAGTGCCGTACCAGCCGGGTCGGCGCGTCGGCTACATGCTGAAGGTCAAGCCGACGATGGAGCCCCTCGACGTCGTCGTCACCCGCGGAAAGTACAGCGAGGGCCGCCGGAAGGGCAAACTCGGTCGGCTCTACCTCGCCTGTCGCGACACCGAACACGACGAACTCAACGAGGTCGGCCGGCTGGCGACGGGGTACACCGACGAACAGCTCGCCGCCCTCACCGACGCCCTCGAGCCGCTGATCACCGAGACCGACGGTCGCGACGTGAACGTTCGCCCGGAGGTCGTCCTCGAGGTCGAGTACGAGGAGATCCAGTCCTCGCCGACGTACGACTCGGGCTACGCGCTGCGATTTCCCCGATTCGTGCGCCGGCGGGAGGAACTCTCGGTGTCGGACGTCGACACGCTCGAGCGGGTCGAGGCGCTGTTCGAGGCCCAGTAGCGACTCCTCACCCTTCGCCCGAGACTTTCACTTACACTACGGTTGGCGACGGTTTATCCGACCGTCGCCCGTTACTACGAGACGTCCCAGTTCGACGGTAAGCGACCGGTCCTGGCGCGGAATTCGGGTTAGCTGTATCGCCGGGCCGAGTGACAACGCCCGCGCTCACTACGTCCGCGACGCCCCATCACGAGTCGTCGACGACGGCGACCGAAGGAACGCCGATGCCGTGATCTCACACCTCAAAAATGAACGAGCTCGACCCCGATCCGACCGACCGTATCGACGCCGCCGCCTCGAACCGCCGCCCGCTCGCGGACGGCGAAACGCTGGTCCACGATCATCCGTTCGGAGCTGAGCACTAATGTTCGACCTCGGCATCGTTCTGATCGTCGTCGGACTCTGTCTGATGCTCGCGTCCGGACTGCTCGCCCCGATTATTAGATCCGGCTTCGAGCAGGACTCCGGAGGCGTCGACTGGTGACCGTCGGCTGGCGTTCGCCGCTCGGCGGCCCTCGCTACGACGGACCGGGGCTCGGCGAGCCAGCACGCGAGGAGTGTCGTCTCGAGGGTCGTAACCGAGAGGCGTCGACGGATCGTAGACAGGTCATGGATGTGGACGTCGCGACCGAGTGCAAGCACGCCGCCCATCACCGTCTCGGCCGTACTGCGGGATAGCACATGCGTCGAGTTCGCCTCGGAGACGGGATCCGGTTCGATCTGACGAACGGCGAGACCGTCGTCTGCGACGGCGAGCGCTCGAGCGACGGGATTCGCGTGCTGAGCCACGCCCACGGCGACCACCTCTATCGGGAGGACCCGGGCGCCGTGATCTGCTCGGACGTGACGGCGGCGCTCGCGCGGACTCGGCGCGAGGACACCCCGCTCGAGCGAACAACCCACCCCGCCGTCGACCTTCACGACGCCGGTCACGTTCCAGGTTCGCGGGCGACCCACATCACGGATCCCGACGGGACGACCTACTGCTACACCGGCGACTGCTCGACGCGGGATCGGTTCTACCTCGAGGGGTTCGACCCCAACTCCGTCGACGCCGACGTGCTCGTGATCGAGGCGACCTACGGCGAGCCCGAGTACGTCCTGCCGCCCCAGGAGACCGTCGAGGCCGAGATCGTCGACTGGCTCGAGGACACCGACGATCGTCCGGTGCTCCTGTTCGGTTACACGCTCGGCCGGGTCCAGGAGCTGCAGCTTCTGGTGAATCGATCCTCACGGGATCGACTGTTCGTCACGCAGGCGACCGAGCGAATCAACGCGGTCGTCGAGGACCACTACGACATCGACTTCGGCGCACGGCGCTACCGCGACGAGACGGAACTCGGCGCCGGCGACGCGTTGATCCTCCCCTCCCAGACGAGCAAGCTCTCGTTCGTCGACGCGCTGGTCCGCGACGCCGACGCGATCAAGGCCGGGTTCTCCGGGTGGGCGATCAACGACAGCTTTCAGTACCGCGGAGACTACGACGCGACGTTTCCGCTGTCCGATCACTGTGATTTCACCGAACTCGTCGACGTCGTTCGCGGCGTCGACCCCGACGTCGTCTACACCCAGCACGGCTCCGCCGCGGAGCTCGCGACGCATCTCGAGACGGTCGAGGGCTACGAGGCGTACCCGCTGGTCCGTAACCAGCGCTCGCTCGGCGACTTCTGAGTCGGTCGGAAAACGCGTGCCGAGGACGGACGCTATCGTCGAAGCCAGATCCGCGGGTGTTCTTCGCGGAGATGATCCTGGTAGCGTTCGATCAGGGCGGGGTAGGTGTCGTCGACAGCGTGCCACTCGCAGTGGTCACAGGAGCGTTCGACGACGTCGGTCGTGCTGGCGACGTAGGCACCGTTTCGGTTCGTGTTCATTGTCGGTGATCCGGCGGCGGGCCGTCGGATACCCGCTCTCGACGATACACCGGTATGGCTCTGTTGGATCGGGGGCCGGTTTCAGCGTCAGTGATAGGTTTTCGTGGCGGCGACGGAAAGGCGTATGTCGGCGTCGGTACTACCCGTCTCCGTGTGCAAGTACTGTAACTACTCGTTCACCGACGGCTGGGGCCAGCTGCTCGAGTACGACGACGTCTACCAGAACGCCCTCCCCGAGTCGGTGACAACACAGTCGACCCACGGCTTCCACGAGTCCTGGGACGAGCTCAGCGACGAGCTCGAGTCATAGCGGAAACGGGTCGGCCCAGCTCTCGGCTCCGTCGCGTTCGTCCGGATCGACGAGCATCGACTCGAGCTCCTCGCGAATCCGCTCCTCGTCCATCTCGCGGCCGATGAACACGAGCTGCGTTCGCCGGTCGTCGTCGGGCCGCCACTCGCCGATCGGTCCCGCCTGCACCGCGGGGCCGGCCTGACTGAGCCCGATCACCTCCTCGCGGCCGGCGACGTGACAGATCCCCTTTGCGCGGATGATCGAGCCGTCCCACTCCTCGAGCCACTCGCCGAATTCGTCGGGTCGGAACGGGTCGTCAGCCCGGAAGACGAACGAGGAGACGCCGTGGAGGTCGGCGGCGGAGTGGCCAGGGCCGTGGTCGTGATCCTCGTGATCGTGATCGTGCATCGCATCCGCTTTCCCGTGCTCGTGTTCCGCTTCTGCGTCCCCGTGCTCGTGGCTCTCGCCGCGCAGCTCCCGTTTCCACCCCTGGGAGCGCTTCGCGTCCTCAAAGTCGAACCGCCCCGTCCCCAGCACGAGGTCGGGGTCGATCTCGGAATACGTCGTTCGCACCCGTTCGGCCCGCGGCTGAAGCCGATCGACGACGGTCTCGATCTCCTCGAGGACGTCGTCGGGAACCATGTCGGTCTTGTTCAACAGGAGGACGTCGCAGAACTCGACTCCCTCGACGAGCACCTCGCTCAGCGGCCGCTCTTCGTCGGGCTGGGCGCCCTCGGGGAGCGTCGCGCCCGCGTCGAACTCCTTCCAGAAGCCGTAGGTGTCGAGGACGGTCACCATCGTATCGAGCCGGAACCGCTCGGTCGGATCGATCTCGCTTTCCTCGGTGCCCTCGAGAAACACCCGCGCTACCGGAATCGGCTCGCTGATCCCCGACGATTCGACGAGCAGGTAGTCGAACTCGCGGCTCTCGGCGAGCCGACGGGCCTCCTCGAGCAGGTCGCCCTGTAGCCGACAACAGATACAGCCGTTCGAGAGGTCGATCACCCCCTCCTCTTCGTTCTCGCGGGCGATCAGGTCCGCATCGATGTTCACCTCGCCCATGTCGTTGACGATCACCGCGATCTCGTGTCCCGCCTCGTTCGTGAGCAGGTGGTTGACGAGCGTCGTCTTGCCGGCACCGAGATAGCCGCTGACGATCGTCACCGGGATCCGATCGTCGTCTGGTCCTGTCATAGCGTACCGTACAGCACGGAATCCGACTACTAAACGCCCTTGGGTCGGGCTCGGTCCGATCCGACTGCCGTCGCGATTTCGGCACGTATCGAGACGAGGAACGACATACTGTCGTCTATTCGGAAAAACGGAAACCGACGGCATCTACTGAGTTCACCCGAGTGCTCCGGAGGAATCTGGCGGCCCCGGTTGTCGACACGTACGCGAGGGTATCGCCCGTCTCGTCACCGCAGAACGACGTACTACTAATATAACTGTTCTTTATGCTCGGCGTCGCGTGCTGTGGTATGCACTCGTCCGTCCGTACGACGCAGGGAAGGACTCGAAACACACAGCGACCGGGCGGGAGTGCCGTGCCGATCGGTCGGGAGGACTGCAATGAGCGATAACTGCCTGTCGGCTGTCGGCGACCGCGTCCTCCTCGGTCGCCTCGACTATCCGCGAACCCACCGGGCTCGGCGAATCGCCGTCGTCGGCGACCCACATGTCGCGACTCGAGCGTCGGGGACCTACCGCGTCTTTCACCGGACCGAGCAGCGACTTCGGGCCGTGATCGACGACGTCAACGATCGGGACGTCGATCTCGTGGTGTTCCCCGGCGATCTCACGAAAGACGGCGAGCCGTGGAACTACGACCGGGTCGACCTCCTCCTCGAGGACCTTACGGTGCCCTTTCTGGCGACGCCAGGGAACCACGATCTTCAAAAGCAGGGAGACGACCACCGCTGTCCGTCGACGACGACGTTCGCGGAACGATACGCCGGGGGATCGCTTCCGGCCCGCTACGATCTCGACGGGCTCGATCTCTTCGTCCTGAACAGCGCAGCGGGTCGGAACGGACCCTACACCGGGACCCACCGCGGCCGGATCTCCGACGACCAGCTCGAGTGGCTCGACGAGGGGCTTCGGGACGCGTCGATGCCCGTCGTCGTGTGCCATCACAACCCGATCCCGCTGGTCAGCGAGCCGCTCTGTGAGACGGACACCTGGAAGTGGTTCACGATGAGCGAACGGGATCGATTCCAGTCGATCCTCGAGAGCCACGGCGTCGGACTCGTCGTCTCCGGTCACCACCACCTTCCGTCGCTCGTGAAACGCGGCGGCGTCCGACAGCTCATCGCGCCGGCGGTCGCCTCCTACCCGCAGGCGTACTGTCTGCTCGAGATCGATGCGACCGGGACGAACGTCTGGCTGATCTCTCACGCCGACGAGACGGGACGAGACGAGGCGTACCAGCTCATGACCGAGGGGCCGGCGTTTCGCCGGACGCTGCTGGGGATCACCGAGACGACGATCCAGGATGCACCGATGCTGTACGAGCCGCCGCGGATCGCCGGGGCGCCGCTGACGGACTGATCGCTGCGAACGCGGATCAACTCGAGTCCGTCGTCCGTGTCTGTACGCTACAGTCGTCGAGGAAGTGTTTCGGAGTTGGGCCCGCACCGTGCGAGAGACGACTCTCCGCCGAGAACCCTCACGCGTCGATCGCCGACTCGGCCATTACGTCGACGACGTTGCCGGCGATCGCGGCCGTTCGACGAACGCTCTCGAGCGCCGTTCCGTAGGCGTACGCGTCCGGATCGGTACTCTCGCGGAGCGTCGCGTCCAGTTCGGCGACTGTCTCGGAGACCTCGTCGACGGTCGCCGTCGCGTGTTCGATCTCCCCGGCGAGCGCGAGTTCGAGCGCTCGTCGCGCGTTCGCCCCCGCGAGCTCGAGCGGATTCCCGACGTCCTCGGCCGGCGGCCCGGACTGCTGTACGGCGACGCTCGCGATCCGCTCGGCGTGGTCGGCGACGCGTTCGAGCTGTCGGGCCACCCGATAGTCGCGAAACGCCGAGGTCCGGTCGGTGCCGAGCCGGTTGATCTCGTGGACGTCCTCGAGCCCGCGATGAAAGCCCCGGCTCACGAACGCGAACAGTCGGTCGACCTCGTCGTCGCGATCGATCACCCGGCGGGCGAGTTCCTCGTCGTCCTCGACCAGGGCCTCGAGGGCGTCGGCGTGCATCTCGAGGGCGAGCAGGCGTGTCTGGAGAAGCGTCTGTGGCAGCGAGACGTCGTCGACGTCGAGCAGGTCCTGGACGACGAGTCGGTCGCCGGTATCCTCGAGGATCTCGACGCCGACGAGACGTCCGACTGTCCGGTCGAGGTCGCGTCGCCGCTCGGGATCGAGTCCGTCGGAACCGACGACGGTGATTCGATCGCAGCCGACGGCGTACGCCGCGCGGACGCGTCGAACGATCGTCTCGTCGCCGACTGCCGTCGCATCGATCGTCGCACACCGATCCTGGTCTGGGATCGACTCGGCGGAGGCGACGACGCGGTCTTCGTGAGGATACAGATGCATCGACATCCCCGACTCGAGATCCTGTTCGAGCGCCCACTCCTTGGGCAGCGAGATGACGAACGTGGAGTTGCCAGCCAGCTGGACCTTCCGTTCGACTGGTTCCCAGCCGGTCGTCGATCGATACTGGCTCATCAGTAGATCAGTTCGTCGTCGTTGTCGACCATGTACAGCGTTCGCGCGGCGATGTTGACTGCGTGGTCGCCGACGCGCTCGAGATCCCGGATCGTCAACAGCGTTCGGGAGACGTCCTCGAGCAGCGATTCGTCGCCGACCTCCGTCGCGAGGAGGTCCTCGACGACGAGCTCGCTCGCCCGCTTACAGCGCGCGTCGACCTCGTCGTCGGCCGCCGCAACGTCGTACGTCGACGGGGTGTCGTCGGTCGCGTAGGCCTCGATGGCGTCCTCGACCATCCCGACCGTCTGCTCGCCGATCGCCGAGATATCGATATCCGGATACCGGCTCCCCTGGCCGCGATCGGCGTACTCGGCGATGTTTACGGCGAGGTCGCCGATCCGCTCGAGATCGGTGATGATCTTGAACGAAGCGGCGATAAATCGCAGATCCCCTGCGACGGGCTGTTGAAGCGCGATCAGTTCGATGCAGCGTTGCTCGAGCTCGAGGTACAGCTCGTTGAGCTCGTGGTCGCCCTCGATGACGTTCTCAGCGAGGTTGACGTCCCGCCGTTCGTAGGCCTCGAGCGCCCGCCGGAGACGGTGACAGGCGAGGTCGGACATCTCCACGACGTTCGTGCGAAGCGCCTCGAGCTGCCGTTGGTAATCCGTTCGTGACATGGTTAGCCGAACTTGCCGGTGATGTAGTCTTCGACCCGTTCGTCCGCGGGGTCCTCGAAGATCGTGGCGGTGTCGTCGAACTCGACGAGTTCGCCCCCGGTGAGGAAGACGGCGGTCTTATCGGAGATGCGGGCCGCCTGTTGCATGTTGTGGGTAACGATGATGACGGTGTACTCCTCGACGAGTTCGTCGATGAGGTCCTCGACTTTCGACGCGGCGACGGGATCGAGCGCCGACGTCGGTTCGTCCATCAGGAGAACTTCCGGGTCCGGAGCGATCGCGCGAGCGATACAGAGCCGCTGTTGCTGACCGCCGGAGAGGTCGAGCCCGCTCGAGTCGAGTTGGTCGCCCACCTCGTCCCAGAGGGCCGCACCGCGCAGCGCTCGCTCGACGCGCTCGTCGACCCCCTCGGTCTTTCCCTGGACGTTCAGCCCGTAGGCGACGTTGTCCCGGATCGATTTCGGGAAGGGATTCGGCTTCTGGAAGACCATCCCGATCTTCCGGCGCAGCGCGACGGGATCGACGTCGTCGTCGTAGACGTTCTTGTCGTGGAAGTCGAGTTCGCCGCTGACGCGACAGGCGTCGATCTGGTCGTTCATTCGGTTGACACACCGAAGGAACGTCGACTTTCCACAGCCGGAGGGACCGATGATCGCGGTCACCTGCCGTTCGGGAATCTCGATATCGATTCCATCTAGGGCCTGCTCGTCGCCGTAGTAGACGTCGATATCGGTGGCCTCGACGACGGTTTCGGGGGACGCCGGCTGGTCGTGAGTTCTGTCGACCGATACCTCCGTCGAAATCAGCGATTCGGTGTCGTTCGTGGTGTTACTTGCCATGTTAGTAGCTCCGTTCGTACCGATTCCGCACGAAGAACGCGACGCCATACATCGCGAGGAGGATCGTCATCAGCACGGCGATCCCCATCGCGGCGAGGTACTGCAGTTCGATCTCGGGCAGGAACGCCCACTCGTAGATCTGGGTCGGCATCGCACCGAAGCGGTCGAACGGACCGGGGTAGTGTCGCATCCCCCAGACGGTTCCGACCATGAGCAGTGGCGCCGTCTCGCCGATCGCTCGAGCGAGCGCCAGAATCGTTCCGGTGACGATGCCGGGCATCGCCGATGGGAGGACGACGCCGCGAACCGTCTGCCACTGGGTCGCTCCCGTCGCCAGCGAGCCGTTTCGCATGCCGTCTGGCACGGCCCGGAGGGCCTCCTGGCTCGCGACGATGACGATCGGCGTCACGAGCAACGCGAGTGCCAGCGCGCCGGCGATCAGGATCGGACCCAGCCGCATCGCGTTCACGAAGACGCCGAGCGCCAACAGCCCATAGACGACCGAAGGAACGCCGGCGAGGTTGGTCAGGTTCGCCTCGATCAGCCGCGTGGTTCGGGTATCCGGCGCGTACTCCTCCAGATAGACGGCGGTTCCGACGCCGAGGAAGAACGAAAAGAACAATGTGAACACGAGCAGCCACGCCGATCCGATCATCGCACCGAGGAAGCCGGCGTTAGCCCAGTCGCTCGAGCCCGCCCGGGTGAGGAACGTCCCGATATCGATTTCGAAGACGACGACGCCGATCAGCGTGTCGAGGATGACGTCGGCGATGAGCAAGGCGAGCATAACCACCCCGAACAGCGACGCGCCGACGAGGGCGATGTGGAAGAGTCGATTCTTCCGTTTCACCCAGCGCAGGTCGACGTCGCTCATCCACTCGCGGACGTTCCCTCGTTCGGTGTCGGCACTCATCGATACTCCTCCCGGTAACTTCGCTTGACGTAGTCGTTTACGAGGTTCGCTGCGAGCGTCATCACGAACAGCGCGAGG
Source organism: Natronococcus amylolyticus DSM 10524 (assembly GCF_000337675.1). Classification (GTDB taxonomy): domain Archaea; phylum Halobacteriota; class Halobacteria; order Halobacteriales; family Natrialbaceae; genus Natronococcus; species Natronococcus amylolyticus. The sequence continues at coordinate 32,680 of NZ_AOIB01000039.1, read as the reverse complement.
CCGACCGCGAACAGGGACTGGTACTCGACGGATCCGACGAGCATCGTCGACCGGGTCGAGTCGACCATGAACGCGGTCATCGTCTGAATCTCGGCGAACGGATTCGCGGTCAGCCGCGGCGTGACGCCCGCCGCGAGCGCGACGGCCATCGTCTCGCCGATGGCACGCGAGACCGCCAGGATGTACGACGCCATGATGCCGGAGATCGATGCCGGCAACACGACGCTCGTCGAGACCGTGTACTTCGACGCACCGAGCGCGTACGCCCCGTTTCGCAACTCGTCGGGAACCGCACTCATTGCGTCCTCGGAGATCGACGCGACCATCGGGATCGTCATGATGCCGACGACGATCGCCCCCGAGAGCGCGCTGAATCGGCCGACGTCCTGCCCGAGCGCGGCCGCGAGCGGTCCGATGATGTTCGGTGTAATGAACGTCAGCGCGAAGAAACCGTAGACGATCGTCGGCACGCCAGCCAGCACCTCGAGCGTTGGCTTGAGATACTTGCGCGTTCCCGGCCGTGCGTACTCCGAGAGGTACAGCGCCGTCGCGGTCCCGATCGGAATCGAGACGAACGCTGCGCCGACGGTGATCAGCAGGGTTCCGGCTGCCAGCGGCAGGATACCGAAGCGCGGGTCGTCGGCGTGGGACGGCCGCCACTCCGTATCGAGCAGGAACTCGGTGATCGCGACGCGCTGTTCCGGAACGAGTCTGAACTCGGTTACGAGTCCGACGAGCCACTCGTGAAAGCGCACGTCGTAGAAGAAATGAAATGCGTTGTCGAACAGGACGGCGAAGATCGCCACCGTCGTCAACACGGTGATACTCGTACACCCGAACAGGAGTCGGCGCACGCGACGGTTTCGACGCCTGTCGGCGTCGGCACCGTCGCCGATGATCTCCGAATCCGGGCCTGTTTCTGTGCTCATTCTGACTCAGGTAGTTACTCGTCGGCTTCGTCCCCGTCGTCGGCGTCCTCGACGTCGAACTCGTCCTCGCCGGGCTCGCCGCCCAGTTCCTGGAAGTAGCCGACGCCGCCCCAGCCGAAGGCGTACTGGTTGTCGGCGACCCCCTCCATGATCGAGTCGGTGTGCGTGTGGGCGCTGTAGTCCGTCCGGATGGAGCCGACCTCGCCGTTGATCTCCTCGGTGAAGTAGTCGAAGGTCCCGGAGTCGCTGTCGCGAGCCCAGAGTTCGATCTCCTCGTCGGGATAGTCGTCATCGAGGTCGCTCCACATTTCGACGTCGGACTCGTACTGCCAGATCGCGTGGAGCTCGTCGAGCGAGACTTCCTCCATCCAGTCGTTTTCGCCGTGTTTGACGACCGAGAGCCCGTCCCAGCCGATCTCGTAGGAACTGTACTCGACACCGTTTTCCTCGGCGAGCTCCGCCTCCTCGTCCATGATCTTGCGGCTCGCGCTCTGGACGTCGGAGTCGCCCTCCGCGAACGCCTCGAACCCGGCGCCGGTCCCCTCGGGATCGACGTAGACGTTCGCGTCGGGGTACTCCGCTTCGAAGGATTCGCCCGCCGCGTCCGTTACCGGTGCGACGGTGTTACTGCCCGAACAGTCGATATCGTCGTCGACCGCGTCCTCATCAGGTTCGATACCGAGGTCGTCGAGGACGGCCTGGAACTCCGCTTTGTTCTCGTCGCGGACCTCGTCCGTCGCCGCGTAGTATCCGGTGTCGCGGGAGAAGTCGTGTTGCCCCTCGAAGTAGTGCTGGACGAACGCCGCGAGCGTATCCGGCTTCTCTTCTAAGCTCGCGTGGTTTACGTAGATAAACAGCGGGCGCGTCAACGGCGAGTAGACACCACTCTCGATGTTGTCCTCTGTCGGGTGGTAGTACTCGCCGTCCTCGTCGCTCTCGACGGCGACCGTCGCGATCGTCGCGTCGGTTTCCGCCGCGCTCTCGAGAAACGCCGTACACCCCGCGAGGCTCGCAAGCCCTGCCGCACCCGCGCCGGCCAGGAACGTTCGTCGCGATTTACCCCCGATTCGCTCGGTTGCGGACTGTTTGTCCGTCATCAGGTGAACGATGCGATAGATCGTATAAAGACGATGCTAATATCTATATATCCGATCGAGTACCTCGATAGAGTGCTCTATAGTGCAGTGTAGCTCGACGTCCGTGATCACTGTCTCACCTCGAGTCTATGGGATTGCACAGAAAGGTTTTACAACCGCTCTATCGCCCTTATCGAACAAACTGGCCGGCGACTGGATCGGTCGCTATCGGATACTCGAGTGGCGTTACAGTTCCAGAGAGGGGCCCGTATCCGATCACACCAGTACCGCCCACTATATAGTTATACATTTCCCACGATATCGGTACAGTGAGATATGATATAGTCGGGAGTTCGCTCCTATTTTCTCGACCGGACTAGTGCATCTCGAGACAATCTCTATAGACGCAGTCAGATTTATAGTGTGGCCGGAAGAATCGGATCAGTATGGAGACGCGCAAGATCCAGGTGACCGGGGGCTCGACCTACACCGTCTCGCTGCCGAAGACGTGGGCGACGGCAAACGACGTCAGCAGCGGGATGACCGTCGAGATCTACGCCGAGGACGACACGCTCCTGATCACCCCACAGAACGATGTCGATCACCAGGAGGGAACCCTCGAGGTCGCCTCCCTCGAGGACGAACAGCTAAAACGGGCGATCCTCGCGATGTACGTCAGCGGCTTCGACGTCATCCGCCTCGAGGCGACCCGGATTACGACCGAGCAGCGACGGGCGATCCGCAGCGCGATCCAGGGACTGATCGGGGTCGAGGTCGTCGAGGAGCAAAGCGGCTGCGTCGTCGTCCAGGATCTGCTCGACTCGTCCGAACTCTCGATCGTCAACGCCGTCTCCCGAATGCGCCTGATCGCCTCCTCGATGCTCTCCGACGCCCTCACGGCCCTGGTCGAGAACGACGACGACGTCGCCCAGGACGTCATCGAGCGCGACGACGACGTCGATCGGCTCTTTCTGGTCGTCTCGCGGATCTTCCGCGCGACGCTCCGCTCGCCCGGGGCCGCCGAGGGGCTCGGCGTCTCCCGCGAGGACTGTTTCGACTACCACTCGAGCGCTCGCCAGCTCGAGCGCGTCGGCGACCACGCCGTCAAGATCGCCCGGCTTGCGCTCAGGCTCGGAGAGGTTCCCGAGGACGTCGCGGACGCGCTGTTGGCCCTCCACGAGGACGCGGCGGCGATCATCGAGCGGTCGATGGACGCGCTGTTCGCCGAGGGGAGCGACGAGGCCACCAGGAACGGCCACCGCGCGCTCGAGGCCGTTCCGGAGATCGACGAACACACACGTCACGTCGACGAACTCCTTCGGGATCTCGATCCCGTGCAGGCCCAGTCGCTCGGTCTGGTGCTCGACTCGCTGTCCCGCAGCGCGGACTACGGTGGCAACATCGCGGAGACGGCCCTGCAGAAGGCCGCGCCCCGCCCCTGACCGACCGCCAGCAAGCGAGCGTCGTCGATCGTTGCCAGCGTCGAAACCCCCTTCCCGGACGGATTCCTACGGCGAGAACAGATGACTACGGCGACCGTCAGCGCGGGTGCGCGCCTCCACTTCGGCTTTCAGAACCTCTCGCTCGCCCGTCGACGCCTCTACGGCGGCATCGGGGTCGGCCTCGAGCGACCACGAGTGACCGTCACCGCCGAGCCCGCCCCGACGGTCGCGGCGTCGGACTCGCTCCTCGAGGAGTACGCCCGTCGGGCCGTCGACGTGCTCGACGTTCGGGGCGTCGATGTCACCCTCGAGGAGCGACTTCCCCGTCACGTCGGCCTGGGCAGTGGCACCCAGCTCGCACTCGCCGTGCTCGCGGCGACCGCACGGGCACACGGGCTCGAGCGCCAGGTCAGGGAGCTGGCGCCTGCGATGGGTCGGGGCGGCCGCAGCGGGATCGGCGTCGCGACCTTCGAGGACGGCGGGTTCGTCGTCGACGCGGGCCACCCGACCAGTCGGTTCACGACCGACCCGCCCGCGGAGGGCGACTGGACGGTTCCCCCGGTCGTCGCCCGCCACGACCTGCCCGAGGAGTGGCGCTTTCTGATCGTCGTCCCCGACGCCGACCCCGGACGCAGCGGCGAGAACGAGGATGCGAGCATGCGCGCGGTCGTCGAGCGAGCCGATCCCGCCGTCGCCGACGAGCTCGCGGGCGTGGTCACCCGCAAGCTGTTGCCCGCTGCGGCCGAGGGTCGCCTCGAGGCGTTCGGCGAGGCGGTCGCCGAGATCGGCCGCAAGAACGGCGCCTGGTACGCCGACGCCCAGGGCGGGGTCTTCCGCCCGCCCGCGGGCGAGCTCGTCGCGACCCTCGAGGACTGTCCCGTCCTCACCGGCGTCGGCCAGTCCTCGTGGGGGCCGGTCGTCTACGGGCTGACCGACGCCGACCACGCAACGGAGGCCAGGGGTGCGGCCCAGGACGCACTCGAGGACCGCGGGCTCGGCGGCGAGGTCGTGCTCTCGGCTGCCGCGACCGGGGGAGCGACTGCTGACCTCGAGACCGGTCGGACGTAAACGGGGCCGACGGGTCGGCTCCGAACGTCCCTGCTGTCCGCTCGAGCAGGCCATCCGAGTCCTTCTCGGTAGTCGGAAGGGGCGTCCGATGCCGTCGATCTCGTCCTCGAGACCGCCGAACGACACGGAACGAGTAGCGGAGCCGGGCAACGGCTGAACCGGCCTCTCTCGGTTTTCGTTCCGTTCGAACGGACCGAAACAATGATTCCGATATAGTTGTGAGTAGCGCTATGGAAGACCAGCGACGGGACGGGCTCCTCCCTGACGATGGGGGGCTCGGCTACACTCTCAGGAGGCTTCCAGTCCAGGCCTACTGGCGTCTTGCCCCGCGGTACGCCCGGCTCCGTCGCGACCACGACGTCGATCGGTACGCGGCCCCGACCGATCCTTACCGGGTGATCCGGATCGACCCCGATCGGATCGTCCGACACACGAACCGGCCGTACCCACCCTGGGAAGGTACTGTCGGCCGCTGTGGAAGCGTCGCCCGCGGCGACTGGGACCGTCCGAGCGAGGACTACCGCAAACCCCCCAGATTCGAGGATCGCCTCGAGTTCGAGGCGTTCCGCGCCCACTTCGAGGATGGAATCCCCTGGGCGGAGACGGCCTACATCCGGGACAAAGCCGAACGGGTCGAGGCCGGCGAGAAGGAGAGCCGGTACGGCGACACGTTGGATGAGATCGTCGACTTCTACCGGGGGTACGACGCCCTCTACGAGTCGATCGCGAGCGAGGGCTACCGCTCACAGCGGGAGCTGCTCGCCCGCGGCGAGGAGCGAAAGCGGTTCCTGACGGCGATCGGCAACGAGGTCGCGATCGACGTCGCCCGCGACGGCGAACCGCTGTTCGTCGACGGCTCCCACCGGCTCTCGATCGCAAAACTGCTCGAGCTCGACGCGATCCCGGTCGTCTGTTACTACCGCCACGCCGACTGGATGCGCGTTCGGGAGGCGGTCCACGCCGCCGACTCGCCCGCAGACCTCGACGAGGACCGCCGCCAGCTGCTCGCCGCCGACCACTTCGATCTTCGAGATCTCGCTCCCCCGGCGTAGCCCTCTCGGCCGCTGTCGCGGCTCCGTGGTTTTCGCAGGTCGAGGGGGTATCGGTTGGGAGGACGAGCGAGGGAGTTTTGTCGCTGTACGTGCGTACGTGGGGACATGCAGTTTTGCGACGACTGCGGCTCGATGATGAAAGCCGACGGCGACCGCATGGTCTGTTCGAACTGCGGCGCCTCGAGCGAGCGCGACCGCGAGGCCGAAAGCGAGTTCGTCACGACCGAGTCCCAGACCGACGACGAGATAATCGAGTCCAGCGAGGACGCGAACTTCGAGGGCAAGCCCAAGGCGACCGACGTCGTCTGCGACGAGTGTGGCACCCAGGAGGCGTGGTACACGCTCAAACAGACCGCCTCGGCCGACGAACCGCCGACCCGATTCTTCAAGTGCACCGAGTGTGGCCACCGCTGGCGCGGGTACAACTAAGCGCTTACTTCCAGATCAGTCCCTCGACGGTCGCCGTCAACACCGTCTCTCCCGCGTCGTTCTCGCAGTCGACGGCTGCCACGAGGTCGTACCGATCCTCGAGCTCTTCGACCTCCTCGTAGCTCCACGTACAGACGACCCGGTCTCCGGTGTACACCGGTCGGCGGAACTCGAAGCTCATCTCGGAGGCCAGCACCTCGAGGTCGCTCCCGATCTTCGTCGGCAGCGTCGCCGTCAGCAGGCCGTGGACCAGCAGCCGTCCCTCCTCGTCGGGCTCGGTGTGACGCGGTTGGGTGTCCCTCGAGAGCTCGGCGAACTGCCGAACTTCCTCGGTCGTGAACGTGCGCTCGAACGCGTGGGTCTCGCCCTCGGTCGGTCGGTGCATACGAGTCGACTTTCGTTCTCGGGCGAAAAACCTCGAGTTTCCAGTGCGTCGCTCGAGCCCGCCCTCGGAGGCAATACTCGTCCACTCCCTCGCCGTCCGACCCAAATAAAGATCCTAATACAGACCCTATTCGATTGGAGATACTACACCAGTGGCACGGCACACCAGAATATTGGTTGTTTGTAAACGGTTAGCATTATAATCTTTAGGCTGATGTGGATATACCATGTACCACGAAACGTTCGACTGCGTTCCGCGCGGATTCCACGACGGACTGTTACTCGAGTCGGATCGGGAAACGAGGGCGGACCCCGACCGTCCCGACGATCCGAACCTCGAGGTGCGCGTCTGAGATGTCCGGCGGCGAGCCGTCCGAACTCGAGGCCGGCGTCCGCGGCGGGCCCGAGCGGGCCCTCTCGGTGCTGACGTTCGGCTATTTCGTCGGGTTCGCCGGCGTCGTCGTCTACGGCCCCGTCGCCTCGGAGTTCCAGGACGTGCTCGGGCTGTCCGGACTCCTGCTCGGGCTGCTCGTCGCCGCGCCGCAGCTGACGGGGTCGCTGCTGCGGATCCCCTTCAGCGCGTGGGCTGACAGCGTCGGCGCGAAGAAACCCTTCAGCGTCCTCCTCGGGCTCTCGGTCGTCGGGATGGGCGGGCTGCTCGCGATCCTGGTGTCGGCCTACCCCGACGGGTTGACGCTCGCTCACTACCCGCTGATCTTCCTGTTCGGCTCGCTGAGCGGCTGCGGGATCGCCGCCTTCTCGGTGGGGATCACGGACACCGCCTACTGGTACAGCTCGGAGCGACGCGGGACGATGCTCGCGCTCTTTGCCGGCCTCGGCACCACTTCGCCGGGGCTGTTCACCATCGTCTCCCCGGTCGCCCTGCTGGCGCTCGGGCTGACGGGGACGTACGCCGCCTGGTTCGTCTTCCTCCTCGTGGGGACGACCGTCTTCGTCGTCTTCGCCGTCGACTCGCCGTACTTCCAGTACCGCAAGCGCGGGCTCGAGGAGGCCGAAGCCAAGCGGCGCGCTCGGGACGCCGGCCAGGAGCTGTTCCCGACTGGCGACGCGATGGCCTCCGTTCGGAAAGCGGCGACTATCCCCCGCTCGTGGCTGCTGACCGCGATGTTCTTCGTCTCCTTCGGCGGCTACCTCGCGCTCACGACCTGGTTTCCCTCCTACTGGAGCAACTTCCACGGGCTGGACCTCCGTACGGCCGGCGTCGTCACCGCGCTCACCTTCACCCTCCTGTCGGCGCTGTTCCGGGCCGCCGGCGGCGCGGTCAGCGACCGGATCGGCGGCGAGGTGACGACCGTCGCGAGCTTCGGCCTGGTCGTGCTCTCGACGGTGGCGCTCATGGGCACCGGCAGCCTCTACGCCGCGATCCTCGCGACCGTCGTCCTCGGCGCGGGGCTGGGGATCGCCAGCGCGGCGATCTACCAGCTCCTCCCGCGGTACGTTCCCGAGGCCGTCGGGGGCGCCTCGGGACTCGTCGGCGGGCTCGGCGGGTTCGGCGGGTTCGTCGTCCCGCCGCTGCTGGGGCTGTTCGTCGACGTCCAGGGCGTAAGCGGGTACGCGACCGGGTTCGTCGTCTACTTCGTGCTCGGACTCGGCGCGCTCGCCATCGCCGTCTCGCTGTACCGCTCGGAGCCGACGACCGTTCCGACGGAGACGCCCGCCCCGGCAGGCGACTGAGCGCTCCGCCCAGTCTCCGACCGCTCGAGTCGCTCCCGAACGAGGGGCGCAACGTTCACAACCGTCCGCCCGAACTCTCCTGTGAATGGCAGACGGGCCGCGACTTCCCGGCGTCGAAGACGACGAGGACGAGGAGGATCCCATAATCCTTCACGTCGACGCCGACTGCTTCTACGCCGCCTGCGAGCGGCTTCGAGAGCCCGAACTCGAGGACGACCCCGTCGTCGTCGGCATGGGGTACGAGCCCGGCGAGACGAACGGGGCCGTCGCCACCGCCAGCTACGAGGCCCGCGAGTTCGGCGTCGAGAGCGCGCAGGCGATCTCGACGGCCCTCGAGCGACTTCCCCGTCGCGCCGCACTGAATCCGGACGCGGACGACTACGACCCCGAACTCGTCGAATCGGAGACCGGTTACTACCGCACCGTCGACCTGGACTACTACGAGTCCGTCGCGAGCGAGGTCCAGGAGATTCTCCACGACTGCGCCGACGTCGTCCGCGAGGTGAGCATCGACGAGGCCTACCTCGAGGTCACCGACCGAACCGCCTGGGAGGTCGCCGACGGCTTCGCCCGCCACGTCAAGGACCGTATCCGCCGGGAGGTCGGAATCGTCGTCAGCGTCGGCGCCGCGCCGACGATGAGCGCGGCCAAGATCGCCAGCGACTTCGACAAACCCGACGGGCTGACCGTCGTTCGTCCCGGCGAGCTCCGCGAGTTTCTCGCGCCTCTCGAGGTCGACCTGCTCCACGGCGTTGGCCCCGTAACGGCCCGCGAATTGCGGGAGATGGGGCTCGAGACCGCCGGCGACGTCGCCGCAGCCGACCCCGAACCGCTGGTCGAGCGCTTCGGCGAGCGCGGCCGGGAGCTGTACGACCGCGCCCGCGGGGACGACGACCGTCGCGTCGAGCCGAAAGGGGATCCCAAGAGCTTCTCGCGGGAGTCGGCGTTCGCCGAGCCCGTCAGCGAGCCGGAGCCGAAGTACGAACAGATCGAGACGCTGGCGGCCGCGGTCGCAGACCGCGCCCGGCGAGAGGGCGCCCTGTACCGGACCGTCGGCGTCAAGGCCGTCGAGCCCCCCTTCGAGGTAAACACCCGCGAGCGATCGCTGCCCGGCCCGATCGACGAGCCGAAACTGGTCGAGCGCATCGCTCGAGAGCTGTTCGCGGAGTTCGAACGGGAACCGGTCAGGAAGGTTGGCGTCAGGGTCGCGAACCTCGAGTTCGCCGCGGCCGACCAGACCAGCCTCGACGGCTGGGCGGGGACCCCCGATACCGAAGCCGAACCAGCTGACGGAACCGACGCCGATCGGGACGGCGATCCGAACCCCGAGGAGGGCCAGTCCTCGCTCGAGGACTTCTGACTATCCCACGAGCGTCGCGACGCCTTTCGTCTGGCGGTAGTCCCGCCCGAGGATCGCCTCGAGGCGCGCGACGAGCGCCTCCCGTTCCGTGTCCTCCCACTCGCTCGGGTCCCTGATCGGGACGACCAGAAAGCCCCGGCCGCGGATCTCCGTGGCGTGTAACGCGGGCATCTCGAGGTCGATCCGGCTGCGCTGGGTGGTGTACCCCTCGAGGACGCGGTCGGTCGCGCGCTCGCCGACGGGCATGAGGATGTGGGCGTTGATCGCGCGCAACTCGGCGTCGAGGTAGCGCTCGAGGTCGTCGTACCCCCGGTCGGTTGGGACGTCGCCCGTCGGGAGCGTACACATGTGGACGTAGCTGGCGAACAGGTTCTCGAAGATAGGCTCGTCCCGCGGGCCGCTCTCGAAGCCGACCTCGCGGAGGATCTCCCGCAGTGGCTCGACCTCGGGGGCGCCGAAGGGGACGCCGGTGTCGGCGCCGCCGTGGACGCCGGGATGGTCGCCGATCAGGTGGAAGTCCGCGTTGGCGTCGCCGTAGCCGAAGACGGCGGCTCGATCGCCGGGCGGGCTCCGGTCGAAGGGCGGTCGCATGCCGAACGGGTTGCTCGTCCTGTCGGTGACGTTTTGCACGGCCCGTACTGAAGGGGTCGGCTCCCATAACGACCGCGGTTGGACGCGAGCGACTCGAGACGTTCGGGGGAGAACTTATCAACGATCGGGAACCAGTTACCCGAGATGTATCAGTACGGTCACTACGGCGCCGCCCTGCTCGCGTACGCGCCGATCGGCGCCGTCGTCGCGCTCGCCGACTTCGAGGCCGTGGCGATCGTCGGCGGCCTCGTCTGTGTCTCGCTGTCGACGCTGCCCGACGTCGATCACCGACTGCCGTTCGTTGCACACCGCGGGCCGACCCACACCCTCGTCTTCGCGGCGCTGGTCGGGGCTGCCCTCGCCGCGGCCGCGGCCGTCCTCGTCGAGGCCGCGTCGCCGCTCGTCGACGTCGCGTTCGTCGGATTCGCCTTTCTCATTGGGACGCTCTCGATCGGCTCGCACCTGCTCGCCGACGCGCTGACGCCGATGGGAATCAGGCCGTTCTGGCCCGTCTCGAGGCGCCGGTACACGTTGAACGTGACCCCCGCGAAGAGCCCGGTGGCGAACTACGTGCTGTTTCTCGCCGGCGTCGCAGCGACGGCCGCGGCTGCGGGAGTCGTGCTCACGGCCGGATAGCAGCAAACGGTCGTACTAATTTCTCTATTTGATAGTCTGGTGAAGATTGGGTTACGCATAGGTGGACCATGTATCAGTTCGATCCGACCGTTCTTCCTGCGGTGGCGCGCGCTGTCGGCCGGCCGAACGCTAGTGAGGACGGTCGAAGACACTGTGCGAGGTCTTCGCGAGTAACACGAGCGAATGGCTTGGCAGAGCTTGCTCTGCCAGTGGATGAGCGAGCGAAGCGAGCGAATCGGTTGGGGAGGGCGTGGCAATCCCCTGTGTTCGTGCGAGCAGACCTCCTACTCGTCGGTATTACCGCGAAAGCCCCTGGCCGGCTCGAGGGCTGCGGCTCGCTGCGCGTGGTTCGAGAGAGCAAAGCTCTCTCGTCATCACGAAAGACGCTTCGCGTCTTTCGAACGACTTCCCCTCGCTCCGCTCGGTCGGTGCTTGCGTCGCCTCGCTCCCCGAGCCGGCCAGCCCGTTTCAGTCCCACCCAGCGGTGGTCAGTCAGGGCTGCAGACTCATTGCCATATGGTCCATACGCACCCTCCGTGTACCGAATCGACCGATCAAGATTCACGAAAGAGACCGAACACCGAACCCGTTTTCTCAACAACTGAGCAGCAGAGGAGAGCGATCAGGCGTTTCGAGCGCCGGCCGAGGATCGGCTTCGCCAGATTCCGACGCCGAAGACGACGAGCAACGCGAGCGCGGTGACGAGGTAGAGGTCGTCCAGCAGCGGACTGTAGGTCATCACGGCCTGGCGGCCGAGGTAGGTGACGACCAGCGCCAGCACGGCCGACACCGAGAGCAGCCCCAGTAGCGCGGTGTCGTCGAAGCGCCATCGGCCGACCAGGACGGCGACGATCACCGACGCCAGCAGGGCAAGGGTGACGCCGTACTGGAGCAGCTGAACCGTTGGCGAGTAGCTCGAGACGAGACTCAGGTCGGTCGGGCTGAGCGCGACGTGGGCGGGCAGGGTGAGAAGGCCGAGCCCGAGCGCGGCGCTGACGTGGCCGGCTCGCAGCGAGGCCGACCAGACGAGCGCGGTCGCGACGACGAACATCGAGAAGATCAGGACTGCGGTCCAGAAGTGCAGCGAGAGGATGTCCATCGTGTACTGAGTGACCGTCTCCCGGCCCAGGACGACCTGGATCGGCGTCAGGATCATCCCGGCGACGACGAGCGCCGTGACGCGTTTGTCGATCGACGGCGAGCGCCAGGCTGCGACCGCCGAGCCGATGATGGCGAAGCCGGCGAACATCGCGACGAAGCGGTGGAACCACTCGTAGAAACTCGGCAGGTTCGCGGGCAGGAGGTTGTACGGGCCGGCGTCACACTGGGGCCAGTTGGCCTCGCAGGCCAGTCCTGCACCGGTGGCTTTCGCCGCGACGCCGAGCAGGATCGTCGCCGCGACCAGCGCGAGCGTCGCCGCGAGCAGGTGTGGGAAGCCAACGCGAGCGATCAACGAGCGAAATCGGAGACCGGGGGTGTGGCTGTGGGTCGACACGGACGTTCTGGCGAGGATTAGGACCACCCGTATTTAGATTGCCCGAGTCGAGCCCGGTCCCGGGCGGATTCGCACCGTTCACCCGAGTCGAGCCGAACCGGTTCGTCGCATTCAAGGCTCGACCTCACCAGCGCCCGGCATGGACAAACGCGACCGACTCGAGCGCCACCTCGAGGTCCGCGACCTCGACTCGATCTGGTTCGCCCGACCGAACGCCTTCGCCTGGCTCACGGGCGGGAGCAACGTCGTCGACCGCGAGGGCGACGCCGGCGTCGCGGCCGTCGGCTTCGACGGCGAGATCCGCGTGCTGGCCGACACCATCGAGGCCGACCGTATCGAAACCGAGGAGCTGCCCGACCTCGAGGGCGTTTCCGTCGAGCGGTTCCCCTGGTACGAGAGCTCGCTGGCCGAGGCGATCGGTGATCGGACCGAGAGCGAGCGCGCGGCCGCGGACATCGACGTCCCGGGACTCGAGTGGGTCGATCCGACCGAACTCCGCCAGCCCCTGACCGAGCGCGACCGCGAGCGCTACCGCGAGCTCGGCCGGGAGACGGCGACGGTCCTCGAGTCGGTCTGTCGGGAGCTCGAGCCCGGCGACACGGAACGCGAGGTCGTCTCGGCGCTGCGGGTCGGGCTCTCGGCCCGCGGGATCGAGTCGCCGGTCGCCCTCGCCGGCGGAAGCGAGCGCGCACAGCGATACCGTCACTACACGCCCACCGAGGCCGAACTCGGCGACTACGCGCTGGTCTCGGCGACGGCCGAGCGGGGCGGCTTGCACGCCAGCTGTACCCGCGCGGTCGCCTTCGACCCGCCCAACTGGCTCGCGGACCGTCACCGGGCCGCGGCCCGCGTCGAGACGACGGCGCTGGCGGCGACGCAGGAGGCCGCGACGAATGGCGGCACAGCCGGCGACGTTTTCGATGCGATCCGCGAGGCCTACGCCGGAGTCGGCCACGACGGCGAGTGGGAGCGCCACCACCAGGGCGGGGCCGCCGGCTTCGCCGGCCGCGAGTGGATCGCGACGCCGGACCACGGGGCATCGGTCCGATCGCCGATGGCCTACGCCTGGAACCCGACGGTACAGGGTGCGAAAAGCGAGGACACCGCGCTCGTTACCGACACCGAAATCGAGGTGCTGACCGAGACCGGCGAGTGGCCGACGCTCACTGTGTCGGCCGTCGATCGATCGTTCGAACTCGAGCGGCCCGCGGTGCTCGGACTCGAGGAGTAGGTTGCTACCGGTCCGACTCCGGCTCGTCGTCGTCCGATTCGCCGCTGTCGATGTCCATGTCGTCCTCGAGGGCCATCGGATCGACGTCGTCGTCGGCCGACGCCGCGTCGGTGTCGTCGACGGTGATCGTGACGGGCTCGAGTTCCTCCTCGAACCCGTCCTCCGCGTGTCGGTCGAGGACTCGATCGAGCGTGAAGATGGTGTTGAGCTCGTGCTGGACCTGGTCGACGACGCCGCCGACCAGTTCGCTCGGCTGGATCGCCGTGTACTCGTAGGGGTTGTTGCCGGCCCCCTCGCTCTCGCGTTTCTCCCGGCTGACGCGCTCCTCGTCGTGAAGCTCCGCCAGCGCCTCCCGGACGGTGCTCGGGTAGAGCCCGGTCCCCTTCGCGACCTCCTCGGAGGTGCTGCCCGGGTTCGCCAGCAGGTGGACGTATATCTTCGCGCGCGTCTCCGTGTCGAGGATCCACGAGAGCAGATCCACGATCCGCTGGTCGACCTCCTCGACGGTCGGGGGACGTTCGGTGCCCGTCCCGTCGGCCTCGAGTCGTTCGTCGTCCCCGCCCCCCTCGTCCGGACGGTCGTCGGTGTCGTCTGAAGCCATGTCCCTCTCGTGGAGGACGAGGCCACCTGTATGGTTAAACCTTTGTGGGGGTTCGGTTCCCGACCTCGAGTGGCTCAGACGCGCGTTTCGAGCAGCTTCTCCTCGTCGTCGATCCGACGGTTGTGCAGCGCCCGTCCGCTCGAGCGATCGAAGAGATGAATCGCGGACTCGGGCAGTCGGGCGGCGTAGCGCTCGTCAGCTTGGACGTGGCGCATCCCGTCGACGATCGCGTTGATCGACAGCTCGCTTCCCTCGAACGTCGCCAGCAGGTTGTTCTCGTTACCCATCGGCTCGACGACGTCGACCGTGACCGGGAACGCGTGGTCGTCGGTCGCCTCGTCGAGAATCTTGACGTCCTCCGGGCGAACGCCGAGGACGAGTTCGGTCTCGCCCTCGAGCTCCTCGCGGATCGGCGCCGAGAGCGGGTACGACAGCTCCGTTCCCTCGAGGACGAGCTCGTCGCCCTCGAGGGTCGCGTCGAAGAAGTTCATCGAGGGCTCGCCGATGAAGCCGGCGACGAACAGGTTCCGCGGCCGGTGGTAACACTCCAGCGGCGTCGCAACCTGCTGCAGTTTCCCGCCGTCGAGGATGGCGATTCGGTCGCCCATCGTCATCGCCTCGGTCTGGTCGTGGGTGACGTACACCGTGGTCACGTCGAGGTCGTTCTGCAGGCGCTGAAGCTCCATGCGCATCCCCGCGCGGAGCTTCGCGTCGAGGTTGCTGAGCGGTTCATCCATCAGGAACACCGACGGATCCCGGACGATCGCCCGCCCCAGTGCGACCCGCTGTTGCTGGCCGCCCGAGAGCTCTCCGGGTTTTCGATCGAGCAGCTCCTCGATCTCGAGCAGTTCGGCGGTGCGCTCGACGGAGCCGTCCATCGTCTCGGTGTCGAGGTCGGTCGACTCCTCGAGGCCGAAGCGCATGTTCTCCCGCACGGTCATGTGGGGGTACAGCGCGTAGCTCTGGAACACCATCGCGATGTCCCGTCGCTGGGCCGGTACGTCGTTGATGATCTCGTCGTCGATCGCGATCGCGCCCTCGGAGATCGTCTCGAGGCCCGCGACCATCCGCAGCGTCGTCGACTTGCCACAGCCGGAGGGACCGACGAGGACGAGGAACTCGCCGTCGTCGATCTCGATCGATACGTCGTCGACCGCGACGATCTCGTCATCGCCGTCGGCGAAGCGTTTCGTTACGTTTTCGAGCGTGAGAGTTGCCATTGGTAGTGAGTGTGTCGTGGTCGTCTACGATGCACCGGTGATCCCCTTCGCGAACTGCCGTCCGAAGACGACGTAGATGAGGATCGTCGGCAGGGCGGCGATGAAGGCGCCCGCCATCTGGATGTTGTACTCCTGAGCCATCGACCCCTGGAGCTCGTTCAGCGACTGGGTCACGACGTAGTTCGACCGCGACGTGACGAGCACCAGCGCGAACAGCAGATCGTTCCAGACCTGCGTGAACTGGTAGATCAGCGTCACGGCGAACATCGGCATCGACAGCGGGAGGATGATCCGCTTGTAGATCCCGAAGGCGCTGGCGCCATCGATCTTCGCCGCCTCGATCATCTCGTCGTCGAGCGTCTTGTAGTAGGATCGGAACAGGATCGTACAGATCGGGATCCCGTAGGCGGTGTGGGTGACCGTCAGCTCGATCAGGTCCGCCCGCTCGGCGAGAAACGGCGCGAACGCGAGCAGCCCCGCGAGGTCGACGGCCGACCAGAACTGCCGCAGGGGAACCAGCACCGACTGGTAGGGCAGGAAAACCCCCGCCAGAAAGAGCACGAGGATTCCGATCTGTCCCCGCCAGGACAGCTTCGTCAACCCGTAGGCCGCGAGGCTACCCAGCAGCGCCGACAGGATCGTCGCCGGAACGACGAACAGCAGGCTGTTGACGAGCCCGCCCTGCATCGTCGCAAAGGCCAGCTCCCAGGGCTCGAGGGTGAACCACTCGGGAGTCGGCGGCGCCAGCGGCGTCGTCTGGACGAACCCCGTCTGGGTCTTGAACGCCGTCGTCAGCCCGCCCCACAGCGGGGAGAGGTAGAACGCGATCAGCCCCAGCAACACCGCGTACAGCGCGGCCCGCTGGCTATCGATCGTCTCGAGGGTCGTCGCGAGTCGGCCCTCGCTCGAGCCCGATTCGGTTCGCTCGGCAGCGGTCATCGGTCGCTACCTCCGTCGCGTTCGATTCCGTTCGGTCGCCTCGTTCGCGTTCGTCCTTCCATCAGAGATCACCGCGCTTGTACTGCATGTAGAGGTACGGAGCGACGACCGACAGCGCCATCAGGAAGAGGACTGTCGCGACCGCCGCGCCGTAGGCCCACTCGGTTCGCGAGAACGCGACCCGGAACATCATCACCGCGAGGATGTCCGCGGATCGCCCGGGCGTGTCGCCGAACATCACGAAGATGAAGTCGAACGCCTTCAGTGCGAACACCATCAACACGACCGCGGCGGAGGTCGTCGACGCGCTGAGCTGGGGAACGATCACGCGGCGGTACATCCGCAGCGAACTCGTGCCGTCGACCTTCGCGGCCTCGTAGTGTGCGTCGGGGATCGCCCGCAGCCCCGCTAAATAGACGACCATCGCGTAGCCGCTGAACTGCCAGGTCAGCGCGAAGATGATCGCCGCCAGCCTGGTCGTCGGATTGCCGATCCAGTCCATCGTCAGGAAGTCGAGCCCGATCGTACTGAGGAAGACGTTGATCGTCCCCGTCGAGGGGTTGTACATCCACGACCAGAAGATCGCCGTGACGACGAACGACAGCGCCATCGGCAGCAGGTAGATCGTTCGGAACGTGTTCTCGAAGCGGATGTTCTGGTCGACCAGGATCGCCAGCACGAGGCCGATCGCCAGCGAGACGACCGTGAAGGCGACCAGCAGGACGNGGCTCGTGTAGTCGGGCTGGGCGAGCCCGCTCCAGTCGGTCAGCGAGATGAGCAGGTTCCAGCTGACCGCGCCGTAGACGAACAGCCCGACCAGAAGCGCCGGCGGCAGCCAGAACGGAAGCGCCTGCACGGCGTCGCTGTGGCGCAACCGCGAGGCTCTGCTCCCGCGGCTCGAGGTCGTTCCCCCGTCCGTTCTGAGCGTCCGCTCGCCGTCTTCGGAGCCGTCCGTCCGTCCGCGGCGAATACGATCGAGTAGCCGACGTATATCAAATCCCATAAAATATCGTCGTGGTTCGTCAGAAGATTCCGATGAGGTCCTCGGTGGTCTCCTCGGGATCCCAGTTGTCGGTAAACACCGCGAACGCCTCCTCGACCTCGCTTGCCTGTCCCGGCTCGAGACCGCTCCCGTGGGAGATCGACGTCACCTGCTCGTCGGATTCCTCGAAGTCGTCCATCTGGTCCTGGAGGAACGGCGGGAATTCGTCGGTCGGGACGTCGGTTCGTGGCGGGATCGACCCCTTCGGCGGGTTAAACCGCTCCTGGGCGTCGACGGTCGAGCAGTACTCGATCCACGCCTCGGTCGCGTCGGGCGAGGGGTTGTTCGCCGGCATGACGAACGAGTCCATCACCATCGTGTAGACGTCTTCGGTACCAGGGAACGGGATGTAGTCCCAGTCCTCGCCGTATTCGAAGTCGTCGGCACCCTGGTACTCGCCGGCCGCCCAGTCGCCGTTGTGGTGGAAGGCGGCGTCGCCGGTGATCACGTCGGCGTTGGCCTCGTCCCACGAGACCGTGCCGGCGTCCTCGTTGTAGTACTCGCTGGTCTCCTCGACGAGTGCAAGCGACTCCTCGATCTCGGCCTCGAGTTCGGCCGCCTCGCCGTCTAAGAACTGCTGGAAGGCGTCGACGCCGTGCTGGCCGGTGAAGACGACCTCCCAGAGCTGGAGCACGCCCCAGGGCTCCTGGGTCTGCTGGGTGAGCCCGACGTATCCCGCGTCGTCGGCCGCCTCGAGCGCCTCGAGGAACGCTTCCGGGCTGTCGACTCCCTCGGGGTCGACGCCAGAGTCCTCGAGCACCTCGACGTTGTAGAAGACGTTGTTCAGCCGGTGGATGTTGATCGGGACCGCCACGGTATCATCGTCAGGACTGGAGGCCTCGAGAACGCTCTCGAGGTACTCCTCTTCGGCGCCGTCTTCCCACAGCTCGTCGACCGGCTCGAGCGCCCCCTCATCCGTGTAGGTTCGAAGCGCCTCTCCGGGCCAGATCTGGAACGTTCCCGGCGGATCCTCGTCGAGCACCCGGGTCTGGATCTCGGCGTCGATGGCCGCGCCGGCCCCACCCGGTGCCGGATTCGACTCGACCGTGTACTCCGTCTCCGATTCGAAGCCGTCGACCAGCGCCTCGAAGGCCTCCTCCTCGCCGCCGGCGGTCCACCAGTGGACGACCTCGAGGTCGCCGTCGTCGTCCCCGTTCCCGTTCCCGTTCCCGTTCCCGTTCCCGTTCCCCTCGTCGTCGATTTCGTCGGGATCCTCGTCCTCCGCACACCCGGCGAGGACCGCGGTCCCGACTGCACCGGTCGACAGCAGGTACTGTCGACGCGTGACTAGGCGGTTGTTTGCCATAACCACCCACAAATTTCGGTGCCCTCATAATAAATATGCGTATTTTCATTCGCTCACGAGTACCCCTCAACGTTCGGCCGAGGAGGCGACTCCCGCTTGCGGTCCGTCGGTCGGACCGAACCGGTTCGGATCGCGCTCGAACGTTCTCGATTCGTGATGGATCGGTCACAGAAGACGTAAACCGAATCGCACTCGAGACCAGCGTGGATGGACGACGCACTGCGGTACCCGCTTCGCGGCGAGCACGGCGAGAAGGCGCTGCTCGTCGCCTGGCTCTGTGTGTTCGTCCACGCGATCGCCGTCCCCGTCCTCGCGCTCGTCCCGCTGGCGGGGTATCTCGTGTCGGTGTTCGCCGCAGCGCCCGATCCGGACCCCCCGTCGGCGCTCAAGCGGAGCGTCCTCTCCCGTGGCATCGGCGCGGCCGTACTCGGACTCGCCTACCTCGCCGCGCCGCTGCTCGCCGCGGGCGTGACGTTCCGATTGTTGCTCGAGACGACGCGAGCGCCGACGGGCGGTGACGCCGTCGTCGTGCTGGCCGGATCGACGGCCGTGCTGTTCGCCCTCGCGGTCGCCGGCTACCTATTCCCGATCGGGATCGGGAACTACGCCCGACGCGGCTCGCTCCGGGCTGGGTTCGGCGGGCTCGGCGACGTAGCGGGTAACGCCGCCTACTTCGTCGGCTGGTGTTCCGGAGCGATCGTTTTCCTGCTCGGGATCGCCCTCTCGAGCGCGCTCGTCGAGATGGGCGGACCCTCGCTGGTCGTCGGCTCGCTGGTCGGCGCCTACGCGACGCTGGTCGCGACGCGACGGATCGCGCGGGGGTACGTCGCCGCGACGGATTGATCGGTCCGGTTGGTTTTCACTCGAAGGCGGCTGGCTCGTCCTCGAGCGCTCGTATCGCGAGCCAGGCGTTCGTCAGCGGGTGGTAACCCGGCTCGACGGCCGTCCCCCGGTTCGGGTCGTCGCGCTCGTGCTCGCGGGTCAGGCGCTCGTACCAGTTGCCGTACTTCGGGTTCCGGAGGTGCTCGAGCGAGTGCGCCCACAGCCGATCGTACCAGTCGGCGTAGGCGTCATCGTGGCGACTCAACAGCGCGCTGGCGCCGATCGCCTCCGTGTGAACCCAGCCGTACTTGTCGGGAACGATCGGCTCGCCGTCGGCCTCGACCGTGTAGTAGAGCCCGCCGTACTCGTCGTCCCAGCCGAGGTCGACCGCGGCATCGAACAGCTCGAACGCCCGCTCGAGTATCCACGACTCCGACCGGTGGTCCGCCAGCAGGGCGAGCAGCTTCGCCCACTCGGCGTGGTGGCCCGGCTGGTAGCCCGGCGGGCGGAACTGGTGGCGCGGGCTGTCCTCGTTGTACGAGAGGTCCGGCTCCCACTCCTCGGTGTAGTGTTCCCACAGCAGGCCATCGGTCGCGCTCGTCACCTCGCGCGTAAAGCGGTCGGCGACGGTGGACGCCCGCTCGAGAAAGCGATCCTCGTCCGTCGCCTCGTAGGCCGCGAGCAGCGCCTCGCAGGCGTGCATGTTCGCGTTCTGGCCGCGGTAGGACTCGAGTTCCCAGTCCGGCGAGGCCTGGTCCGCGTACAGGCCGTGCTCGGGCTCCCAGAACCGGTCCTCGAGGACCTCGAACGCCCGTTCGACCTCCGTTCGGGCACCGAGAATCCCGGCCTGCAGGGCTCGCGCCCCGGCCAGCAGGACGAAGGCGTGGCCGTAACAGTAGCGGGTGCGGTCGGTCGGCTCCCTGCCGTCGAGCAGCCAGTCGTACCCCTCGCGGTCGGCGTCCCAGTGGGCTGTCGAGAGAAATTGGAGGCCGTGTTCAGCGGCGTAGCGACACCAGTCGGGGCCGTCGGCGACGACGCCCAGGCTGAAGTTGTGGACGCCCCGCGCGGTCGCGACGAGGTGTCTCGTCTGTGAGTCGTAAACGTGGCCGTCGCGCTCGTCGAGCTGGGCCGCGTATCCGCCGACCCTGGTGTCGATGCAGGCGGGGTAGTAGAAGTTCAGTACGTCCCGGAACTGGTGACTGAGCCCGGTTTGGGTCCGATAGACGTTCATGGCTGGTCGTATCCGACGGGATCACGTGACATCCTCCCCGTGGTAAACGACGGGGCTTCCCGTACCGCAGGGTGGGATATTTGCTGGTCTACGATACGACCTGTTCTCTCGTGGTGAACGTCCCGCTCTCGCGGTCGAACAGGTGTACCGATGGCTGTGCCACACAGCCGTTACTCCTATCCTCGCCGTGAGGACTCGGAGTTATCTTCTGTCGCATGTTCTCCGCCCCGTTACAATCTGCGTTGGCTACCAACTCACACGATGAGCAGACGTACAGGCCACGTTCGACACGATTCGACTTCGTATCGTCACCACACCGTGAACACGTCTTCGAGGTGTTCCACTCGTTCTCTTTCAGCACCTCGACTCCACGGATCTCACCTTTGTATTCGAGGTACTGGTAGATGCGGTCAAACGCCCACGTGTGGAGTTTCTTGTTGCCGGTCTTACCCCAGTCTGACTCACGCACGTCTTCAGGCCAACTCACCGCGAGTGTTCCAACACCGCGTTCGACACATTCGGTGATGATGGTGTCCGTGAGAACGTGGTAGAAATGCGTCTCGCGGTCTGCGAGTTTCCTGCGTGCCCACATCGACTTCTTCGACGGGCCGTTCTCACCCTCAGTGTCGTACTCTGCTCGGGTGAAGTAGTGCCTGTCTTCTTTGAGCGAGTTACCGGGGTAGAGAACGTATTTGACGGGGAAGGCGACCGTGGCGATGTTCGTGATGCCAAGATCGATTCCAGCAACACCGTCGCCTGCGGAATCGTTGGTTTCGAGTTCAACCTTGCAGACGAAGTGCAGCTCCCACTCGTCACCGTCCCAGACAGCTCGAACGTTCTGCACCTTAGTGACTTCCGAGAGATCAACGTCGGGACGAGTCTGGTACTCACAGAGGATGAAGTCCGACCAGTTTTCTTTGAGGTTTGAGCCTTTGCTGAGTCGGACGCGGTTGTTTTCGGGGTCGTGTTTGAACCCGTCTGCTTTGAACGTGACCGTACTCTTGGGCCGGGTATCGCCGTATTTGCGGTAGCCGGGCGGATTCGCCTCGTCATCCTTGTGTCGCAGAACGAACCATGACTGGAAAGCGTCAGAAAGTTCTTCAATGACTTTCTGACTGGATTGTGCATTCAGGTCTTTCCAGCAGGGTTGGTTCTTCATGTACGCTTTGAGCGCCCTTTCGTCTGGGATTTCGCCTGTTGCGTTCCAGATACGGCCGGTTGTCCAGCGTGCGACGTTCCAAATCTTCGAGGCGGAGTCTCCGAGCGAATCGAGGCCATCGCTGACCTGTCGGTGGTTCTGGATGGAACCAACGTAGGTGCGCGTGACCTCAATCGCCATACATAGCCTATGTAGGCACGATAACTTAATGATTCGGGTTAGCGTGGAATATCCGGTCTGGCATCGACGGTTGATTGTGTAGGCGAGTGACGCGATTCACGCCCGGTCGTCAGACTACGTCTGACGGGCAATCAACAATCGGAAATTTCTGATGACGGCGTAAACGCCGGGATTTTCTCGCTGTTTAAAGATAGTGATTCGGTCGACCGGCCGTGACCAACGTACGAGTGACATATCGAGGAGGGACTCGTCTCGATTGGCACGAAAAATACGAGCGAGGTAACGGCCACCGCCGTTATTCCTCGAGGAGTGCCAGTATCCGGGTGACGTAGGGGCTGTCGTCCCAGCTTCGGTGCGGGCTGATCGCGCCGATCAGCGTTCTCGCCTCGCCGTGGGTCAGATGGCCGTTCCGAGCGTAGTCACGGATGAGTCGCGGCGTCGGGACGATGCGCGGACCCTGGAGTACCGCGTGGATGAGCGGAAAGTTCGTCCCACCGAACTCGTCGGTCAGAAAGCCGTCAACGCCGAGCGCGTTCGCGAGAACGATCCCATCGGTCTCGCCGTCGTCGAGACTGAACGTTGGCCGTGAGTCCGGGGCATCGGAGCGTTCGTACGGATCCTCGACCGAGTAGTGATCGCGAGCCGCGAGGACGTTGCTCGCGGCGGCGCCGTGGATATCCCGGTACTGCGTCATATCCCGAAGCTCCGCGATCACCTCGGGCGGTACGAATACTTCACATGACGTGAGAAGGTACTGGAGCGGATCCGGAGCCGTATCGGTGTCGGGGTCCGCGTCGGTGCGGGGCACGGCGAGACTGACGAGCGCACTGGTGTCGGCGACGACCGTTCGGAGCTGTCTCCCACCGCTCATCGATCGTCGTCCGCGGGATCGATCGTCACCGCGTCGTCGCCGTAGACATCCGCGTCGTCGGGAGCAGCGAGATCGAGCGGCTCGTCCTCGAGATCCGCCCTGAGGAGCCGGAGTCGCTGAGCGGTCTCGGCACCGACCAACTGCTTGACCGTCTCGAACTCGAGTCGGCCGTCGTAGTACTTCCTCGCAACCAGCTCCTGAAACGTCTCGCTGTCTGCGGTCTCCTCGATGTACTGACGGATGGCCTCGACGAGGAGCTCCGTCCGATCCGTCTCGAGGAGCTCCGCGATCGCGTCGAGCCGGTCGACCAGGTACTCCGGCGACTGGAAGTGGACGCGTCGGGGATCGTCGCTCGCACTCATGCTATGTGCAAATTTTGCACACGGATCGATAACCCTTTCGGTGCTTGTGCAACGTTTGCACATTCGATCCGAAAACCGATAGCGAACGTCCCGGTCGTCCGTATTGCCTCCTTCAGTCCTCGCCGTCGGTGGTGGCTCGATCGGGATTTCCGCACTGCCACAGGGAAGCCGGACGGGCTCCGTCCCCGAGGACGGCAATCAGAGACGACGGCTCGAAACGAGCGACCGTCGCGTCGACGTCGTCGCCCCTCGGCGTGCGGTTCTTTACCGATGGCCGAGACATCGGACGCATGGAGTTCGGCATCATCGGCACGGCGGGAATCGCGCGGAAGTCGGTACTGCCCGCGATCGACGCGAGCGAGCACGCGGTCGGAGCGGTCGCCTCCCGCGACCTCGAGCGGGCTCGGGCGTTCGCCGACGAGTTCGACATTCCGCGGAGCTACGGCGCGTACGGGGAGCTGCTCGAGGACGGCGGGATCGACGCCGTCTATATTCCTCTGCCGAACACCGCCCACGCCGAGTGGACGATCCGAGCCGCGGACGCCGGCCTGGACGTGCTCTGCGAGAAGCCGCTGGCGGTCGACGCTGACCAGGCCCGCGACGTCGCCGCCCGCTGCGAGGACCGCGGCGTCACGCTGATGGAGGCGTTCATGTACCGCTACCACCCGCGAACCGAGCGCGCGATCGAGCTCGCCCGCGAGGAGCTCGCGGACGTCCGCTCGGTCTCGGCTGCGTTCAAGTTCCCGCTGTTCGGCGATCCCGACAATGTCCGCCTCGATCCCGACCTTGCGGGCGGCTCGCTGATGGACGTCGGCTGCTACGCCGTCTCGGCCGCCCGCCAGTTCCTCGGCGAGCCCGACCGGGTCTACGCCCACACCCACGACTCCCGGGCTGTGGGCGTCGACACCGAACTCGCGGGGATCCTCGAGTACCACGACGGCGCCTCGGCCCGGATCGCCTCCGGGTTCGACACGCAGAAAGTACAGCGCTGCCGTGTCGAGGCCGCAAACGGCTGGCTCGAGGTCGAGGACGCCTTCGACGCACCTCTCGAGGAACCGCTCGAGCTCGAGTACCGAATCGACGGCCGCCACGCCGTCGAGACGTTCGATCCCGTGGACCACTACCGCCTGCAGGTCGAGCGGTTCGCCGACTACGTCGAATCGGGCGCGCGGCCCCGGACCGATGCTGACGAGGCCGTCGCGAACATGCGGGTGATCGACGCGCTCTACGAGAGCGCCGAGCGCGGGGAGCTCCGGGCGCTCCCGTAGTTAGGAAAAAGTGGGATGATCAGTGCGTCTCGAGCAGCAACGACTCGCAGAGGGCGTCGGTTCCCTCGTTCTCTCGGAGCCGGCGCTGGCGCTCGGCGCCGCTCTCGCGCTCGTAGACCTCGCGGATGCCGTCGATCCCCAGCCGTTCGCACTCCCGGTCGACGAGTTCGCCGAGGTCGACGGTCCCCTCGAGGTCGCGATCGATAAGGGAGACGTCCTGTCCGTGGCGGATCGCGCGCCACTTGTTCTCGTCGAGCAGCTCCCGACGGTGCCGATGGCCGGCGGTGCCGTCCTCGTACTCCTCGGCGAGGACCTCGACTAACGCGTGGGCGTACTCGACGAACGCCATCACGACGTCGGGGTCGGCCTGGCCGTCGGGCGTCCGCAGCTCGACGGTGCCGTGGGCCGTGTGGGGCCGGACGTCGTACCAGAGTTCGCCCCGGTCGGCGATGGCGTCGGTCTCGAGCATCCGGCGTTCGAACCGGTCGAAGTCGTCGAAGTCCTCGAACTGCGTCGGCATCCCGGTGTTGGGCAGTGCCTCGAAAATCTTCGCGCGGGCGGACTGGAGTCCGGTGTCGAACCCGTTCCAGTACGGCGAGTTCGCCGACAGGGCGAGCAGGATCGGCACGTACCAGCGCAGCTCGTTGGCGATCCAGACCGCCTTATCGGCGTCGTCGACGCCGACGTGGACGTGGACGCCCGCGGTCGTGTTGCGGTGCTGGGGGTACTGGATGCGGTCGAGCTGGGAGCGGTAGCGCGGCTTCTCGGCGTGCTCGAGTTCGCGCCACTTCGCCAGGGGGTGGAGTCCAGCCGCGGCGATCCGGTAGCCGTGGGTCTCGGCGTGGTCGGCCAGCGCTTCTCGAACCGACAGCAGCGAGTCGCGGGCGTCGCCCGGCTCCTCGATCAGCGGGGTCTGGGTCTCGATGACGAACTTGAACAGCTCGTGGTCGAGCCGTCCCTCGAGGATCTCGGGCGGATCGTGCTCGTAGACGAGGTCGTCGGTGCCGCTCGTCGGGCGACCCCGTTCGTCGACGACGTAGAACTCCTCCTCGATCCCGAGCGTACCCATGCGCGTAAACGATTCCGGCGACCCGCGTTCCATTGGCTCCCGTTTTCGGCCGCGGTGATAAATACCGTTTGGACTCGACAGGGCGACGGACGGACCGGGCACTCAGTCGTCGGCCGGCTGCGCCTGCGAGACCGGCTGTGGCTCGCCGAGCATCTCCTGGAGGTCGGCCTCGGGCTCGCCGATCGGCCGCAGGCCGAACTCCTCGTGGAGCAACTCGACGTTCGACTCGGTGAGAAACTCCGGCACCGTCGGTCCGAGTCGAATGTCCTCAACGCCGAGGTGGAGGAGACCGAGCAGGACGGCGATCGCCTTCTGCTCGAACCACGACAGCACCACCGACAGCGGGAGGTCGTTGACGCCGCAGTCGAACGCCTCGGCGAGCGCGCCCGCGATCTTTACCGTCGAAATCGAGTTGTTACACTGGCCGAGGTCGATGTACCGGGGGATCTCGGTGCCGGGAACGGTCCCCATCTCGAGGTCGCTGAACCGGAACTTGCCACACGAGGTCGTCAGCACGACGCAGTCGTCGGGGATCGCCTTGACGAGTTCGCGGTAGTAGTCCCGACCGGGCGTCGGCCCGTCACAGCCCGCGACGACGAAGAAACGACGGAGCGTGCCCGACTCGACGGCGTCGACGATCTCGTCGACCTGATCGAGGACGGGCTCGTGGTGGTAGCCGGTCGTGACGGTCTCGTCGCTCTCCCAGTCGACCGCCGGCAGCTCGTTAGCCCTCTCGATGACGGGTCCGAATTCGTAGTCGTCGATCGCTTCAACGCCCTCGAGCCCGGTCAGTCCCGTCGTGAAGAAGCGATCGCGGTACTCCTCTTTGGGCGGTTGGACGCAGTTGGTCGTGCCGACGATCGCGCCGGGGAAGTCGGCAAAGAGGAGTCGCTGGTCGTGCCAGGCGCCGCCGACGTTCCCCTTCAGATGGTCGAAGCGCGCGAGCTCGGGGTAGCCGTGGGCCGGCAGCATCTCCGAGTGGGTGTAGACGTTGATCGGCTCGTCCTCGGTCTGCTTGAGCAACTGCTTGAGTCCGTAGAGGTCGTGGCCCGTCACGAGGATCGACTTCCCTTCCACGGCGTTCTGGGGCACCTCGGTTGGTTCGGGGACCCCGAGTTCGGTCGTGTGCGCCTCGTCGAGCAACTCCATCACGTCGACGGCGGCCTTCCCGGACCGCATCGCGAGGTCGACGTGATCCTCCGTACTGAAGTTGACGTTGGTCAGCGTCGAGTACAGCGCCTCGTGGACGAGAGCGTCGACGTCGGGGTCGCGGTAGCCCATGTCGCGGGCGTGGGTCGCGTACGCCGAGATTCCCTTGAGCCCGTAGACGACGAGTTCCTGGAGCCCGTTGATGTCGGGCTCCTTCCCGCAGACGCCCCGCACCGTACAGCCGCCTTCCGGGGTTTGCTCGCACTGGTTGCAGTCCATACTCGAGTCACGGAACGGCGACCACATAAGGACAGAACGCGATTCCCGCGGGCTCGTAAGACCCGCAAAACGGGTTCGGGTTGGGGTTTATGTACCCTTGCTATGACGGTCAGCGAAAGCGGACCGATCGGCCGTCGAACACCTCTCGTGTGACGCGATCCGATTCCACCTACCGCGGACGCGCGACGATCCCGAGGTGGTCCGCGTGGTAGTCGTCGAGCCGACGATACTCGAGAACCTCGTACCCCTCGGACAGCTCGTCGCGGACGTCGGCGAAGACGTCGCCGGGTTCGCGGGTGACGTCCTCGCTTCGGGCCTTGACCGCGAGCACCAGTCGGCCGTCGTCGGCGAGAAAGCGCGCGTTCTCGAGGGCGACCCGGGCCTGACCCCGCGTCGCGACGTCCTGGACGATCGCGTCGACGTCGCACTCGACGACGTGGGCGTAGCGCTCTGGTTTCCGGGCGTCCGCGAGCAGCGGGAACAGTCGAGGCCGGGAGTCGGCCGCCTCGAGAAGGTCCCGTGCCGGACGCGGGGCGAACTCGACGGCGTACGTCGGGCCTGCGACGTCGGCGACGTGGCTCACCGTCGTCCCGCTGGCGGCGCCGAGGTATAGCACCATCTCGTCGTCGCCGCCCGCGAGCCCCGTCTCCATCCCAAGCTCGAGCATCGCGCCGAGCTTCGATCGGTTCGGGTTCCAGGCGCGCCATCCCTCGTTCGTCGGCTCGCCGTAGACGGGCTCGCCCCGCGTCGCAAGGCGTTCCTCACCGTCGAACTGACGGCGCTCGACGCCCGCGGGAAGCTCGTCGCTCACTCGTCGTCACCCCCGCTCTCGCCGCCCTCGCCGTCGTCGGTTCGGGACTGGATCGTCTCGATACGCTCCTCGAGTTCGGCCTCGAGTTCGGGCTTGCGCTCGCCCGAGTAGTGGTCGACGCGGGCCGCGATCGAGAGTTTGCCCGCGACCGCCCGCGCCGCGGAGCCCCGCTCGTCGGGGTGGGTGCCCCGCACCGCGTCGTGGGTGTAGATGATCCCGTGTTTCGGCGAAGAAGCGTGGCCCCGGAGGTGGGCGAAGAGGGCGTCCTCGGCGCCCAGAACCTGGACGGTTCCGCTGGGTTTCTTCGCGAGGGGCTCGAGGCCGCCGGCCAGCGAGATCAGCCGGGCTGCGAGCACGGGACCGGCAAGCGCCGCGAGATTGGGGGCGACGGTCGGCGTCTCACGCTCGACGTACTCGCGGAGCGCCTCGGCCTCGTCGGCTAGCGCGACGACGCGCTCGGCGAGCGAGACGATTCGGGGGTGATCGACGCCACCGTCGCGGTCGGCGTCATCGTCGGCGACCAGCTCGCGGGCGTAGTCGACGCCCGCGCCCGCGTCAGGGTCGATCGTCCCGGCCCACTCGGCGAGGCGTTCGGCCAGCTCGTTGGCCGTTCGCTGACAGTCGTCCATCGTCCGCACCGCGTGGACGAGCTGGCGGTCGTCGGCCCGCTCGGCCCGCTCGACGGCCTCGCGAGTCGCTGCCGTCGTCGCCTCCTTGAGTCGGTCGTAGTACTCCTTGGCGTCGTTCGCAAAGCCAGCCTCGACGGCTAGCTTCGGCCAGTCCGCGGGATCGGGGGCCGTTTCCTCGGCGATCGCGGCCGCCGCGGCCTCGGGATCGTCGGGCTCGAGGCCCGCGAACCAGCCCGCCTCCGCGGGCGAATCTGCTGTCATACCCGTCCCTTGTATCTCGGCGCGGTAAGTCGTTCCCGATCCGGCGACGGTGCAGGTCGGCTACCGTCCATCGTCCCGGATCCTATCGAGGCCCTCTCTCGTCACGTCGATGCCCTCGCTCTCGCCCGGCAGGATGTCGCCCAGGGCGGCGCCGAACGCCCCCGCCGTCCAGATAACCGTGATCCGTCCGAACGCCTCCGCAGTCGTCGGCTCTCCCTCGAAGATCCGTCCCCACATGATCATCAACCCCGTCGCCGTCAGCAGCGAGATCCCGAGGACGCCGACCAGGCGGCGGGGGACGAAGCCGAACAGCGGGTCGGTCACGCCGACGTCGCGGATATCGGTCCAGTAGAGCAACGCGGTCGTGAACAGGCCGATGAACAGCACGTTCGCGATCAGAAAGACCGGCACCCCCGCGACCGCGAACTCGACGAAGTGTTCGGCGATCTCGAAGACCCCGTCCTCGACGAGCAGGGGAAGCGAGAGGAGGATGCTGCCGACGAACGCCTCGGCCATGTCGCGCGTGGTGTAGCGCTTGATCCCGTTCTCGACCGCGTGGACGCCCGGCACGCGGTGAGCGGTGTGGATCGCCCGTCGAACCTGCTCGCGCTCGGCCGGGTGGTCGACGAGCTCCTCGAGTTCCTCGAGCTCCTCGACGAGCCGCTCGAGATCGGCCTCGGACGACGGATCCCTGTGCGGCGGGGGCTCCGAACCGGTGCGTGGCTCTCGCTCGGTCATTCGAGACGGATATCCGAGGGCGAGCGCAAAAGCACGTCGACTCGAGGCGGGCGCGACGACGGATCCGCCGCGTCAGACGCCGAACGTCGCCCGGAGCATGTCACGGCTCCCGGGACCGAGGCCGACGGCGACGACGGCGACCAACAGCAGGTACGCGAACTGCGGGCTCTCCTCGAAGATCTCCTCGTTGAACAGCCAGATGATGAACACGGGTGCGGCGAGTTTCAGGAGCGCGAAGGGCCAGGCCTCGCCGATCACCTCCGCGCTCTGGGGGAGCAACGCACCGGTGTACGTGACGATCGCGTCGTTGAGGGGGTGTTTCGGCGTGTACGTCATCCCCCAGACGTGCGACCAGTCGAGCATCAGCTGGTTTGCGAAGCCGTCGACCGCGTGGGCCCAGATGATGACGATCCCCATGTACCGGGTGCCCGCGTTCAGATCGGGTGCAAACCGCTCGATACCGAGCCAGACCAGCGCGGTCGAGACGGTGGCGGCCGTAAGCACGATCGCCGGGATCGACGGGTAGAACGTCGAGTACGGCTGCGTCGCCGCGGTGTATCCGAGGAAGCCGAGCGTCGCCGCGAGCGCGACGGCGCCGACCCCGAACAGCGGGTACTCGTAGCCCGAGACGTACTCCTTTCGCTCGAGCCAGACCCCGGCGACGATCGCGACCAGCGCGACCAGGAAGACGGTGACGTAGATCAGCGGGCTGATCAGAAAGCCCGACCACGGCAGCTCGATCGCCAGCTCACCCGTGTCGCGGTAGGCCGCGACGTTCGCGTCCTCGACGGTTCGCAGGGCGCCGCCGAACAGCATGAACGGGAACAGCGCGAAAAAGCCCGCTCGGTAGCGCTCGATCTCGAGCCAGTCGATGATGAAGTAGATCCCGACCAACAACAACAGGAGCGTCGGGATGTAGCCGGCGTACGAGATCGCCGTGTAGCCGGGCTCTGCGGTCGGCCCGGCGTTGGCGCCGGCCTCGTTGCAGGGTAGTTCGGCGCCGTCGGCCCACGCGACGCAGTTCCAGCCGTGAGCGTCGGCGACGACTGGCCCCCAGTAGTACTGCCAGATGAGATCGACGTACACTCGCTGTGGAAACGCCACCGCGAGGGCGGCAATGGCGACAGCGAGCACGATGACGGTCGCGGCCCAGATTTTGACGGGCCCGAACCGTTCGATGTACTCGTCCATACCCGATACCCGTGGGAGCGACCGCTTACCGTTTCCGGTTTACACTCCGAGAAAAACGCCAGCCTACGCGTCGATTCCCCGGGCGGCCTCGAGCAGTTCGTCGTGAATCGCGCCGTTCGAGGCGACCAGTCCCTCGCTGTCGTGGCGCCAGCGTTCGCCCTCGAGATCGGTCACCTGCCCTCCGGCCTGGCGGATCACGTGGACGCCTGCGACGGTGTCCCAGGGGTTCGCTCGCAGGTTCGTCGTGATCCCCTCGAGGGCGCCCGAGGCGACCATCGCGAGGCCGAGCTGGGCGCAGCCGAATCGTCGCATGTCGCCGAAGCGGGTGACGATCTCCCGATTTGCGGCGGCGTACTGGTCGCGGTGGTCGAAGTCCCACCAGAACGTCGGTGAGACGGTCGCGGCCTCGGGGTCGGCACAGTCGCTGACGGCGATCGGCTCGTCGTTCCGGAACGCTCCCTCGGGACCGCTTCGGTACTCGTCGTCCAGCGCCGGACAGACGATCGCCGCACCGACAGGTTCGCCGTCGATGACCGCTGCGACGGCGGTCCCGAACGCCCGGATCCCCCGGACGAAGTTGTTCGTCCCGTCGATGGGGTCGACGATCCAGGCCGGGCCCGACTTCGGGACCGCCTTCAGTTCGTCGTCCTCCTCGCCGACGACGGGGTCGTCGGGGTAAGTCTCGCGGATCGCCTCGATCACCGCAACCTGGGCCTCGCGGTCGGCCCGTGTGACGACGTCGGTTTTGCCGTTTTTCGTCTCGACGTCCAGGCTCGTGCGAAACGCGTCGCCAGCGATCGCAGCGCCCGCTCGAGCCGCGCGGACGGCGGTGTCGGCTCGTCGGTCGAGTTCGTCGGAGTCGCTCATTATTCGATTTCGGTGGGCCGCCGTGAAAAAGGGATCACGTTTCGACACGTCCCTCGGCTCGAGTCGGCGTCCGTGGACCGCTGGTTCTCGAGAGAACTGATAGCAACTACAGCAGTGGAGGGTCGCATAGTTTCGTTGCTCAGACATCGCACGAAACTCGCGTTCAGTACAGCCGAGCTACGTCTCACCCCGAGTCAGCCACTCTCTCTGCAGTGGCGCGCGCTGGTGAGCAGTTCGAGCAGTAGCGAGAACTGCTCGCTGACACTGCGCGAGGTCTTCGCGAGGAAACGAGCGAAGGCTTGGAAGACGCGCTGCGTCTTCCTGTGGATGAGTGAACGAGCACAGCGAGTGAGCGAATCGGTTGGGGAGGGTGTGGCAATCCCCTGTGTTCGTGCGAGCAGGACCTGCTACTCGTCGGTACCACCGCGAAAGTCCCACCCACGGGTGGGTGGTCGATACCGCAGACCCATCGCCGGCCTTCCATTCGCATCTGTATAGTAACAACTGAAGCTGTTTGCACACCGATCGCACAGCCATCGTGCGATCGGGTGCGCACTGACTTTCAGTGGCTACTATAGGTATCGAACCGTCTCAGATTTACGGGTCAGACTAAATACGAAAACCGTACTGCCAGCTACTAAGCGTGTCAACTGGAACTGTCTCACACACCGATCGTATAGTTCGCGGTTCTCACTCACTTCGTTCGCTCGCGGGTCACGTCGTTTCCCGTCTGCTCGCGGGCGCTGAGCGCCCGCTCGCACGGTCCGCGGGACCAGGTCCCGCGCTACTCGCATCCGCGGTTCTCACTGCGCTCGCTCCGAACCGCGCTCCAGTCATGGGACGGTGTGCACTGATGTTCAGTGATTACTCGTCGGTCAGTGTTGCGTAGAAGTTTGCGAGGGCAAGAGGCTCGCTCTTGCCGCACTGTGGTGAGTGCGAGGGGAGGGGATCGAACCCACGAACGTCTACACGAGCGGATCTTGAGTCCGCCGCCGTTGACCGCTTGGCTACCCTCGCACGCAGACAACGGTTCGTAGCTGTCGTATGAATACCCTGCGGTTTCGTCTACACCTCGAGCCGGCGCTCGAGGCCGCTTTGCTCCGCTGATCTCCCGCCCAAAGGCTCGAGGAGGTGTCGCGCACCGCAGTTGTGACACGCGTATCCGCCGTCGACGTGAGCGAAGAGGCGCTCGCCACAGCTCAGGCAGCGTCCGTCCGAGTGCTTCATCGGTCCGACGGTCACTGCTGCCGGGGAATAAGCATTCCGGGAGCTGTCTCTTATACACATCTCTGAGCGG
>NZ_AOIB01000038.1 GCF_000337675.1 Natronococcus amylolyticus DSM 10524 | reverse complement strand
GCGCCATCAGAGATGTGTATAAGAGACAGAGACTACGCCGTCGCGCCGCCGATTTCGGGCTCGCCGACGGGGTGGGATCCCGACCGCGGGGCGTCGAACGGCTGGGAGCACGGCACGCTCCGGCGGGCCGTCGTCCACGGCGTGCGCCTGTTCAACGACGGCGAGTTCCACGAGTCTCACGACTGCTTCGAACTCGAGTGGTACAACTACGGTCGCGGGAGGACCGAGAGCGCGTTTCTCCACGGGATGGTCCAGGTCGCCGCCGGCGCCTACAAGCGCGCCGATTTCGGGGACGACAGCGGGATGCGCAGCCTGTTCCGAACGGCCCTGCAGTACCTCGAGGACGTTCCCGACGACTACTACGGGGTCGACGTTCTCGAGGTTCGAGAGACCATGGCGGCGGCCCTCGAGGAGCCCGCCGCGATCGACGGCTGGCGGATCCCGCTCGACGGCGAGCGACCGACCGCCCGGGCGGTCGACCGGGAGTACGCGGCTGACCTCGAGAACGGTCCCTGATGGCTGTCGTATCGCCGTTGCCCTCCCGCGGTCACGTTTCGTACCGGACCGAATCGCATTTGAAGCTGAGGTTCCTATGACTGGTAATGAAAGTTGCACAGCTCGGGTCAGGAACGCCCGAGATAGCGGTCGTTGCGGGAATCCACGGCGACGAACCCTGCGGGGTTCGCGCCGTCGAGCAGTTGCTCGACGAGAACCCAACCGTCGAGCGTCCGGTCAAGCTCGTGGTCGCCAACGAGAAGGCCCTCGAGCGGCAGGTCCGGTTCGTCGACGAGGACCTCAATCGGGCGTTTCCGGGCGATCCGAACGCGAAGACGCACGAGGGACAGCTTGCCGACGAGCTTGTCGACGAGCTGTCGGGCTGTTTCGCCTTCTCGATGCACTCCACGCAGAGCCACGCCGAACCGTTCGCCATCGTCAACCAGGTCAACGAGCGGGCGACGTCGATCTGTCCGCAGCTGCCCGTCCAGGCGATGGTCGAGACCAGCGAGTTCGCCGAGGGACGGCTGTTCTCCCAGATCGAGACCGTCGAGGTCGAGTGCGGGCTCCAGGGGTCGGAGACGGCGGCCCAGAACGCCCTCCGGCTCACCCGATCGTTCCTGACCGCCGTCGACGCGCTGCCGGGTGATACGGTTGGACGGGACCTCCCGGTCTACCGCCTCGTCGATTCGATTCCGAAAGGTGAGGCCGACAGCTACGAGGTGTTCGTCGACAACTTCACCGAGATCGAGCCGGGCGATCCGTTCGCCGCCGCCGACGGCGACACGCAGGTCGCGACCGAGTCGTTCTACCCCGTTCTCATGTCCTCCTACGGCTACTGCGACGTCTTCGGCTACGCCGCCGAGAAGCTCGACGTCGTGACGACCTCGAGCGCGGCCGACTGACGACCGGTCTCCACGCGTGAACGCGGGAGGGTCATCGGTTATCGGTTCGGGCTCGAGTCAGTCCGCGAAGCTCCGAGATACGCACAAGTTTCCCCGAGTGAGGAGGATTGATGCCTCGCCGTCCCCTTCGAACGTACATGACAGCGACAGCACTCCTCGCGGTCGCGTTCGGGGAGCTGTTCCCGAACGGGATCAGCCACTACGCGATCGGGGGTCTCCTCGTGGGGCTCGGTACCGTCGTCATCTATCTCGGCACCGGTATCGCCGCCGGTGCGAGCACGTTCCTCGAGTCGACGCTCTCGTACGTCTCGAACCTCTCGCGATTCCAGCGGTACGTCCCATCGCGGGACTGGCGGGTCGTCTTCACCCTGGGAATCG
This sequence comes from Natronococcus amylolyticus DSM 10524, assembly GCF_000337675.1. Classification (GTDB taxonomy): domain Archaea; phylum Halobacteriota; class Halobacteria; order Halobacteriales; family Natrialbaceae; genus Natronococcus; species Natronococcus amylolyticus. The sequence continues at coordinate 109,867 of NZ_AOIB01000038.1, read as the reverse complement.
TCGCGGGCGCGGCGATCTACGCCGTCACCTTCCAGTCCGGACTGGTCTCGAGTTCGCTCCACCAGCCCGCGACGACCGGCCAGCTCTACGACGTGGGCGGGCTGACGCTGTGGATGACCGAGGTTCAGCCCTGGCGGCTGTTCGTCGGGGGGATCCTCATCGGGATCGGCACCCGCGTCGGCAAGGGTTGTACCTGTCTCTTATACACATCTCTGAGCGGGNGGCGTCGCGACGTTCCTGCTGATCGCGATCGGGGTCGCCCAGCTGGTGCAGGCGTTGGGGGTGAGTCCCTGATGAGCGGGACTCGAGCCGTGCGAAAATCCCGAGGACGCAAGCGGCGATCGAAGCGAACCGCAAGCCACGAACGGCGGTGTGAGCGATGAGCGCCGACCACGACCAACACCCGCTGTTCATGCCGCTGGTGTTCGTCGGCGGACTGATCTTCGGCTTCGGCCTCGGCTTCAGCCACATGGCCCAGCCCGAGATCGTACTGAACTTCCTGCAGTTCGAGGACTTCGGGCTACTGTTCGTCATGGGCGGGGCAGCGGTCGTCACCGGGATCACGTTCTTCGGCATCAAACTGGTCCGGAGTACGGCGCCGTTTACCGGAACGCCCTACGCCCGTCGGCTGAAGACCCTCGACCGAAACGTCGTCCTCGGCGGCGGCATCTTCGGCGTCGGCTGGGGGCTCTCCGGGATCTGTCCCGGCGCGGCCTACGCCAGTCTCGGGGTCGGGAACGTCGCGATCCTCTACGGGATCGCCGGTATGTTCCTCGGCGCCTACGTCCAGGGCTACTGGCGGTCGGCCCGGGCCGAAGGCGACGCCCCGGCGTCGACGGCCGACTGAGGAGACGAGACGAACCGTGGTACCATAACCGGGGACGTAAGGTCTATCCGCGTCACGACCGTAGCCGGCGTATGGACTTTCCACCGAACCAGGGGCTCGATCAGGACGAAGTCGACGAACAGGTCGCCGACGTACTCGAGGACAACGAGGTCGTCCTCTTCATGAAGGGGACGGAACTCATGCCACAGTGTGGCTACTCCCGACGAGCGCTCGGGCTGATCGACCAGTACCGCGACGACTACGAGACCGTCGACGTCCTCGAGTCGCTCGACGAGTACCGGACGGCCCTCGCGGACCAGAGCGGCTGGGAGACGATCCCGCAGACGTTCGTCGACGGGGAGTTCGTCGGCGGCTCCGACATCCTCGCCGAACTCGAGGAGCGCGGCGAGCTGGCCGAGACGCTCGAGTCCGACGAATAACTAGCAGCGAGATCGAATTAAATTCATTCCTTTTAGATGGACTCGAATTTAATAGCAGGTCATATAAGCCACCCGACCGTACTAGGGACCAGCGACCGCTCCACACCTTCCCACTATGTCCACAGAGGAATCCAGACACGTATATCGGCTGCATTCAACCCTCGAACTGCCCCTCGAAGACCTCCACGACCACATCGACGAGGCGACGTACCCTGACGGGGTCTCGGACGTCGAGATCACGCGGCGAAACAACACGCTGATCCTGAAAGCCGTCGCCGAGGACGAGACGGTAAGCAAGTACACGCCGACGGCCCAGCTCAAGGCCAGCGTCACCGAGAACCGGGTCTATGAGGAGGACCCCGACGAGCGACACAACTCCTTTCGCTGGGACGAGGACGAGGAAGACGAGATCGAATCCGAGCTCGTCGAGTACGCCGCGTTCAAGGGCGATCGCGAAACCGTCCTCCAGAACTCCCTGTTGCAGTACGAGATGTTCCTCGTCCTCTGTAAGATCGCCGAGGCCGCCGAGAAGGGGACCCTGACGGCGATCACCGAGTTCGACGACGAACTCGAGGCGACCCGGATCGTCGAGGGCGAGCCCCGGCCGGCCGACATCGAGGTCGTCGAGGGGCCCCGAGACCACAGCTCGAGCCAGGGCGGCGTCAACTGGCGGGACAACAAGTTCATCAGCGACTGAGGCTGTAGATCCCTCCGCAGGAAGTCGTCCGCAGACGAAGCGAGATCACCTCCTCATATCGATCACCGGTAGGTCGTACAGGGTTTCCGTCCACCCAGCCACCTACTCTGTACGGATCGTGTTCTTCTCGAGCACTGCTTACGCCACAGCTACCAAACCAGACCGATTCGACAGGAGCTGAGTTTGCGGTTAGTATGCCTCGATACCCTAACTGAGTGTTTTCCTCAAGTATTAATCGGTTAGTTTGCAAGCTGTTAACATAAATTGTCCGAGAAACTGTTCTCGCCATGGATCAAGCGGGGCCCGAGACGATCGCCCAAGTAGACACGTTTACTCAGCAGGCTCGCCGACGTGCGAAGACCGAACGGACAGCGGTCGAGTGGGCAATCGACGAACTCGGGTCCGAGATCACGATACAGGGGATCGACGTCGATCCGCTCCTCAAGAAGGCCGAGCAGAGCCGTGAGAGTTTGCCAGATCGTCACCGGCGAGCCTACGACGCGATGGCTGAGACCTTCGACGTCGATCGCGATATCTACGAGGTGTACGTCTTTGCGTACCCGGAACTCTGTGGAGCGCTCAGTAACGACGGATCCGAAGGTGGTGGAGACGGGTGTGCGAACGTACTCGTTGAGCCGTCGATAGCGACCTCCGATGCATCCAGACCCGACGCTCCAGCAACGGGCCCGCTCGTGCTCAAGAACCGGGATATCACCGGACGGGGACTACGACCGAAGTCGATTATCGAACAGCCACCGATAGACGACTATTACGGGTTTCTATCGGTCGACTCCTGTGGAACGGTCTCGATTTTCAAGGGCGTCAACGATCGAGGACTGGTCGTCGCGAATACGAACATCGACCGAGAGCAAGACGACGTTGACCGGGAACTGCAGATCCGGAACGGGACCATCGTTCGCAGAATACTCGAGGAGTGTGCGACCGTCACAGAGGCCCGAACGCTACTCGAGTCGATTCCGACATGGCGGCTGATGGGGCAAACGCTGTTTCTCGCCGACGAGGACGACGGTATGATACTCGAGATCGATCCGATCGCGGAGGAAACCGCTGTCGAGGCCGGGTCTGTCGCAACGCGAACAAACCACTTCGTCCTCTCGGAGTCACCTACAACTGAGAGTTCGACGGCACGTCTGAACCGGCTGTCGTCGCTACTCGATGACGCCGATAGAATCGGGAGGGACGAGCTGTGGCGGTTCGCTCGGGATCATGTGAACGGGCCAGGTGACGACTCGATCTGTCGGCATCCCGAACCCGAAACGGACGAACCGAACGGCTTCGGACAACTGACAACCGCGAGTTCGGCAGTGTTCGAGGGCGGCTCTCCGGAGATCGAAGTCACGATCGGGAACCCATGCACGGCGGACCGCGTGCGGTGTTCGCTCGGTGGTGAGGTTCCGAGTGACCTTCGAACGGGGCGTCAGTGGCTCGATCGGCGGTAGTCGCCTCGTGGTGGGAACCATCCGATTCAGCACGAAGATCGGCCGAGAGCGATCTGGAATCGATGTATGTTCCCGGAACCGACTGTTTGTCGACGACCTACCCGACGCGAAAATACACGACACGTTCAGCAGCGACTGAGCCTCCCGGCAGCGCGAGCGTCTCGAGACCCGACTGACGGCAGCGATTTCCGTTCCGTCCCCGTACTCCGCGTATGGACGATCCGAGCAGCTACGGGATCGTCGGTCGACTCGCGCTCGCGGCGTTCGTCACGGTCGCGCCGACGCTCCTCTTTCTCGGGCTGGTGCGGGGGTTAGAGCGACTGCAAAACGACGCGCTCGTCCTCGAGTTGCGTCGGCAGGGAACCCTCGAACCGTCGCCGAACGACGACGTCCTCGCCGTGCTGGCAAACGGGCTCGAGTTCGACCGCGCCGACGGTTCGGGGAGTATGTGTCCGACCTGCGGAGAACCGAACGGTGCCGACGAGCAGTGCTGTGGGGAGTGTCTGGCTCAGTTCTCGAACTCCTGACGGTCGAGTTCAGGAAATCGGTTCGAATCGGTGCAAGAACGCGGTGTTCTCGTCGTCCCACTCGGTGCCGTGGGTGCGTTCGATCCGTTGCTTGTAGGCCTCGAGATCCGACGACCCCTCGGCACGTGCGTCCTCGTCGGTCAGATCGCCGAGCCGCCGTTCCGTCACCTTGACGAGTTCGAAGGTCGTCCCCCCGATCTCGAAGGTATCGCCCTCCGCGGCGTGTTTGTCCCCGCGGTGGAGCTGGGTGATCTCGCCCTCGAGCGCGCTCGTTCGAAGCCGTTCGGCGGGCAGGAGGTCGCTCGCGTCGATCGTTCCCATGGACGGATCTTCGGCCGCCGAGGAATAATGGTATCGGTGACTCGAGGTCCTACAGCCCGACCGGTTCGCCGTCGACGTATACCGTCTCCGGACTCCTGACGGCGCCGATGTCCTCGCAGGGATCGCCGACGAGCGCGAGAACGTCGCCGCGGTTGCCGACCTCGAGCGTGCCGATATCGTCGGCGGGAACGGTTTCGGCGGCGACCCGGGTCGCGGCCTGGATCGCCTCGTGTTCGCTCATGCCGACCTCCTCGACGAACAGCTCGAGCTCGAGGGCGTTCTCGCCGTGGGGGACCAGCTCGGGGCCGAGGAAGTCCGTCCCCGTCGCGATCGGGACATCGGCCTCGTAGGCGCGCCGGACGGAGTCGAAGTGGGCTTCGCTCGCCTCGCGGGCCTTCTCGAGGCCGTAGTCGGGGACGCCGTGGTCGGCGCCGTGCTCGAGCAAGCGATGCATGATCGACAGCGTGGGGACGAAGATCGCTCCCGTCTCGGCGAACAGCTCGAGACACTCCTCGTCGAGCCAGAAGCCGTGCTCGATCGTGTCGACGCCGTTGCGGAGCGCGGCCTTGATCCCCGGTGCGCCCTGGGCGTGGGAGGCGACCGGGATCCCGACGCGGTGAGCCTCCTCGACGAACGCCCGGATCTCGGCGTCGGTGAACTGGCTCTGGTCGGGAGCGTCCTTCTCGCTCAACACCCCGCCGGTCGTCATGATCTTGATGACGTCGACGCCGTCGCGGATCCGCTTGCGGGCCTCCTTGCGACAGTCGTCGGCGCCGTCGGCCAGCGTCGCCAGCGAGCCGTCGCCGTCCGCGGCCCACTCGTAGGGGAGGAAGTGCGAGTCGCCGTGTCCCCCGGTCTGGCTGATGCTCTGCCCGCTCGTGAACACCCGCGGTCCCGGAATCGCGCCCTCGGCGACGGCCCCGCGAAGCCCCAGCCCAGTCGAGGAGCCGACGTCCCGGACGGCGGTAAAGCCCGCCTCGAGCAGCGAGCGGAGGTCCGCGGTCGCCCGTGCAGTCCCAAGCTCCGAGGATTCGGTGGCCCAGACGAGCGGGTTCATCTCCCGGGTTCCCTGCAGGTGAACGTGGGCGTCGATCAGGCCCGGAGTAACCGTGGGGTAGCTATCGTGGGCGGCCGCCGCCGGCGCGGCGACGTCCTCCTGTGTCCCGATGGCGTCGATACGCCCCTCGTCGTCGACGACGAGCCGTCCGTCCGACAGCGGCGGCTCGTCACGGCCCGTCACGACCACGTCCGCGTCGATAACTCGCATATCAAGACGTTCACAGCGGGGGTGGTTAGCAGTTGTGCGTTATCGCCCCTCTCCCTCGAGGGGATCTCGAGCGAGGACCGTCGGTCCGTCGTCCGCAGAACTGTTCGATGAGGGCGAGTCGTCTCGAGCGAGCGAGGCACCGAGCATCCGACCGAACTCCGAGTCGCCCTCGAACAGGAGTCGCACGGTCTCGCCGTCGACCGTGGCGATCGTCAGCTCGGTCGCGCGGGTTCGCGAGAGTCCGACGCCGTCGAACGCGGCGACGAACCGGGGCGTACAGACGAGGTTCCCTAGCCCGGCGACCGTCGCGGCCGCGAGTAGCGAGGGGGAGATCGAAGAGACGAGGGCCGCGAGTACGGCGATCGACAGGAGGAGGAAACCGCCGGCACCGATCAGGAACTGCCGAACCGTCGGCCCGAGCCCGGTCATCGTTCGGACACGATGAGCCGCCGCGAGCGTCGTCGCAGCAACCGCCGCGAGCGCGGTCGTGAGCGCGCCGCCCATCGGTCCGACGCCGGCGGCGACACCGACCGCGACGAGGACGCCGATCGTCGCGAGAAGCGCTCCGACGGCCCCGACCAGGAGCGCGTCGTCCGTCCGGTAGCGGTACTGCCACCGGCGTCGGGGTCGGCTTCGGACCGAGCTAACGAACTCGTACCTGATGTCGGTGAGCCCGCCTCCCGCCGAGACACAGAGCACGCGTCGGTCGGTGAGACCGACGGCTACCGGCTCGGATCCGGGCTCTCCGGGGAACGAACCGGTAGCGAGCGCCCGAACCGATTCGCCGTCGACGAGGTGTCTCGCGAGTCGGTCTTCGGCGAACGTCATCGCCTCACTGTGTGAGGGGGACCGACAAAGTAAGCCACACCTTTCCTCGAGCGGGCGACGGTTTCGGAACCGAGCGGGGCCGGTCCGCGGTGCGATCGGACGTGATCACGCCGTCGATCCTGGCAAACGCTGTCGGGCGGTTTTCTGCTGGTAGTCGTTCATTATCCTCGCCGTCATCGACACCTGTCTCTTATACACATCTCTGATGGCNCCATCAGAGATGTGTATAAGAGACAGTCCCGGAACCGCCCGGACGAGCCGCGGGAGGGTCCCCAGCGAGAACAGGCCGAACTGCGAGAGGAGGCCGAGCGCGACCAGCGCCAGGAACAGCGGCGAGGTGACGTCGAACAGCAGCGGCTCGAGCGCCAGCGTCTCTCCCGCGGCGAGCACGGTGTCGGGGGTGAGCGACTGCGAGGCGAGCGCGGCGCCGACGACTGCGGTGATCGCAGCGGTCACCCACCGCGTCAGTACCAGTCCGAGCACCGCGGCGACGAGGCCGACGGCGACCGCGAGCCCCCACTCGAGGGGCCAGCCGCCCTCGGGAGCGACCGCGGCGATCGCGGCGAGCGTGAGGGACGACCCGACGACGAACCCCAGAAGCGAGACGGCCGCCGACAGGACGAGGTAGCTCCCGAGGCCGCCGACGACCGCGCCGAGCGCGGCGGCGGTTCCCGCGGCCGCGACGCCTTCGAGTCCAAGCGCGGCTCCGACCGCGGGGCCGACCAGATACCCGCCGCCGGCGCCCGCGGCGAGTCCGAGGGCGACGACGCCGTACACGGAGAGGGCGGTGCCGGAGAGCAGGAGGGCGATCCCGGCGAGGACGAACGCGACAGCGACCGCATCGATCATGCTGAGTGTTCTCGAGCCCGGATAGATAAACGATTTGTTCACTCGCCAACAGCCGACCCGTCAGGTGCCACTAGGCGTCCGGAGTTCCGTCAGAGGTTTCCGGTCCCACAAACGGTTTAACCCTCCTAATTATATCTAATTACAGTACGATGACCGAGAACTTCCCCGACTACGTCGACGTAAACTACGAGGACGGCGAGGGAGAGGATCCCGAGGACTACCCGCACATCAACGACAAGATCGAGAAGGCCGTCGAGGTCACCCGCCAGGGCTTAGAGCAGTACGAGAACCCCGCGGTCATGTGGACCGGCGGGAAGGACTCGACGCTCGTGTTGTACTTCGTCAAGGAGGTCGCCGAACGGTACGACCTCGAGGTGCCGCCGGCGATCTTCATCGACCACTACCAGCACTTCGACGAAATCCACGACTTCGTCGACGACTGGGCCGAGAAGTGGGACCTGGAAGTCATCTACGCGCGCAACGAGGACGTCGGCGACTACGTCGACGAACACGGCCTCGAGCCCGGCGACGAGATCGAGATTGAGGAGCTCTCCGAGCAGAACCGCCACCACGTCCGTGACCTGCTCGAGTACGAGGAGGAGACGTTCCCGTTCCTGCTCGACACCTACGTCGGCAACCACCTGCTGAAGACGGTTGCGCTCAACAACGCGCTCGAGGAGCACGACATCGACGGCATCCTCTCGGGCGTCCGCTGGGACGAACAGGAGGCCCGCGCCGACGAGACGTTCTTCTCGCCGCGTCACGACCCCGACATCTACCCGCCCCACGACCGGATCCAGTCCATCCTGCAGTTCGAGGAGGCCGCCGTCTGGGAGGCGTTCTGGAACTTCGTCGTCCCCGACACCGTTGCGGAGTTCCCCGACGAGGGCTACGTCCCCGAGGGGAAAGACGACCTGCCGGAGGGCCTCGAGCCCGCCGACACGCCCGTCTCGCCGAAGTACTGGGAAGGGTTCCGATCGCTAGGCAGCGAGATCAGCACCGAGAAGACCGAGGACGACCCCGCCTGGCTCCAGGATCTCGAGGGGACGACCGAGCGCGCGGGCCGCGCCCAGGACAAGGAGGACCTGATGGAGCGCCTGCGCGATCTGGGCTACATGTAGCGGTAAGTCGGTAGTCCGGGTTCGGTGTTGCGTATTCGTACCGGATTCGAGCGAGCAGAGGCGTTACGCAGGTCAGATTAGTAACCGTTGAACCGTCTGCCAGAATCGACAGTAGGTGGGAGAACAGGCGACGACCCGAGAGCGGACTACAGAGCCTTTCGCAGGCCCGTGGCGAATCTTTTTCTGACGAACCGAGGGAGGTGACACAGCATGACACAACCGAGTCGGTACGAGACCGCCGCGACGGTGGCCCTCTTGCTTCTGGCGGTGGTTGCGAGTGCGCTCGGTCTCCTTCGAGACGGACACTACGTCGAGTCAGGGTTCGAACTTCTCCGCTTGCAAGCCCAAGACGCGGTCGTCCTTTTCCTCGGGGTTCCCACACTCGCAGTCGGTCTCTGGCTGGCTGTCCGTGGCTCACTTCGTGGACGCTTCATCTGGCTGGGTTCTCTCGCGTTCATGGCCTACATGTGGACCCACTACGCGTTCGTCGTCGCCTACAACGACTTTTTTCTCGGCTACGTTGCACTGTTTGCCCTCGCTGTGTTCACACTCCTCAGTGGCATTGTAACAACGAACTCGAGACGGGTATACGACGCACTCCACGACGAAATCTCGGTACGGTTGTACGTCGTGTTCCTCGCGGTGGCAGCGGTCGGCCTCACGTTCATGTGGCTATTCGACATCGTTTCTGCCCTGCTTGCAGGTGAACTCCCGTCCGCCATTGCGCAGTTCGGGCCGGAGGCGGCCCACACCTACGTTATCGATCTCGGCATTCTGGTTCCGTCACTCGCCATCACCGCCATCTGGCTACACCGTTCACGGCCGTGGGGCTACGTCTGTGCCGGTGTATTGCTCGTCTTTGCAGCGTTGATCGCGCCGACGCTGACCGCAATTACGGTCGTGGATATGGGAGAGGGCATTGAGATCTCGGCTCCGATTCTCGTCGGGACGATCGTTCCCCCGCTCCTCGGGGTACTCTTCGCCGGAGCCTACCTTCGTAGACTATCCGAAGCCACCTCATAACGTACCGTCTATCGTTCTACACCACCTGCTCTACCGTTCTATCCGTTGTCAAGCCTGACAACGAGAACCTCGATTTTAGCGGCAAGTACTCTCTGCGCTGCCCTTGCCATCCTCCCGTTGCTGAGGGCGCGCGTATTCTTTTTAGCATTTATAACTGGTTGAGCTGTACAGCGAACGATAGTAGTTGGACTTTCGATATCTCTCGAGCAACCAGCGTTTCATGCAGTTCCGTCGCGTGTATGATTCGATGACCGACGAGGACTCGAGATTCATCGACGACGCGCACCGATCCCGTCCCGCGACCGAGGCGAGTTACGGTATTCCTGACGATAGAGAAGGTCTGCTCCCCTGGGAGTTCGTCGGCGAGAAACTGGCCGGCGACCGATCGTACTGGATCACGACCGTTCGCCCGGACGGGTTTCCACATGTTCGGCCGACCTGGGGTGTCTGGGTCGACGGCGCCTTCCACTGCGGCGGCGGGGAGCGGACGCGGTGGGTTCGCAACCTCGAGCGAAACCCCGATATTGTCGTCCACCGCGAGGACGCCGCGGAGGTGGTGATCCTCGAGGGTCGGGCCGAGCGACTCGACGAGGAAACGGCCGACGCCGAACTCCTCGAGTCGCTCGAGGCGGCCTACGAGGAGAAGTACGACGTCCGGCACGGAACGCCGTTCTTTCGCGTTCGTCCGGACGTCGTGTTCGCGTGGGCCGACTTTCCGACGGACGCGACCCGCTGGATGTTCGACGAGGGACCCTGAAATGCCGATTTCGGCTACTTCATCGCTCGGTACTGGCCGTGTTTGACGCCGATCAGCAGCATGATCCCGCCGAAGATCACCATCGACGGGACGACCATCATCAGGATGCTGTCGGTCGTCATCATGTTCGAGGCGATCATCCCGACCGCGCCGAGCGTGATCAGCGCGATAAACGTCGCCGCCGTGGTTGGTAGATCGAACTCCATACGTGATCGTGGGACGGCGAACCCCCAAAGGGTATCGGAAACCGGCAGTACGCTCGAGCAGACACTCGAGCTGGGCCGAACGTATTCGGATCCGACAGTTCCGCGGAGCAGCAGGGCTCCGAGTACCGGACGCTCCCTGTTTTGTAATCCCTACGTCTCGAGATCCTCATCCAGCCCGTGCGCCGCTTCGACGAGTTCACGCAGGCGCCCGACGAACCGAGCAGCGGGCGCGCCGTCGACGACGTCGTGGTCGACCGTCACCGTGAGGCTCAGGTACTCTCGAGGCACGACCTCGTTGTCGACGAGCCCTGGCTTGCGCTCGATACCCCCGACCGTGAGCTGGAGCGCGTAGTTCGTCGGCGCAACCGCCCAGCCGCCGCCGTCGCCGAACATCCCGACGGAGGTCACGGCGACCGTACCGGCGAGGCGCTTCCAGTGGCGGGGAGAGACCTGCGGCAGTCGCCACAATAGCCGCCGGACGGGGCCGGGAAGCCGCAGGCCCGCAGCCGCCAGGCCGCGCTGTCGTCCCACGCTCGGATCCGTCTGGGCCGCTCGAATCTCGTCGTGGATCGACTCGAGCGACCGTCGGTTCACCGCCCTGATGACGTGCGGGACGCCGATCCGATCGCCGTCGACCTCCCGTTCGATCAGGACGTTCACGTCGACGTCCTCGAACCGGACGAGTCGACCCCGCCAGTCGCGGTACGTCTGAACGTGGGGGTGGTCGTCGATCGCTCGAGCCAGACAGAAGACGAGAAACGCGGTGAACGACCGTCGCGTTCCAGTCCGCTCCTCGAGCTCTCGAATGCGCCGTCGAGCCTCGGTCACGTCAAGTTCGACAAGCCCGTGGACGACGCTCCGTCGGCCGGCCGTGCGCATGTAGTCGACGGTGCCGCGTCGCCCCAGCGGAAAGGGTTCGATCGTTTCGCCGCGCTCGGTCATAGCCGTCGGACCACGAGGAGAAGTATACTGCTTGCCTACGACTCCGATTCAGCTCGAGGGCCGAACCAGGTTTGCCAGCGCGACTGCAAGTCCCAGCAGCCACCCCAGCGGGAACGCGATCGCAACCCACATCGCCGCGTAAGCCGCGCCCGCCAGCTCGAAGTTCGCCCGGAGCAGTTCGTTGAGTCCGCCGACGGCCAGCGGCCCCTCGAGCAGCTGCACCGCGAACGCGTAGCTGGGCTCGAGGACGACCCCCTCGAGCGAGGGGGTTACGAGCGCGGCGACGACCGGCGGTAGTAAGAGTGCGGTCAGCGCGAACGGGTACGCCAGCAGCACGGAGACGGATCGGCCCCCGACCCGCGAGCAGCCGGCCGAAAGCGCCGTCGCCCCCGTCGCGACTGCGCTGGCTGCGGCGACCGCGAGAACGGCGTCGGGCTCGAGCTGAAGGTGAGCGACGGCCGTCAGCCCGCCCCACGCGAGGACAGCGAGACCGGTGACGCCGGCGACGCCGAGCCGGGTTCGGGTCGAGTCGAGTCTTGCCGCGTAGTAGCGGGTCGCGAGGCCGATGACGGTGAGCGGGTAGGCGACGAGCAGACCGAGCGCGCCGAGGACGCCCCAGCCGTAGTAGCGGAGCTGCTGGGAGGTCGTCTCGGGGGTCCACCGACCCATGACGGCGTGGCCGCGGCCGCGCTGTCTGGGGAACCGAAGCGCCATCCAGCCGACGTGGAGCCGCCGAACGTCTGTCGCGATCTCGCCGAAGATGCCGGCGTCACCCCTCCGTGTGCGGGTTGCCATAGCGCCTGCGACGGCTCGAAAAGTGGTAAGCTTTCTTCCTATTCAGGAACTCGAACTGGTCGAGTCGGCAGCCCTCGAGTCAGTTCCAGGGGGCGAAGCTGGGGTCGACTTCGCGGCTGACGTCGTCGACGTTGTCGATCGTGTCGACGTCGGAGCGGTCGAGCTCGACAAGCAGCGACTCCCAGTTGTCCTCGAGGTGGTCCTCGCCGGTCGCCTTCGGGATCGCGGTGACGCCCTTCTCGCGCAGCCAGGCGAGGCTGACCTGGGCCTCGCTGACGCCGTGTCGGGCCGCGACGTTCTGGAGCCCCTCGTGGTTGAACACCTGGCCGCGGGCCAGCGGCGAGTAGGCGACGACGTCGACGTCGTACTGCTGACAGCGCTCGCGCAGGTCCGGCTGGGGGAGCAGCGGGTGGAGTTCGATCTGGTTGGCCGCGATCGGCGCGTCGCAGACGTCGATCGCCCTCTCGAGGTCCTCGGCCATGAAGTTGCTGACGCCGACGTTCTCGATCAGTCCCTCGTCGTACAGCTCCGAGAACGCCGAGAGGGTCTCCTCGGGCTCGTACGCTCCGGCGGGCCAGTGAACGTACAGCATGTCCAGGTAGTCGACCCCGAGGCGGTCCATGCTCTCTCGAGCGGTCTCCTTGACGTCTTCGTAGCCGAGGTTGTCGGTCCAGATCTTCGTCGCGAGGAAGATTTCCTCGCGGTCGACGTCGGCGTTCGCGATCCCCTCGCCGACGGCTTCCTCGTTGTCGTAGGCCTGTGCCGTGTCGATATGTCGGTACCCTCGCTCGAGGGCGTTTCGGACGCTCTCGGCGCACTGTTCGGGGTCGTCGTTCTCCCAGGTACCAAGGCCGAGCATCGGCAGGCCGTTCGACGTCGTCGGACAGAAGTCGGGAGCGATTTCGTCTACCATGTCCGAAGGATTCGTCAGGATCCGAAAAGGGATTGTGATTGCGTGAGCAAGATCGGCAGCTCGGCGCGTCGACCCGACGCATAGTGGTGAATCACATTGTGGCTCCGTTCAGGGGTGGCCGTGAGGTTGAGTCGGGGCACGATATTTGAACTCGTTTCAGGATTTGGAAAATTAGTGCATATTGTCGGAAACACTATCGTGATTGCCGTTGACGAGCACGAGAGGAACAGTGAGGCCGAGTTACGTTCGGCGAGAACATATACCGTCCAGAAAAACGAGAGCTAGTGAACTATGCTGGACCAGCCCCGGATCCCGAGTGAGTGGGATCGTATTACGACGATCGAATCGCACACAGGTGGAGAACCTCTCAGAATCATCGTTGACGGCTTTCCTGAGCTAACGGGTGAAACGATTCTCGAACGGCGTCGCTACATGCACGATGAGTACGATACGCTTCGGTCCGCACTAATGTGGGAACCACGCGGACATGCGGACATGTACGGCGCGGTTCTCACTGAACCGGTTTCCGACGAAGCCGACGTTGGTGTCCTGTTCACTACAAACAAAGGCTACAGTTCGATGTGTGGTCACGGTATTATTGCGCTGGGAACGGCTCTCTTCGAGACTGGGATGCTCCCGCCGAACCAGCCCGAAGAAATCGTCGCTTTCGACACTCCCGCAGGACTCGTCACCGCGACATCCCAAATCGAGAAGGATCGTGTGACGTCGGTTTCTTTCGAGAACGTTCCATCGTTCGCTCCGCTACTAGATCAAACCGTCACTGTTCCCGAACTTGGCCCGGTCGAATTTGATCTCGGATATGGGGGCGCGTTCTATGCCTACTGTGATGCCGATCAGATTGATCTGGATCTTTCACCAGATAACGATGACGAAATAATACACACCGGTATGGCTATCAAGCGCGCGGTTTCGGATTCTTTTGACATCAAACACCCGGTTGAAGACGATTTGAGTTTCTTGTACGGGACCGTCTTCAGAAAGGAGTCTTCCACCGAAGGGTGCGACAGCAAGAACGTGTGTGTGTTTGCAGACGGGCAAATCGACCGCTCGCCAACCGGCACCGGTGTCAGCGGCCGACTCGCTATCCAACACGCACGCGGCGACCTCGAGGTGGGTGACGAACTTGTCGTCGAGAGCATCATCGGTACGGTGTTCCGAGGAACAATCACCGGCAAAGAACCGTATGGCGGCTACGACGCGATCGTTCCGCGGATCTCCGGAAGTGCCTACGTCACTGGGCGGAACGAATTTGTGATCGATCCGGAAGATCCCTTATCCGATGGGTTCTTGATTCGATAATACTGCCTTCGGTTGAGTCACGGCTGGGGTTCAGCACAGTACTGGCCTCTCCCGTCGTCTCCGGTAGTGGCGGGAAGCGACTACGGGTCCAGCGCCGGCGTCGGAAACGCTCCCGTATCGGCGCCCGGGTCGTACTCCTCGAGTGCCGCCCGGACGATCTGGAACACGCCCTCTTTCCCCCAGCGGGCGGTGTTGAGCTGCAGGTCGTAGAACTCCCGCTCGTCGATGTCGATCTCGTAGTACGACTCGTAGCGGCCGGCCTCGCTGACCTCCCGGACCCGCATCTCGGCCTCGGTCTCGAGACGATCCTCGATGCGCTCGAGGCGGACGTCCTCGGGGGCGTCGAGCCAGATCCGCAGATCGGCGCGCTCGCCCGCGATCCAGCCCGCGAGCCGGGACTCGAGGATGAAGGGTTTGTTCGCGGTGCCCCACTTCTCCGCGATCGACTGCAGCCGCCGATCGAGCGCCCGGTCGATATCGCCCGACGCCTCCGCCTTCGCCGTCAGCTGGTTGAGGCTCATGTCGCGGTCCTCGGCGAGTTCGCGGAAGATGTCTCCGCCGGAGACGTACGGACAGCCGATCGCATCCGAGAGACGCTCACAGAGCGTCGTCGCGCCACAGCCCGGTGGCCCGGAGACGGTGATAAACAGTGTCGTATCGATCTCGACGGTCGTCGTCGCACCCGTGGACATACACGATCCCTCACGGGTCGACGTGAAAAGTCATCCGTTCGAACGGAACGCGGTCCTAGAACCAGCCCCGCCGTTCGACGTCGATGGCGACGTCCTCGAAGGATGGCTCGTCCTCGAGGCCGGCGACGACGTCGGCCTGGGACTCGGCTCCGCTCGACGCCGTCAGCGTCATTCCGTCGTCGTAGGGGGCGTCCGTGTCGTTCCAGTCGATCTCGAGTTTCGCTCGCCGGAACCGCGTTCCGGTGACGAGCCGGATTCCCTCGATGGCCTCGAGGGGAACCGAGAAGTTTCGCTCGTCGAGGGACTCGAGTTCCGCGGGCGCGCTGTCGGCGACGAGCGCGCGGCCGCGTTCGCCCATGTCGGCCCGCAACAGCATCGAACGGTAGGATTCGCCGACGAAACAGCAGAGCAGCCGCTCGTCGGTGACCACCAGCTCCCAGAACTCGATCGAGTTCGGGCGCTGGCGGATCCAGTGGGTGAGTCTCGCGATCGGTTCCTCGGTCGCGGTCATCACCGTTCGAACAGAGCGTGCAGGTCGGCGGGCAGTTCACGTCCCTTCTGGGTGGCGATCGAGACGAAGACGAAGACGGCCATCGTCACGAGCAGCGAGATCGCCTCCGCGGGGACCTCCGGCGGGTACGGGTAGGTCGCCATCACGACGTTCTCGCTGACCCAGTTGAGCCAGCCCGCGTCGACGATCGCCGCGGCCTCGGGCACGACGTTGTAGATGATGTTGTACAGCATGCCGACCACGAGGGCGGCGATCGCCCCCTCTTTGGTCGCCCCCTTCCAGTTCAACCCGAAGACGGCCACCGGGACGAACGCGGCGGCGAAGAAGCCCCAGCTGATCGCGCCGAGGATACCGACCAGCGCGTCGGAGTAGAAGACGACGATCGTCGACAACACCGTCAGCCCTGCGAGTGCGGCCTGGGTGACGCGGAGTTCGGTCTTCGGATCGGTGATCGGCCGGCCGAGCGCCCGCGGGATGTCCCGCGAGATCGCGGCCGCGCCGATGTTCAGGAACGAGTCGCTGGTCGACATGATCGCCGCCAGAAGCGCTGCGAGGATCAGCCCGGCGACAATGCTCCCGGTGTGATCGAGCACGAAGACGGGGCCGACCTCCGAGGCCGAGAACGTCGCCTCGCGCTGGCCGGCCTCGACCATCGCGCGCATCGAGAGGCCGGCCGAAAAGGCAATCAGGCTCGAGATCGCGTAGGAGATCGCCGCGATCGGTGCACCCCACTTCAGGATCGTGAGGTTACGACTCATGTAGAACTTCGTGATCAGGTGGGGCTGGCCAGCCGCACCGACGGAGAACAGCACCCACCAGGCGATGCCGACGAGCACGGCGGTCGTCGCACCGCCCATCGCGCCGAACGGCGAGATGAGGTTCGGATCGGTACTCGCCAGGTTCTGGGAGATGTTCTCCATCCCGCCCCCGAACGAGATCGCGTACGCGAAGACGAACACGGCGCCGACGACCATCGTGATCGCCTGCAGGAAGTCCGTCCAGACGCCCGCGATCATCCCGCCGAGCATACAGTACAGCAGCAGGATTAGCGCGCCCCCGAACAGTCCCCACAGCACGGGGATGCCGAAGATCGCCCGCATGACGAACTGCAGCGCCGCCAGATTGACCGCCAGGTAGGCGACGACGCCGAGCGCGACGGCGACGCCGCTGAGCCCGCGAACCCAGTCGCTCTCGTAGCGGACGTACATCGCGTCGGGCAGGGTCAACACGTTCCGGATGTCGGCAAGCAGGCGCATCCGCTTTGCCAGGACGGCCCACGTCAGCAGGAAGCCAAGCGGCGCGGTAAAGAAGATCCACAGCGCGGTCGTCCCGAACTCGTAGACAAGTTCGGGACCGCCGATGAATCCGAACCCGGACTGGATCACCGAGAACGCCGTCAGCGCGAGGACCCAGGTGCCGATGCTCTTGCCCGTGATCAGGAAGTCGCTGGTCGACTCCGTTCTCATCCAGCCCCAGATACCGATCAGGAGGACGATCAGCAGGTACGCCGCGCCGAAGCCGAGGATGATCGGGTCGTCCGCGACGGGGATCCCGTCCTGCTGAAGGACGGTTCCGGCGGTTCCGAGGACGCTACTCATCGGTCTGCTCACCTCCGTCGGTCGCCTCGAGGGTGCTCTCGGGCTGTTCGGACGCCAGCGGGAGCGACTCGCCCCGTTGGGCCTTACGGGCGTCCTCGAGGATGCCCTCGACGATCTCCTCGCTTGCAACCCGATCGAACAGCAGCGAGTAGTAGACCGCACAGGTCAGGGGCAACAGCCAGATGAACCCGAAGTAGATCAGCGTCGACGTCGGCACGCCCAGCACGTAGCTGTAGTCGGTGACGCCGGGCTCCCAGGTTAGCCAGATCCCGGCCAGGCCAGCGACGAAGAACGCGCCGAGGATGCCGATCAGTCCGGTGTAGGGCGCGAGATCGAGTTCGGACCCGTTGCGTTCGATCGTCGCGACCGCGAACACCGCCAGGATGGTCGCCGCACCGACAAACGAGAACACGCGGTACAGTCCCAGCGCCGCCGTGACGAGTGCGACCACCGAGAGCACGCCGATCACCGTCATCGTCGTGTTCCGCGTCATCGGTCGCTCACCCCTCGCTCGAGTCGTCGGTCCGGCCGTCCGCCGACGGTCTCGACGCGTTGTCCGCGTCCCCCGCGGCGTCCCCTCGGGACCGGCCGCACTCGGCCGACCCGTCGCTTTCTATCACAAATCATCGTCCTATTACACACAATAGATTGCCGAGTAGGTGATCGTTAACATGTTAAACTCCGTCGCCGCTCCTCGAAAGGAGCCGCTCACGGCGGGGCCGAAAAGTAATACTGACGGTCGCTCGGCTCCGAGAATCGAGCGTGAACCGCCGCAGGGTACTGCAGTCCGCCGGGACCGTCGCGCTCGTCGGTCTCGCGGGCTGTATCGACGGCGTCCAGGACCACTTCACGGGAAGCCTCCAGAGCCCGGTTCCGGTCGAGATCACCAACGACGGGGATCACCCGTACGACGTGAGCCTCGACGCCGTGGCTCGAGGCAACGGCCGGGAGAGCTACGAGGAAGCGTTCACTATCACGCCCGGCGAGCGCGTCGCTCCACCCCACATCGAGGGCGAAGATCAGCAGTTCCGCGTCACCCGACATGGCAACGACGAGGTCGACGATCTGGTCGAGATGGGGACGATCACCGACGAGACGGACCTCGTGTTGATCAGCCTCTACGAGGACGAGATCGAACTCGAGATCATCGAGGACGAGACGGAAGCCGAAGAGGAACAGGAGGAACTCGAGGAGGAACACGACGACGGCTCCGAAGGCGACGGCGATGGCGACGACGACGCGGATCAGGGGTAGGGGTGGAACGGCCGCTCGAGTGCAGGCTCGAACCCGAGTTCGGCCGGCACCGCCCGGGCGCGCTCGCCGAAGAACGGCTCCCGGGTGAACAGCGGTTGGGCGCCGGGGACGACGACTCGCACGCCCTCGAAGCCCAGCCCCTCGACGTCACGGGTCGTCAGCCGCGCTGCGTGGGGCTCCAGTCCGGCGTCGACCGTTCGTGCGACGAGTTCCTCGAGCGCCTCGCGGCCGGTCGGCGCCGGATCGGGACCGACGCTCGCCGCGGGAACCGTCCGATCGACGTCGACGAACGCCCGCGCGGGCTCGGGGAACGAGGCGTACTCGCCGATCGCGGCCGAGGCCTCCGCGGCCTCGTCGGGGCCGAGTCCGCGCAGCTCCATCCAATTCTGTAGCGCCTCCGCGAGCGCCGCCGTCGCCGCTTCGGCGGCGTCGAGACCGGCCGCCGAGCCCGCGGCGAACGCCGGCCACTCGGTCTCGCCGTCCCCGTCCGCGGACTCGCGGTGGACCGCCACCGCGACCACGGGAACGTCGACGTCCTGGGTGACGAGCATCGGCGTCACCGCGAGCCCCTCGCTCGCTGCGCGGCGCTCGAGATCCGCGAACGTCTCGCTCTCGACGGCGAGCCCGAGGGGTTCGAACGTCGAGTACCAGGCCAGCATCGTCGCGTCGCGCTCTATGACTTCCGTCAGTCCCGACACCAGAGCGTTGACCGTCGAGGAGCCGAGGCCGAGCCCGGTCGTGATCGCGGGGACGAGTCGCTCGCCGGGCTGGGGGAACTGGACGGCCGCGGCCGGCAGAAAGGTCCGCTCGCCCGTCTCGAGGCTCTCGCCCTCGACCCAGCGGTGCTCCTCGCTTGGATCGTACTCGGGAGCGTCGTCGGGTCGAACGAGCTCGGTCGGCGAGACCGCTCGCTCGAGGTCGGCCTCGCTCGCGTGTTCGAACTCGCTATCCCGGTAGACGCCAGCACAGTAGCGCTCGAGCCCCTCGCCGACGGCCTTCATCAGCGCGGCGTTCCAGTCGGGGTCGACCCCCGCCGCCTGGTTCGCTGCGCTGGCGTCGCTGTAGCCGCTCGTGTCGGCCGTCGTCGCGAGGTAGTACGGCGCGGGGAACGACTCGACCTCGCCGATCGTGCTGACGATCCCGACCCGGTCGTCGATCGCCTGATCGGCGTGCTCGACGGCGTGTGCGAGATCGAACGACTCGTCGTCGCGCTCGAGGGATCGATCCCGTTCGCCGCCACAGTCACAGCCCGGTACCGGGAGGACGCGTCGTCGGCTATGGGGGACCTCGACGACGTGGCCGATGACCGACTGCTCCTCGCCCGACAGCACCCGTACGCACTCTCGACCCGCCAGCGCGCCCGCGAACCGGGCCGCGCTCGAGTCGGCGCTGGGCTCGTCCTCAGCGGACTCGAGGTGTGACTCGACGCGGGCACGCAGACAGTCGAAACAGCCCGTCGCGGGGGCGAACCCGGAGACGGCAGCGTCCAGTTCCGCGATCGGGTGGCCGCCGACGCCGCCGATCTCGACGGCGATCCAGGGAGTCCCCCCCGCCAGCGCCGCCTCGTTCGCTCGCTCGAACGTCGCCGCGCCGGCGACGTCGCTGACGACGGCAAAACGGGCGTCCTCGAGGGCTGCCGGTCCGGCCGAACGGACCGAGACGTCGACGTCCTCGAGGGCGGTCTCGACGGCGTCGCGAACGGGATCCTCACCGACGACGGAAACGTGCATACCGGATCGTCGTACGGTCTGCTGTAAGTCATTTCCGGAGCGACCGCGGGACGACGCCGGATCGTGCCGGGATACAGGTATCAGCGGATAGTCGCACACGCTCCGTACCCGACCCGGTCCGGGTCGCTGGTCAGATCGGTCGATTCGTCACGGAGACGGGCGAACGTGACAGGAATCGGCACCCGGACCGGACTCGAAAAGCGGATTCCACGGCGGTCTGGCGTCACGTCACCGGTCGCCTCCACTTTCCGGCGAGGAGTCCCGAGAGAACGACGCCGATAAACGAAAACGCCAGCACGACCATCAGCACGTCGGGATCGGAAAAGCTGGTCGTCGCGATAAAGAGCGCGATCGCGGCGTTTCGAGCGGCGGTCGTCGTCGCCAACACTTCCCGCGTGTTCCGTCCCGGTCCACCGAGTACGTACCCGAGCAGTAGCGACCCGGCGATGATGACGACCGAAATGAACAGCGTTCCCGTGCTGATGAGCGAGAGCATCTCGTTGCTATAGGCAGCCAACAGGAGGACGAGCAAGAAGAGAAACGAGAGATCGGAGAGCCGTTGTACCGGCGGGTACAGCCAGTTTGTCACGGCGGAGTACCTGAAGTCGAGCCCCATCCCTGCCAGCAGGGGGAGGAGCTGAATACCGAAGATCATCCACCCGATCGCGAGCGGATCGACGGCAACGGTTCCGGGCAGAAGCAGCGCCAGACTGACGGGTATCGTCACGACCGAGACGATTCCGAGAACCGCCATCAGGCCGCTGGCAAACTCGATGTCACCGTTCGCTATTTCTGCGAATTTCGGCCCGAAAGGGGCGCCGGGAGCCACGGCGATCAGCACGATCCCCGCCGCGTATCCCGCCTCCACGGAAAGCGGACGAACGAGCAGGTACGCGAGTACCGGGATCGCCACGAGATTGACGACCAGGGATTTCGCCATCAGTCGCCGCTTGCGGAGTGCAGCCAGTAACTGACCGAGCGACAGCTCCATCCCGATCGAGAACATCGTCGTGAGGACGAAGATCGTCGTCGCGACCTCGACGGCCGTCTCAACTGACACCGCTATCATGTCGTGCTCACGGTCTGGTCGGCGGGTTCGAAGCCTTACAGTACGGGCGCTCCTGTTTCGCGTCGGCAGGCGAACGGAACGCTACGCTCGAGGACTACTCCTCGTCTCGCAGGCGCTCGAGGACTTCCTCGGCGTTGTCGACGGCCTGTTCTTTCTTGGCGGGGTAGGCCTCGACCTTCGCGCGGAAGGTGATCCCCTCGCCGAGGCGGACCTCCTCGCCGAAGGCGGCCTGCTTGTCCAGGCGCAAGAAGAGTTCGGTGTTCTCGGTGACGCGGTCGTCGAGTTCGCCGAGGAGGCCGTCGAGGTCCTCGAGGTCGGCGAGCCGCGAGAGGACGTGGCGCACGTCGTCGGCGTTCTCGACGCGGGCCGACAGCACCAGAATGCGGTCGCCGTAGTGGCCCTCGCTCTCGACGCGCTCGATCTCGAACTCCTTGGGGAGGAAGGTTCGAAGCGCCTGCTCGACGCGTTTCTCGTCCTCGGTGGCGTAGCAAAACGCCCGCAAGTCGACGTAGTGAAGGGGTATCTGTGGCATCTGCGGGTACAGTGCGGATCGCTGGTTCCGGAGGACGACCGTCGGGTCGTCTCGTCGGGTTACTCCTCGTCGTCCTCGTCGGCGCCGTCGGCCGCCTCGAGGGAGTCCTCGGGGACGCCGGTCTCCTGGCCGTCCTCGAAGCTGATCGTGTAGGTGACGTCGCCGAACATCGACTCCATCGTCTGGGTGATGGTGCCGGTCTCGCCGTCGAACTCGCTGTGCTCGTCGTGCAAAACGACGTCGTCGTCTTTCTCGAAGCTCATAGTGGCTGTTCCCCGGCGCGGGGTAAAAAGGGACTGATTCGCCACGGGGGAGCCGGCGGCGGGCCGGCTACCGCATGCTCTCGAGGGCGTAGACGGTGTCGGACATGAGCCACGCGTCGTCGTTTTCGGCGTCTTCGATGCTCAGGGCGAAAAACGAATCCCGGCCGTCGTCGACGGTGATTCGGTAGCTTTCGCTCCGCAGCTCGGTCGTTCGCTCGGGCGGCGTCGGGTCGGCGGTCACACCCGAACTCGGCAATCCGGAGGGATAACTGGCCCGGTTCGGAGTTACTCGAGTTCCTCGAGCAGCGCTTCGGCCGCGGCGCTCGAGGACTCGGGGCCGCGGGCCGTCAGCAGGTCGCCGTCGACGGTGACGCTCGTGTCGGCGTCGAGTTCGGGCTCGAACTCGCCGCCTGCGGCCTCGACCTCGTCGGCGACCCAGTAGGGGAGTTTGCGGCCGTCGGGCATCACGTCGTTCTCGTCGACGATGTCTTCCTCCCACTCGTTGGGGAAGCCGGTGACCTCGCGGCCGTTGACGATAAAGGCGCCCTGGCTGTCGCGGGCGAACCCGAGCATGCCGACGGCATGACAGACGACCAGGGCCGTTCCGTCGTCACCCTCGACGGCCTCACGGAGGAGTCGACGGGCGTCGACGTCCTGGTTGATGTCCCACTCGGTGCCGTGGCCGCCCGGGAAGACGACGGCGTCGTAGGCCTCGCCGTCGGCTCGCGCGACCGGGATCGGATCGTTCAGCCGCTCGTCGCTCTCGTGGACCTCGCGGACGTGTTCGGCGGTCTCCTCGCCGACCTCGTCGGGATCGGCTGACGTCTCGTCGAGTTCGGGCGGTCCGCCGGACGGTGTCGCGACGGTGATCTCGACGCCGGCGTCGGAGAGTGTCTCGAGCGGCTCGATGCATTCCTCGCCCCAGTAGCCTTCCTCGCTGACAACGAACAGCGCTTTCGTCATACCCGAAGCGAGGGTCGGAAGACGGAAAACGACGAGCCTGGATGCTGCCGCGTTCGCGAGTCGACACGTCCGGACCGGTGACAGTCCCGGGGCTCGTGAATGGGTTTTTGGGGACGACGGTGGAGACTCGAACTGCTATGGCCGGCCGACGAAACCCCTTCGACCGCCTCGAGGAACTGTTCGACCGACTGAACCGCCAGTTCGAGGAGGCTGCCAGGGACTGGGAGGACGAGCAGGGCGAGCAGTTCGCCTTCGGCAGCGCAACGACCACGCTCGACCTCGCCGACCACGGCGACGAGTTCGTCGTCACCGTCGACGTGCCCGGCTACGAATCCGGGGACCTCGATAGCCGACTCTCGGGTGAAACCCTCTACATCAGCGGCGAACGCGAACACGGGACGACCGACGAGCGCGACGACAGCTACCTTCGCCGCGAGCGCGAACTCGAGTCGTTCAGCCGCCAGCTCACGCTCCCGGAGCCCGTCGACGCCGACGGGATCGAGGCGACGGTCAACAACGGCGTGTTGACGATCCGCCTGCCCAAGTTCGAGCCCGGCGAGGGTTCGCACGCGATCGACATCGACTGAGACGGGCACGCTGTCTGCTTTCAGCCCTCGGCCTCGAGGGCCTCGAAGAACCGATCCGGGAGCCGGCTCCCGACGACCGTCAGCAGCTCCCTGGCCTCGGGATCGACGTCGTCGACGATCGCCGCCAGCTCGATCCGACCGCCGGCCATGTCGTGGTGGCCGCCGGCGGAGCCGAGCTCGTCGAAGCCCGCCTCGAGCGCCTCGCCGATGTCGATCTCGGGATCGATCGACCGGGCGCTCAGCCGGATCGCGTCGTCGACGACGCCGTAGACCAACACCGTGTCGACGTTCTCGAGGTTGAGCAGGTAGTCCGCGGCCTGTGGGAGTGCGTCCGTTTCGGGAGTCCGGCCGACGGTAGCAACCATCGACGACCCCTGGCGCTGGCGGGTCGCGATCGCTCGACCGATAGCGTCGAGCGTCGCCGCGGAGAAGGCGCTGCCGTACAGCTGGTCGAGCGCCTCGAGTTCGGCCTCGGGGTAGACGGCGAGCGCGGCCTCGTACTCGCGGCGGGTCGGACGCCGAACGTAGTCGAGCCGCTCCCGGTGGAGCGCGAACAGCAGCGCCGAGGCCAGCCGGGGGGTCGGCTCGATCCCGAGCTCCTCGAGGTACTCGACGAAGATCGTCACTGTCGCGCCGTAGTCGACGCGGACGTCGACGAACGCGCCCTCGATCGGATCGCCGGGGTGGTGGTCGACGACGATCTCCGGGTGAACCGTCTCCGGCAGCTCGGTGTTGGCCCCGGGCTGGGAGTGGTCGACGAACGCGACGGCGTCGTAGTCGTCGAGCTCGATCCCGTCGAGGGTCTGCAGCGGGATCTCGAGGACCGAGACGAACGCACGGTTCTGTTGGTGGGAGATGTCGCCGCCGTAGGCGATCGCTACCTCGCCGACGCCGACGTCGTCGGCGATCGCCTCGAGAGCCAGCGCGCTGGCCAGACAGTCGGGATCCGGGTTGTCGTGACAGACGATCGCAAGCGAGTCGCGGGTCTCGAGAACCGCGGCGAGCTCGGCCGCGCGTGACATGGGACGCCGTAGGGGGTCGAAACGTTTGAACGCCCCTACGGTTTCGCAGGAATTACACTGGAAATTAAACGTTATCGCGAGGTAGCAGCGCCATATGTCGCAATCACCGTCGGTAAGCGGCGTGTACCCGTTCGCTCAGTTACCCGTCAACGCCTCGCTGGCTGGCGCGAACGGAATCTCCGTGCCGAGCCCCTCCTCGCTCGCGCGCTCGTAAAGCATATTCGCCGCTGCGACCGTTTCGACCCCGGTGCCGCCGCTGTCGAAGACGGTGATCTCCTCGGCGCTCGTCCGGCCGGGCGCGACCCCGGCGACGACCTCGCCGAGTTCGGCGTGGACGTCGTCCTCGCTCACGACGCCGGCCTCGAGCGCCGCGAGGAAGGCACCGGCATCGAACGTCGCCCGCTCCCGCAGGTCGGGGACGTACGTCGCCCGCTTGATCGTCGTCGTGTCCAGCTCGCGGCCGTCGGTTCCGTACTGACCCATCGCCGTGACGTGGGTCCCGGGCTCGAGGTCGTTCCCGTCGAAGACGGGGTCGCTCGCCCGCGTCGCCGTGATCACGATGTCCGCCCCGGCGACCGCGTCGGCGCTCGAGGCGACCGCCCGGACGTCGGCCTCGAGTTCGGCGTCGAAGTCGGCGGCGAACGCCTCGCGGTTCTCGGCCGTCGGCGAGTAGACCCGCACGTCGGCGAGGTCGCGGACGGTCGCCGTCGCCCGCAGCTGGCCGCGTGCCTGGGCGCCGCTACCGATGATCCCGAGCGTGTCGGCGTCCTCGCGGACGAGGGCGTCGACGCCGACGGCGCCGGCCGCGCCGGTCTTGAACGGGTTCAGGCTCGCGCCGTCGAACAGCGCCAGCGGTGCCCCGCTGTCGGCGTCGAACAGCGGCAACACGAACCAGGCGTCCTCGGCGCCGAACCCGGCGCTGTACGTGTATCCACCCATGACGCCGCTGTCGGGGAGGATGGCGGTGTAGCCGGTGAGCATCCCCGCGGGCTCGTCACGAACGAGCTTCGATCTGGGCTGGGCGGGGGCACCCTCGCCGCGCTGTCGGTACCCCTCGCGGACGGCGTCGACGTACTCGGCTGGTGTCGCGAGGCCGTTGACGTCCTCGCTCGTCAGAAACAGGGTGTCGGTCACACCGGGGAGAACAACGGGAAGGGAGAAAGGGATATCGGCTCGAGATCGGATTCAGTCCGCGTTGAGCGGCTGGGGCGTCGACTGGACGTCGTCCGTCGAGTCGAGCGGCGCGTTGACGAACATTGCGTGGCCCATGAGCGTCATTGCGGCGAACGCTCCGGCCGGTACCGCCGCCGTCACTGACAGGCCGACGAACGTCAGTGCAGCGGTGATGCCGAGCAGTGCGACTGGGATGAGGCCGAGAACAATGTCGTAGTATCCAGTCATAATGTATTCTATACTATGCGGAATAGTGGTATAAGTGTTTCCCATAATTAGCTGATACTGGACCTATTTCTAACTCGTATTAGCGAGGAGCGATTTGCATAACTTATGGGAAATTCATGTCGATATGACAGGGAGCGAAACCATCGGTTTGAAGCGAGCTATCCCCCATAGCGCGCCGACTATCTATCGGCTGAAACCCAAAAAATAGCCCGATAGAGGCGTTTTGCGCCCGTTAATCGTCGAACGCGGGAAAGAACACGATCGATAATTACATTATCTGCTGAGCGTATCAGCAAGAAAACATCCTGTTCGGTTTCTGAGAGGCTCGGTGGAGGGTCAGCGTTCGGAGTCGTCGGGCGGAACCGTTTCGGTGCAGTCAGCGACGGGAGCGGGCGTAGACCGCGTAGGCCCCGCGCCAGCCGACGAGCGCGAGCAGACCGAACCCGGTCATCACGAGCGGGAACGGCCAGACCGCGCCGCCGTCGAACAGCGCCGACGCCCGCAGGATCAGACCGACGTTCGCAGCCGCGACCCAGGCCACCGTCGTCAGGCGGACGGTGCGAGCGAGCGACGTGGCGACGCCGGGCGCGTACAGCCCGGTCAGCGGAGCCATCGCGAGCCAGCCGACGGCGAAGGGGACGACCGTCTCGAGGGCGGCCAGCGGCTCCCCGATCGGGTCGACGCCGTGGCTCAGCTGGCCGACAACGATGATCGCGGCGAGCAAGGCGAGATCGACCGCGCCGAGCGCAAGCCCCTCCCGGTCGATCGAGAACGCGGACGAGCGGGCCGGTGTGTCCATGCCCGACTCTCGCGACTGCGTCCATATCGATGTCTCGGTTCGTTCTCACAGGGCCGGAACGCGGTTACTCGGCCTCGGGCGGCCCGGTGACCGTCCCGAGCACGCGCTGGGAGAACTCTACCTCCGAGAGCTCGTCGTTGAGTCCCGCGAACCACTCCTCCTCGACGTGCCAGTGCCCCCGCAACTCGCCGTCGGTCGACAGCGAGGTGACCTCGAGACGACCGGGCGTCCAGTCGCGCTCCTCGGCGATCGAGAGCAACATCCGGACGACGGAGCTCACCTCGTCGGTCGTCACGAACGGCGCCTCGGCGACGGTCTCGTACTCGAGGTCGATCGCCGCGCCGTCGGCGGGCGCCTCGCCACCGCCGCCGTCGGGCCAGGAGACGTCGGTGACGTAGATCCCGTTGCTCATCAGCCGGTTCTCGAGCGCGACATCGACGGCGTGGTCCGGTGACATACCTCCGAGTTGGGCCGGTGTCCCTAAAAACGATTACCCGCTACAGCGGCTCGACGAGGTCCTCGAGCGCCGCGGCCGGGTCGTCGGCCTTCGCGACACCGCTTGCCAGCAGGACGCCCTCGGCGCCGAGGCCGCCCGCGGCGACGACGTCGTCGCCGGTGCTGATGCCCGCGCCACAGAGCACGGAAACCGCCGAATCGACGTTCGAGGCGGCGTCGACGGCGTCCTCGACGACGTCGGGGTCAGCCTGGCTGACGGGGGTGCCGGTGCCGATGAGTTCCGGGGGCTCGACGGCGACGGCGTCGGGACCGAGCGCCGCCGCGGCGCCGATCTGGGCCGGGTTGTTCGCACAGACGACCGTCTCGAGGTCGGCACGTTCGGCCGCACGAACCGAGCCGTCGATATCGGCCAGCTTCAGGCGCTGCTCGGAGTGGTTGATCAGCGTGCCGTCGGCGCCCGCGTCGGCGACCGACTCGGCGAGCGTGTGGCCGGTGTTGCTGCCGTGATCGATCGGATCGACGTGCTGGGCCCAGGTCTCGACGCCCGTCTCGGCGACGCGCTCGAGGTGGGCGGCCTGGGGTGCGACGGCCAGTCGGGCGTCGGTCCGGTCGTCGACGTCGCTGACGGCCTCCGCGACCTCGATCGGATCGCACGGGTAGGTCTTGAGGTTGACGAGAACGAACATACCAGAGACGGCCGTCGCCGGAGAGAAATAGCTTGCGAGTCGGTCCCGGCTAGTCCTTGCGCTTGACGACGTCGCCGAGGGTGTAGCTGCCAGAGGCCGAGCCGCCCGACCACTCCGAGTCCTCGGCCGAGCCGCCCTCGGCGTTCAGGTCGATTCCGAGGTGGCTCTCGAGTTTCGACTGCACGCGGTCGCTGGGGAGCGTGTCGCCGCGTTCGATCTTGCGGATGAGACTCGCCTTCTCGTTGAGTTCGTTCGCGAGATCCGACTGGCTGAGCCCCTTGCTCTCGCGAGCGTTCCGAACCAGATCGTCGTAGTCGGTCGCCAGCTCGTCCATGTCGTCGAACATGTCCTGGCGGCGCGAGCCGCCGGAACTCGAGGACGTCGAGCCGCCGCTCGCGGCACCGCCGGAGCTCGAGGACGAACTCGAAGAGCTCGAACTGGTCGAGTACTTCGTGGAGGAGCTCGAGCTACTGGGCTGTTTCACCTCCGTCCCGAACTCCGTACAGTTCGAACACACGTCCAGCTTCGCACCCTCGACCTTGATCGTCTTCGGAGACGACGTCTCGGTGCCACACATCTCGCATTGAACCATGACCGAACCTATATCGCGGGACGTCATAAACCATGCGGCGCGGTCCCAGTCCCCCGGAGTCGGCGCCGAGAGGGACGGTTACTCGAGGGCGATCCAGGCGTAGTAAAAGCGCTGGAGCGCGGTGATGTGGCCGACGACCGCGAGGAAGACCAGCAGCCAGCCGATCAGCGTTAGCCCGCCGTAGACGCCGGAGATCGGGTAGGCGAGAAAGCCGACGAGGCCGATGATCACCAGCCGGTCCGCGCGGCCGATGAGCCCGCCGTAGACTCGGTCGAGTCCCACTGCCTGGGCCTGCGTACCCAGGTACGAGGTCATCACGACGCCCGTCACTGCCAGAAAGCCCAGAAAGTAGCTCTCGACGCCGGCTGCGAGTCCGCCGATGATGACGATGTCGGCGTAGCGGTCGATGACGTGGTCGAGCAGGTCCCCGCCCGCGGAGGCGACGTTCTGCTCGCGGGCGAGCGCCCCGTCGATGACGTCGAGCCAGCCGTTCAGAAAGACCAGTATCGCGGCCGCGACGAACCAGATCGGCGCCACCCGCCCGCCGAGCGTGAAGGCGAGCGCCGCCAGCACCGCCATCCCGAACGCCAGCAGACTGACGCCGTTGGGCGTCATCCCCAGCCGGTCGAACCCCTCGACGAACGGGTCCAGAATTCCGGAGACGTACGGACGGAGCTGATCCAGCGTCATTCCAGATACCCCACGAAGTCGACCTCGCCGGCGCTCGGCTCACGGTCGCCCGCGACGACGGCCTCGAGTTCGCTCGCAACCGCCTCGGGGTCGCGATCCGTGGTGTCGATCTCGTAGACCGACTCGAGGCCGTGTTCCTCGACGGCCTCCGCGAGGACGACGTCCAGGGCCTCGCTCTCGGCATTTTCCCCGGCCTTGGCCTCGCGCTCGCCGCGCTCGAGCAAGCGCTGCTCGAGCTGTGCGGGCTCGCAGCGCAGAACGACGACACGATCCGCCTCGAAGTGGTGTGCCAGGTGTGACTCGATCACCGCGTGTTCGTAGTTCGCGAGACGCTCTGCCAGCGCGTCGAGATCGGCGATCTTGCTCTCGCGGTCGGGATCGATCGCCGTGTAGAGTTCTTCCTCCTCGAGGACCTCGTTGAGGTGGACCACCTCGAGGGCGTCGTCCTCGATCGGCGACTCGCCGTCCGCGAGCCGATCCTCGAGCAGTTCCGTCACGGTGGTCTTCCCCGTTCCCGGGGTTCCGGTGACGGCGATCCTCACGTGTCGGTCACCTCCGGCTCTCGCTCGAGTTCCAGCTCCTCGAGGACGGCGTTTACCGTCTCGACGGCGCGTTCGGTTTCGCGTTCGGTGCCACAGGTGATCCGGATACAGCCCGGCAGGCCGAAGCTCGAGCAGTCCCGGACGATGACGCCTCGCTCCTGGGTCGCCTCGGCGACGGCCGTCGCGTCGCCGACCGCCGCGAGCGCGAAGTTGCCCTCGCTGGGCCAGACACGGGCGCCGAGCCGTTCGCGCATGTACTCGCGGGAGTCCCGGGCCGTCGCGACGGTTCGCTCGACGTGCTCGTCGTCGTCGATCGCCGCCAGCCCTGCACGGCAGGCGATCTCGCTGGCCGCGAAGGGGGTGTTCACCCGGGCGTAGGCGTCGGCCCACTCGTCGGGAACGATCGCGTACCCGAGTCGGACGCCCGCGAGGCCGTAGGCCTTCGAGAACGTCCGCAGGACGGCGACGTCGTCGCGGGCCTCGAACCCGTTCCGGCCCTCGAGCAGGGAAACGGCGCTGTCGACGTCGGCGAACTCGCCGTAGGCCTCGTCGACGACGACGAGGGTGTCCTCGCCGGTCTCCTCGGCGATCACCTCGACGGCCGCCAGTTCGATCGTCGACCCCGAGGGATTGTGCGGGCTCGTGAGGTAGACGATCCGCTCGCCGTCGTACGCCGAGAGCACCGTCTCGGGGGTCTGTGCGAAGTCGGCCTCGCGCTCGAGGGTGTACTCTCGAACCCCGCCGTGGTGAAAGCGCGCGCTCATCCCGTAGTAGGCGAAGCCCGGCGAGGGGACGAGGACGTCGTCGCCCGGCTCGAGAATCGCCCGGGAGAGGTAGTCGATCGCGCCGTCGCCGCCGTTTGCGAGCCAGACCTGCGCGGGGTCGACCGACCAGCGGTCGGCGACCGCGTCGGCGAGATCGGTGTGCGTGGATTTGGGGTAGGAGCTCACGCTCCCGGCGGCCTCCCGGATGGCGTCCGCGGCCGCGGGGGAGGGGCCGTGCGGGTTCTCGTTCGAGGCGAGCTTGATGAACTCCGAGGGGTCGCGCCCGAGTTCGCGGGCGACCTCCTCGATGCCTCGCCCCGCCTCGTAGGCGACGTGTTCGGACAGGTCGCGCGGTTGCATACGCGAACCCTGTTTCCGGCGGCTCTTAAGGGTGCTCACCTGCTCTCGTCGGCCGCACCAGAACCAACTGAAAATTATACTCGAGTAGATAAATTTGGACGGCTCAATACCCCGACTACAATTCTTAGAGCCCCTACCCCCACTAAGAGTGCTTTGTCGTGAAGGCAGAGAATTGTTCCAATACAGACAATTTTGTGTACGCATATGGCTCAGGACGCGGACCACAGTGACGAGTACGATCTTACGGGGAACCCCAGACGGGGGCTGATTATGGCAACGCTGTCGTTTTTCGCCGGTCTCACGACGATCGCCTTCTACGGCGTGGCGGGCCCGACCTTCCAGGAGGCGCTCGGGATCTCCGGAGCGCTGCTGGGACTGTTGCTGTCTTCACCTCACATCAGCAAGGTGCTCCTCCGGGTGCCGTTCGGCGCCTGGGTCGACGACATCGGCGCGCGAAAGCCCATTCTCATCCTCATGGGAATGACGCTCGTCGGGTTCGTCGGCCTGGTCGCGACGCTGTTCCTGTTCTACCCCGACAACTTCGGCTCCCATCTGTACGTCCCGCTGCTCGTCTTCGGGATCCTGGCGGGCGCCGGCAGCGCGACGTTCTCGGTCGGTATCGCCCAGACCTCCTACTGGTTCCCCGAGGATAAACAGGGGTTCGCGATGGGCGTCTTCGGCGGCGCCGGGAACATCGGACCGGGGATCATCAACTCGGTGATTCCCTTCCTCATCGGGGTCGCGGGACTGGCGCTCGCATACTCGAGCTGGCTCGTCTTCATGCTCGCCGCGACCGCGCTGTACTTCGTCTATGGCGCCAACCCGTACTACTTCCAGCTCCTCGACAAGGGACTCGACAGCGACCGAGCACAGAGCGTCGCCGAAGATATGGGCCAGGAGGTCTTCCCTGGCGGCGGCACTTGGGACTCGCTGAAGGAGTCCTCGACGAACCGCTGGACCTGGGTGCTCGTCTTCCTCTACACCGTCTCCTACGGGGGCGGTTTCACCGCGCTGACGACGTGGTACCCGACCTACTGGAACCTCTTCCACGGAATGAGCCTCGCGATGGCGGGGCTGTTCGCGGGCGTCTTCGTCGTCTACGGCTCGCTGGTCAGAATTCCCGGCGGCAGCCTGAGCGACCGGTTCGGCGGCGAGAACGTCGCCGCCGTCAGCTTCGCCGTGATGGTGATCGGCGCCGGTATCGCCACCGTCTCCCAGGCCGTGATCCCTGCCTTCGTCGGAATGATGGTGCTCGGCACGGGGATGGGCGTCGCGAACGCGGCGGTGTTCGAACTCGTTCCGAAGTACGTCCCCGACGCCGTCGGCGGCGCCTCCGGCTGGATCGGGGGAATCGGCGGCGCCGGAACCCTCCTCGTGCTACCGATCCTCGGCGTGTTCGTGGACATTTACGGCGAGATCGGCTACGCGTGGGGGTTCATCGTGATCGTGACGCTGAGTTCGATCTGCGTCGGCGTCTCGATCCTGCTGAAGTTCTTCGGCCCCGAACCCGCCGAGGAGATCGACGAATCGGCGATGCACTAACTGACGACCGTCCGTTTCGACTACGCCGAGGGTAGCACTCGCTCGAGCGGTTTCGACAACGAACGGGCGCTACACGAGTTCGAAAAAGGAGGACGCTACGGCCGCGAGATCGTCACCGAGACCGGTGAGTTCCCGATGACGTTCTCGGCGACGCTGCCGACCAGGATTCCGGAGAGCCCCGACCGACCGTGGCTCCCCATGACGATGTGATCGACGGCTTTGGCCTCGGCGACGTTGACGATCACCGACGACGGGTCGCCCGTCTCGAGCACCGTCTCGACGGAGACGTCATCGCCGAGCGTTCGCCGCGCGTCGTCGAACAGCTCCCGGGCTTCCTCCTCGCGTTCCTCCCGAATGCCTTCCGCCGCGGCGCCGGCCGCGCCGTAGGTGACCTCGTCCAGCTCGAGAACGTGCAACAGGACGATCTCTTTGGGATCAAACAGTTCCGTCGCCTCCTCGAGCGCCGCTCGAGCAGGATCCGAGTCGTCGATCGGAACCAGCAACCGTTCGTTCATGCGTCCAGCAACGGTAGCGCTACCCGAAAGGGTTGTGCCTGCTTCCCAAGGCGCCGGGTCGACCACTGGTCGAGTCGAGCTCGAGTGACCATCCTGCGGGTGATCGGGACGGCTACCGAGAGGTGATCCGCCGATTCGTGGCTCGGAGCCGTCGGTGGAATCCGGACGATACCGGCAATCTCGACCGGAAAGTGCTACTCTCTCACATATTCCTGAACGAAGAGTTATTCGAACGGAACCCCTGATTCGAGTATGAACGAACTGGTGGCGACAGTCCTCCAACTCGAGGATCCGGGGATCGATCCGATGCTGTTTATCGGAGCGCTCGTGCTCGCGGTCGCTGCGATCACGGTCTGGCAGATGGTCGAGATCGTCGATGCCTACAACCGGGGTGCACTGACGGTCTTCGGGGAGTACCGAAAGCTGCTCCAGCCGGGGCTGAACATCGTTCCGCCGTTCGTCTCGCGGGTCTACACGTTCGATATGCGGACCCAGACGATCGACGTGCCGACCCAGGAAGCGATCACGCGGGACAACTCGCCCGTCACCGCGGACGCCGTCGTTTACATCCGCGTAATGGATGCCAAACGGGCGTTCCTCGAGGTCGACGAGTACAAGAACGCCGTCTCGAATCTCGCCCAGACGACCCTCCGTGCGGTCCTGGGCGACATGGAGCTCGACGACACGCTCAGCCGCCGGGAGATGATCAACGAGCGGATCCGCCAGGAGCTTGACGAACCCACCGACGAGTGGGGCATCCGCGTCGAGAGCGTCGAGGTCCGGGAGGTCACTCCCTCGCCGGACGTCAAGGGCGCGATGGAACAGCAGACCTCCGCCGAACGGAAACGGCGCGCGATGATCCTCGAGGCACAGGGTGAACGCCGCAGCGCCGTCGAGAAGGCCGAAGGGGAGAAGCAGTCGAACATCATCCGCGCCCAGGGTGAGAAGCAAAGCCAGATTCTCGAGGCGCAGGGTGACTCGATTTCGACGGTCCTGCGGGCGAAATCCGCCGAATCGATGGGCGAGCGTGCGGTCATCGACAAGGGAATGGACGCCCTCGAAAACATCGGTCAGAGCGAATCGACCACCTTCGTCATGCCCCAGGAGCTCACGTCGATGGTCGGACGCTACGGCAAGCACCTCTCGGGCAGCGACGTCCAGCAACAGGACCGCCAGCTCGAGAGCCTCGACTTCGACGACGAAACTCGCGAACTGATTGGCCTCGACGACATCAGCAAGATCCTCGGCGAGATCGACGAGGAGCTCGAGATGGACGTCGAGGAGATGGAAAAGGAGGCCCAGGCGATCCAGGAGGGCGAGGACATGGGCCAGAGCCCGGACAGCATCGACGTGCCGCGAGACGAGGAAGAGACGCCGGGCGAGGAGTCGGAAGTCGACAGCCAGTAGATCGACGACCGCGTCGCACTCGCGCTCCAAATCGTTTTTCTACCGCGCTTGCGGACGCTACAGCATGCACGACGATCCGCAGTCCGCTCGAGAGGAGCGGACGATCTCGCGGTGGACGCGCTCGCAGGCGGCCGCGATCCGGCGCAGCGAGGAGACGCTCGCGCCGGTCGTCTACCCGCCCGCCGAGGATATCGATCCGGACGTACACGTCTGGGACACCTGGCTCCTGCGCAATCGTGACGGAACGATCGCCGAGATCGACGGCTACCGCGTGATCTTCTCGCTGACGGCGCCGGCCGACCTCCTGCCGGGCAAACGCCACGACGTGGCGACGATTCGGTACTTCTACTCGCGGGACGGCCGGGAGTGGACTTGTGGCGGCCCCGTCTTCGAGGAGAGCGCGGAGCAACGCTCCGCGGGCAGCCGGACGGAGTCCGGCGACAGCGTCCCGTTCGGCTCGCGCCAGTGGGCCGGCTCGGCGCTGTACGACCGTCGCGGGGGCGTGGCGGACGACGACGAGGACGGCCAGCTGTACCTCTACTACACCGCCTCGGGAACCCGCGACGAGACCGATCTCACCTACACCCAGCGCCTCGCCGTCGGTTCGGGTGGGACGATCGAAACCGACGACGACGGCCTCGAGATCTCGGGGCCGTTCGACCACGAGATCCTGCTCGAGCCCGACGGCACCGAGTACGAGCGCGAGGAGCAGTCCCGGGGGATGATCTACACCTTCCGCGACCCCTGGTTCTTCGAGGACCCGCAGACGGGCGAGACCTGCCTGCTGTTCGAGGCGAACACGCCGGTTCCCGACCCCGAACTCGAGAGCGATCGGTACGACGCCGACCCCGAACACCTCGATTTCAACGGCAGCGTCGGGATTGCCGTCTCGCCGTCGGGCGATCCGACCGAGTGGGAACTCGAGTCGCCGATCCTCGAGGGCGTCGGGACGAACCAGGAGCTCGAGCGTCCGCATCTGGTCGTCCAGAACGGGCGGTACTACCTCTTCCTCTCGAGTCACGAGCACACTTTCGCCGAGGGACTCGAGGGGTACGACGCGCTGTACGGCTTCGTCGCGGACTCGCTGCGGGGCGAGTACGTCCCGCTGAACGAGTCGGGACTCGTGCTTACCAATCCGGAGAGCGCGCCGTTCCAGACCTATTCCTGGCTGGCCTACCCCCACCGCGAGGAGATCCTCGTCAGCAGCTTCTTCAACTACTACGACCTGCGCGGGCTCTCGCTCGACGACGTCGCACACCTCCCCGACGACGAGCAACAGCGTCGGTTCGGCGGCACCCTCGCCCCGACGGTTCGGCTGGGCGTCGACGGGACCGAGACGCGGGTGCTCGGCGTGCTGGATCACGGCCACCTGCCGCTGCCCCGCGAGAACCTCCCCACGCTGTTCTCCTCCTACCGGGGCGGGGACGGCGGCGGCGAGTACTAGCGTTCCGGACCGACCGGGCGTTCCGACCCCCGCTCGCGTTCGCGTTCAGCCCCGACGTTCGGCCAGGCCGAGCCCATTGTCCACACCTCGAGATCCTCGAAGACGGCCCGTCCCTCGGCGGCGTACAGCGAAATACCGTCGCTGTCGGGTCGGGTCGGGAAGATCCGCGTCGTCAGGCAGTGGCGCTCGTTCGCGAAGATCTCGAGGACCGAGCCGTCGACGAACAGCCGCAGCGACAGGCTCTCGTCGACCGGCGTGACGGGCATCGAGATCGGCTCGCTCGAGGCCCGGTGGTCGGTCGTCGACGCCGACCGGTCGACGACGAGGTCGCTCTCGCGGGTGTACCGCAGCAGGGTCTCCTCCTCGCCGTCGGGCGATCCTCGCACGACGAGCCCGCATTCGTCGGCGTCGTCGAGTCGGATCTCGGCTCGGAGCTCGAACGACCGACTGTCGAGGGGAAGGTCGCGGCGTTCGTCGGTAAGCACCGGAGAGCCGTCGTAGCCGCGTTCCTCTCGGAGTGCGGTCAACTCGGCCGCGGGGCGCTGTCGGAGCCGACCCGCCTCGTCGAGATCGATCTCGCGGGGCAGCGAGAGGGTGCCCGACCAGCCCGCGTCCCACTGGAACTCGTGACTGCGGTCGGGTTTGATCCACCCCCAGGTGAGCCACCGGCCGTCGTCGTCGCGCAGCGACTGGGGCGCGTAGAACGCGCCGTGATCGAGCAGCCCCGTCCGCTCGACCTCGAGCGAGCCGTCGGCGTAGTCGCCTAGGTAGTAGCGGACCTCCTCGTAGTTCGAAACGTGTAACAGCCGCTTCTCGCCGAGGTCGAGCAGCTCCGGACACTCCCAGATCACGCCGTCGGTCTCGGCCGCACCGGTGAGGATCGGCCCCTCGTAGGTCCAGTCGGTGAAGTCGTCGTCGTCGCTGGTATAGAGCAGGGCTGTCCCACCCCCGTCCTCGATGCCGGAGCCGATGAGGTGGTGCCAGACGCCGTCCTCGAGCCAGACGTTGTGGTCGCGAAACTCCGCGCGCCAGTGCTCGCTCGAGCGAAGCGGCGGCTCGACGGGGACCGACTTGATCACCGGATTTTCGGGTGACTTCTTCCAGCCCGTCAGCTCGTCGTCCGTCGCGGTCGCCAGACAAGGAAGCTGCACGTCGTCCCGGCCCCCGGTGTAGAGAATTTTTGGCGTCCCGTCGACGTCGACCGCACAGCCCGACCAGCAGCCGTCGCGGTCGGGGCCGTCCGGTGATGGCGTCAGCGCGATCGGGCGGTCCTCCCAGGTGACCAGATCGTCGCTCACCGCGTGCCCCCAGTGGATCGTGCCGTGATGGGGACCGCCCGGGTTGTGCTGGTAGAAGGCGTGGTACGTCCCGTTCCACTTGATCATCCCGTTGGGGTCGTTGAGCCAGTTGCCCGGCGGCGACACGTGATAGCGGGGACGGTGGTGGTCGTCGGCCAGTCGGTCACGGTCGGCCGACAGCGCGGGGGTTCCCCCGGGATCGTGCTCGAGCAGTCGATCCCTCCCGCCGAGTACCGCGAAGAGGTTCCGGAGCAGACGGTCCCGATTGCGGGCGGCCTCCTCGGGAAGGGGTTCGTCGAATCGGACTCCCGTCCCGAGCCCGGCGACGTCGCCGTCACCGATCCGCCAGCCGAGCAGCGCGGTCTCGTGTGGCCGTTCCCCGTCGGCCCGGAGCGTGCTCGCGAGGACGGCTCCCCGATGCGGGAGGATCCCCTGGTAGCGCGCGAACGGCTGCTCGGCCTCCGGCGAGGCGGTCGGCACCCGCAACCCCTCGAGTCCCTCGAAGACGGGACGGTCGGCGCGCAGCGACTTCACGAGCAGCCCCGTCGTCCCCGCCTCCGTTCCCGCGGTATCGGGGCCGACCGGGTCGATCCCGAGTGCGGGGACGGCCTCGAGCGCCCGCAGGGACAGCAAGAGCCCGCCGCCGTCCCCGAGAAACGCCTCGAGCGCAGCGCGTGCGTCCTCGGCGATTGCGTCATCGGCCGGCTCGGCGCGGTGCCACCAGAGGACGTCGTACGCCGCGAGCCGGGCGCCACCTTCGGCGACGGCCGCGAGTGAGATCGTCTCGACGTCGACCCCGGCCGCCGCACACCACTCGAGGGCGGCGCGCTGTTCCGGCGAGGGCTCGCCGGCGACCAGGAATCCGACGGTCTCCGCTGGTTCGCTCATCTACTCCCAACGCGGCGTCGGACCGTAATAGGCGTGCCGACGTGGGGTCGGACTTGGATCGATGCTCCGGAGCGAGCGGATTCGGCGAAAGCGACCGAAGCGTCGGCCAGCCGTCCGGTCTCCACCTGGAGGTTCAGGGGCGTACTATTTCCTCGTGGCGCCCCTACAAGGGGTACGATGTCCACAAACACCAGCAACGGCGGTTTCAGCGGCTCGTCGGCGAACAAGCTCAGTATCGTCTCGACGGTGATCGACGCGGGGCTCGCGTTCGCCCGCGGGCGACCCAAGAGCGCACTGCTGTTGCTCGCTGCAGCCGCGCTCTCGACGCGGATCCCCGGGATCGGAACGGCGACCTCGATCCTGCTGCGCGTGATTCACCGACTCCGGTAGCTCGAGGCCGATCTCGGGCACGTCGCCCGACGACGGCAAAGCGATTTATCCCGCGCCGTAGGCGAGTACAGTATGCGACGGCGAACGCTGCTGGGCGGGCTCGCAACCGGGTTCGGCGCGTTCGTCGCCCGAGATGACGACGCGACGGCGTCGATCGAGCGCCGCAAGCAGCGCTGTGCGAGCGACGAGGACGACGCGGCGACGGCTCGGATCGACGGGGGCACGCTCGTCCTCGAGGGACTCATCCGAACGCCGACGCCCTGTCACGTCCTCGTCCTCGAGTCAGTTTCGTACGAGCGCGACGCACTCGAGGTGACGGTCGGCGTCGACGAACCGGACGGCTTCTGCGTGCAGTGTCTCGGCGTCGTCGAGTACGTCCTCGAGATCGAATTCGACGGCCGAGTGCCCGACTGCGTCGCGGTCTTTCACGAGCGACGCGACGAGACGGTTCGGGTCGCTCGAGAGCGACTCGATGGAGGAACTGGACGGGAGTGAGGGGCGGCAGTTACTCCACCGCGGAAGATCGACTCGTATTCATCTGTCTATAGTATCGAAGTGCTGAGGGGCGACTCGACCGAATTAGCGTGTGTCGAACGAGGCAACCACATCACTCGTCGAATACGTCTCGACCAGGCTCTGTTCGTCAAAGTCGGAATCGTCGCTCCAGATTGCAGCATCGCTGGCGATCGC
This sequence comes from Natronococcus amylolyticus DSM 10524, assembly GCF_000337675.1. Taxonomy (GTDB): domain Archaea; phylum Halobacteriota; class Halobacteria; order Halobacteriales; family Natrialbaceae; genus Natronococcus; species Natronococcus amylolyticus. The sequence continues at coordinate 70,890 of NZ_AOIB01000038.1, read as the reverse complement.
ACACGCGAGATACAGCACATCGTCAGGGTCGGTGTCTCCAATTGCCGCTTCTGCCGTCTCGATAGCCGGATGGAAGTCGTCGGCAGGAACGCCCTCGATATACTGGAATAAGAGGTCGATGAACTGGGTTACGCGATCCGGATTCATTCCGGATTTCTCGACGATCAGATCCTCGTAGTTCTCGACTTCGTCGTGGACGAATTCGGGCGTCAGGAGATCCGGCTCGAGTGTGACGAGAAGTTCCCGCGTTTTCGAGTCGGCGATGAGTGCGGAGATGACAACGTTGGCGTCGATGACCAGCTTCATCCGTCGAGTCTACGCCGACTCTTCGTCGATGCGCTTGCGTCCACGCTCGTTGATCCTATCGGCGATTTCCTGAACGTCGCGCTCGGTAAGTTCGCTCTCGCCGGTGAGTTCGTCCATCATCTCGAGCGTCTCGACCTTCTCCTGGATGGCCTGTCGCGTGACCTCGCTCCAGTTGATTTCCGGATGGTTCTCCATGCGCGTTTTGAGGTCGTCGTCCACGTTGACCGTAATACTGGGCATACAGGCTTCTGTGGGTACACAGAATACTGTGCTTTTCGGTTAGTTCACGGTCTTGCACGAGCGACGCGACGAGACGGTTCGGGTCGCTCGAGAGCGACCCGATGGACGAACCGAGTGAAACAGCCGTTTCACTTTGAAGGAAGGCTTTATCTGTACTTGCCAGATATCGGCCATGAACAGACGGACGGTCCTCGCCGGCGTCGGTACCGCGCTCGGGCTATCCGCCAGCGGCTGCCTCGGAGAGGCGACCGATGCGACCGACGCGAGCGACCCGGAGATGACGCTCTCGCTCGGGTCGATGGACGACGACATCGATCCGCTCTCGTTCGAGATCGAATCCCTCGAGGAGGGGCTGTCGGAGACCGACGTTCCGACGCTCGAGATCGCGGTCGAAAACGTGGGCGACGAACCGGCGACGTGGACGCAGTCGCAGTCCGAGTTCGCGTTCCCGCAACGGCGCGTTACCGACGAACTCGAGATCGGGCTGGCGGACGAAGTCGACGCCGCCCTGCTCGACGAGGAAGGCTGTGCTCGACTGGAGCGACGAATCGCACGCAACGACGTCGAAGTGGAGACCGTTCTCGAGCCGGGCGACGCCATCAAACAGCGGTGCGCGGTCGCGCCGGTCGACGAGGAGCTGACGGACTCGTGTCCGGATCGCGGGACGTATCGAACGGCACACGAGTACGACGAGCACGGAACGTGGGGGGTTCGAGCTCGAGTTACAGTGACGGGAGCCGGCGTCCTCTGGATTGCCGTCGACTCCGCCACACAGCCCGCGTTCTCCGCTCCGATTCGCCCGAAACGTTGCGTCACGATCACGAGCCCCGACCCGGAGATGATCGCAACGAACGAAACCCAGACGACGCCAGGCAGTCCGCCACCACGGTTCTTCGAGATCCACGTCGTCTCGAGCATCGTTCCCGGCAGCATAGCGCCGCTCCAGACGATGTCCACCGTCAGTATCTTCGGACAGAAAGTATTTATTCCAGCGTGTTATTTTGTGAAACGGCCGGAGGAATACTGCCTCTGACAGGCATCGCTCGTGAGTTTCCTCGGCCACTCCCCTCCCCCCATCGCTGCTCTTTCGAAGCGTCCGACCTCACGCCTCGAGCGACTCGAGCGTCGGTCGGTCGAAACGTCCGTATCGATCCGTGGCTCTGACGCGAGACATATCGGTCCACAGTTGAACGGCGGTCCCTCTAATATGTTTAGTCGCAGCTCTGAACTTCTTATTACACCTGACTAATAAAAAGATTATTGTAACCACCCTAAGTAGAACCAGGTGGTCGGTGGGGGAGTTATTCGAACTGCCCTAACGGTCAGAGGTCATGCCTTCACCCTCGATCCCACCGACCTCGCACCACGAACCAGATACGAACCACACGGAGCGAGTTGAAGCGGGACTTCACCTCGCGCGGTTTCTCGGCGCGTTCGGCCGCTACAGCTACGGCTGGAACGCTTTTTACACTGCTCACGAACAGCGCCCGGAGGCCGAAAACGGCCCGATCTCCGAGCGTCCTCTCGTGAGCGAGCGTGCAACGACGTTCAGTGGCAACTGAAGGTGTGGCTGAACCGACCCGGCTTGCCCTCGCCATCTGTCCCCCTCTAGGCGGATCCGACGACAGGGAGAGTCGAACGCGACCGCGCCATCTGCCCGCCGAACGACGTAGTTGTTACACCCGTAGTAACAACTCGAGTACTACGGTTGTATTCACGGACGCCTTATGTTACTTGATGGCGATGCAACGTGTATGGCGTCCAAAACCAGGGCTGCTGGAACGTGTGCGAAGTGTGGAAACGTATTCGCAGTCCGGCAGTCGGACGGCGGAGCGATCGAACCGATCGGCGTCCGCCAGTGTTCCTGCGGGGGGACGTCGTTCGAAGTGCTAGAGAGCGCACCGGCTGATCCGTACGCAACGACCGAGTGAGCGGTTCCCGGTACCGTCCCGTTTCGTCCGACCGCAACGCTACGCGAGGGTGTCGTCGCCGGTTCGTCCGTTTCGACCGTTCGCCGTGTGCGCGCTCGATGCTTGCACCCGTGAGAGTCATCCCCCGAGGACGTCTCGCGAGTTCGTCTCGATCCGACTACCGGTTCGCCACCGTGTAAAAAGAGGTATCACCTCACACGGCGTACCGAAGCCGATGCAATCCGAGTGTCGAACCTGCCGCTGGAGCGGGGGCGCAAACGAACTCAACTGGCGGATTCGCGACGGGGACCCGAGAGTCGGGGGCGAACGAATCTGTCCCGAGTGCCGTGGTACCGACGTGGACCTCACGAGGTGATCGTCCTTCTGGACCGTCCGGTCGAGAGCACTGCTGACCCAGTTCGAAATCGGTCGATTCCGATATCGTATTATATCAATAGCTCAACCGAGGAAACATGTATGACTTAACCGGCTTCCAGCGGGACCTCCTGTACGTCATCGAGGGCGAGGACGAGCCCCACGGGCTAGCGATCCAGGAGGAACTCGAGGAGTACTACGAGAAGGATATCCACCACGGGCGGCTGTACCCGAACCTCGACACGCTCGTCGACAAGGGACTCGTCGAGAAGGGGCAGGTCGACCGACGGACGAACTTCTACACCGTCACTCGACGGGGCAAGCGCGAACTCGAGGCGCGCCGCGAGTGGGAACAGCAGTACGTCGAGGAACTGCTCTCGGAGTCGTAGTCGGCGTCGTCTTTCCCTCTCTTCGGACACCAGCGGCGAGTTCGTCTCGAGCCAGTTTCCGCCCCTGTTCGGAGCCCGTAACCGAACGCACGGGGACTGTAACTAAGGGGGAGACGGGCGGACGAACGTACCATGACACGATCCGGGCCGAAGACGATCGGGGTTCTGGCCGATCCGTACCTCAACGAGTGGCAGGTCCGCGCTCTCGAGCAGCTACGGGCCGACCACGGCGTGACGGTGTCGCTGGTCGTTACCAACGAGGAGAAAGCCGACGGCGACCCCGAGGCGTGGAACACGCGAAACCGGATCGGGCTCGCCGACGCCCGGCAGTTCGTCGACCTCCTCGAGCGCCAGCGGGCGTGGGCGCTCGTGCTCGCGGAGCGCAACTTCGCCAAGCTGATCGGCGAGGAGCGACCGCTCTGGCGGCGTCGATCGGTCGAGAACGTCGCCGTCCTCGCCGACGCCGACCACATCCGGTGTGAGCCCGAAACCGACGGCGCCTGGTACGAGTTCCCGGACGACGTCGTCGACCGCGTCGCCGAGGAGTGTGACGCGCTGGTGCTCTTCGGGTTCGGGCTCGTCCGCGGACCGATTCTCGAGGCGCCCGAATTCGGCGTCTTGAGTTTCCATCCCGCCGACATTCGATCCTACCGAGGGATGGGGCCACCGGCGGTGTTTCACGACGGGCGGGACCGGTGTGGCGCCACGCTCCAGCGGCTAAACGAGTCGATCGACGGCGGTGAGATCGTCGCCTACGACGACGTCGCGATCGACAACTGCGCCACGCTGTGGGACGTCTTCGACCGCGTCGTGAGCCGCCAGGTCTCGCTGCTGAGCGAGGGCGTCGCCAATCTTCGGGATCCGACGTTCGAGCCGACGACCGTCCCCGAGGCCGAGCTGGGCGAGGTTTACTACCGGAAACTGCGCCACAGCCTCTCGTTTTCGGGACGTATCCTGCTGAAGAACCTCGTCGGGCGCGCCCAACGACAGCTTCGGCGGGAGAGCGGGGCCGTCGAATCACCGACCGGGTCGTCCCCGCCAGCCTCGAGCCCCGGTCGCCCGCGCTCCGGGGATTAGCCACCACACGACGCCGAAGCGTCGAACCCTGCAAGGATGCGGCTCAAGCGTGTGGATCGTTCGAGTACGGACGACAGATGGATCCCCTCGAGCTCTCGCGTCAGCTCACGAACCGAGCCGTCCGAACCCCCCGGAAGCTCGGACAGGCGCCGTATCGAACGCTCCAGCTCGCCGCGGCCGAACCGGGCGAGACGCCGTACGACGTGGTCTACGAGGAGCCCCCGGTTCGGCTCCGGCGGTACGACCCGGAGCAGGCGACCGACGCGACGCCGGTAGTGATCGCCTACGCGTTCATCAACGATCCGTCAATCCTCGATTTCTCGCCGGAACGGAGCGTCGTCGGACAGTTCCTCGAGCGGGGCGTTCCAGTCTACGTCGTCGACTGGGGGGATCCCTCGCCGATCGACCGCTCGCTCGGACTCGGGGACTACGTGACGCGCTTCCTCGCGAACTGCGTCGACGCCGTCCGCGAGCGGGAGGGGACCGAGTCGGTACACCTGCTCGGCTACTCGACGTCCGTCCCGCTCGTCGTCGCCTACGCCGCCCTGTTTCCGGACCGCGTTCGGACGCTCGTCCTCCAGGGACCGCCGATCGACTTCCGCGCCGGTGACGATCTCGAGCTGTTTCGGACGCTCGCTGCCGGACACGATCACGAGCGGATCTCGAGNTTTTCCGGACCGCGTTCGGACGCTCGTCCTCCAGGGACCGCCGATCGACTTCCGCGCCGGTGACGATCTCGAGCTGTTTCGGACGCTCGCTGCCGGACACGATCACGAGCGGATCTCGAGGGTGTTCGACGCCGTTCCGACGCCGCTGCTCGAGGTCGGCCTCGCGTGTCGCAAACCGGTCGAGTACACCGTCACCGCGCCGCTTCGACTCTGGGACCGACTGGACGATCCCGCGTTCGTCGAGCAACAGGGGCGAAAACTCGAGTGGGTCGAGGGCGGCCCCGACATTCCGGTGCGGCTCTACCGCGAGTTCGTCGGGGACCTGCTCCTCGAGAACCGGCTGATCGAAAACGAACTCGAGCTCGGCGGTCGACGGATCGAGCTGTCGGCGATCGACGCGCCGACCCTGCTGGTCCTCGGCGAGGACGACAAGTTCGTTCCACGGGAGGCGAGCGTCCCGATTCTCGAGGAGATCGGAAGCGAGGAGGCCGAGATCGTCGAACTCCCGACCGGCCACGTCGGGCTCTCCGTGGCGGACGTCGCCCACGACAGAGGGTGGCCACGGGTCGCCGACTGGTTCGCAGAACGGGGCTGAGATAGCCCTCAAGACCCCTTACGACGGTGTCAACCGATCCCACAGCGACTTCATCTCGGAGGCGGCCGCCAGCGTGTCGAGTTCGCCGTGAGTCGACTGCTCCTCGTCGTAGTTCGCCTCGAGGGGCTCCCTGACCGTCTCGTCGAGTCCGAGTTCGGTCGCGAGCATCGACAGCCCCTCGTAGGTCGTCATCTCGACCCGTTCGGTCATCAGCCCGGCGTTGAGGTAGACGGTGTCGAGCAGGTCCTCGTCGTCGATCTGGGCCTCGAAGCCGCGCCGCTGGGCGTCGATCGCGTCGAGGATCGGCGCCTCGCGGGTCTCCGCCCGAACGTCCAGCGCCTCGAAAACGGCCTCGAGTCGCTCGACCTGGACTCGAGTCTCCTCGCGGTGGTCGGCGAAGCTCTGACGCAGCCGCCCGTTGTTCGCGCTCGTCGCCAGCTCGTCGAGGGTCTCGACGAGTTCCCGTTCGACGTAGTACTGCTGGCGGAGTTTGTAGACGAACAGCCCCTCGAGTGTGTCGATGCTCATACTACGTCAAAGCGCTCGCCCCCGAATAATCGCCGACCACGAACACGCAGGGTGGGTTGCAGTTACTCCGATTCGAACGTCGGAACGTCACCAGGCGTGTCGAAGTCGTGGTAGTGTTCGCCCTTCTCGGCGCTGAGGATGTCGAGCGCCGCCGCGCCGCCGTCGCCGGCGGCGATGATGGCCTGCCACTCCTCGGCGCGAACCATCGCGCCCGTCGCGTAGCAGTTCTCGACGCTCGTCTCCATGCTGAGATTGACGTCGACGGTATCGTCGTCGTCGAACTCGCAACCGATCTCCTCGGCGATCGATCGGTCGGCACCGGTCGCGAGCACGACGTACGTCGCCTCGTACTCGCTGTCGGCGGTCTCGATTCGGAACCCGTCGTCGGTTTCCTCGACGTCGGTCACCTCCTCGGTCATATGGAGGTCAGCACCCCGATCCTGAACCTGGCCCCGGGTAACCGACATGAACTCGCTACCGCTGATGCTGCGGATTCCCGGGTAGTTGAACAGGTGGGCCTTGTGCATCCACGTCTCGTCGGTGTCGAAGACCGCCGTCTCGAGGCCGTTTTTCGCGGTGAAAAGCGCCGTACTCAGTCCGGCTGTACCGCCGCCAACGATGGCTACGTCTGGCATGGCCGGTCCTTCCACGGAGAGCCAGTAAACGGTTGTGTAAGGGGCGGTGCGTTCCGATATCAGTAGCCGATCCCCTCGACGCCGATCCGGGCCGGCTCGGGGGCGGGATCGCTCGAGACGGCGACCTCCCCGCGTTTCTCGTGGTCGCTCTCGGTCCCATCGGTGAGAACGATCGTCCCCTCGATCAGCAGCGGCGCGAGCACACCGGCGACGACGGTTCCAGGATTTGACAGCGGCGCCCGGACGACGACTCGATCGTCGGCCTCGAGGTCGTGTTCCTCGACGACCCCGCGGGCCGCCTCGAGGGCCTCGCCATGAGTGAGCGTTCGCTCCCCGTCGGTCACCAGCGCTGTCTCCGGATCGACCGAAAGCGGGGGGAAGGAGGGGTTCTCGCTCCAGAGCCCGGCGTCGAAGTGGTGGACCCCCGGTTCGTCGGGCTTGTCGCCGTAGTAGACCCGCTGAGCGCCGGGCGGCAGCTCGTAGGCGCCGCCCTCGTCGGTCGGCGCGACGAGGGCCCGGAACCGCTCGTCGTCGGCGAGGTCGGTCGGCGGATCGAATTGGGTAGTAGCCTCGAGCAGGGTCGTCCCGAAGAAGGCGAGCAGCGAGAGGGGACCCTCGCCGACGACGCCCACGGTGACGCCCTCGCGGACGCCCGAGTGACGAAGGAAGTTGCCGGCCTTCCAGGAGGAGGTACACAGCCAGTGGCGGTCGTACTCGCGCCCGGTCGCGTCGACCAGCGCCGTCCGGTCGCCGCGTCGCTCTCGCGCGAGCAGGTCGTCGACTGTCGCGGCGTTCATACCCTCGAGTGAGGGCCGATCGCAAAAAAGCGCGCCGACTCGCGGGCGTCGGTCGTCAGTCGTCGGCCGCCTCCGCCGGCTGCTCGAGGTCGGTCCCGACCAGGTCGAGAAACGCCGCGAGCCACTCGGGATGGTCGGGCCAGGCCTGAGCGGTCACGAGGTTTTCGTCCCGCGCGACGCCCTCCTCCCACTCCGCGCCGGCCTGGCGCATATCGGCCTCGAGTGCGGGGTAGGCCGTACAGGTCCGGCCCTCGAGGACGTCTGCCGCTGCGAGTATCTGCAGGCCGTGACACAGCGTGGCGACGGGTTTCCCTTCCTCGAAGAAGTGCCGAACCGTCTCGAGGACCTCGTCGTACGTACGGAGGTACTCGGGCGCGCGGCCGCCGGGGACGACGAGCGCGTCGTAGTCGCTCGGCTCGACTGCGTCGAACTCGTGGGTCAGCTCGAAGTTGTGCCCCGGCTTCTCGGTGTAGGTCTGATCGCCCTCGAAGTCGTGGATCGCCGTCGGACACTGATCGCCCGCGTCCTTCTCGGGACAGACCGCGTGGACGTCGTGGCCGACCGCCTGTAGCGCCTGGAACGGGACCATCACTTCGTAGTCCTCGACGAAGTCACCCGCCAGCAGGAGTATCTGTTCGGACATGGCGTCTGTGCACACACCACGGAGAAGGAAAACTCGTACCGACGATTGTGGCGACAGTTAGGGGAAGCGACTCGTTTGTCGTTCGGATTCAGCTAAAACGCTCGCTTGATCTTCTCGAAGAAGCCCTCGTTGACCTCGATCTCGTCGCCGCCGGCCTCGGCGAACGCCTCGAGGGCGTCGCGCTGTTCCTCGTTGAGCGAGTCGGGGGTGACGATCTGGACCTTGACGTAGAGGTCGCCGTGGCCGCGTCCGCGCAGGCGGGGCATTCCCTTCCCCTGCAGGCGGAACGTCTCCCCGCTCTGGGTGCCCTCGGGGACGTCGAACTCGACGCTGCCGTCGAGCGTCGGCACCTGGACCGTGTCGCCGAACGTCGCCTGCGGGAACGAAATCGGAAGCCGGTGGCGAAGGTTGTCGCCCTCGCGCTCGAAGTCGTCGTGCTCGGCGACCGCGACGTCGATCAGCAGGTCGCCGCGCGGACCGCCCTCGGGGCTGGGCGCCCCCTCCCGTTCCATCCGCAGGGTCTGGCCGCTCTGGATCCCGGCGGGCACCTCGACGGTCAGGCTCGCCTCGCCGCGGACGTACCCCTCGCCGCGACAGTCACTACAGGTCTCCGAGTACAGCGTTCCCTCCCCCTCACAGCGCGGACAAGCGGTCGTCTGCTGGACCCGGCCCAGCGGCGTCTGCTGGACCTGCGTCACCTGGCCCCGTCCCTGACATTCGGGACAGGTCTCGGCGTCGGCGCTCGGCGGGTGACCCTCGCCGTCACAGGTGTCGCAAGCCTCAGGCCGTTCGACCGAAAACTGCTTCTCGACACCCTCGTAGGCCTCTTCGAGCGTGATCTCGAGTTCGGTTCGCAGGTCGCGGCCCTTGCGCGGGCGCTGGCGACCGCGACCCCCGCCACCGCCGAAGACCTGCTCGAAGATGTCGCCGAGGCCGCCGCCACCCATTCCGCCGCCCATGCCGCCGAACGGGTCGCCGCCCATCCCGCCCGCACCGCCGCCGGCGTCGTAGCCGTGCTTTTCGGCCTGCTCGTAGCGGTCGTGGCCCATTCGGTCGTAGGCCTCGCGTTTCTCCTCGTCGGTCAGCACCTGTTTTGCCTTCTGGATCTTCTTGAACTTCTCCTCGGCGTCGGGGTCGTCGCTGACGTCCGGGTGGTACTCCGTGGCCTTCTCCCGGTAGGCGCTCTTGATCTCGTCGGCGGACGCGTCGCGACTCACGCCGAGAACGTCGTAGAAATCCTCGCTCATTCGTTGTGGGCCGTACTCGGTTGAGACACTTGAAACGACCGTTCCCTCGGCTACCGGGTGTGCTGGCGAACCGCGCCGATCGCGACCCCGGGTCCGTTGTCTAGACGGCGGTCTCGAGACGGCGCTCCGACGCAGCCGTCACGCGGTCTCCCGCTGTCGGGTCGTCTCGTTCGACCGCCATTGGGAGGATATCGCTATCGATCCCTTAGCCGATACGTCGACCACTCGAGGTGTCGTGTCTCGCGGCTATTCTGACGCGCTACCCGCACTCGGGGCACGAACAGACTTCGACCGAGTCGAGAGTATCGAACAGTTGATATGTCTTCGAGTGGTGATAATACTCACACATGTTGGAAAGAGGTTACGTGTCCGGAACCCGCGTTCGAGCCGTCGCCGAAGCGACGTCCCAGTCGGTCGGTATAGTCGGAGTCGATCGCCCGTGAGCACGACTTCGGCGCGGATCAACCCCTCGGTCAGTCGGCTGAGACTCGGCGCGTTCGTGGTGCTCGGCGTCGGCTTCCTGGCGCTCGCCGTCCCAGGGTTCGCCGAGCCGTTGACGTTCTGGACGGGAATCGTGTTCGGAGGGTACGCCTACCCGACCCACGAGCTCCACCACTTCGTCCTCGGCGGCTTCTTCGTGATCCTCCTGCTCGGCGTGTTCGTTCAGGCGGTTCGCCCGAGCGCACGCGTCGGCGCGCTCCACGCCGCGATCGTGATGTGGGTCTCCCTGACGGTCGTGTACGCCGTCGGCGGGGAGTTCTCGTCGATCTTCCTCGTCCTGCTGGCCCTGCTCGTGGGGATGGCGTTGGCACACCCGGCCGGCCGCGATCAGCTTCCGTCGACCGACCGGTTCGACCGTCGGCTGGCCGCGATCGCCGGCGTTACCGCCGTCGGCGGTCTCGCGTTCGCCGGCGTCGAACTCGCTGCCCACTTCGGAACCGGCGACGCCCACGCCGGCTTCGGCCACTACCTGATCATGGCGAGCGCCGCCGTAAGCGCGGGCGCGCTCTCGCTGTACGCGAGCCTCAGGGGCGTCGGCTGGCGGTTCCCCGTCTACGCTGCCGCGGCGCTCATGGCGCTCGTCGGCCTCGGCTCGATCGCCTACCCCGGCGCCGAACAGGGGTCGAGCCTCGGCGTCGGGCTCGGCGCCGCGCTCGTCCTCTGGACCGCGCTGTTTCTCCTCGTCGCGGAGCGAGGAGCAACGCGGAACGCCTCGGACCGCGACGCGGCGATCGCGGAGGGGAGCGGTAGTAGCCGCTGAAAATCAGCGTCCGCTTGATCACACGGCGGCTTCGACGCGAGCCGGGTCGTGCCTCGGCGCGAAACTGAAGCCCGAACTGCGCTCGCGGTCGCGAGCCAACTGGCGAACGAGCACGGTTCCTCGCTCGAGCCCGCCGCCGAACTCGAGTCGAAGCGGACGACCTGTTCGCTCAGTTCTCGTCCTCGTCACCAGCGCGAATCGAAGGTTCCGGACGAATGATGACTCGTCCTGTCAGTTCTCGTCTTCGTTATCGCCGTCGTCTTCGACATCTTCGAAATCGGCGTCGACGTACTCCTCGCTGTCGTCACCGCCGGCTGCGCCACCGGGACCGGCAGCGCCGCCCATGTCGCCCATCCCGCCGGGGCCGGCACCTGCCGCACCGCCAGCGGCGCCGCCGGCCGCACCGCCGGCGCCCGCCGCGCCGGCCTGTTGCTGGTACATCTGCTTGCCGATCTCCTGCAGTTCGGTGCTGAGCTCCTGGGTCGCGTCCTCGAGGTCCTCGGCGTCGGCCTCGTCGTCGTCGACGGTCTCCTCTAAGTCCTCGATCGCCGCCTCGATGTCGGCGCGGACGTCGTCGTCGATCTGGTCGTCGTTCTCGTCGAGGAGCTTCTCGGCGCGCTGGAGCGTCGCCTCGGCCTCGTTACGGGCCTCGATGCGCTGGCGGCGCTTCTCGTCTTCCTCGGCGTGTTGCTCGGCCTCCTGTTGCATCTCATCGATCTCGTCGTCGGAGAGACCGACGCCGCCCTCGATGGTGATCTCCTCGCTCTCGCCGGAGCCCTGATCCTCGGCGGAGACGTTGACGATGCCGTTCTCGTCGAGCGAGAAGGTGACCTCGATCTGGGGCGTTCCGGCCGGGGCCGGCGGGATACCGGTGAGGTGGAACTCGCCGAGCAGTTCGTTCTCCTCGGCGATCTCGCGCTCGCCCTGGAAGACCCGGACCTGCACGGAGGTCTGGCTGTCCGCCGCGGTGGTGAACACTTTCGACTCCTCGGTCGGAATGGTCGTGTTCTTCTCGATCAGGCGCTCGAAGAGGCCGCCCTTGACCTCGATCCCCAGCGACAGCGGGGTGACGTCGAGCAACACGATGTCGTCGACGTCGCCCGAGAGCACGCCGCCCTGGATCGCCGCGCCCAGCGCGACGGCCTCGTCGGGGTTGACGTTCTTCTGGGGCTCCTGGCCGGTGAGCTCCTCGACTTTCTCGCTGACCTGGGGCATCCGGGTCGAGCCACCGACGAGGAGAACTTCGTCGATGTCGCTCTCGTCGTAGCCGGCGTCCTCGAGGGCCTGCTCGGTCGGCTCGACGGTGCGCTCGATGAGGTCCTCGGTGAGGCTCTCGAACTTCGCGCGGGTCAGCGAGTCCTCGAGGTGGACGGGACCGTCGTCGGTCGCAGTAATGAACGGCAGGTTGATGTCCGTCTCCTTTCGACTACTGAGCTCGATCTTGGCCTCCTCGGCGGCGTCTTTCAGCCGCTGGAGGGCCTGGCGGTCCTCGCGGAGGTCGATCCCGTGTTCGGCCTCGAACTCCTCGGCGAGGTAGTCGATGATCGCTTCGTCCCAGTCGTCGCCCCCGAGGTCGTTGTCCCCGTTGGTCGCGACGACCTCGTAGACGCCCCCGCCCAGATCGAGGATGGAGATGTCGAACGTGCCGCCACCGAGGTCGTAGACGAGGACGGTCTGGTCGGACTCGTCGTCGAGACCGTAGGCCATCGACGCCGCGGTCGGCTCGTTGACGATGCGCTCGACGTCGAAGCCGGCGATTTCGCCGGCGTCCTTGGTCGCTTGGCGCTGCTTGTCGTTGAAGTACGCCGGTACGGTGATGACGGCCTTCGCGACGTCGTCGCCGAGGTACTCCTCGGCGTCGTGTTTGATCTTCTGGAGAATCATCGCCGAAATCTCCTCGGGCGTGTACTCCTCGTCGTCTACCTCGACCGTGTAGTCCTCCTCGCCCATGTGGCGCTTGATCGACTGGATCGTCCGGTCGGGATTCTGGACGGCCTGGTTCTTGGCCGGCTTGCCGACGAGTCGCTCGTCGTCGTTGAACGCGACGACCGACGGCGTCGTCCGTTCGCCTTCGCCGTTGGCGATGATCTCCGGATCGCCTCCCTCCATGACCGCGAACGCGCTGTTCGTGGTACCGAGGTCGATACCGAGAATCTTGTTGCTCGTCATTACGAGACGGGTAATGCTCACTTTGGTTTAAAGCTTATCACAGCGAGTGAGCGCACTTTGGATTACAGCAGATACCGTGGGAGGAGACCTCTCAAGCTGGATATTGACTTTTCGTTCGGCTACTGTTCGTTCCACGGAACGAGCCCTCGCGACGGACCGAGCGGGGAGGCCGACGGGATCCACGGGTCCGCGGGACCGTGACGGCACTCTCGCTTCGCTCGAGTGAATTGCCTCGAGTGCCGTAGCCCGCCGTCTCGCGTTGAATGCCTCTGGCCACAACGTAGAGCTACACGGGAAGTCGTCCCGCGGTGTTCTCGCATCGCCGTTCGTGCCGTCTAGCACGTTTCCACGCCGGTAGGTGAGGCGAGGTTTCCGGACCCAGTTGCGGGCCCGCCTCCGAACGATCCGACTCGCTGTACGCCGCGTGGTTACTGCGCGAGCCGGTGCCCGGTCGCCGAAGGGTGCCGAGTACACGGTACGAGCGACTCACTCGGGATTCCGATCCGCCGTCCGCAAACCTATAAAGCATATTACCATCCGGGAGCGGAACGGGATATGGACGATGCACTACTCGGTGCACACCTGCGTGCGATTCGGGCTGCGATAATCGCTGTCGCACTGGCTCTGTTAGCCATTTCGGTCTCCGTCGGAACTGTCGGACCGGTTTGGATGATCTTTGGGGCCACGGCTATCGGTTTCATCGTTTACTCCGTGGCACCCTCTTCGTATACTACGGGTGGCGACACGTGAGCGAATCTCTGGTCAGTTCGTCCGGTATCGGTCCGCAGAGCGGATAACGCAGCCGTGCTCCGATCTACTGCCACGAACAGCAATTCCGAGGGGTAGTGCTGAACTCGGTTTCGCAGATAGAGCGGGTACGCTACTTCGCGCCTCGAGGAACTACTCCGCCGTGTCCTCGTTTGCGTCGTCCTCGAGTTCACCGTTCGAGACCGTCACCTGGGCGTTCTGGATGACCTTCTCGCCCATCTCGTAGCCCGGCGTGTAGACGTCGGCGACGGTCCCCTCGGGCTGGTCGCTGTCGACCTGCATCATGACCTCGTGGCGCTGGGGGTCGGTCTCGGTTCCGGGCTCGGGGTCGATCTCGGAGACGTCCTCGTCGGCGAGGACGCGGTCGAACTCCCGCATCGTCATCTCGACGCCCTCACGGAGGCTCTCGACGTCGTCGCTGTCCTCCTCGAGTGCGCGCTTGAGGTTGTCCCGGACGCCGACGAGTCGCTCGACCAGATCCTCGGTCGCGCGGTCTTTCATCTGCTCCTGGCGCTTTTTCGCCCGCTTCTTGTAGTTCTGGAAGTCGGCCTGCTTGCGCTTGAGCCGGCCCTCGAGGTCTTCGATCTCTGCTTCGGCCTCCTCGAGCTCGGCGCGGAGCTGCTCGACGGTCTCCTCGTCGATCTCGGTCTCGCCGCCGGCCGTCTCCGGCTCCGGCTCGGCCGTTTCCGCGTCCGATTCGTCGCCCGTGTCGGTCTCGACGCCGTCGCCGCCGTCGGGTCGATCCTCGGACGGGACACCCTGGGCTGACGCGTTCGTGCCCTCGTCTTCGCTCATGATCGGGTCAACGGCCAGCGGCGGTAAAAGGGTTGAGATCCGGACTCGACGGGGCGCGATCCGACGATATATGTGCCCGCCGACCGCAGTGTTCGGCGTGACACCGACGGCTGAGGAGGGAGTCATCGAGCTCCGGTACGAGGACGGCACCGTCCGCCTCGAGGGACTGACTCCGGAACTCGTGTCGGCGCTACGAGAGCACGTTCCGGAGCTCGAGTCGGATCCCAGATCGGGCGGTCGACGCGTTCCCGCCCTGCGGTACGCGCCGCTTCGGGCGGCGCCGGCGCTCGAGGAAATCGACGTTCGGGATCGAGTGCTCGAGCGCAGCTCTCTTTCGGAGCTGCGCTCGGCGTACGAACTCCGCGAGTACCAGCAGGAGGCGCTGTCGGCCTGGCTCGAGACCGACCGCTGGGCGGGCCTCGAACCCGACGGAACGCTCCCCGTCGACCGCGCCCCCGCGGGCGTCCTCGAGCTTCCCACCGGCAGCGGAAAGACCGTCATCGCGCTGAAGGCGATCGAGCGCCTCGCGACGCCGACGCTCGTCGTCGTCCCGACGATCGATTTACTCGAGCAGTGGCAGCGCGAACTCGAGCGCGAGTTCGATCTCGAGATCGGGCGCTTCGGCGGGGGCGAACAACGACTCGGTCCGATCACCGTCTCGACGTACGACTCGGCGTACCTCAAGGCCGACTCGGTGGGCGATCGGTTCGGGCTGGTGGTCTTCGACGAGGTCCACCACCTCGGCGGCGAGGGCTACCGCGAGATCGCCCGACTGCTCGCCGCACCCGCACGGCTGGGGCTGACCGCGACGTTCGAGCGACCCGACGGCGCCCACGAGATTATCGAGGACGTCGTCGGCCCGCTGGTCTACCGGATCTCGCCCGACGAGCTGGCGGGCGACCACCTCGCACCGTACGACGTGAAACGCTTCGAGGTCTCGCTGACTCCCGAGGAGCGCGAGGAGTACGACCGCAACCAGGAGGTGTTCGCGGACTACCTCGCGACGTCGAACATCCAGTTCTCGAGCGGCTCGGACTATCAGGAGCTCGTCAAGCGATCCGGTTCGGACCCCGAGGCCCGCGAAGCACTGCTCGCGCGCCAGCGCGCCCGCGAGATCACCTACGGAAGCGAGGCGAAGATCGACGCCCTCGAGGGGATTCTCGAGGACCACCGCGGCGAGCGGATCATCGTCTTCACGGCGTTCAACGACCTCGCGTACGACGTCAGCGAGCGGTTCCTGATCCCGACGATCACCCACCAAACCGGGGCCGCCGAACGACGGGAGATCCTCGAACGCTTCCGCAACGGCACTTATACGCGCATCGCAACCTCGAACGTCCTCGACGAGGGGGTCGACGTCCCCGACGCGAACGTCGCCGTCGTCCTCTCGGGCAGCGGCAGCGAGCGAGAGTTCACTCAGCGGCTCGGACGGATTCTGCGGCCGAAAGCCGACGGCGGGCGCGCGCTGCTGTACGAGGTCGTCGCGAGCGAAACGGCCGAAGAGCGGACGTCGCGGCGGCGGCGAGAGTGATCGCTGTCGTGCCTTTCGGCTCCGGGGGTCGAACCGACCCCCGCAGGGTCGATTTTCGCGGAACCCTGCTCTCGGATCAGTGCTCCTCCCGCAGATGGGTGTCGAGGAACTCGACCTGATCGTCGACCACGTCCTCGAACCCCTCGAGGAACCCGCCGAAGTGCCCAACGGAGTAGCTGCGCAGCTCACCGCGAGGGGCATGGTCGGCGGCCCGCTCGATCGACTTGCGGGGTACCATGCTGTCCTCGGTAGCGAGGCAGAACAACGACGCACAGCGGACCTGACGGGCGTCGCGCACCGGTCGCACTTTCGGGAGGGGGTGGCTTGGCCTCGCGAGAAACTCGTTGCGCCAGCCCGAGTCCGCAGCGCACACGGCCTCGAAACCGGGTGCCGCCTCGGGCTGGTTCAACATCGCCGACGAGCCAGGCGGTCCGGTGACGGGCATTCGAATCGGTCGACGCCCTACCACCGCGCGTACCATCGCGGCGGTGTACCGCGCGTTTCTTCGGACGCCGTACTTGAGCGCCGCTCGTAGGCCGTCGAGCATCGGGAACATCGCGACCGCCGCCGCCAGTCGCTCGTCGCGCGCGGCGACGTGGACGACGTGCCCGCCGCTGAAGGAGAACCCCCAGACCGCGATCCGGTCGGCGTCGATTCCGTCGAGCGTGCGTGCGAAGACGACGGCGGCAGTGAGGTCGGCGCGCTGGCGCTGATAGTCTACGAGTTGGCGAGGCTCGCCGTCGCTGTCCCCAAGGTGACGGAAGTCGACGGTCAACGCCGCGAAACCGGCGTCCGCGAACCGTTCTGCGAAGCGAGGCAGTCCGTCGCGGCGGGTCAGGCTGAAGCCGTTTCCCATCACCACGCAGGGTACGTTGCCCGCTGTAGCGGCGGCGGGACGATACAGCGTAGCCGCACACTGCTCGCCAGCCGAACGGAAGCGATACTCCTCTGACCCGCTCCTCGCGACCTCGGTGCCGTCCGGCGAACCGACGGCACGGTTCGGCTCCTCAGCGGTCACTCTCTCTGTTCCCATCGCGCTCTCACCGTCCCTGGTCGATGTCGAGGAAGACGGCCTGCTCGCCCCCTTCGGTCCACGCGTCGTGTCCCGGCGGTATCACCGAGACGTCGCCCGCTCGAAGCGTCTTACGGGTGCCGTCGTCCATCTCGACCGTCATCTCGCCGGAGAGCATGCACAGATGGTGGTGTTCCGAACAGATCTCCGCTCCGATCACGGGTCCGTAGTGGTCGGACCACACCCATCCCGGTTCGACCGTGATTCGGTAGAACGTCGTGTCGCCGAGCTCCGCAGCTTCGACCGCTGCCTTCTCGAACGTCTCCTCGATGGATACGAGTGGCGCTGCCTGTATCGCGTTGCTGGCTGTTGCTGTTTCGTTTGCCATTGTAGCGATGGGTAGTACGATGGGCGAGACATTGTAGGCAACTAGTGACGTTCGTGCAGTCGCTGACCGGACTCCAGCGAGTAGGCAAGACAAGGACCGTCCCGTCTACACGGACGATTCGATCCGTCGCTGCGGAGTGGTCGTCGTTTCGTATCCACGGAGTTGTGTCGAACGCACGACAGCCGTGTAGTATGGTAACCATCACGTGAGACGCACATCCGCAGCATCTCGTCTCGAGGTTCACCCGTAGTTCTACTCCACGAGTGGTGAGCGCCTCGGGCGGGGTGGTACGGTGGGAAAACCGATGTCGTCAGGAGTCGACGATCCCGCTTCGGTCACTCTCCGTACGCGAGCGTCGAGAGGCCCGCGTTCTCGGCCTGGCGGGTGTCCTGGCGGCTCCACTGGACGACGACCGGGACGTTCGACTCGACGACGATCCCGTAGTCCTCGCCCAGCGGCGGCGCGTACGGATCGATCAGGTCGTTGATCCGGACGTGGCGCACTCGCCGAGGCGCGACGCTCAGCGGGTACGGGCCCGCCTCGTTGCCGTCCGCGTAGTGGAGGGTCACCTCGAGCGTCGCCATCTCGTCGCCGGCGTTGAGCAGACACAGCTTCTCGTGGCTGACCATCTCCGGCTCGGAGCCGGTGCTGTCGACTGGCACGTGGCCGCCGGGGAGCTCCCAGCGCCTCTCCCCGATCGGATCGGTTGCATTGTTGTCCTCGTCGGTCATGGTTCTCCCTCGACTCGCTCGGTCGTTCGCGTCTCGTCGCTTCGTTCGTCGTCCGTCGTCGTCGCTCCCAGCAGCTCCTCGAGATACTCGGTCACGAACACGCCCTCGGGATCCAGCTCGCTGCGGATCTCCTGGAAGCGCTCCCACTCGGGGTACAGCTCGCCGAGCTCGGGCGCCCGCAGGGTGTGTTTCTTCCCCCAGTGGGGGCGGCCGTCGTACTCGTTGAATATCGGCTCGATGTCCTCGAAGTACGGCCAGTGCTCGAGTTCGGCGTTCTGAATACACGAAATGGTCATTACGTCGCGGTCGTACTCCGTCGAGAGCATGGCGTCGTCGGCCGCGACGGTACGAACGAGCAGCCGCCAGCCGACGTCGGCCCGCCAGTTCTCGCGGACTCGCTCGCGCACCTCCTCGAGACAGTCGAACCCGTCCTCGATCGGGACGGCGTACTCCATCTCGTCGAACTCGCGGCCGATGTCGTCGTGCTCGGGGATCGTCTCCTGCCACCAGCCGGTCTGGTCCTCGACGAGCGTCGCGTACGAGAGATCCTCGTGGTCGGTCCCCCCGCCGGGCGCGTTGAGCAGGCGCAGTTTCACCTCGTCCGAGCGGGGATACCAGTAGCAGTCGAAGTTGCGGTTCTCCTCGATCAGGTCGGGAAGGTGGTCCCGACACTCGCGCCAGCTCGTACAGTACTCGCGGCGCTGGAGCTTGTAGGTCGTCTGCAGATCCAGCTTCAGTTCGGTGAAAATACCGAGCGTGCCGAGCGACACCCGCGCGGCCCGCAGCAGGTCGGGATCGTCCTCGGCACTAAATTCGCGGATCTCGCCCGTTCCGGTGACCATTCGTCCGCCGACGAGCGAGCCCGCGAGGTTTTCGAATTCGGGACCCGTCCCGTGCGTGCCGGTACCGAACGCTCCCGCGACGGTCTGCATCGTCACGTCGCCGAGGTTCGGCAGCGCGAGGTTCCGATCGTGGAGTTCGGTCCCGGCCTCCTCGAGGGTCGTCCCGGCGTACAGCGTCGCCGTCTTCGCCTCGGGGTCGTGGTCGACGACGCCGGTCATGTTCGTCAGGGAGACGACGACGTCCTCGGTTTCGACGACGGGCGTCCAGGAGTGGCCCGCCCCGGCGACGCGGACGGTTCGGTCCGCCTCGACACAGCGGCGGACGATCTCCTGGAGTTCGGACTCGCTCTCGGGCTCGAGGATTCGATCGGGTTCGAACGAGACGCTCCCCGACCAGTTCGTCCACTCCTCGGCGTCGGTCGCTTCGCCTGCGATCTCTTCGTCCGACACCGGCGCCATCGTCACTCACCCGGATGCGCGATGGTCGTGAGCAGGGCGTTCTCGGCCTGACGCGAGTCCAGCCGGGTGTGCTGGCAGACGACGGGGACGTCGGACTCGAGCACGCTCGCGAAGTCCTCGCCCTTCGGCACCGGTTCGGGATCCTCGAGGTCGTTGAACCGGAAGTGTCGGGTTCGCTCGGCGGGGACGGTCAGCTCGTAGGGGCCGACGGGCTCGCGGTCGGTGAAGTACAGCGTGAGTTCGATCGACGCCGCCTCGTCGTTCGTGTTCAGGACACAGACGGTCTCGTGGCTTTCCATCTCGGGTTCGGGGCCGGTGCTCTCCTCGGGGATGTACCCCTCCGGAATCGCCCACGTGTGTTTCCCAGTCATCGTCCCGCAGTGGGACTGGCACGGGCATAACGAGCCGGCCTGTACCCTCAGGCGAGGGCGCTCGCTCCCGGAGTCCGTGGCGATCGCGACTCGAGACGAAACCGCCGGACTGCACTCGAGTCGGTAGCTATATACCGTCGCTGTGTGCCAGCTTCACCCATGCTGCTGGGAGTACCGACGGGGACCGCCATCGCGCTGTTCGTGATGGTGGCGCTTCCGATCGCGACGCTCGTGCTGTACTGGATCGATCGAACGACCAACGACGGCTACGTCTCGGTTCTGGGGAGGCGGTGAGATGGTCTCGACGATCCAGCTCACCTTCGGCGTATACCTGCTCATCCTGCTGGCGATCGGGGCGTACTTCTTCGTGACGACCGAGACGAACCGGCTTTCCGAGTACCTTCTCGCGGATCGGGACGTGGGGGCCTGGCCGGTTGCGATCTCCGAAGTGTCCTCCGTCGCCAGCGGCTGGACCTTTTTCGCCTGGGTCGGGATGGGCTTTCTGACCGGGATCCACGGCCTGTGGTTCTCGATCACGATGATCTTCATCATCGTCTTCATGTACCGCTACGTCGGCTCACGGTTTCGCCGCCAGTCCGAGGAGCTGGGAAGCATCACGATCGCCGACCACCTCTCGCTCGCGGTCGAGGACGCCAGGCTCAGCACGTACGTTCGGGTGGTCGCGACGGTTTCGATCCTGCTGTTTATGGGCGCCTACGTCGGCGCCCAGATCATCGCCGTCGGTGAGGCGATGGACACCGGGATCGGTATCGATTACGCGATTGCGATCACCGTCGGCGGCGTCATCGTCGGCCTGTACACGATGCTCGGCGGGTTCAACGCCTCGATCTGGACCGACGTCTTCCAGGGGATCCTCATCTTCGTCGCCGCGGTGACGCTCCCGGTGTTGATGATCGCCGAGATCGGCGGCTGGTCGGCGTTCGTCACGGAGGCGGCGGCCGTCGAGGACGCGGCGCTGCTCGAGATGTCCGCCGGGCTGGCCGGACAGGCGTTCCTGCTCTCGGCGCTCGGGCTGGTGACGTTCGCGTTCGGGACCATCGGGCAGCCCCACTCGCTGATGCGGCTCCAGGCGATCCGCTCGGAGCGGCTGCTCAGCCCCGCATCGGTCATCTCCGTCTCCTTCCAGTCGCTCCGACTGACGGTGCCGCTGCTGATCGGCGCCGCCGGCCGCGTCCTCTACGGCTCCGTTGATAACCCCGAGAACGTCGCGATGATGGCCATCGTCGACTTCTTCCCGGAGCTGATCGCGGGCGTCCTGCTCGCGGCGATCGTCTCCGCGATCCTCTCGACGTCGGACTCGATGCTGCTGGTCGCCTCCTCCGACTTCACGCGGTTCTACGAGGAGAAGATCGATCCGAGCGCGAGCCCGGCCCAACTCATCCTGCTCGGACGAGGGACCGTCGGCGTCCTGGCGCTGGGCGGCGTCGCGCTCGCGTTCGTCCAGCCCGGAACGATCTTCGAGATCATCGAGTTCGCCTACGTCGGGCTCGGCGCGACGTTCGGGCTCCCGTTGCTGTTCATGCTGTTCTGGGAGCGGACGACCGGCGAAGCCGTCCTGGCCGGAATCGTCACCGGCCTGGTGGCGACGTTCGGCGTAGGGTGGATCACGCCCGAGCACTATTCGCTGTTCGTCTGGCCGATCTGCATCGCCGCGATCGTCGCCGTCACGGTCGCCACCTCGAGCAGCGGTACCGACGTCGCCGACGTTCCCGATCCAACTGTGGGCGACGCGCCGGCCGCCGACGACTGAGCGCACGATTTCCCCGGTGCGGATCACTTTTGCGTTCGGCACACCGACTCGAGATAGATGCTGACAAAGGACCTGCTGCGCGTCTCGAGGGCCGGCGGGGGATACCACCCGCAGTTCGCGAGCCGCGAGCACCGGCCCCTCGCCGCCCGCGTCATCGGTACCTACCAGGGCCACGTTGGCGAGTCCCGCGGGGAGCTCGAGGGCGCTCTTACCGATCTCGAGCCCGACGCCGACCACTTCAAGCTCGTCCGGGGCTTCTCGGCCCTGCTCGAGCGCGAGGCGACGTTCGGGACCGACGCCGAGATCGATCCGGAGCGCGCCCGACGGGCGACGTTCGAGGCGGCCGAAGCGGTCGGCGTCGTCACCGGCGCGGAGCGGGAGGCGGCGCTCGCCCGCGCGGCCGACGGGCTCGGACTCTCGCCGGACGCCCTCGAGCGGGCGCTGTACGCCGACCTCGAGGAACGACAGGTTCTCGAAGGGGTCGACTCCCGGTGGGATCCCGACGACCTCGTCGCGCAGTACAACCTCTCGCTGGCCCAGACTGCGCTGTTCGACGCGACCGAGCTCCGCGTCAGGTCGAGCGACCCGAAGGCGCTGGTGTCGGCGATCAAGCGACTTCGGCTGATGTACGAGATCCGCAAGACGGGCGACGCGAACGAAACCGACCTGAGCGACCGCGAGGTCGTCGTCACCGGCCCCACGCACCTCTTCCGAGCCACGCGCCGGTACGGCACCCGTTTCGCTCGACTCCTGCGAACAGTCGCGAAAGCGGACGAGTGGCGACTCGAGGCGACGATCAACGACCGGGGAACCGAACGGATCCTCGAGCTCACCGACGCCGATCCCGTTCGGGTGCCCGACGCCGACCCCGTCGCGGACGTCTCCTTCGATAGCGGCGTCGAGGCCGACTTCGCCGGGCGCTTCTCGAGCCTGGATCTCGACTGGGAGCTCGTCCGCGAACCCGAACCGCTCGAGACCGGAACGCGGGTGATGATCCCCGACTTCGCGTTCGACTACTCGCACGGCGACTTTCGGGTCTTCTTCGAGATCATGGGCTTCTGGACGCCCGAGTACGTCGAAAAGAAGCTCGGCCAGCTCTCGGAACTCGAGGACGTTGAGCTGGTCGTCGCCGTCGACGAGTCGCTTGGCGTCGGCGAGGAGATCGCTGCGCGGGACTTCCGGGCGATCACCTACTCCGGCAGCGTTCGGCTGAAGGACGTCCGCGACGTCCTCCGAGAGTACGAGCGCCAGCTCGTCGCCGACAGCGCGGCCGCGCTGCCCGAGGAGCTGCGACCCGACGCGGACGTTCGCACCCTCGAGGAGCTGGCCGCCGACCGCGGCGTCAGCGAGGACGCCCTGGCCGACGTCGCCTTCCCCGAGCACGAACTGGTCGGCCGAACGCTGATTCGCCCGTCGGTGCTCGAGGAACTCGCCGAGGAGCTCGAGGCCGGTATCTCGCTCTCGGAGGCCGAGTCGGTCCTCGAACGCTACGGCGTCGATGACTCGAGCGCGGTGCTCTCGAAACTCGGCTATCGCGTCGAGTGGGAGGGGCTCGCGGGTGGGACACTCGTCGAACGCTGACGGTTGTCCCGCTGGACGAACGACTGATCTCGCCGATTCAGTGGTGTCCTACAACCCACAGTGGTTGTAATCGATAAAACAACCTTTTTTAGTTGTATAGGTGTGGGGTAGACACGAATGCAACTCGATAACTCCAAATCACCTTCCTCACAATATGTCCTGCTCGGGGACGTAGTCGGTTCGAGGGAGATTACCGATCGAGAGGGATTTCGAAAGCAACTCAGGGACACTCGGCAGACGGTCACGGAGTCGTACGAGGAGTCTTTCGCTACGCCGCTTTCCGCTCTGAAAGGTATCGACGAAATCGGCGCTGTGTTGACATCGGTCGAACACCTCTACAGCATCGTCGTCGCGCTCACCGATCACCTCCGTCCACACTCCATTCGGCTTGCGGTCGCTTCCGGGGAGATCGAGTTCGGAGTCGACGACCAGGACGTCTCGCAGATGGACGGGGAGGCGTTCCACCGGGCGACGGAACTCCTGAAATCCATCGAGCGGACCGGTCTTCGGTTCGACCTTGATACCCGGACGGTCCCGCTCGATACCGCAGTTGCAGACGAGATCAACTTGCTGCTACATCTCCGTGAGTCGTGGACCGACCGTCAACGCGACGTAATCGAACTGTACGAGCGAACCGGCAATCAACAAGCGGTTGCCGACGATCTGGACGTGAGCCAGCAAGCCGTTTCGAACGCACTTCGGGGCGCATCGTGGCCATTCGCCGAGACGATCGAGACCCGATTACGGCGAACGCTCGAGGCGTACGGCCGATGACCGGAATCGGTATTGCTCCGGCGGTGACCGATGCTGCGATCATCGTCGCTGCCTACCTCGGAGTGGTCGTGACCAGCGGTTCGGTAGTAACGAGGACACTTTCGTGGGCTGACGCGGAGTACGCCGATACCGTTACCGACACTGATCGCGATATTGGAGTCGTCGTCGGGAAGACGGAGAACGTTCTCCTGTTGACACTGGTCCTCGTCGGTGCGTACACGGCGATCGCGGTCATTTTCGCAGCAAAAAGTATCGTCCGGAGCGACGACATGAAAAATAACAGTCTGTTCTATCTCGCCGGAACACTGGTCAACGTCACGTACTCCGTGATGGTTGGGATCGTGGTTCGGATTCTCGTCGGTGCGAGCGGAACGGCACCGGTGTTTTGACCGGCTTAAAGCTCCCGCTGGCGTCCCTTCGGCACCATCGAGCGCAACTCGCCGTGGACGTACAGTCCGACGCCGATCGGCTCGAGCGCGCCCGCGATCCGGTGGGCGGCGATCAGATATCCCCAGTCGCCCTCCCAGCGCTCGAGCTCTCGGTCCTCGCCCGCGGCGAACGCCCGTGCTTCGTCGGACTCGAGTTCGATCACGCACTCGCCGGCCTCCCGGCCGAAGCGCTGGACGAAGTCCGTCGTCGGCTTCCAGTGCTCCTGTCGGGTTCGCAGACAGGTCATGCCGATCGCCTCGATGGTGATCGGCGAAGGGGCGTCGCCGCCGTAGATCCAGATCTTGCCCGCCCCTTTCTCCCAGAACGTGTAGTCGTCGAACGCCTCGGGTGGGATCGCAAAGCGGTCCGCGAAGTAGTCGACGACCTCCTCGCGGCTGGCTCGGCCCTCGACGGTCCGCTCCGCGGCGGTCGTCGGCAGCCGGCCAAAGCGCTGGCCGTCGTTCTGTGCGAGGTCGCTCTCACTCGCGCCGTCCGCGGCGTCGTCACCCATCAGGCCGTCACCTCCAGTTTCGCGACGAAGAAGCCGCCGGTGTCGTTCTGGTGGGGGTAGATCCGCGCAGTTTGCTCGAGATGGTCGTCGTACTCCTCGTCGTTCCACTCGGTGAGTCCGGGCGAGTGCTCGAGCTCGAGGTCGAAGTCGACGATCCGGCAGTCCTCCCTGTCGAGGGCGTGCTGGACGACGGCCTCGTTCTCCTCGGGAGCGAACGTACACGTCGAGTAGACGACGGTGCCGCCCTCGCGAGTGGCCTGGACGGCCCGCCCGAGAACGCCCTTCTGGATTCCCGAGACCTCGTCGAGGTAGCCCTCCGACCAGCCGTCGAGCGCGTCGGGGTTCTTCCGGATCGTCCCCTCACAGGAACAGGGCGCGTCGACGAGCGCGCGGTCGAACTCGTCGAAGTCGAACCGCTCGAGGGAGTAGTTGCGGGCGTCGTCGTTCGTGACCGCAAGGCTCGTCGCACCGAGCCGTTCGGCGTTGAAGCGTAGCGCCGAGATCCGCCCGAGATTGCTGTCGTTGGCGACGACGGTGCCCCGATCGTCCATCAGCGCCGCGAGCTGGGTCGCCTTCCCGCCGGGGGCCGCACAGCAGTCCCAGACCCGCTCGCCGGGTTCGGGCTCGAGCACGGTCGCGGGGACCGCCGACACCTCCTCCTGGCCGTGGGTGAACCCGTGAAACGACGACCACGTCGAGCCCGGCGAGTCGGTCTCGAGACGCAGCACTCGAGGGTTCCAGTCGACCCCCTCGTAGCCGACGCCCTCCTCCTCGAGGACGGTCGTCGCCCGGTCGACCGAGGCCTTGATCGTGTTCACCCGGACCGCGTTGCCAAGCGGGCGCTCGCAGGCGTCGAGAAACGCCTCGAAGTCGTCGACGATCGGCCGGTACCGCTCGAGTGGCTCCATTGCCCGTGGATTTGAGAGCCCGTCGCTTGTGGGTTTCGAAGCGCCGCCCACGTCGGCACCGTCTTTATGCCGCTCACACGCGATTGTCAGTACATGGCAGGGATTCAGATACAGGACTCCGAGGTATCGCTCGAGGAGCCGACGTTCGTCGAGGGGTTTCCCGGCGTCGGCCTCGTCGGCAAGATCGCGACCGACCACCTCATTCGGGAGCTCGAGATGGAGTACTACGCCAGCGTCGACTGTGAGGGTCTGCCCCGCGTGGGGACCTACCGGGCCGGCGACGGGCGGGTACGCCCGCCCGTTCGGCTCTACGCCAGCGAGGCTCACGACCTGATCGCGCTGCAGAGCGACGTCCCGATCGGTGCACCAGCCGTCGGCAGCGTCGCGAACTGCGTCTCGAGCTGGATCGCCGCCCGGGAGGTGCGGCCGATCTACCTCAGCGGGCTTCCCGCCGAACGCGAGGAGCCCCCCTCGCTGTACGGAGTCGCCACCGGGAGCCAACTCGAGACGCTCGAGGACCACGGGATCGCGACGCCGCCGGAGGACGGCGTCATCAGCGGACCCACGGGGGCGTTGCTCGACCGCGCCGCACAGCGCAACGACGATAGTCTGGGACTGATCGTCGACTCGAGCCCGCAGTTTCCCGACCCCGAGGCGGCGAGCGTCCTGCTCGAGGAGGGGATCGCGCCGATCGCGGACGTCTCGATCGACATCGAGGAGCTCGTCGGTCGGGCCGAGGAGATCCGGGAGAAGCGCGAACAGTTCGCCCGCCAGATGCAACAGCTGAGCCAGGAGGAGAGCTCCCAGGCCCAGCCGCTGCGGATGTACCAGTAGCGACGGCTCGACTCGAGCGGGGGTTGTCGGTGCAGTATCGCGGTTTCTGTACTCGGTCTGGGTCGTGAACCTGGATCGAGCGAATCGTTACGTAGCGCGTGCCCACGTACCTTTTTCTCGTCGGGTTCGCTCGCGCTGCTCGCTCACCACTCTCTGCTCACGGGCGCGAAGCGCCCGTTTGCATGGTCAGTGGGACCACCGGTCCCACTCGACTCAAAAATCTACGCTAAAAAGCCGCTCGCTCCCGATGGTCGCTCGCGGGTGCGATGCTTGAACCGCACCGCAGTGGTATCTGTTTCACCTATATTTAGCAGGCATTTTCTGACAGATCTGAATAGGACGTTCAGTCTCTGATAAATGCAAAGCATGGAGGGGAGCAGGCTTAGAACAGATCTGTGATGGGGAGTGGTCGGTCAGTACAGGGTGGTACTGACTATAGTGACGTGTTATATTACGTTGAACCAAATCAGTAATCCAAACAAAATTGCGAAGATGCCAGTCATTCGGCCAATAATAAACCACCAATCGGCAAACTCGATTTCATTTGGGTCGTTATCCGTTCCAGTGGCCTTTACCTCTCGTTCGATTTGTATCAGCCATTTTGGCTGGAAAAGAGAAACAATCCCAATTCCGATGAAAGCGGCAGCAACCAGAGACGACATACAAACTTGTTTGATTCCGCTATTGTAAGTGTCTTCCCATAATTTAGACCAAATCTAAAAGCAGGGGCGAAGATAGGCGCTCATTACGTACGGGGCTGAGCTGGTAGCTTCCTCTATAAGATGGGCGAAGAAACGACTCTCCCGTGCTGAACTTATCCTCTATATTCAGCAGACTTCTCTCGACAGATATAGGAGGTACCGATTGCTGCGCCGTTACCTACTTGACCTGTACGTATCGGCCCCCGAAGACCGACTACCCGTTGAAACGTGGACGGTTCTAATCGTCCGAACCGAATTACCACGAGTTTGTGGATCGTCTCGCTCCCTTCGTCAGTGCGTGACACAACCCGTCGGGGCTCGAGCGGTCCTCGTTCGAACGCGACGAGACCGACCTGACGGGGGTACGTTCGGCGGTAGTTCTTTCATGATATCCGCTCTCGTACGACACGAATGACGTACTTCGTTACGCTCGAGGGGGAGACGTACGAGGAGGCGCGCGAGTCGTTCTCGTGGGACGTCCCCGACGGGTTCAACGCAGCCGTCGATCTGGTGAGGAAACACGACGATGGCGACCGAGTCGCCCTCCATCAGGCCTTCCCCGACGGACGCCGCGAGCGCTACAGCTTCGACGACCTCGATCGGCGCTCGAGCGCCGTCGCGAACGCCCTCGAGTCGCTGGGGCTAGCGTTCGGCGATCGGGTCGCGGTCGTCGTCCCGCAGAAGCCCGCGAACGTCCTGACCCACCTCGCGTGCTGGAAGCTCGGCGCGGTCTCGTTGCCGCTGTCGGTGCTGTTCGGCACCGACGCGTTACGCTATCGGCTGACCGACAGCGAGGCTCGGATCGCGGTCGTCGACGTCTCCCAGTGGGAGACGATCCGCGAGGTCGCGCCCGACTGTCCCGACCTCGAGGCCGTGCTGGTGGTCGACGGCGAGCCCGAGATCGAGGGCGGGACCGTCGGCGACGCGTCCGTCTCCCGATTCGAGACGGCGATCGACTGGCGGGACGACGACCACGAGGTCGCGGAGACGGACGTCGACACGCCCGCGATCGTCATGTACACAAGCGGGAGCACCGGGAAGCCGAAGGGAGTACTCCACACGCACGGCGTCTGGCTTGGCCACTGTCCCGCCTTCTCGATGTACTTCGAGCGCGACCTCGAGGGCACCTACTGGACGCCCGCCGACTGGGCCTGGATCGGCGCGCTGGGGGATCTGGTCTTTCCGGCCTGGCACTACGGTCAGCCCGTCGTCGGCTTCCCGATGGGATCGTTCGATCCCGAGACCGCGTTCGAACTGCTCGCGGAGTTCGACGTCACGGGTTCCTTCCTCCCGCCGACGGCGATCCGGATGCTGATGGACGTCGACGACCCAGCCGATCGCTACGAGCTCTCCCTGCGGGCGATCTGTTCGGGCGGCGAGCCGCTCACCCCGGAGATCCTCGAGTGGGCCGAGGCCGAACTCGAGGGGACGGTGGTCAACGAGCTGTACGGCCAGACGGAGGCCAACCTCCTGGTGACGAACTGCCGGGAGTGGTTCCCCGCGAAAGCGGGCAGCATGGGGAAACCGGTCCCCGGCCACGAGGTCGCGGTGCTCGACCCCGAGACCGGCGAGCGCGTCGGGGCGGGCGAGGTCGGCGAGATCGCGGTCCGGCGGGACGACGACCCCGTCGTCTTCGCGGAGTACTGGAACGACCCCGAGAAGACGGCGGCGGCGACCCTCGAGCGGGGAGACGGCGACGGGCAGCGTACTGGGGTGCGGTCCGAATCGGACGGGATGCCCGAGGGCCAGGCCTGGCACCTGACCGGCGACCTCGCCGAGCGCGACGCGGAAGGGTACCTCTGGTTCAAATCGCGCGACGACGACCTCATCATCACCAGCGGCTACCGGGTCGGTCCCCGGGAGGTCGAGGAGGCGATCCTCGAGCATCCGTCGGTCGCGCAGGTCGGCGTCGTCGGGGTGGCCGACGACCGTCGCGGCAAGATCATCAAGGCCGTCGTCCAGCCCGCCGCGGGGACGGCGGGGTCCGAGGAGCTACGCGAGGAGATCCGCGAGCTGGTTCGGGACCGACTGGCCGACTACGAGTATCCGCGAGCAATCGAGTTCCGCGAGGAGTTACCGCAGACGACGACGGGGAAGATCAGACGGTCGGAGCTCGAGTAGTGAATCGTTCGACCGGGGGAGCTACATCGAGTTCGAGTTACTCGTTGGGCGAGTAGTTCGGCGCCTCGTCGGTGATGACGACGTCGTGGGCGTGGCTCTCGGCCTGACCGGCCGAGGAGACCCGGACGAACTCGCTGCGTTCCTTGAACTTGGGCACCGTCGCGGCGCCGACGTAGCCCATGCCGGACTGCATGCCGCCCGCGAGCTGGTGGAGCTCGGACTTGAGCGTGCCCTTGTACGGCGTCGCGGCCTCGACGCCCTCGGGGACGTAGTCGTCTTCCTCCTCCGGCTCTTCCTTGAGGTAGCGGTCGGCGTCGCCGGATTTCATCGCGCCGACGCTCCCCATGCCGCGGTACTGCTTGTACTTCTTGCCGTTCATCGTGACGACGCGACCGGGGGCCTCGTCGGTGCCGGCGAAGTACGAGCCGAGCATGACGGCGTCGGCGCCGGCGGCGATCGCCTTGATCGCGTCGCCGGAGTAGCGGATGCCGCCGTCCGCGATGACGGGGACACCGTGTTCGCTCGCGACGTCGGCGACCTGCGCGACGGCGGTGATCTGGGGCATGCCGGCGCCGGAGACGACTCGCGTGGTACAGATGGAACCGGGGCCGATACCGACCTTGATTCCGTCGGCGAACTCGACCAGTTCCTCGGCGGCCTCCTGGGTGCCGACGTTACCGACGACGACGTCGGCCTCGACGGATTCGCTGATCTCGCGGGCGCCCTCGATGACGTTGCGGTTGTGCGCGTGGGCGGTGTCGATAAACAGGATGTCGGCGTCTGCCTCGTCGGCGGCCTCGGCGCGATCGCGCTCGAAGGGGCTGACGGCGACCCCACAGCACAGCTGGCCGTCCTCGTCGCGGACGGCCTCCTTGTACTCGCGGCGCTGGAGGATACCCTGCATCGTCACCAGTCCGACGAGGAGGTTCTCGTCGTCGACGACGGGGACGCGCTCGATCTTGTGTTCGTACATCAGGTCGAACGCGTCGCGTGGGTCGACGTCCTCGTGAACCGTGATGACCTCGTCGGTCATCGCCTCGGTGACGAGGTCGTCCTCGTTGACCTCGAGGTGGGGCCGGATGTCCGTACTCGAGATGATGCCCAGTACTTCCCCGCGCGTGTTGACCACGGGGGCGCCGCCGACGCCCTGGCGGGCCATCTGGTCGTCGATCTCGCGGACGGTCATCTCGGGGTCGGCCGTGACGACGTCCTCGTAGGGGATGACGAGTTCGTCGGCTCGCTTGACGCGGCCGATCTCCTCGACCATCTCGTCGACGTTCATGTTCCGGTGGATGACGCCGAGGCCGCCGTGGCGGGCCATCGCGATGGCCATGCCGCTCTCGGTGACGGTGTCCATCGCAGCCGACAGAATGGGGACCGAGAGCTCCACGGAGCGAGAGACGTGCGAGGAGAGATCGGCGTCGTCGGGTTCGACGCGACTCTCCTTGGGACGGAGGAGGACGTCGTCGAACGTTAGCGCTTCCGGTACCTGGAGTTTCGAGGAGTACGGCTCGTGCTCGGGAGCGTCGTTCGCCATGTAAACTGTCCGAAAGCGTCGGCAAAAAGCGTTGCGAGACCGGGGCGGGGTTGTCAACGGCTGTCGGTGGCGGTGAGTGGTGATTCAGACCGGGGAATCGCCACACGGCGTGTAGAACCACACAGTCCGGGAACGTGCACCACACATTCAGATCAGTTCATCTTTGTCAGGATCTGGGCGTTATTGGCTGAGATACGCCGAGTTGTGCAATCGCTTCTCACGCAACGTTTATTGACTGGCCAATAGACCGTACGTGTATGAACGCTGTGAGTTTCAACAGCTCCCGACCCGTTGGCCAGACGAGCGCTGCCGCCGTCGCCACCAAAATTTTCGGGAACTTTACAGCTAAACTCACAGCGCGGGGCCTCTCGATGGACTGGCTCGCCACGCCCTCGTGGCACTCTCGTTCACACCACCCATCGGCCTCGGGACACGGCCATCGAACCTAAGCGATGAGTGCATCCCAACACCCGATCGCCCTCCGGCTCGAGAGCCTGGTGGGCGGCGATACGAAGCTGTTAGCACTCGTCATGATGCTCCCGCTGATCGACGGGATCTTCCCGGCGTTGATCCTCGCGGGAGCGCTCGACGACCCCCTCGGAGCCGTGCAGATCGGCCTGCTGATCTTCGGAGGAAGCGCCACCGTCGCCGTGATCCTCGCCGAGATGAGCGGGACGCCCCGCGAGCAGATCAAGATCGTCCTGCTGGTCGGCGTTCCGCTGATCCTGCTGGCGGCGCTGCAGGCCGCACTGGCGCCGGCGATCGACACCGTGCTCAACGAGGCCGTCTTCGAGCGGTTCGCGGCGGTCGTCATCCTCGCGATCGCGGCCAAAACCGCGAGCGCGACGATCGGCGAGTACCTGCCAAGCCCCGCCGTGATCGTCGGACTGGGCCTGCTGGCGAGCCTCGAGCCCTCCGGTGCGGCGTTCATCGTCATGGACGACCCCGCACTGGTCGCCAACGCGACGCTCGCGGCCGTCGTCGGCGTCGCCTTCGCGCTGGGGGTCGCCATCAGCGGCCCGTACCTGCGCGAGTACATGGACATCGACCGGTTCCGCTTCGGCAGCGCCGTCGCGCTGGGCCTGCTGCCCCTGTCGCTTCTGGGGATGGCGTTCGGCCAGGCACCGCTGGCGGCGCTGCTGGTCGCGGCGGTCTTCGCGATCGACATCCCGCTCGAGCGCGACGACGACTCGTCCTCGCAGTCGAGCGAGAGCGCGCCGCGGTTCTCGAGCCCGTCGCCCTCCCCGTCGCCGTCGCCCTCGGCCGAATCGGCGCCGGCGGTCGGCACCGGGCCGCTGTTCAACCCCGGCGGCTCGAACTCGAGCTCGAGTCCGGGGTCGTCGGCGTCGACCGACGGCGGACAGGACCAGTCGCCCGCGGAGTCCGCCGACGAGGACTCGAGTGACGATTCGCTCGAGGACGAGGACAGTCCCTTCGACGACGACGAGGAGGAACGGGCCCCCTGGCTCTGAATCGGGGGACGGAGCGCCCGAATCGAAACCACTTTAGGGTGGATCGCCCAACGTAGACTCGAGGGGTCGTGGCCAAGCCAGGCATGGCGACTGACTCCAGAGGCACCGCGCCCGGGACGACACTCCAGACTGATATACTGATCGGACACCTGATCAGTGTCCGTGTGATGACCCTCTGGAGTTCCGAGGCGCGCCGGAGATATCAGTCGATCGGGGGTTCAAATCCCTCCGACCCCATATTCTCGCGACGAACAACGCCGTGAGTCGCGAATATTGGATGAGGGGGGGATTTGAATCAGGGAGCAGCTTTGCTGCGACCGTGGTTCAAATCCCTCCGACCCGTTCTGGATACCGACTAAGAGAGATGTTCTTGAGTTCGACCAGAAGGGCGAACCGCACAGCTGCGGATCGACACGATTCTCTCTCGGCTAAAGTCGAGCAGTTTCGAGAATACGTGGGCGATCGCCGCCGAAGCCCTTGAGAAGTGGTCGACGTCCGGTAACGATCCGACGCTGCTTCGAGGAGCTGAGATGGCCTGGCGGATGCCTGATGGCAGTACCGAGGTCGGGTTCGTCGGCCCCGTCGCCGATCGCTGAACCAGATATTTGGATGCCTAACCCTGTTCCGATAACGTCTACAAATATCGCTTTCTCTTGTCTAACCTCAGGGAGTTTCATCTTGAGCCATTAGATATATCTATAAAAGGTATGAGCATGTATTAACTAACAAATGAGACTTCATCTCCCGGACCAAGGTAATGGAAGTATGGTGATAGTTGAAAAAGAGGAGGGGCCGATTCTCTTTTTCGATCTTGGACAAGCGACATATGGTGAAACAACTTTCAAAAGTTACTACAGTAGAACACTAGGATATTTATCAAATAATGACCATATATCTCTCCAGAATAAGGAACGGCCAATAGATATCGTTATATCCCATCTTCACAAGGATCATTTTAAAAATTTGACTACTGAATTTATAGAGACATTAATAGATGAGACCGAAGTCTCGCTTCACGGCATTTGGTCGCCTCCCGTAGATATATTACTTACTACAGAAGATAGGACCAATCAAATCGATCAATCAGGTGGTATACCACCTCTTAATGAGATCAATTCAGATATAGCCGAATTATTTGATAAACTATATGAGTTTTCGTCATCAAATGAACAAGCAAAGAAAGCACAGGTTTACAACCACTTTATTACCTCTCATCGGACAAGTAATTCTCTTGAAGAGACTTTCGAGATCGACTGGTTGTCACCACCGTCTACAACAGTTCAGGATTACGAAAAAGGTTTAGAAAAGCTTGGAATCACGGATTTTGACTCCTTCTCACCTGTATTGAACGCTAATGCATACATTCAGAAGCTAAGTAAAGACAGAGGTGAAATAGAGCTAGCTTCAGGACACCTTATCCCTTTTCTCTATTCTCCAACCTCCTTACTATTGACTCCACAAGAATCTTTTGAGAGATATGGCTTGGATGCTATTCTCCCGGAGAACGATGCTGGTTCTACCGATAACGTGTTTACAAATCTTGACCCAGTTATCAGCCAGTATATTTCTGATGGGGAAAATAGTGACATAGCCAATAGAGTTAACACTATATTGAAACTAAAGGATATAGAAACGGGTACTACAGCCCTCCTTACCGGAGATGCAACCTCGGAAACTCTTTCCTATCTTTTAAGCGAACATGAAGAAGAATTGAAGGATGTTAATTTACTTCAAGTCCCTCATCATGGAAGTAACAATGGGAATATATCCCCCATCTTCTTTTCGACGGTTCGTGCTGACCATGCGTTCATCGCGCATGGCTCTTTAGAGGAATATGGTCACCCTCGTCCTGAAACATTGGCCGACCTGATTCTCGCTGGCACAGCCTTTGTTCATCAGGTCACCGCCTCTAATGATTTTATGTATACTGATGAAGGGAGCCAAGTGTTCTCAAATAAACGGGCACTAGGTGAAGAAATCAGGAATATAATAGATGAAAACATAATAATTCCTTCAAGTGACTTGGTTGAAAACCTGACTGCCGATGAAATTATTAAAAAATACAAAATGGCGGATATAGATAACGTAGGGCTGAACAGGACCATCTATGATATTTTCTCAAAGAGTGATTTTGAGGTGAGATTCGGAAAGTACGGGAAGGAGATCACAGTCCATGATATACTTGACCAACTAGACATTGACACTAATATTGGTTTAATCGAGGCTTCAAGGCATCTATCATCAATTAAAGAAGATCCACTTTTATTAGATATACTAGAACAAAAACGGCCAGTTATTGTCTGTCCACCCGATATTCGGCTTAAGGACCTGTCAGAAGCCATTCGAAAGCTTGGAGAAGAAGAAAGAATTGAAAGGCTCTATAAAAGAGACGACGTTATAGTTGATAGGACTGAAGAACAAACAAAAACGCTTGAAACAGACGAAGAGATCGCAAGACATATTATAATATTTGAGAGTATAATGACTAGTGACTCGGACTTCTTGGCGGATCATCCTCCAAAAGATGCAGATATAAAACAATTATTACACTATGATGAAACCACCCGTGAACACGTTGAAGAATTACGAGGGACGAAAATAAAAAATCGGCAGATATTACACGATATATATACTCAGACTGAATCACCTCCCCCAGAAAGGATGGAATCAGATTTTAAGGCTGGTGATCTTCTAGGATTCACTCCTGAAAGATTAGATAATAGAAATTCTTTCAAGAAATCAGACACTCATACCCGCCATTATCCTGTAGAAATGAGTTCAGGATTCCTATCCAACGGAAATGATTATCTCGGTTGGGTTATTGAAAATCATCCGGAGTACACCAATATACCATCTCACAAATTCATTGCAAGAAGAACTATTGAATTAGTTTCTCAGAAGTCCTTTCTCCAAATGAAATATTAAAGAATATGGTTAGAAGAAATGTAAGAAAACATGAAATCTTCTCGATGAATGACGAGGGTCGTTCAATACCAACTCGTCTCTATTCCCCAGACGGAGCCGCCATGTGTATATTTGATGAATCATTAGATAATGATAAAAAAGATGGAGAATTTGTTGAATTATTTGATAGAATGGTCGCGTCGGAGGAAGAACTGCCGACTGATCTTTAGCCATTTTTCGAGTCTGGAATAGAGCGGGAAATATTACGACCGTTGGTATTTTTTGAATACACGTTCAAGCTTTCCTCTGACGGAGAGATTAGTTTGTACTGTATTGGGCCAACAACCCAGGGGTTGCACGCCGACAAATTCTATTCCCCGAATATGCACACGAGACGCGAACCGCCGTGTGCATATCTCGAGTCGATCCGTCAGCTAGACCACCGTTCTTCTACGATGATCCGAAAGGTTCGGCGGGTTTTGGGGCGAAATGGGCCGTTCAGTGAGTCGAAAAAACTAGACTATTGGGGGTCGTGTGTACGAGAGCATGCGAATACGAACCGATGGCGACTATGCTTGTCGACGAGACGCGATCGAACGAGCGGCCGAGTTCTACGATTGTAACAAGATGAAGGCTGTGGTGAGTGCCTACGACGATGTTCCACATTTTGTCCGTGCAGCTCGCCAGGTCCTCGAGCGGGACGACCCCACCCTCGAGCAACGTCGGGAGATCGCCGAGACACTAAGCACTCGAGCAGTTACGTTCGAGATTGATTCCAAGATCGAAGTCAGCACCGAGTAACAGGTTCGGCTAACACAATCCGCTACAAAGCCCACCTGCAAAACGTCGTACTCAGAAGTACAGAGGCTACGGTGGAGTTCGCCTGACTCGTTCGCTGGGTCTGATGCAGCTGACGAAATCAATTTCCTGTGTCATGGTTCGGTGATTTTCCAGGCAATGACTGCCCCGTGCTGATGATGCGGGTGACGAAGACCATCGAATGGCTCGATGCAAACCGTTTCGATTGGAATGTCGTACCAGTACTTTACGTCGAGAGTGAATTTCTCGGCGATTCCCTCTGCACAGAGATTCGTATACATTTCATCGTTAGCCTCGTAATAGAGTCCGAGCACCCCACACGGAAAACCGAATCCGGACTCTACCAATTTCTGGCAGTCTGTTAGCATCGTAGAAGAGCTCCGCTCCGGAAATGGACTGAAGACGCTCTTGTACATGTTCGGATCGATATTTCCGTTATCTCGTCTGAAACGGATGAGCTTCGCCTCAATCGGCAACAGATCACCATCGTCATCCAAGAGCAAATCGACGCGGCGATTGGAGTTGGGATAGGGTTGTTCGTGTTTGATCGACTCCCCGATAGATGCCCGTTGTTCAACCTCCTCCCGTATCATTTTGATCTGGTTCTCCTCTTCAAATGGGCCGATACCAGGTCTCCACCTGCTATGTGTGGCTCTCTCATCGACGGACGGGATCGCGTCCGCGAAGGCCCGTGCCAACAGTTGGATTCGACAGCTCGAGCGATTCATGATGCCTCCGGATGGTGTTCCAACGACGCGGTTAAGATCGTACCGGAATACCTCGCTTCGAGCGACTGCCTACAACCCAAAACACTGAACACGCTAACACCTACCCCTCAAACATGAGCTGGGACGTCGACTACGAGAACGAGGACTCGATCGCGCTGGCCCACGAGGACGGCTTCGTCCTGTTCGCCAAGCGGGGGATGGACCAGGGCGACCACACGAACTGGACTCTCGAGCTGACCGACACCGACGACGGGACCGAGTTAGTCCAGGAAACCCACCGGATCTCCAACGAGCAACACCTCTGGTCGGTGATCGAGAAGTACACCGATCTGTACCCGGCCTAGCAAGGACTCTCGAGCCAGCCAACACTCTCGAGCCCACCTTCACCCCCTCGAGCACATTGCCTCCCCGAGAATCAGTCCGCGTCGACGGAGACGCGCTCGACGTTCGTCGACCCGCAGCGGGAACAGCACTGCTCGGCCGACTCGGTCAGGATGGAGCCACAGTCCTTGCAGGTGCCGCGGGTCGTGTCGCCGACCCGTGTCCCACAGAGCGAACAGACCCGTCTGGTTCCTCGGAACTGGGTGCCGCAGTCCCGACACGCGTAGACGCTTTTCATGACTGACTACAGTGACATTCGGTGTCTCGACACAAGGGCGTTTCGTCCGCCCCATTCACTCGTTCAACACAGTTTTTATTTCCTAATATTTCAAACGTGATGGAGGGTTGAAAATTGCAGAGAGTTTATGCTTGGCGCGATAGAATTACTGCTGAGATGGCGCCATCAACTCGTCGGGGGAACGAAACGACGGCCGCCGACTCGAGTCGGTACGAGGCGGTCGCCGATCTCGCACAGCGTGCCCTCGCGGACGACGACCTCGACACGATCCTGCAGGAGACGACGGGTGCCGTCGCCACCGTGATCGACGCTCGATCGCTGGCGGTCCTCGAGCGGCTTCCGGGGGGGAGCCGCGCGACGATCCGCAGCCACGTCGGCCGCCACCCGGCGGGAGGCGAGGCCGGAACGGTTCCCGCGACGTCCGAGAGCTGGATGGGAACGGTGCTCGAGCGAGGAGCCGTTACCGTCGACGACCACCGAACGAGCGACGTCGATCCGCCGACCGAACGCGAGCCGGGAAGCAGCGTCGGGATCCGAATCGACGCCGACGGCGAACCGTGGGGCGTTCTCGAGGCCCACGCAACTAACCCTGGGGCGTTCGGGGACGGCGACGTCGCATTCCTCGAGCGTATCGCCGACGTGCTCGAGACCGCACTCGAGGTGGACTCGGGGCGACGGCGGCCGAACGCCGACTCGAGGACCGAGGACGGACGGGTCCTCCGCGCGATCGAGACCGCACGGGAGGGGATCGGCGTCCTCGAGTCCGGCGGCGAGTTCGCGTACGTCAACGAGGCCTACGCCGAGCTGTACGGTTACGAGCCCGCGGCGATGTGCGGGATGCACTGGGAGGAGGTCCACCCGCCGGGGATGATCAGGCGGATCTACCGGAAGGTGTTCCCGCAGCTCTCGACGACCGGCGTCTGGGCCGGGCAGACGGTCGGGCTGCAAAGCGACGGAACGCGATTTCTCAAGGAACACAGCCTCTCCTCGACGGCCGACGGCGGGATGGTGTCGATCGTCCGGGACGTGGTCGAACGCCGGCGGCTCGAGTCCGAGTTCGAGGAGATCTACAGCCGGATCACCGACGCGGTGATCGGCCTCGACGTCGACTGGACGTTCACCCACGTCAACGACCGCGCCGCGGAGCTGATCGGACTCGAGGACCGGGAGCTGCTGGGCCGCTCGTTCTGGACGGTGTTTCCGGACGTCGACGAGACGTTCGAGGCGGAGTGTCGAACCGCGATGGAGGGCCAGGAGCCGACCTCCTTCGAGGAGTACGTCCCCGCCCTCGAGTCGTGGCTCGAGGTCAGCGTCTACCCCTCCGAGACGGGACTCTCGATCTACCTCCGGGATATCACCGACCGCAAGACCGCCGAGCGCGAGCTTCGGGAGAGCAACTGGGCGCTCCGGCAGCTGTACGAGATCACCGCCGATCCGGAGCGATCGTTCGAGGAGAAGGTCACCGAGCTGCTCGAGCTCGGTCGCGAACGGCTCGGCCTCGAGGTCGGGTTCGTCGCCAGCGTCGACACCGAGGCAGGTCAGTTCGATGTCGTTCACGCCACGGCGAACGACCGGGTTCGACCGGGGAAGACGGCGCCGCTGTCGGAGACCTACTGCCGGCAGACGATCGAGACGATGGAGCCGTTCGTCCTCACCGACGCGCCCGCCGAGGGGTGGGCCGACGACCGGGCGTACCGGCGGTGGGGGTTCGACACCTACGTCGGCTGCGAGATCCCGGCGGGCGACGGCACCCGGACGGTCTGTTTCGCCGACGACGACGCCCGATCGGAGCCGCTGACGCCCGCCGAACGGGGGTTCGTCGAACTCGCGGCCCAGTGGCTCAGCTACGAACTCGAGCGCCGCCACCACCAGACCGAACTCGAGGAGCTCGTCGGCGAGCTGGAGGCCTCGAACGAGCGCTTAGAGCAGTTCGCCTACGCCGCCAGTCACGACCTCCAGGAGCCCCTGCGGATGGTCACGAGCTACCTGCGGCTGATCGAGGACCGCTACGGCGACGAGCTCGACGCCGACGGCGAGGAGTTCCTCGAGTACGCCGTCGATGGCGCCGACCGCATGCGCGAGATGATCGAGGGGCTGCTCGAGTACTCCCGGGTCGACACCCGCGGGGACTCGTTCGAGACCGTCGACCTCGAGTGCGTTCTCGAGGCGGTCCGATCCGACATCCGCGTCCAGATCGCGGAGTCGGACGCCGAGATCACCGCCTCGCCGCTGCCCCGAGTTCGGGGTGATTCCGGGCAGCTGCGCCAGCTCTTCCAGAACCTTCTGAGCAACGCGATCAAATACAGCGGCGACGGCCCGCCCAGAATCGACGTCTCGGCCGAGCGCTCGCGGGCCGACGGCTACTGGCGGGTCGCCGTTCGCGACGAGGGCGTCGGGATCGATCCCGAGGAGAGCGAGCGGATCTTCGACGTGTTCCAGCGCCTGCACGGCCACGACGAGCCGGGAGCCGGGATCGGGCTCGCGCTCTGTCAGCGGATCGTCGAACGTCACGGCGGGGAGATCCGGGTCGACTCAGAGCCCGGCGAGGGGTCGACGTTTACCGTGACGCTGCCACCCGCCGGGAACGCGACGGCCGAATCGTAGCCGTCTGTCGCCGGGTTTTTATCACGGTTCGTCGAACCCGAGGCTATGAGCCGAGATACCGTTCGACTCAGCTGGAACGAGGACGAGACCGTCGCGACGCTGACCGTCGATCGCCCCGATGCTCTCAACGCCCTGAACGTCGAAACCCTCGAGGGGATCGGCGACGCTATCGACGAGGCCGAAGACGAGGATGCGCGGGCCCTCATCCTGACGGGGGCCGGCGACGACGCGTTCATCGCCGGCGCCGACATCAGTTACATGCAGGACCTCTCGAGCCCGGAGGCCCAGGCCTGGGGTGAGCTCGGCCACTCGGTCGCCGACGCCCTCGAGACGTTCCCGGCGCCGACGATCGCGGCGGTCAACGGCTACGCCTTCGGCGGGGGCTGCGAGATGGCGCTGGCCTGTGACCTGCGGGTCGCGAGCGAGTCGGCGCTGATCGGCAACACCGAGATCGACCTTGGAATCATTCCGGGCTGGGGCGGGACCCAGCGTCTGCCACAGCTGGTCGGCGACGAGGCGGCGCGGCGACTGATCTTCCTCGGCGAGCGACTCGACGCCGAGAGCGCGGCCGAACTCGGTCTCGTCGGCGAGGTCGTCGCCGACGACGAACTCGAGTCGACCGTGGCCGAACTGGCCGAGCGCCTCGCGGCGAAACCCGCCGACGCCATGCTGGCCGCCAAGCAGTCCGTCAACCAGTTCGGCGGGGGGTCGCGCTCGAGCGGGCTGGCCTACGAACAACGCGCGTTCGCGAGCCTCTTCGGCACGCCCGACCAGCGCGAGGGGATGGCGGCGTTCCTCGAGGACCGGGAACCGGAGTTCGAGTAACGCGACGTCGCCCGGAGGCGTCGACGCCTCGTGGGACGATTTTGCCGCTCTCCGAACCCGAGCGACACAGCGTCGCTTCTCGCAGCCTCGAGGGCCACCCTTTTCGGATGCGGGTTGGGTTGCAAGCACATGACGGGATGAGCGTTAGGGACCGCATCGTCGAACGCGGTGGTGTACGCTATCACTTAGAGAGGCGGGAAACGCCGCCCGAAGTCCTCGCCTCCTCGGAGAGTATGCGCACTTCATCCACCGATGACAGCCAACAATCCATCCGACACCGACCGAGCGGAGGATCGAGCCGAGAAGACGACGGACGATGCGACCGCGAACCCGACTCGAGCCGACGGCTCGGGATCACCGGGAAAGAGCGACGACGCCGGCGGCGAGGTAGACGAGAACAGTAAACACGACCAGCTCGAGGAGGTCCGGGAGAACCCGGAGGGCGAGCACCTGACGAGCGACCACGGCGTCAAGATCAGCGACACCGACAACTCCCTGAAGGCGGGCGAGCGCGGGCCGACGATCATGGAGGACTTCCACTTCCGGGAGAAGATGACCCAGTTCGACCACGAGTCGATCCCGGAACGGGTCGTCCACGCCCGCGGAACGGGTGCCCACGGCTACTTCCAGCCCTACGAGGATCCCGACCTCGGCGAGTACGACGACATCTCCGAACTGACGAAGGCGGGCCTCTTCCAGGATCCCGACCAGAAGACGCCCGTCTTTACGCGGTTCTCGACGGTCGTCGGCTCTCGCGGCTCGTCTGACACTGTCCGGGACGTCCGCGGGTTCGCGACGAAGTTCTACACCGAGGAGGGAAACTGGGACCTCGTCGGGAACAACATGCCGCCCTTCTTCATCCAGGACGCGATGGAGTTCCCCGACCTGGTCCACGCGATCAAACCCGAGCCCGATAACGGCATTCCCCAGGCGTCGGCGGCCCACGACACGTTCTGGGACTTCGCCTCGCTGAAACCCGAGACGACCCACATGCTCATGTGGGTGCTCTCGGGCCGGGCGCTGCCACGAGCCTACCGCATGATGCAGGGCTTCGGCGTCCACACCTTCCGGCTGGTCAACGACGACGGCGAGTCGGTGTTCGTCAAGTTCCACTGGACGCCCAAGCTCGGCACCCACCAGCTCGTCTGGGACGAGACGACGAAGCTCTGGGGCAAGAGCTCCGACTTCAACCGCAAGGGGCTCTACGACGTCATCGAGGAGGGGTACGACCCCGAGTGGGAACTGGGCGTCCAGATCTTCGACGAGGAGCAGGCCGAGGAGTTCGACTTCGACGTCCTCGACCCGACAAAGATCGTCCCCGAGACCGAGGTCCCGGTCCGGCCGATCGGGAAGATGGTCCTGAACGAAACCCCCGACAACTTCTTCGCGGAGGTCGAGCAGGTCGCGTTCCATCCGGGCAACGTCGTTCCGGGGATCGACTTCTCGAACGACCCGCTCCTGCAGGGGCGGCTGTTCTCCTACCAGGACACCCAGCTCAACCGCTTCGGCGGCGCCAACTGGGACGAGATCCCGATCAACCGGCCGATCGCCGAGCGACACAACAACCAGCGCGCCGGCTTCATGCGCCAGGAGATCAACGAGGGGAAGGTGTCGTACAAGCCGAACTCGATCGGCGACGACGACCCCCAGGAGGCCTCCGCCGAGGAGGGCGGCTACGAACACTACGCCGAGAAGGTCGACGGCCAGAAGATCCGCAACCGCAGCGACAGCTTCGAGGACCACTTCACGCAGGCGCGGCTGTTCTGGAACTCCATGTCCGAGCCGGAGAAACAGAACATCGTCGAGGCCGCCCACTTCGAACTCGGCAAGGTCGGGCGCGTGGAGATCCGTGAGCGGATGGTCTACGATCTCTTCAACAACGTCGACCACGAGTTCGCCACACGCGTCGCCGAGGGGATCGGCATCGAACCGCCCGAGGAGCCCGGTGACCAGATGCCGACCCACGATCGGGAGGACCCCTCCCTGAGCATGGAAAACCGGACCCCCGATACGATCGAAACCCGCAAGATCGCGATGCTGATCGACGACGGGTTCGACGACGAACACGTCGAGACGCTCCGGGCGGCCTTAGAGGAGGAGGGCGCTCGAGTCAAGGTCATCTCGAAAGTCCTCGGGGAGAAGTCCGGCGCCGACGGCGAGACGGTCGAGCCGGACAAACACCACGTCGCGGCGGCTTCCGTCTCGTTCGACGCGGTCGTGATCCCCGGCGGCGAGGAGAGCGTCGACGCCATGCGCGGACAGGGCGACCCGAAACACTTCGTCGCGGAGGCGTTCAAGCACTACAAGCCGATCGCCGCGGTCGGCGAGGGAACGGCGCTATTCGAGGACGTCGACCTACCGGAGACCGAGATCG
This sequence comes from Natronococcus amylolyticus DSM 10524, assembly GCF_000337675.1. Lineage (GTDB taxonomy): Archaea > Halobacteriota > Halobacteria > Halobacteriales > Natrialbaceae > Natronococcus > Natronococcus amylolyticus. The sequence goes on along the minus strand of NZ_AOIB01000038.1, from coordinate 27,641 downwards.
CCGACGAGGGCGAACTCGTCTCGGACGCCGGCGTCGTCACCTGCCGCAGCGACGACATCGAGTCGTTCGCCGAGACGTTCGTCGACGCGATCGCCCAGCACCGCCACTGGGACCGCGATCCCGAGGAAGTTCCGGCCTGAGACGTCGCGGGGCCCAGCGTCGCGACGCCATCCGGCCGACACCCGCTGGATCGTCGAAGCGAACGGCGACCGATTCGAGGCAGTCACCACGAGTGACAAGTTACGACCTCGCTCGTCGGTCTTTTGTAGGTATCGTCGCAATACGTGCGACCATAATTAGAAGAGCGTCCACTCGTCTCTCCGATTCGAACGGATATCGCACCAACACGTAGGTTTAATAATCGATAGGTGGGAAAACGAACGTCGGCGTCGACGCCGACCGACAGCGCACTCGGCCGTGAGTGCCGGTGGATGACTCATGCTCGACTCGCCGTCGGCGATCACTCGTGGCTGTGTGATCGCGTTGTCGTGCGATCGGGTCACGGCTCCGCCCCGGCCGGACCCGTCGTCGCTTACCGAATACTTCTCGAGCGGTCACTTCGTCCGAGAGCTCCGCGGATCGTACTCCTCGAGGGACTCCCGAAGCGCCCGGTGGGCGTGAAAGGCGACCGAGAAGTCCTGCGGGCTGGGGATCGTACAGGCGAGCCAGCCGACGGTCGCCGCCGTGACGACGGACGGCCCCTCGGTCGCGTACCCCGTCGCGGTGAGGCCGAGCGCCGGCAGGGCGAGGGCAAGCGGCGCGAGCGCCGCCGCTCGGAGAACCCAGGGCGACTCGGTTCCGGTCGGTCGCGGCTGGACGACCGCCCAGGGACGGCTTCGGAGGAGGCCGACGAGACCGCCCTCGCGGTTCGGGAGGTACGAGATCGTGTAGTCGACCGCGCCGAACCGGAGGACGAACGCGTGGGACCACTCGTGGGCGACCAGTCCGATCGCGACCGTCACTGCGAGCACGCTGCAGGCGACGAGAAGTTCCACCCAAACCATCGTCACCTATCGCGGACGGGACGTCCCTCGGACGATCGGATCGGCGGCTCTATCGCTCGTTTCTTGTCCAGAGTCGTTGTTCAAATCCATCTATCGACGTACCGCGTAGCAGGCCTGCCAACTGTTAAGTGTTTTGGGGTGGTTACCCATACCATGGTACTCAGTGAACCCCTCGAGTTCGGGCACGACGACCGGAAGCGGATCTACGAGTACGTCGAGCGCCATGGGGCCGTCGATCCCCTCGAGGCACAAGAAGCGCTCGGGATCGAGCCGGGCGGCTTCCGCCACCACGTCGCGATCCTGAAGCGGGACGGTCGACTCGAGGAGCACTCCGGAACCCTCCGGGTGACGATCGACGCCGGCGCCGAGGAGGAGTACCGCTCCGAAGAGCTCGAGTTCCACATCCGACCGGCCAGACAGGAAGACCTAGCCGGGATCGTCGGCGCGATCCGGCAGGTTGCCGAGGAGCGAACGTACATCGAGGCCGAGAGCGTCGCCGACGAGGTCGACCACGAGGAGGCGCTGCTCAGACACAACGAACTGGAGTCCCGAATGTTCTTCGTCGCGACCGTCGACGACGACGTGGTCGGCTGGGTCCACCTCCACGCGCCGGAACTCGAGAAACTGAGCCACACCGCTGAACTCACCGTCGGCGTCCTCGACGGCTACCACGGCCACGGCATCGGCTCACACTTGCTTGCTCGCGGCCTCGAGTGGGCGGGAACGAACGGCTACGAGAAGGTCTATCAGAGCGTCCCCTCGACCAACGAGGACGCGATCGCGTTCCTCGAGGCCCACGACTGGGAGACCGAGGCGGTCCGCGAGAATCACTACAAGCTCAACGGCCACTACGCCGACGAGGTGATGATGGCCGTCGAACTCTAAGAACGGCGAACCGATCGATCCCGATCAGGCCGGACTGCTGTCGCTCTCGGCGAGCTCGAAGAGGTCGTCGTACCCCTCGTCGGTCGGAAGCTGCGTTCTCACGTCCTCGAGCGCGTCGCCGGTGACGGCCTCCTCGAGAACGTCGACGACGACGCGGGCGTGGAAGGCGGCGTCGGCCTCGTCGCCGCCGCCGATCTCCTCGCGCTCGGCGACGCGGTCGACGAACTCACCGTGGTCGAACCGCTCGACGTCATCGACCTCCTCGAGGAACCGGGCGAGCTCGTCGGGAAGCTGTGCGCCTACGTTCTCGGCCTGGCCGGGGTCGACGCGCTCGGAGAGCGTCGTCAGCGTCGCTCGAGAGATGCTCAGTGCGGCTTCACGGGAGTCGAGCTGTGCTCGCTGCTGGACTTCGCCGATGAAGTCGTCGTACTGCATATCCGCGGGTTGACTGGCCGTCACAAAGAGCCTGCAGCCTTCAGCTGAAGGCGGTCCGGACCGCCCTCGAGGGCGTCGCTCGAGAGCCGCCGGAGGTCCGGAATCGAAAGACAGTTTGAACGGACGGTGCTACGGGGAGGCATGCTCTCGATCGCGCTTGCCGGGAAGCCAAACGCCGGCAAGTCCACGTTCTACACCGCGGCGACGATGGCGGAGGTCGACGTCGCCAACTATCCCTTTACGACGATCGACGCCAACCGGGGCGTGAGCTACGTCCGCACGGCGTGTCCCTGCCTCGAGCGCGACGGGCGCTGTAACGCCGACAACTGCGAAGACGGCAAGCGCTACGTCCCGATCGAACTGATCGACGTCGCTGGACTCGTCCCCGGCGCCCACGAGGGGAAGGGGCTCGGCAACCAGTTTCTCGACGAACTCACCAACGCCGATGTGATCGTCAACGTGATCGACGCCTCCGGCGGCACCAACGAGAAGGGCGAACCCGTCGACATCGGCGAGCACGACCCCCTCGAGGACATCGACTTCGTCGAGGAGGAGATGGACCTCTGGCTGGCCGACATCGTCGACCGCAACTGGGAGTCGATCGAGCGCCAGTCGCGCTCGCCCGGCTTCGATATCGACGACGCCCTCGCCGAGATGCTCACCGGGTTCGGCGCCTCGCCGACCGACGTCGCCCGCACCCTGCGGGAGATCGACTACCCCGAGGACCCCCGCGAGTGGACCGACGACCACCGCGAGGCCCTGGCCCGCGAGATCCGCCAACGAACGAAGCCGATCGTCGTCGCCGCGAACAAGATCGACGTCGCGCCCCAGGAGAACGTCGAGAAGCTCCTCGAGCTCGACAAGCCCGTGATCCCCACCACTGCGGAGGGCGAACTCGCTCTCCGTCGGGCCGCCGAGAACGGCCTCGTCGACTACGACCCCGGCGACGAGAGCCTCGAGGTCGGCGCCGACGTCAGCGACGCCCAGCGCGAGGCCCTCGAGGGACTGGCCGACACGATGGCCGAGTACGACGGTACCGGCGTCCAGGGCGCGCTGGATTACGCGGTGTACGACCTGCTCGAGCACCTTACCGCCTACCCCGTCGAAGACGCCGCGAAGTGGTCTGACGGCAGCGGGAACGTCCTGCCCGACGCTCACCTGCTTCCACAGGGATCGACGCCAGTGGATCTGGCCTACGCCGTCCACTCCGACATCGGCGACGGCTACCTCCACGCTGTCGACGCCAAGTCGAGCCGTGAGGTGGGCGAGGGGTACGAGCTCGAGGAGGGCGACGTGATCAAGATCGTGAGCACCAACTAACGGTTTCCGAACGAATCTGGCCGTCGATCGTAGTGCGTGTCAAAACGCGGCCACCAGTACAGTGCGAGTAGCGGTCAGCCGAGACGCGACTCGGAGAGGCGAATCCTACCGATCGATTTCTTCGTGAACTGACTCCCCGGAACCGGGTTTCGATTCCCATTCCCACTCGTCCTCGACTCTGAGACGCCCGTCGTCGAGGAGTTCGACGTCACCGACGGAGTGGCCAGTTGCGGTTTCGTTGTCCGTGTTTATCTGCGCGTATCTGATGTCCCACCGTTTCCCATCGAACGTCCCGACCAGATGGCCATCGACGATATCGCCGCCGGAGTAGTGTGCATAGAGTCGTTCACCGGTCTGCTCGAAATGAAAGACGGTATCTGCACCCACTTCTCCGTCTTCGTCGTTCGCAACGCCAGCGAGTGTCCGACCATCGAACGAGAGTTCCTCACTCATACACAGATTGCCACAGACGACCGAATAACGGTTCTGGTGTCCGGTCGCCGCTGCAACGACTGCAAAACTCACTCGAGCGGCTGTGCGTAGTCGACCTGCTTCGGCCGGAAGTCCACGTTGCGATAGAACCGGCGTGCGCCCTCGTTTTCCCACTCGCAGGAGACCTTGAGGTGATCGCAGCCTCGCTCTCGAGCGATCTCTTTCGCGCGCTCGAGGACCGCCGCGCCGTGACCCCGTCTCCGGTAGTCCTCGTCGATGGTGAGGTTCACGATCGGAGAAACTTCGAGTATCGCCGGGACGGATGGTGGCCCTCACGGAGCGTAACGAAACCGATCGTCTCGCCGCCGTGGACGACGAGGAAGTCGGTAACGTCCTCGTCCTCGAGATGAGCGTGAAAGCCGTCTTCGGCGGTCTCTTCGGTTAGGTCCGCGTCGAGTTCGTTCAGTTCCGAGTGCTCCGCCATCGCTTCCGCGAGGTCCTCCCAGCGGTCGGCGAGCGCCTCGAGGTCGTCCGCGGTGGCTTCCACGAGTTCCATACGGGACCACTCCGCGGCTCGGTTGTCAACGTTCGGTCGGTGTGCGCTTTTCTGGCACGCCCCTCCGTTGTGCTCCGAGCCGTCCGTGAGCCCGTGTCGGACGGCGATCCGAAAGCGACGGTTCGCGTTCGGAAGCCTACGTTGCCAGCTGTAACAGCGCCCCGAGACAGACGAGTACCGCGCCGAGGACGGCCAGTCCGATTCCGCCGCTGTTCGGAACCGAGTCGGACGGATCGTCCGAGAATAGGAGCTGTGATGCGGCGAAGAGAAACAGCCCGCTACCGCCGACCGCCATCAGCCCCGCGCCGAGGCTCGAACCGTCGGTGACAATTATCGAAATCCCCATCGCTGCGACGACACCGCCGACGACGCCGTTCGACAGGTGGTACAGCGTCGGTCCGTCCATAGCGTTCGTTCTTTCTGACACGTATTAGCAACTTCGGTGGCGGAGGGGCCCTCAAACTCGAGCCGAGCCCATCAGTTGCCGTCGAAAAGCGCTTTCGGCGTTCGCTCGAGTACTCCACACGATGACCAGCGAGAAGGCGAAGATGCTCGCCGGCGAGCTGTACGATCCGACCGCTCCCGAACTCGAGGCCGAGCGCAAGCGGGCTCGCGAACTGACACGGGAGTACAACCGGACGGTGCCCGACGAGGAGGACGGTCGGCGACGGGAGCTGCTCGAGGACCTGCTCGGCTCCCGCGGCGAGAACTGTACTATCGAGCCGTCGTTTCGCTGCGACTACGGGTCCAATATCCACGTCGGCGAGGACTTTTTCGCGAACTTCGACTGTATCTTCCTCGACGTTTGCCGGATCGAGATCGGGCGGAACTGCCTGATCGGGCCGGGCGTTCACATCTATACGGCGACGCACCCCCTCGAGGCCGACGAGCGCGCCGAGGGGCTCGAGTACGGCGAGCCGGTGACGATCGGCGACGACGTCTGGATCGGCGGGCGGGCGGTGATCAACCCAGGTGTAACGATCGGTGACGAGGTCGTCGTCGGCTCCGGCGCGGTCGTCACCGAGAACGTCCCTGACGGCGTCGTCGTCCAGGGCAACCCCGCGACGGTGGTACGGGAGCTCGAGGCGGCGGACTGACCGTTCGACCACGGTCGGTTCCCGATTGCTGGCCGTCTTGGCGACGGACTCGCGCTGCCCACGCTCGAGAACGGTCGTTACTCTTTCACCGACTGCACGATCGTCAGTCGCTGGCAGTTCGTCACCGGATAGCTTTCTGAGGGGTCCGCGCGTATCTATCGTGTCCCATGACAGCTAGTACCCAGGATTCGCCGGAGTGGCGCCTCGCCGGCGAGTTCATCGAGGCGTGTAACTGCTCGGTACCGTGTCAGTGTCTGTGGTACGAGCTCCCCGACGACGACAGGTGCACGTTCGCCGGGTTCTGGACCATCGAGGAGGGAACGTACGGCGACGTCTCGCTCGACGGGCTAGGGGCGGGAATGCTCGTCTGGGAGGACGGCGTCCTCCTCGAGGGCGGCTGGCACGTCGTCCTCGTGATCGACGAGGCGGCCGACGACGAGCAGGCCGAGGCGCTCGAGGCCATCTTCTCGGGGCAAGCAGGCGGGCTGTTCGAGGCCGCCGCCCCGCTGATCGAGACGGTCGAGGACAGCGTTGCAGTCCCGTTCTCGTACTCGACGGTCGACGGCCACCGCTCGTTCAGCGCCGGCGATATCGTCACGATCGAGACCGACGAGGGCGTCGGCTTCGGCGACCAGCTGGGGTCCGTCTTCCCCCACCCGTTCGTCCCACCGGAGGAGCGAGCGAGCGTCGGCAAGACGACCGACGCAACCGTCGACCACGACGACGACTTCTCGTGGGACGTCGGCGGCAACAACTCCTACTTCGGGCCGTTCGAGATGGCCAACAACTGATCGCACTCACGCTACCGTGCCAGCATGACCACTCGAGACTCCGTCCCGCGGCGATCCACAGTCCGGCGACTCCCGATCGTCGCGATCACCGTCTACGGCGTCGCGCTCCTCGCCTGGGCCGCGATCCTCTGTGGGTGGCTGCCGATGGCGGGCGGCGAGATGGGGATGGAGATGTCGGCACCAGGTGTACCGGAAGCGATGGCGCTCGATCACGGATTCAGTGGGATCGCACTCTACCTGTTGATGTGGGGGACGATGATGATCGCCATGATGTATCCCTCGTCGGTGCCGCTGTTTCGGCTCTACCACGGAACACTGCAGAACGCCTCGAGTGTTGGCCGAGCCCTTCGGCTCGGGGCTCTGCTCGGGACGTACACGCTCGTCTGGACGCTCACCGGCGTCGTGGCACTTGCGGTCAACGCTGCGGTACCGATCGCCCCGCTGGCCGCCGATCACGGCCCGCTCCTGTTCGGGGGCGTGCTGGTGCTGCTCGGCGCCTACCAGCTGTCGCCGTACAAGTATCGGTGTCTGGACTACTGCCGGTCGCCGTTCGGCTTCCTGCTGACCTACCACCGGCCCGGAATCGTCGGCGCCGCGCGGATGGGGTGGGCGTTCAGTCGCTTCTGCGTCGGCTGTTGCTGGGCGCTGTTCGCCCTCATGGTCGTCGCCGGCTCGATGAACGTCCTCTGGATGGCGGTCATCGCGCTCGTCCTCTCGCTCGAGCGAACCGTCCCGTGGGGACCGCAGCTCGCGAGGGCCGTCGGCGTGGTTGCAGCCGTCGGCGGCATTGTGCTGCTTGGATTCGCGCTAGTATAGGCGTCCGTGCGTCGCCTCAACCGACGCCGCCGACGAACAGCCGCAGCCCGAGCCCGATCAACACGAGCCCCGAGAGCCACTGTACGCCGGTGGCGAGACGCGGTCGGGTGGTCAACAGCGTCCGGACGCCGCTCGAGGCGAGCGCGACCGTTCCCAGGTAGGCCATCGTGAGCAGGGCGTAGATCCCGCCGAGGACGGACAGCTGCGTCGGGACGTGGCTCGCACCGTCGACGAACTGCGGGAGGAACGCGAGGAAGAACAGCGCGACCTGCGGGTTGGCGACGTTGACGATGACGGCCTCTCTGAAGGGGTTTTCCTCGACGGCGGTTCCGTCACCCTCCGCCAGGAGCTCCGTCTCGCGGATCGTCCGAACGCCGAGGTAGACCAGGTACGCCGCGCCGACGTAGGTGACGGCAGCGAAGGCAACCTCGGAGGCCCGGAAGATCGCCGCGAGCCCCACAGCCGCCGCGAGCGTGTGGACGAGGACGCCGACGCTGATCCCCGCGGCGGAGGCCAGCCCGCTCTCGCGGCCGTCGCCGACGCTTCTGGTCAGCACGTAGACGGTGTCGGGGCCGGGCGAGAGGATCATCGCTCCCGCGGCGAGGAGATACACCGCCAGCAGCGCCGGATCGAGCAGGACGGTTCGGAGCGCCTCGAGCACGGCGTGTCACACCTCGCGTGCGCTCGAGTCGGGGAGTCGTCTCGCGGTCACTGTCCGATCAGTTCGTGGTCGGCGATAAAAGGGACGGGGATCCGTCTCGCTGGGGTCACCAGAACCGGGCCAGCGGTTCGAACCAGACCGCGGCGACGAGCACGGCGAGGAAGACGTACGAACCGCGAATCAACAGCATAGTCGCCAGCTTCGGCGGTGCGCGGTGGGCGACGACGGCGACGGCGGCGAACGCGAGGGCGGCCAGCACCGCGGAGGGCGGAAATACCCGCGCGGTGGCGAAGGCGACGACGACAAGCAGGGCCGTGACCATGAGGCCGTAGGCGACGGTGTAGGCCCGGTCCGGGCCGACGGCGACCGCGACGGTCCGCTTGCGGATCGAGCGGTCGTAGTCGTAGTCCTTGGCGTCGTCGATGACTTTGATCCCCGAGAGCAACACGAGAAACACCGCGGCGAAGCCGATCGGAACCAGCGCGAACGTCCCTACCTGGACATAGAACCCGCCGAGAAGCGAGAGCGCGATCCCGAGCGGGTAGCCCGTCGTCGCCGTCACGGGGTTCATGTCGAGCTGGGGGGCGTGGTAGTAGGCGATCACCCACGCGGGGATCGTGAGGGCGGCAGCGATCCAGTCGACCAACATGAACAGCGCAACCGTACAGAGGGCAAACGTCGCCGTCGAGACGGCCAGGCCGAGCCGACAGCCGCGTTCGGTCAGCGGGTGGTCATCGTCCTCGCTGCGGACGTAGAAGTCGACGTAGCCGTCCTTGACGTGGGCCGTGTACACCGCCGCGAACATCGCGACGACGTGTAGCGTCGCGACTCCCGGCGCGAACGATTCGGCCAGCACCGCCCCGAACAGCGAGGCGGCGAGCGGCGGGAGCATGAACACGGGATGGACCTGCGACCAGAACGCTCGAGCCGTCGCCCCGACGCCGGCCCCGTGTCTCGCGAGGGACATGGTTCGGGTGACGACGGTCCGACGTAAAATACCGCGGGTAGCGGGGAGTTTGCGTGGCTCTCGAGGGTGGTGTGGTCGGATCGAAGGGCTCGACTCCGTCCGGCGGGGAACCATCGTCGAGGCGCCCGAGATCCCGCTGGACTCCGCAGTCGACGACCGACGCGGTCCGGGTCGCCGGGGGACACAGCTTCATGATCCACCGGGACCCACGGGAAAGCATGACGGACGGATACACCGGGGCCGACCTCTTCGTCGACGCCCTCGAGTCCTACGGCGTCGACTACGTCTTTGGCAACCCCGGCACGACGGAGCTGCCGATCGTCGATGCGATCGGCGAGAGCGACCTCGAGTACGTACTGGGCCTCCACGAGGACGTCGCGGTCGGGATGGCCGGCGGCTACGCCCAAACCAGACGCTACCACGCCCACCACGACGAGTCGATCACGCCCGTCGGGGTGGCGAACCTTCACATCGCGCCGGGGCTGGCCCACGGGCTCGGCAACCTTTACGCCGCCAAGATTACCGGCGCGCCGCTGGTCGTCACGGCGGGCAACCACAGCACGGACTTCCGCCACGAGGAACCGATCCTCTCGGGGGATCTCGCGGAGATGGCCAAGGAGTTCTGCAAGTGGTCCGACGAGGTCTTAGACGTCGAGGCGCTGCCGACGATGCTCCGGCGGGCGTTCCGCGTCGCGATGACGCCGCCGACCGGGCCCGTCTTCCTCGCGCTCCCGCTGGACGTCACGCTCGAGGAGACCGACGCCGAACCGGAACGGCTCGGATCGATTCCGAACGCCGGCAGCGGCGACCCGGGCCAGCTCGATCTGGCGGCCGACCTGCTCGCCGAGGCCGACGACCCGGTGATGGTCGTCGGCGACGAGGTCGCTCGCTCGGGCGCCGACGCCGTCGCGGCCGCGGTCGACCTCGCCGAAGCTGCGGGGGCCCGCGTCCACGGTGAGATCCTCTCCTGCGAGGTCGACTTTCCGACAGACCACGACCAGTGGGTCTCCCACATCCCGCCGGACGAGGACCTCGCCGCGATGCTGATGGACAGCGACACCCTGGCGTTCGTTGGCTGCTCAACGAACACCACGCTGACCCGCCACGAGGAGGCGCTGGTCGACCCCGAGACGACGTGCATCCACGTCGGCCCCGACGCCTGGGAGCTCGGGAAGAACCAGCCGGCCGACGCCGCGGTGATCGGCGATCCCGGACTCGCCCTCGAGGGACTTACCGAGCGCGTTCGCAAGCGACTCCCGGAGGAGGTGGTCGAGGAACGCCTCGAGCGCGTCGCCGCGGTCAAGGAGATGGTCGAGGCGCAAGTCTCGCAGATGGGCGAGGACGAAGCGCCGGGCGATCCGCGGGCCTCGAAGGCCGAACTGGTCGACGCGATGGAACGGGTCGCCGGCGACGCCTACGTCGTCGACGAGGGGATCACCTCGAAGTACGCCATGCTCACCCGGTGGAATCTCGCGCCCGAACAGTACATCTCGAACAAGGGCGGCGGGCTCGGCTACGGGCTGCCGGCCTCCGTGGGCGCGGCGCTGGCCGAGAGCCAGCGCGCCGAGCCCCGCGACGTGGTCGGCTTCATCGGCGACGGCTCCTATCTGTACTACCCCAACGCCGTCTACAGCGCGGCCCGCTACGACCTCGATCTCACCGTTGTCATCCCGGACAACCGCAACTACCGAATCCTGAAGGACAACACGCTCAAGATCATGGGCGGCGAGGAGGACGACTACGACTTTACCGGGATGGACTTCGAGCCGCCGGTCGACATCCCGAAGAACGCCGAGAGCCACGGCGCCCGCGGCCACCTCGTCGAGACGCCCGACGAAATTGAAGGGGTGCTCGAGGCGGCTCTCGAGCGGGATGGACCCGACGTGCTGGACGTGCTGGTTCACGACTGACCGACGTCGGCTGGGCCGTCACTCGTCTGACGGACACGTCTCGCTCGTTCCGAGCGCGGTGCTGATCCGATCCGAATCGATCCGCAGCAACAGGGTGAAACACTCGCTTTCGCCCCAGTCGTCGACGAGTTCCTCGACGTCGCTCGTCGAGTACGTCGTTTCGAGCGAGCCGACGTCCGTTCGGACGTCTACCGTGTAGTGGACGCGGTCACCCATCCAGGACTCGCGAATGCTCGTCTCATCGGACACGTCGGCGCCGACCTCTCGCGCTCGATACCCCTCGAGCTCGTGGTCGACCTCGTACTCCAGCTCCTCGGCCCGGTGAATCGTGACCGTCGCCGTCACGTCGTCCTCGAGGTAGTTGACGAGTTGTACTTCGCCGAGCCCGACCTGCGGATCGTCGTCGTCGGCGACACATCCGGCGAGCGCCGTCGTTGCTGCACCGATCGATCCCAGCAGGGCGCGACGACTCGGGGTACGAGCGACCATACCGCAACAGGATAGCTGACCGACAAGTATCTTCGGGAACGGAGTGCTCACCCGTTCACCCCTCCCCCGGCATCAGGACGATCCGTTTCGGATTCACGGTCCCCGTGGGATCGGGTGCGCGCTGACTCGGTGCATCGCGTCGAGCGCGCCAGCGGTCGTCCGTCTCCGCGCCGTCGGCGCGCGACTCGAGGACGTGCTCGCTCGCGAGGGACCGAACGTGCTCGTCCACGACCGACACGGTTTGCCGTGCCGTGCTATCGGAGAAACCGCGAACCAACTGCAGCTCGCCGAAACCTCGTACCGTAGTCCGTATCAACCGGTGGCCGTGACGGCCTCGATTTTCCGCCCGGGCGAGCGCGTCGAACGCCCGTAGGTCAACGAGGAGTGGTACCAGAAAAATATTAACCCGTATCATCCTAACGGTCCTATCCATCCGTAATGGTGGGGGAATTACCGGAGAGCAATGAGAAAGAGCGGGAAGCAGCAGTAGATGAAATGAGCCGCTGGTCCCGGGTACTTTCCGTACCGGGGAGTAGACGCGTCCTGCTCGCCCTCGGGGTGCTTTACGTCGCCCTCGCTGTTGGGTGGGCGGTTCCACAGGCGGTTCTGGGAACTTCAGTTACGACTATTCTGGTTATCTCTTCGTTTATCGGCGGATCGGGAATCGTCCTCCTTTGGGGCGGGTATCGGTTGCCACAAATGGATATCCACTCGACGTGTTACCCCGCTGTCGCGGGGAGATGCCTCACCGGACTCGGGATAATGCTCGGTATTCTAACGTTGTATCATCTCCAGCCGGACACTGGTCTTACCAACCCGGAGCGTTCGCTCCCTATTCTTACCGGGTTCGGTAGCGTCGCCGGCTTCGGTGTTGGAGTGTACGATGCGCAGGCCAAAACGCGCGCCCGAGAACTCGAACTCCAAAACCGGAAGCTTCAGCGAACGCAAGAGCGCCTCGAAGAATCGAACGAACGACTCGAACAGTTCGCGTACGCCGCCTCTCACGACCTGCAAGAGCCCCTGCGAATGGTTTCGAGCTACCTGCAACTCCTCGAAAGTCGGTACGGCGATGAGTTCGACGAAGAGGGCGAAGAGTTCCTCGAGTACGCGGTCGACGGCTCGGAGCGAATGAAAGAGATGATCGACGGGTTGCTCGAATACTCGCGCGTGGAAACGCAGGGAGAAACGCTCGAGCCGGTTGATCTCGACGAGATCTACGCTGAGGCGTGCCAAAACCTCGAGCTACAGATCGACGAAACCGACGCCGTCATCAACAGCGAGGAGCTCCCTCACGTCGAAGGTGATGCGAGCCAACTCCGGCAGGTCTTCCAGAATCTCATCGCTAACGCGATCGAGTACAGCGGAGACGCGCCCCCACGGATCGACGTCTTTGCCGAACGTGATGGCGAGGCGTGGATCGTCTCCGTTCGTGATAGCGGCCTCGGAATCCCCACGGAGGAGCAGGACCGCATCTTCGAGGTGTTCGAGCGACTCCACAGTCACGAGGAAGGGACGGGAACGGGAATCGGGCTCGCCCTCTGTAGCCGGATCATCGAACGCCATAACGGCGAAATCTGGGTCGAATCGGATCCCGGCGAGGAGACGACGTTCTCGTTTACCTTGCCAGCAACGTCGACGCAAACGGAGACTACGGCAGCAGTGACCGAGCCACCGTAACCGCCTTCGCGTTCACCCGTCGCCCTCCAGGTCGTCGTTCTCACAAACCCGAACTTCCGTCGCGGTTTCCGGAAAGATCTTTTCCGGGTTCAGCGTCCCCGTCGGATCGAGCGCGCGCTTGACCCGTTTCATCACGTCGACCGCGCCTGACCCGTGCTCGGCCTCAAGGAACTCTCGCTTTCCCTGCCCGATACCGTGCTCACCCGTCGCCGTCCCGCCCAGCTCGAGCGCGCGGTCGACGATTTCGGCGTAGACGGCCTCCCCGAGGGCGACGTGGTCGGGATCGTCCCGGTCGACGAGCACGGAGTAGTGAAGGTTGCCGTCGCCCGCATGGCCGAAGCAGGGGATCAGCAGGTCGTGTTCGTCGGCGAGGCGCCTGGTCTCGCGGACGATCTCGGGGTAGGAACTGATCGGGACCGTCACGTCACCGGGGTGGAGCGGCTCGAGGTCGGCGTCGTACGTCGCCACGGCGTAGGCCAGCTCTCGACGGGCCCGCCAGAGGTCGTCCATCTCGGCGTCGTCGGCGCTCAGCTCGAAGCGAGCGACGTCTCGCTCCTCGAAGATCGTCCGGCAGAGTTCGATCTCCTCCTCGATACCGTGGTTGGTGTGGAACTCGAGGAAGACCATCGGCGCGTCGGGGAGGTCGGTGCCGAGATAGGCGTTTGCCATCCGCGCGCTCAGCCCGTCGACGAGCTCGATCCGCGCAACGTCGACCTCGGTTCGGACGGCCTCGGAGACGGCCGCGGTCGCGTCTTCGAGCGTCTCGAAGATCGCTCGGCCGCCGCGGATCTGTGCGGAGCGGCCAGCGAGTTCGAGCGTCGCCTCGGTGACGACCGCGAGGGTGCCCTCGTTGCCGACGAGCAACTCGGTGAGGTTGTAGCCGCTCGAGGTCTTGATCGCCCGCGATCCCGTCTGCACCACGGTTCCGTCGGCAAGCACGGCCTCGAGCCCGAGTACCCAGTCGGCGACCTCGCCGTACTTGACGGTCTGCATCCCGCTGGCGTCGGTCGCGATCATCCCGCCGATCGTCGAGATGTTGCCCGACGACGGCAGCGGCGGGAAGAAGAGGCCGTCGCTCGCGACGTACTCGTCGACCGCGGAACCGATGATCCCCGGCCCGACGTCGATCTGGAAGTCGTCGGGTCGGTAGTCGCGAACGTCGTCCATCCGAGTGAGGTCGAGGCTGATTCCTCCGCGAGCGGGGACGGCGTTGCCCTCGAGTCCCGTTCCCGCCGCGTACGGCGTCACGGGAACGCCGCGGTCGGTCGCCGCTGCGAGAACTGCCGAAACGTCGTCAGTGCTTTCGGGCCAGACGACGGCGTCGGGTCGGACGCCCGCTCCCAGCTGCTCGGCGCCCCAGTCGGCGGCGTGGCTGTCGCGCTGTCCGCCGGCGACGGAGTGCTGGTCGTCCGCGAGAGGGAGGTCCTCGAGAAACGAACAGTCATGTGTCATACGGCCACATTATCCACTGTCGACATCAACGTTGTCCCCGCCTTCGCGACGGTCCCGGGCTCCGGAGTTCATGCGGGGATAACGGTCACGGCGCTCGAGCCCGTCCGCCCGAACGTGACCGATTCCGAGGACTCCCTCGAGGACCAGCTCGCGGCGCTTCGCGACCACCTCGAGGCGACGGCCGAGCTGCCGATCGATCCGCAGACGAACCGCTGGCTCGGCGAGGCCGAGGCCGTCGCCCGGGACGCTGCCGCAGCGGACGTCGATCCAGAGACGGCCAGAAAGCGCATCCAACAGGTCCAGCGGTTGCTCTCGGCGGCCGACGATCCCGACCACGAGGACGCGGTCGCCCACTGCGAGGCGGCCCGCGAGCTGTGCGACCGGATTCTCCAGTGACGGCCGGACCTTCGTCCGTGTCGCGTCGCTCGAGCGCACGCGGGATCGGCTTGCCGGTGGCGCGGGCAAAGGTGACGCGGAGGACGACGTGCTCGAGCCGCAGCTGGTCGAGGGGACGGCGGACTCGAGTCCGCCGTCACTCGTGGGGCCACGAGTCGATCTCGTCGTCGTAGTTGCCCGGCGCGATCGGCCCCTCGAGCAGCGGGTCGTCGGTCTCGACCATCCACTCGTGGAGCCGCCTCGAGAGCTCCGTGCGGACGTCCTGGTATCGGGGCTCGAGCGCGACGTTCTCGTCTTCCTGTGGGGTCGCCCGGAGGTCGTACAGCTCCTCGTAGGGACGAAACGGCGCCGTGTAGGCCTCGCGGACCTCGCGGCCGGCCTCGCTGGCGAAGACGTCCCGGGCGAGGTACACCTGGGGGAGCTGCCAGAAGTTCCGGACGTACTTGTACCGCTCCGTCCGGACTGCCCGAACCGGGTTATACTCGTCGTGCCAGGTCATCTCCGCGAAGAGCCGTTCGTGGGGCTCGTACTCGCCGTCGGTCACGAGCGGGAGGACGCTCCGCCCGTTCAGGTCGTCCGGGACCTCCAGGTCGATCAGCTCGAGGATCGTCGGCAACACGTCGACATTACTGAGCAGTTCCCCGTATCGCTCTCCGCCGTCGATCACGCCCGGATAGGACAGCACCAGCGCGGCCTCGAGGCCGGCGTCGTAACAGCTCCCTTTCGCCCGTGGGAATGCCAGGCCGTGTTCGGTCGTGAAGATCACGAGCGTCTCGTCGATCAGTTCCACCTCCTCGAGGGCCGTCAGAATCGTCCCGACGCCGTCGTCGATGGCAGCCACCATCCCCCGCATCTCGGCGAGATCCTGGCGAATGCCCCGCCGGTCGGGCAGGTACGGCAGCGGTCGCACGTCGTCGGGATCGTCGGCGTCGTAGTGGTCGGCGTCGAAGCCGAACCGACCCGTCTTCTCCTCGACGCGGTGGCACTCGAAGAAGCCGACCGACGCGAAGAAGGGGTCATCGAACCCCCCTCGCTCGAGGAAGGAGGCGACGACCGCGGAGACGTTGCGCGCCCGGTTTGCCTGGTGGACCGACGGCGAGACGCCGGGGTAGAGGTTCCCCTCCGAGTGGATGTGGTCGTAGCCGAGCGTGTCGGTGTCCTGGGAGACGTGCTGGAGGCCGAACAGGTGGGTCTCGTAGCCCGCGTCGCCGAGGTAGTGGGAGATAATCTGCTCGCCCTCGTCGAGCTCCCAGTGGGTGTGGGCCAGCCCCATGAGTCCGTTGACGTGCGGGTAGCGCCCGGTCATGAGACTACCCCGGCTTGGCGTACACTGCGGCGCCGTCACGAAGTGGTTCTCGAACAGCGCGCCGTCGGCCGCGAGCCGGTCGATCGCCGGCGTCTCGACGTCGACACCGTAACAGCCCAGGTACCGGCCGAGGTCGTGACAGTGGATCAGGAGGACGTTCGGTCTGGCTCCCATAGGGGCCGCGCTACCACGACATCGGGGATAAGTACTCGAGGGCTACACCCACCGCGGCTCCCTGCAAACCGAACGCCTCGCGGGATCCGTTAAGCCAATCCGTACCGCGGTCGACGGTGACACGTATGAGACGACAACGGAGGCGAGCGGCGTGAACGAACAGCTGGATCTGCTGGTTCGACTCGGCGACTACGACCGACCCCAGGACGTCGCCGACCGGGCCGTTCGGGCCGAGGAGCTGGGCTTCGACCGGATCACGACGGGCGAGACGACGGGCTGGAACATCGTCCCGGCGCTGACGCTGATCGCCGACCGAACCGACGAACTCGGAATCTCGAACGACGTCATCTCGCCGTTCGGACGGTCGCCGGCGATGCTCGCCCAGACCGCGCTGGCCCTGCATGACGCCTCGGACGGGCGATACCGGCTCGGGCTCGGCCCGAGTTCGCCCGCGATCACCGAGCGCTGGCACGGCGAGTCCTTCGAGCGACCGCTGCGGCGCACGCGGGAGGCGATCGAGATCGTTCGGGCGGTGTACGACGAGGGAACCCCCGCTTACGAGGGCGAAATATTCGATATCGCCGGACTCAACTACGAGCGAGACGTCCCCGAGAACCCGCCGCCGATCGACCTCGCCACCCTCGGTTCGACGGCGACCGAGATGGCCGGGCGGTTCGGCGACGGCTGGGCGCCACAGCTGTTCACGAAGTCCGGCCTCGAGGATCGGCTCGAGGACCTCCACCGGGGCACGGAACTCGCCGACAGGGATCCCGACGAGCTGCGCGTGAGTCCGATCGTCCGCGGGATCGCCGCCGAGGATCGCGAGCGCGCGAGGTCGCGAGCGCGCAAAACGATCGCGTTCATGCTCGGCGCGTACGGCCCCTACTACGGCGACTCCGTGGCCGAACAGGGTTACCCCGACGTCGTCGCGGATATCCGCGAGGCCTGGCAGGACCGGGATACGGAGGCGATGGCCGCGCGGCTCCCCGACGAGGTGCTCGACGAGCTGGCGCCCGCCGGCACCCCCGCAGAGGTCCGCGAGTGGGTCGCCGACTACGCCGAGATCGACGGCGTCGACGCCGTCCGGATCGGGTTCGTCGACGGGATGAGCGAGGCGGACAAGGAGACGACGATGGAGGCTGTCTCGGAACTGGTCTGAGGGGCCTCACCGTCGGCGGCGGGCGCGAACGGAGACGCTCCCGACGCCGTACTGCTGGCAGACGCCTCGAGCCCGATCCGAGACGAACTCGTACCAGGGGTTCTCCCTGACCGTCACGTCGTCGAACCCGGCGGTCTCGAGCAGGCCGGCGTAGTCGTCGCTCCGGATCGCGCCGCCGATGCCCGCGGCCCACAGCGCGGGATCGGTCCTGATTCGCTCGGGGAGTCGACGCTCGCCGACGAGTTCGGAGACCGCCAGCCGACCCCCCGGACGGAGGACGCGGCCCGCCTCCGCGAGGGCTCGCTCCGGCCTCGGCGAGAGCGAGAGCGCACCGTTCGACAGGACGACGTCGACCGTCCCGTCCTCGAGTGGGATCGCCTCGGCCGTCGCCCGCCAGAGCGAGACGTTCGCGGCGCCGACGTCCTCGCGACACCGGCGCGCGTTCGCCAGCTGCTCGGGGACGGGATCGACGCCGATCACGCGGCCGCTGTCGCCGACCCGCACGGCGGCGACGAGCGCGTCCGTTCCGGAGCCACAGCCGAACTCGAGGACGACGTCACCGACGTCGAGGTCGGCCAGATCGAGGTGGTAGCCGACGCCGGTAAAGGAGTCGAGGGCTGCGGCCGGGAGCCGACCGATCTCCGCCGGCGGATAGCCGAGCCGGGACGCCAGCTCGCGGCCCGTCGGGAACTGCAGACCGGCACCCTCGTCGGGTGTGTTGGCGACGATCCGGTAGACGGCCGCGACCTCGCGTCGCAGCTCCCGCTCGTCGGTCGCGACGGTTGAACGGTCGGTTCGCGACCGTCGCCGATCGGCCCGGACTCGAGCGCGTTGCCACTCGAGAACGGACACGCGATCGACGGCGGTCGTGACTGACGATCGATCGCTCATCCCGTTCGGATACGCTCGCACGTGTCATGTACGTAACTAGTGGCGATCGATCGTCGGCCGGCTCCGTTGCAGCCGGTGACCGGTTGTCGACCGTTGCGAACGGGACCGGTCCGGTCCTTACCTGATTCACTGGCCCCGGTTCGTACGGACCGCGAACGCGCGGTCGTCGCTACTCGGCGGGCGTTTCGACCGCGAGCGGACGCGCCTCCCGACGGTACCCCTCGTAGGTCGAGACGGCCCACTCGCGGATCGCCGGGTCGTCGGTGTCGACGAACGCCCGGACGGTCCCGCTGTCGGGGTGGTAGCCACAGATCCCGACCCGATCGTCGAAGAGGCTGAGTCCGTACTCGGGCAGCTCCTCGTGGAGCAACACGGTGAGGTTGCCACTCGCCAGGGTTCGCTCCGACTGCTCGGGGTAGGTCGTTCGGATGTAGCTGACGACCGACGGCGGGTCGATGACCTCCGCCGTCATCCCGTCGACGACCTGCCCACAGAGCTCGTCCCGACAGGGCTCGAGCAGCGCCAGCTCGAAGCCGACGAACCGGAATCGGTCGGTCTCCCGGAGCAGGGAGACGAATCGGTTGACCGGGCGGTACGGGTCGTCGACGGTGGGGATCGTGACGACTGCCTCCGAGAACGACTCGAGGGGAAGTCGTCGGACCTCGTCCGGAAACCAGACCCAGATCCCCCGGAGTTTCCGCTCGGTTTCGACGCGATCGAGCAGCTCCCGCATCCCCGCCGCGACGAACGTGCCGAGCGGCGTCGTCTCGTAGCAGTGATCGGTTCGGGCGATCCAGCCGCGATCCTCGAGCGCCCGCAGGGTGCGACCGATCGTCGACCGCGAGACACCGGACAGCTCGCGGAGATCGGCCCGCGTTCGCGGCCGCTCCGCCAGCGCGACGAGCGCGGTCGTTCGATGGTGCGATCGCGTGAGATACGCCACGTCGTCGATCGCGTCCGGGTGCACACTCACCCCCGCCTCCGTCTCGCGGTCGCCGCGCTCGCTGGGGTTCGGGTCCATGTCACTCGTACGCATGCAGTAGTAATAGTAGTAGGGTCGGATCCCCACCGAAATCGATCGGACTACGGTTCGAGAACGAGCTTCCCGAAGAAGCTGTCCGCCATCACGTCGCGCTGGGCCTGGGCGGCCTCCTCGAGGTCGTACGTGCGGTCGATCTCGACCGAGAGGCGACCGCGCTCCATGAGGTCGGCGACCCCCCGCAGCGGAACCCGGAGATCCGGCGTGTTGAACATCGTCATGAACTGGTAGCTGACGTCCGCCGAGCGGGCTGCACCGACGCTGGTAAAGCCCGGATCGGGGTCGTTCTCGCCGATGCCGACGACCCGACAGCCCGTCGCCGCGACCTCGGCGTCGAACTGGAGGTAGTCGTCGAGCCGGTGGTCGAGGATCGCGTCGACGCCGCCGTCGCTCGCCTCGAGGACGGCATCGGCGAGGTCGTCGCGCGAGTAGTCGAGGGCGGTGTCGGCGCCCAGCCCCTCGAGCGTGTCGTGGTGTTGCTCGGAGGCGGTCGTCACGACCCGGGCGCTGACGGCGTCGCCGATCTGGACGGCGACGTGACCGACGCCGCCGGAACCGCCGTGGACGAGGCAGCTCTCGGCCGGCTCGAGGTCGGCGTGGTCGATCAGCGCGCGCCAGGCGGTGACGCCGACGACGCCCGCCGCCCCCGCCTCGCGGGCGTCGACGCCGTCGGGCAGGTGAACGACGCGGTCGGTCGGCACCGTCGCGTACTCCGCGTAGCCGCCCTGGAAGGAGCCGTTGCCGATCCCGGTGCCGTAGACACGATCCCCCTCTTCGAAGCCCTCGACGCCCGATCCGGTTTCGGCGACGACGCCCGCGAAGTCCACGCCCGGCGTGAACGGAGGTCCGAGGGGCTCGTAGGATCCCTCGCGGAAGTAGGTGTCGACGGGGTTGACCCCGGCAGCCTCGATCTCGAGCAGGAGTTCGTCGGCCGCTGGTTCGGGTCGGTCGATCTCCTCGACCTCCAGTACGTCCGGTC
This sequence comes from Natronococcus amylolyticus DSM 10524, assembly GCF_000337675.1. Lineage (GTDB taxonomy): Archaea > Halobacteriota > Halobacteria > Halobacteriales > Natrialbaceae > Natronococcus > Natronococcus amylolyticus. The sequence goes on along the minus strand of NZ_AOIB01000038.1, from coordinate 7,205 downwards.
CGCCGTGTTCCGAGAGTCGTACAGCGCGCATGACGTACGGGGACACGCAGCGTGCCGTTATAAACGTGGAGATCGGCCGCGGCGGTTGCCGGTGAGAGAATCACCATTTTGAAACCATCGAGCCCCTTACCCGCACTCGATTCTGGCGGGCCCGTTCGGCCGAGGACGACCCGCGTCGGCATCCCGTCCGGTGTACCCGATGATCGAACTCCAGTGGCTCGTCGGTGCCGTGGTCGGCGTCCCGCTCGGAGCCGCGGTGTTCTCCGTGCTCGCAAACGGCCGGCTCGACGAGGTCGGGTGGCCGATCGCCGCGGCGTCGCTATCGGTGACGTTCGTCCTCTCGGTCGTGCTGGCGGTCACGCTCGTCACCGGCGAACCGATCCAGTACCGGCTCTCGTCGGCTCGCCTCGGCTACGCCACGGAGCTACAGGCCGACGGCTTCTCGGGCGTGATCGTCCTGCTGGACTCGCTGGTCGCACTCGGCGCGCTCGCGTATACACGGACGGCGGGGCCTCGTGGAAATATCTTCTACGGGGGATATCTGGCGATCGTCGCGGGCGTGATCGGCGTCACGTTGACGGGCGATCTGTTCGTGCTGTCCCTTTTCTTGCTGTTGCTCGGGCTCTCGACGGTCGCCCTCGTCGACGCGACGGGAACCGGGTGGGACAGCGACGTGACCCGTCGGTACGTCGTGCTGTGGTCCCTCGGCGTCGGCGTCTACCTGGCGGGGGTCGCCGTCGCGGTCGTCGCGACGGGAACGGCGAACATGGCGCTGCTGGCCGAGCGGCTCCCCGCAGTCGGCTACGCCGACCCGCTGGTGGTCGCCTCGTTTCTCCTGATGGCCGTCGGGCTCGGGATCAGCATCGGCCTCTTCCCGTTTCACACCTGGCTCGTCGACGCCCACGGCGTCGCCCCCGACGCCCTGAGCGCGCTGATCTCGGGCGTGATCCCCGCCGCAGCCGTCTACGCCTTCTCGCGGATCCTCTTTACCGTCTACACGACCGACTTCCTCGCGGCCAACCCGATCCTCGTCGACGGGATCCTGGCGGTCTCGCTTGGGACGATGCTGCTCGGCAACCTGCTGGCAGCGGTCCACCGAGGGATCAAGGACGTCCTCGCGTACTCGACGATTTCCCAGGCCGGCCTCGTCGTCGCGGGCTTTGTGATCGCCAACGAGGACGCGATCTTCGGTTCGATCCTGCAGCTGTTCGGCCACGGGATCGTCAAGGGAGCGCTCTGTCTCGTCGCCGGCATCTTCGCGCTCCGCTTCGAGGCCCGCTCGCTCGAGGAGTACGCGGGCCTCGCGAACGAGGCGCCGCTGCTGGGGGCGACGTTCGCGCTGCTGGGGATCGCGATGATCGGGCTCCCCCCGACGGTCCCGTCGGCGGTCGTCGGCGGGCTGGTCCACCTGCCGGTCCACGCCGTCGGGAAGCTCACCCTCTTCTTCTGTGCCGGCGCGCTGGCCGTCGAGTGCGGGACGAAAAAGGTAAGCGAGATGGCCGGCATCGGTCGCCGGATGCCCCTGACGATGGTCGCCTTCGCCGTCGGGGCCGCCAGCCTGGCGAGCATCCCGCTGTTCGCCGGCTTCGTCAGCAAGTGGCACCTCCTGCTGGGCAGCGCCGAGGCGGACAACGGGCTCGTGCTCGCGCTGTTCGTCGTCTCGGGCGGGCTCAACGTCGCCTACTTCTGGCCGATCGTCTACGCCGCGTTCTTCGAGGACGCGGACCCCGACCCGAAACCGATCGTCGAGGAACCGATGGGTGGCGCTCGAGCCGACGGCGGGGCCGAATCCGAGCCGACGGACGCATCGACGGCCACCGGCCGGGCGCAGGGTGACGGTGGCCTCGCCGTCGGGACCGAGTGGGAGCGCCGCACCCCGACGGGCGCCGAGACGACGTGGCTCCTGTTGGGTCCGATCCTCGCGGTGGGCGGGCTCGTCGTCGCGGTCGGGATCGCCGCCGACTGGCTGTTCGTCCTCGAGGCCGCCCGCATGGCCGCCGAGAGCGCGGGGGTGAGCCCCCCGTGATCGGGAGCGGTCCCGACGCCCTGCTTTCGGTCCAGCCGCTGGCGATCGTCGTCCTCGTCGCAGCGCTGGTGCCGTTCTGCTCGCGACGGCTCGCACACGCCCTCGGAGTCGTCGGGCTCGGCCTCGTCGCCGCGTGGACGCTGCTCGTCCCCGACGGAACCGGGCCGACGGTGCCGTTCCTCGGGCTCGAACTCGTGCTCGTAAGCGTCGACGACGCCTCACGGCTCGTCGGGCTAGCACTCTCTGCGTTCGGCGCGCTGGCGGTCGGATACGCGTTCGTCGTCGGTACCGACACCCGTCACCTCCTGCTCGCGCTGGCGTACGCCGGAGTCTCGCTGTGGACCGTCTTCGTCGGCGACTGGCTCGCGCTCGCGCTCGGCTGGGAGCTGATGGCCGTCGCGAGCACGCTGCTGGTGTGGTACCACGGCGGCGAGGCGGTTCGGGCGGGGTATCGCTACGCGCTGGTCCACGCCGTCGGCGGCGGCCTATTGCTGGTCGGCATCGCCCTCCACTGGGTCACCGCCGGTCCCTCGGCGACCGCGCTGCAGTACGATGGAACGGGGATCAGCCCGGGACTGTCCGCAATCGCGGTCGGCCTCGCGGTCGGCGTCAACGCCGCCCTGATCGGGGTCCACGTCTGGCTGCCCCGAACCTACGCGGCGCCTCACGTCGCGACGTCGGTGATCCTCTCGGCGTACACGACCAAGGTTGCGGTGTACGCGGCCTACCGGGCGTTCCCCGAGGGGAACCTCGTCCTCGCGTCCGTCGGCGCCGCGATGACCGTCTACGGCGCGGCCTACGCGCTCGCCCAGAAGGATATGCGGAAACTGCTCGCCTACCACATCCAGGCTCAGGTCGGCTACATGCTCGCCGGGATCGGGCTGGGCTCGGCGCTGGGGGTCGCGGGTGGCTTCGGCCACCTGTTCAACAACGTCCTCTACAAGGGGCTGCTGTTCATGGTCGCGGGGTTCGTCGTCGTCCGCACGGGAACGAACAAACTCGACGATGTCGGCGCGCTCGGGCGGGCGACGCCCCTGCTGTTCGCGACCTTCCTCGTCGCCGCGCTCTCGATCACCGGCGTCCCCGGCTTCAACGGGTTCGTCACGAAGGGGATGGTCCTCGACGCGGCCGCCCAGGCCGACGCGACCCTCCTCGAGGCCCTGCTGCTGGCGGGAGCCGTCGGCACGTTCGTCTCGTTCATGAAGTTCGGCTACTACGCCTTCCTCGAGGGCGAGCGCGTCTCGATCCCCGACCTGTCGCCGGCTGATCTCGCGGTTTCGGCGCCGATCGCGGTCGCCTGCGTCCTGCTGGGCGTGTTCTACCCGGCGCTGTTCGCGCTCCTGCCGGCGACCGACGCCTGGAGCACCGATCCCTACTCGGCGGCCCACCTCTACAAGGCCGCCGTCCTCGCGGGCGGCAGCCTCGTCGCGTTCGTCGTCGCGAAACCGCTATTCGGCCGCGTTGCCGGGGGTTGGGACGTCGACGAACTCCGGGATCCGTTCGTCTTCTACGGCACCGACGCCATCACCGACGTCCTCGCACGGAGTTACCGATGGGTCGACAAACGGGTCGCTCGCGCCGCGGAGGACATCGTCGTCGCGGTTCGGAATCCGGAGCGGACGGTTCTGACCGCTCTGCCGGACCCGCTGGAGGACCGCTACCGGGACTGGGATCGGCGGACGTCGGACGAGTCGGGGCTGAAGACGACCGTCGCGCTCGTGTTCGTGGCGGTCGCGGTCGTGCTGGTGGTCGGACTGACACTCTGAGGAGCCTCCAGCAGGTGGCTTACGGGTCCGACCGTTCGTCTCTCCTCTCGGTCAACTTCTCGAGCGACTCACTTCAACGAGCGAGTGGAGTCGAGAGGAAAGGTGCTGATGGCCCCTCGTCGGGGCGACGCTCGGAGGGGGAACCCGTGTCGCTACCGAACCGCTCGCGTCGCGTCGTCGATGATCTCGAGGGCCTCCTTCAGCTCCGCTGTGCTCGTGGCGTAGGAGAGGCGGGCGTACCCCTCGCCATTGGCGCCGAAGGCGCCGCCGGGGACGACGATCACGTCCCGCTCGAGCACCTCGTCGCACCAGCCCTCGGGGACCTTCGGCATGACGTAGAACGCCCCCGAGGGGGTGGGCACCTCGAGGCCGGCGTCCTCGAGGCCGTCGACGACCAGATCCCGGCGCTCCTCGAACGCCGCGACCATCTCCTCGACGGGATCCTGTGGTCCCGTCAGGGCGGCCTCGGCGGCGTACTGGGCGGGCGCGGAGGCGCAGGCCTGGGCGTACTGGTGGACCCGAAGCATCCGCTCGATCCGACGGTTGGAGCCGAGGACCCAGCCCAGCCGCCAGCCGGTCATCGAGTACGTCTTCGAGCAAGCGCTGACGACGACGACGTTGTCGGTCTTGGCGAACTCGAGGGGCGAGCGGTGTTCGCCCTCGAAGACGATCCGTTCGTACACCTCGTCGGAGAGACAGAGCACGTCGTGTTCGTCCGCGATGCGGGCGAACTCGCGCATGTCTGCCTCGCTCTGGACCGCACCCGTCGGGTTCGCGGGGCTGTTGACGACGAAGGCCGCGGTCTCGTCGGTGATCGCGTCCTCGACTGTCGCCGGGTCAAGGGTGAGGTCGTCGCGCAGGCCGACGGGCTTCGGCGTCCCGCCCGCGATGTGGGTCAGCGCGTCGTAGGAGACGAACCCGGGGTCGGGGAAGATGACCTCCTCGCCGGGGTCGACGTGGGCCTCGAGCGCGAGGTGCAGCGCCTCGCTGCCGCCGGAGGTCGCGATGATATCGCCGGGATCGACCTCGAGTCCGAACTCCCGGTCGTAGTTCGCGGCGATCGCCTCCCGGAGCGATCGGGTTCCCTTGTTCGACGTGTAGGCGTCGGTCCGCTCGGCCTCGATCGCCTCGATCGCCCCCCGTCGGGCGTGTTCGGGCGTCGGGAAGTCCGGCTGGCCGATGCCGAGGTTGATCGCGTCCTCGCCGGCGGCCTCGAACACTTCCCGAATGCCGCTGATCGACACCTGCTCGACCCGGGCTGCAAACTCCGTCATAGCTACACCGGTGTTGCCGACCCCGATAACTCTTGATGTGTTCCACGCTCGACCGCGAGGGCGACTTCCTCGAGGGTGGAACCTATTTGTCCCGACTGGTGGTGAGACCCCACGCCATGTACGAGACGATCCTCGTCGCGACGGACGGCAGCGATCCGGCGAGCCGCGCGGTCGACTACGCGACCGACCTCGCGTCGACGTTCGACGCCGACCTCCACGGGATCTCCGTCGTCGACACGTACCGGTACGGCGACTCGATGCTGTCGGGCGATCGGACGATGGTCGACGAGCTGCGGGATCGCGCCGAAAGCGTGCTCGAGGACCTCGAGGACCGTACCGACCGCGAGGTGACGACCGAACTCCGGCGGGGGCGACCCCACGCGGAGATCGGCGACTACGCCGCGGCGATCGACGCGGATCTGGTCGTGCTCGGTAACCGCGGACTGGGCGCCGGCAGCGAGATCGGGAGCAGCGCCGAACGGCTCGTCAGGAGCGTCGACCGACCGGTGCTGACGGCCTGACCCGGACGCGAACCGTTAGGCGTCCGGCGATCCAATCGTCGGTCGAATGAGCCAGAACGACGGTTCCGACGCGCCGATCCGATCGATCCTCGCCCCGACCGACGGCAGCGACGCCGCCGAGGCCGTCCTCGAGCGAGCACTCCGGTTCGCCGAACTCGAGGGGGCGACCGTTCACGTCCTCTCGGTGGTCGATACGACGGCGAACCCGATGCGCTTCGGCGTCGCGGAGGTCGCCGACCTCGACCGGGCGCGGACGGAGCTCGTCGACGGTATCGTCGACGCCTGCGGCGGCCGAACGTCGGGGCTCGAGGTTCGAGGTGCGGTCCGTCGCGGCCGTCCGACGGCGACGATCCTCGAGTACGCCGAGGAGCACGGGATCGATCTGCTCGTCGTCGGCCGAACGGGCCGGGGCGGCGTCGCCGACGCGCTCCTGGGCAGCACGGCCGATCGACTGGTGCGCCAGGCGCCGATCCCCGTCGTGGTCGTTCCGACTGGCGACGGGAGCGACGATCGATCCTGCGGAGCCGAGTAGCTTTATTCCGCTCCGCGGTGTACGGCCGTCGACTCGTCGCCTGGAGCCCACCGGTTCGAGGTGGCCCAGCACGCCAACCCATGAACTACAAGGAATTCATCGGCCAGGTCCAGCACAGACTCGAGTACGCACAGTTCGGTCAGGCCGTCCGGGCGACCCGGGCGGTGCTGACGACGCTCGGCGAACGGCTCCCGGAAGGGGAAGCGACCGATCTCGCCAGTCCGCTCCCGATGGAGATCGACCGCTACCTGAACGAGGCCGAACACGGCCAGCGCTTCGACTATCACGAGTTCCTCGATCGGGTCGCCGAACGCGAGGGCGTCGATCGGGCGGATGCGAACTACCACGCTCAGCAGCTGCTCGCGATCGTCGCCGAGGACGTCCCACCTGGCAACATCGAGAAGGTTCGCAACGGGCTCCCCGAGGACTTCGATCCGCTGTTCGAGCTGATCGAGACGGCCAACGAGTGACTAGCGAGACGCGCGACTCGAAATCGTTCTCTGTCGGCCGCGAGAGCGCGGATCAGGCGGGCGCCCCGCGAACCAGCGTGACCGTTCGCGGTGAGCGGCGGGCGACCCGCTCGGCGACCGACCCCGTGAACAGTCGGGCCGCGAGCGAGCGGCCGTGGCTCCCCATGACGAGCTGATCGTAGCCGCCCGACTCGACGCGCTCGGTGATCGCCGCTGCGGGCGCTCCGGGCGCGGTTTCGGTCTCGAGCGTCGCCCCGCGTTCGTCGGCCAGCGTCGCCGCCGACTCGAGGATTTCCTCGGCTCGAGTCTCGCGGTCCTCGAGGACCGCTTCCAGGTACGTCCCCTCGACCTGCGATCGCGGCCGATCGAACGGGAGATCCAGCGCGTGGAAGGCGGTGTGGGAGGCGTCGGGGAACGTCTCGAGGGCGTACGCGAGCGCGGCCTCGGCCTGTTCGGAGCCGTCGAGCGGGACCAGGATCTCTCCCGGGAGATCCCGCTCTCGGATCGCCGCGGCCGTCTCGGGGACGACCGTCGTCGAGACCGACGCTCGGCGGACGACGGTCTCGCTCACGCGGCCGAGGAAGGGGCGAGTGATCGGCGACCGACCGTGGCTGCC
>NZ_AOIB01000037.1:101318-149656 GCF_000337675.1 Natronococcus amylolyticus DSM 10524 | reverse complement strand
GGCACGGTCGGTCGCGCGCTCAAGAACCTGCTCTCCCCGCTCCTGTGCGCGCTCGGCGGTCGGTTCGGACGATCCGACGGTCGCCGTGTGATCGTGTGCGGGGTCGGCGACGAACAGCGCGGTCGGCGACGCGTCCGGAAACGATGCGAGGCAGTACTCCAGACCGGCGAACCCCCGGTCCGATCCGTCGACGGGGACGAGGACGTCGTATGACATGGTAGTGGTGAAGACGGGCGTGGGCCCGCTGGAGCCCGTCTCCCACGTCCGCGGGTATAAAACGACGGTCGGAGACGGTCGCCGCGCCAGCGGAACTATGGGGCCGGCGGTCCCTGATCCGATATGGAGCTCGGCCTCACCGTCGGCGACTCGCTCGAGCGCGCCGACCGAACGATCGACGGCTTCGACCTGCTCGAGCTGTCGATCGGCGAAGGAGCGGATCCGAACGCGATCGACACCGACCGCCTCGAGGGGATTCTCGAGCGGGAAGACGCCGACCTCTGTGTCCACCTGCCGTTCAAACAGGTCGTCGTGACGCCTGTCAACGGGATCAACGACGCGATCCTCGACTACCAGCGGGAGTTACTCGAGTGGGCGGGATCCGTCGGCGCCGAGAAGGCGGTTCTCCACGGGACGGCCCGGAACCCACACGACACGGACCTCCGGCCGGTGTTCGCCGAGCAGCTTGCGGCCATCGCAGACGCCGGCGCCGACGCGGGCGTCGAACTCGTCGTCGAGAACGTCGGCCACCAGAAGCGCGGCCTGCCGCTGTCGGTGCTCGGCGATCTGGCCCGCGAGACCGACACCGCGGTCTGTTTCGACGTCGGTCACGCCTACATGGAGGACGGCAACGACGGAGTCAAGCGCTTCCTCTCGGGGTACGGCGACCTCGTCAGCCACCTGCACGTCCACGACGCCCGCAGTCGGGGCGACACCCACCTCCCGCTGGGGGCCGGCGAGATCGACTACGGGATCGTCGCCGATCGACTTGAGGGGTTCGACGACACCGTCGCGGTCGAGGTCTTCACCGACGACGTCCCGCTACTGTGCGACACCGCCGAGCGAGTTCGGGGACACCTCGAGGGCTAGTCGGGTCGCACTCGAGCCTGCGGCGGAGACTGAGCGGTAGTTTGAACAGTTCAGGGGCAGAACAGTCGGTGATGGATTCATCGAGCGACTCGAGTGCCCTCCTCTTGCTCGCCGGAAGCCTGCTCGCGGTCGCGTTCGTTTACGGCGTGTTGGTACCGAGCGACGTCCTCGGCGGCGACGGCTCGCAGGCAGTACTGTACGTCGTCGTCGGCTGGGTGCCGTTCACGCTCGTCTTCTACGCGCTCGGACGCGGGTTCTCCTCGCCGGAGGCGCTACCGAGCATGCGCAGCGCCGACGCCGGCCTCGCGCTCGTGCTCGTCTTGCTCCTGCTCAGCCTCGGTCTCGAGGCCTGGGGGATCTCGCCCGAACAGCTGCCGGAGGCGTACGTCCTCCAGGCGATCGGGATCTTCCTCGGCCTCGCGCTGTTCGGCTGGGGGATCGGCCGTCGCTCGCGGGCGATCGGCGAGCGAACGGATAATTAGTCGGCGTCTCCGTTCTCACCGACGACGAGCACGTCGATATCGCCTTCCCTGGCGACCCCGTCGGTGACGCTGCCGAGCATCATCCGGCTAACCTCGCCCCGACCCCGAGAGCCCATGACGGCTACCTCTGCGTCGACCTCGTCGGCGTAGTCGAGAAGCTCCCGGACCGGGACGCCCTCGCGGATCTCGGTCTCGACCTCGAGGCTGCGCTCCCGGGCTCGCTCGGCGAGCCGACCGACGAACTCCTCGGCTCGCTCGGCGAACGCGTCGGCGGCGCTGGCGTCGTCGCCGGGGAGCCGAACGGAACCCAGCGGTCCCTGCTCGACGACACAGACGACGTGGACTGCGGCGTCGGTCGTCTCTGCGAGGTCGAACGCCCGTTCGGCGGCGTCCTCGGCGTACTCGCTGCCATCAGTGGGAACCAGAATCCGATCGTACATGTCCGTCCGTTCTCCCGCGGACTGGATAAGTCCGGGTGGCCTCGGCGAGCACCGAGAGCCGCGAGCGAGCCGTCGACCCGGGGCTCACCGCCGTGCCCGAACGTACTGGACGAGCGCGGCGACCGCGGCGAGCAGCGACGGGAGCTCGTAGGGTTGGGCGTGCAGCGTCAACACTGCTGTCGCGACGAACAGCGCGCCCGCGAGGACGGCGTACCCGACCGCGGGATCGCTCCCGCTGGGCGGATCGACGGGGTCGGTCCTGACGACGAGTTCGCCCCGCTCGAGCTGTCCGAAGACGGAATCGAACCGGGCTGGCGCTCGCGCGAGGACGGGCGCCGACTCCCGCAGGTCGGTTCGAGTCTCCGCGAGCAGCGCCTCGAGTTCGCTCTCGATGAACCCGTGGTCGACGAGAAACGACCGCGTCGCCCCGAGGAAGTCGAACTCGGGGTCGAGGCTCCGACAGACCCCCTCGCCGACGGTGCCGACCCTGACGAGCAACATCACGTTCGGCGGGATCCGGAACGGAAAGTCCTGCAGCATCGACAGCAGCTCCGTGATGATCGCCCGCCAGGTGATCTCCGAGCGCCCCTCGAGGTTCTCGATCACCAGCTCGAGGACGCGACGAACCGCGACCCGGTCGACGGTCGGCTCGAGCACCTCGAGTGCGACGAGCGTGTTCAGCAGGCCGTCGACGTCCCGTCGGACGAGCGTGCGGTAGAGGCTGGCGATGTCCTCCTGCTCCTGGGGGGTGAGCCGCTGGCTCATCCCGTAGTCGTAGATGACGAGTCGCCCGTCGCCGGTTATCGCGAGGTTTCCGGGGTGCGGATCGGCGTGGAACACGCCGTCGACCAGCCCCATCTTCAGGTAGGTCCGGGCGATCAGGGTGGCCATCTCGGTCGGATCGGTGTCGGCCGCAGCGAGGGCGTCCTCGTCGGTGATCTTCCGTCCCTCGACGTACTCCATGGCAATCAGCCGCTCGGAACACAGTTCGTCGTACGTGTCGGGAACGACGACCCGATCGTCGTCGGCGAGGTTGTCGCCGATCTCGTCCATGATCGCGGCCTCGCGCTCGAAATCCAGCTCCTTGAGGATGATCGCCTCGAAGTCGTCGGCGACGTTCTCGAGCGAGTAGCGCTGGCGCTCGTCAGCGAACATCGCGAGCAGCGGCACGATCCCCCTGATGACCCGCAGGTCGCGCTCGATCATCGAGACCAGCTCCGGTCGGCGGACCTTCAGCGCGATCCGCTCGCCCTCGTACACGGCGGTGTAGACGAACGCGAGCGAGCCGCCCGCGACGGGCTCGACCGTCTCGAGGTCGAGGTCGTCGCCCAGCTCCGCCTCGAGGATGGTCATCGGGTCCCCGCCCGTGTTCTCGGGAACCTCGTCCTGCAAGCTCGAAAAGACCTCGACGTACGTCGGGGGGACGACGTCCGGACGCGTCGACAGCACCTGGCCGACCTTGATGAACGCGGGGCCGAGATCGAGCATCGTTTCGGTGAGCCGTTCGGCCCGTTCGCGGTGGACGGCCGTCGACACCCGCCGGGGCGGACCGAACAGGAGAAACCGCCGCTGGTCCCTGAGCAGCGCGATCGCGACGGGAAGGAATCGAAGCAACACCTGGGCGTACCGCAGGTAGTAGCCGATCATCGCTCGAGCGAGGTCCCGCTGCCAACCGTCTCCCTGTCCATACGCCGGCTTCGAAGTCCGGCTACAAATACATCAGTGGCCTGGCAACCCGGCCGCCCCTTCCGCGCGGATTCGTGCTTTCGTCCCTTCCAGCGTACTGGGACTCGTCGCCGGAAATATGGTGTCGGCCCGCCTCCCCTCGAGTATGTACGATCGACTCCTGTTGCCGACTGACATGAGCGCCGGAATCGAGGACGCGATCGATCACGCGATCGACGCGGCCGAACGGTACGACGCCGAGCTACACGTCCTCTACGTCGTCGACACCGACGCCTACAGCTCCTACCCCGGCGACGAGTACGTCCACGAACTCGAGGGCTTAGAGAGCGCCCTCGAGCAGGCCGGCACCGACGCCGTCGAGGCGATCGCCGACGAAGCCGAAGCGGCCGGGCTCGAGACGACCGAGGTCGTCCGTCACGGCGTCCCCCACGAGGAGATCCTCCGATACGGCGACGAGGCCGACATCGGCCTCACGGTGGTCGGCTCGAAGAACCGCTCGGGCGAGTACCGACGGCTGCTCGGAAGTGTTGCCGAACGGGTCGTAAACCTGTCCGAACGGCCGGTGACGGTCGTCAAGTCTCCAGTCGACGAGTAGCGGGCTGCCCTCTCCCAGTAGCCGAGAGCGCAGTATCGGTATTTCTGTTGACCGCATCCTTTTGCCTGTCAGGAGCCAGCTAGTTCTATGGCCCCGTCCACACCATCCGCGGACACCGTCCGGCGGATGTTTGACCACCTCGGCCCGCCCGGGACTCCCTTCACGACGCCGGAGATCGCCGCGGAGTTCGACTGTTCCGACCGAACGGTCTACAACCGACTCGACGCGCTCGTCGAAGCGGGTGCCATCGAGACGAAGAAGGTCGGTGCCAACAGCCGCGTGTGGTGGAAACCCGTCCGTGACGACCGCCGAGTGACCGAGAACGGCGGCTCGACCACGAATCCACGATCACAGCACGCCGAGCAGTCGTCGCTTTTCCATTCGAGGGGAGAGATGGCCGAACGCATCCGGGAGTTCGACTGGGGCGAGACGCCCGTCGGTCCGATAGTCGACTGGCCGCCGCAGCTACGGGTCGCCGTCGACATCATGCTCGGTGCGAACGAGGCGATCGGCATCTACTGGGGAGACGACCTCCGGTTACTGTACAACGACGCGGCAGTCGAGCGGATCGGCGAGAAACACCCCGATGCACTCGGCCAACCCGCCCGGGACGTGTTTCCGGAAGCCTGGGACGAATTCGGGTCGTTCCACGAGCAGGTGATGGCGGGCGAGGGACCCGTTCAAAGGGAAGCTCAGTACCTCCCGATAGAGCGCGATGGGACGATAGAAGACGTCTGGTGGGATTCGACGTTCAACCCGATTCCCGGCGAAGACGGCTCGGTCGGTGGGGTCTTCAATATCTCGTTCGACGTCACCGAGCGCTTGCAGGCCGAGCGGAAACTCCGGAAACGCGAGCAAGAGACCAGACAGCGCTACCGACAGCTCTTCGAATCGATCACCGAGGGGTTCTGTATCGTCGACGTAATTTTCGACGGGGACGACCCGGTCGACTATCGTATCGTCGAAGCCAACGAGACGTTCACAGGACTGACGGACGCCGAGGGACGGACAATCAACGAGATGGGGGCAGCGCTCGAGGGGTACTGGTACGAGCGCTACGGAGAGGTCGCCCGCACCGGCGAGTCGATGCGATTCGAAGAGCACGTCGACGCCTGGGGGAAGTGGTTCGACGTCTTCGCGTTCCCCGTCGGTGACGGAGACAGCAACGAGGTTGGTATTCTCTTTGACGATATCACCGAGCGAAAGCGGCAGGAAACCGCACTGCGTGAGAGCGAGAGCAAACTCGCAGCCGAACTGGAGGCGACGCGCAGGCTAGGAGAGTTCAGCACCGAACTGATCGGCGAGGACGACGTCGCGGCGCTGTCCGAACGCGTGCTCGACTCCGCGCTCGAACTCGTGGACGCCGACTTCGCAAGCGTGCAACTCTACGACCCCGACCGGAACGATCTCGAGCTCGTCGCGAACCGCGGATTCTCCGAGGAGGCAGAATCGGCGTGGAACAGGGTCACCCCCGAGCACGGAACCACGTGTGGTGAGGCGTTCCGGACCGGCGAGCGCGTCATCCTGTCTGACGTCGAGACGGACAACGACATCGCGGAGGCGGAGGAGCTGGAGAACTACCGCCAGACCGGGATTCGGTCGATGCAGACGACGCCGCTCGTCTCACGGAGCGGGGAGGTGCTCGGGATGTTCTCGACGCACTGGGAGACGCCAACCGAGCCGTCCGAGCGTGAATTGGCGCATCTGGATATCCTGGCACGGCAGGCTGCCGATCTCATCGAGCGCCAGCAGACTGTAGACGCGCTTCGCGAGAGCCAGGAGCGACTGGATTCGTTCGTGACTGCGACCTCGGAGGTCGTCTACCGCCAGAGTCCAGACTGGTCGGAACTGTACCACCTGGATGGCAAGGGTTTCATCGTCGATACGGATGAGCCGCGGGAGCGATGGCTGGAGGAGTACACCCCACCGGAGGAGAAAGAACGAGTGATGGCGGCCGTCGAGGAGGCCATCGAAACGGAGAGCCAGTTCGACCTCGAACACCAGGTCCGACGAGTGGACGGAAGCCGTGGCTGGATCCACTCACGGGCGGTGCCGGTGCGTTCCGACGACGGCGAGATCACCGAGTGGTTCGGGACGGCCACAGACATCACCAAGCGTAAAGAGGCTGAGCGAAAACTCCAGCAACAAGCCGAACTGGATGCCTTCCGCATCGACCTTGCCGACGCGATTCGCTCACTCACCGATCCCGTCGCGGTTCAGCAGGAGGCAGCCCGCGTTCTTGGCGAGCAATTGAACGTCGCGCGAGCAAACTATTGCGAAGTTCTCTCCGAGGATGGCCGGGTGATCGTTCACAGCGAATACCTCCACGGCGACACTCCGGCCGCTCTCGGTGAGCACCACCTCGACGACTTCGGCCAGCACCTCCTCGAGTCGCTCCAAGCAGGTGAGTCAGTGGTGGTAGACGACCTGCGGACCGATTCACAGTTCACCGAGGAACAACGCACCTCATATCTGAAATACGACATTCGATCGTTGCTGATCGCGCCGATACTCAAAGGGGGTCAATGCACAGCATACGTTGTCGTCAACGGATCGACGCCTCGTGAGTGGACCGACGCCGAGATCGAGATGGTCGAAGAGACGGCAGACCGCACCTGGAACGCAGTCCAGCGGGCACAGGCGGAACAAGCGTTGCGCGAGAGCGAGGAGAAGCACCGGATGCTGTTCGAGTCGATCGACGAGGGGTTCATGACCATGAACGTCATCTTCGACGAAGACGACGAGGCTGTCGATTTCCAATTCCTCGAGACGAATTCGGCGTTCGAGGAGATAACCGGCTACGTCGATGTGGAGGGCGAACGAATGCGGGACCTCGAGCCCGACTACGACGAACACGACGAACAACGGTTCGAAAAGTACGGACGTATCGCGCAGACGGGCGAACCCGAGCGATTCACGGACCAGGCCAGGTACCTGGACGGCCGATGGTTCGACGTCTTCGCGTTCCGCATCGGAGAGCCAGAAGAACGGACGGTGGCAGTTCTTTTCTCCGACATCACCGAGCAGAAGCAGCGCGAGGAACGGCAAGATTTCCTGCTCCAGTTCAGCGATGCGCTGCGGGCGCAACCCGATGCCGAGTCGATCAAAGACCAGGCCGTCGAGATGATCGCCGAGCAGCTGGATCTTGACCGCTGTTACATCAGCAAGGTATCCGAGGAGGAGGGAGTTGCTCGAGTCGGCCCGGAGCAGATTCGCTCGGACCTGCAGCCGATGTCCGGTATATTCCAACTTTCGAACTACCCGGAGGTGATGCGACAGCTCGCTACGCAGACGATTCAGATCGCGAACGTGGCTGACGACCCGCGCTTTTCGGATTCGGAGAACGAGTTGCTGGCCGGGCTGAACATCGTCGCCCTGCTGTCCGTTCCGCTACGGGAGGGAGAACGCGACGTCATCTGGGCGCTCACGGGCACCACGGCTACGCCACGCCAATGGACCGACAGCGAGCGGATATTACTGGAGGACGCCGCCGAGAGGACATGGCAGGCCGTCGAACGGGCCAGGACCGAGGAGAAAATCCGCGAGAGCGAGAAAAAGTTTCGCACCCTGGCCGAGACCGCGCCGGCACTGATCTGGCAAAATGACGAGCACGGCGAAAATCAATTCGTTAATCAAGAGTTTCTGGATTTCACCGGCATGAGCGAGGAAGCGATTCGCGGCGAGGGGTGGCACACGCTCGTGCACCCGGACGAACGGGACGCGTATGTGGCCGACTATCAGGCGGCAGTTGCCGAGCAGCGGGCGTGGTCCAACCAAAACCGCCTCCGACGCCATGACGGCGAGTGGCGCTGGTTCGACAACCACGCCCAACCGCTCTTCGGTACCGACGGTGGCTATCAGGGTCATGTCGGGGTAACGATGGAGATCACCGAACACAAGCAGGCCGAGGAGCGTCAGGCCTATCTGCTCGAACTGAACGACGCGCTCCGCCCGCTCACCGATCCGGCTGCAATTCAGGAGGAGGCGTGTCGCGTTCTAGGCGAACACCTCGACGTCAAACGGGCGCAGTACGGCAAACTCGATCTCGACCGAGAGCTCATCGATATCACGCGAGACTACTATCGGGGCGGACAAGACGTCAACGAGCTCCCAAGTCTCGTGGGGGAATTCGACTTCGACGACTTTCCGGCTCACGCAGAGGCGTGGCTCGACCGTCGCTCGCTCGCGGTAAACGACGCGGAACGCGATCCCGCGTTGAGCGAGAGTGAACGCGCCGGCATGCACCAACGCGAGGTTCGCGCCACGCTGTCGACGCCGCTGGTCAAGAACAACGAGCCGATGGTGGTCATGGCGGTGACCAGTTCTGTGCCCCGGAAGTGGACGGAGGAAGATATCGCGTTGCTCGAAGAAACGGCGGATCGTACCTGGAACGCAGTCCAGCGGGCACAGGCCGAACAAGCGCTGCGCGAGAGCGAGGAAAAGTACCGCACCCTGTTCGAATCGATCGACGAGGGCTTTTGCGTCGTGGAGATAGTTCGCGACGAAAACGATCGTCCGGTCGATATGCGGTATCTCGAGCACAATGACGCTTTCGAGCGCCAGACCGGTCTGGACGATGCGGTCGGAAAGACTCACGCCGATCTGGGCCTCGAAACCGACCGGAACTGGTTCGAGAAATACGGAGAGGTGGCTCGGACTGGCGTCGCAACTCGTTTCGAGCGCTATCACGAGCCGACGCAGCGATGGTACAACGTTTTCGTCTCGCAGATCGATACTCACCACGACCGTGTAGCACTTGTATTCGATGACGTCACCGAGCGCAAGCAACGAGAGCGACGCGATCAGTTCATGCTCGACCTCAACGACGAGATACGCACCCTCACAGACGAAGAGGCGGTCGGAGAGGTGTGTACGGAGCTGCTCGCCGAGGAGATGGGGCTCGACAGAGCCTATCTCGTGCGGTTCGATTCCGAGGCGGAAGAGGCACTGGTCGGGCCGGAGTATCACAGCGACGGCCTCGAGCCGGTGAGTGGACTGTATCCGTTTTCGTCCTTCCCGGACGCGGTCCAGCAGATCCAGACTGAAACGCCCGTCTACGACGACGTTGCGAACGATTCGTCGCTCCACGAGGCGGAACGGCAGGCGCTCCTCGAGCTCGATTTCGGTGCCTGGATCGGTGCGCCGATTCGGGGGGAGAACGTCGACTTGGCGTTGTACGCGGTGTACAGCGACCCGCACGACTGGACGGAGTTCGAACTCTCGCTGGTCGAAGAAACAGCAGACCGCACCTGGACGGCGGTGGAGCGCGCCCGCGCCGAACAGGCGCTGAAAACGTCCAACGAGTCGCTCGAGCGACTCAACGACGTGGGCCGCAAGCTGATAGATGCCGACCCGGAGGCGATCATCGACCGCATGGCCGAACTCACCGTCGACGTCCTCGACGTCGAGTACGCGGCGCTCTGGCAGTACGACGAGCAGACTGGCACGCTCGACGTGGTGTCCGAACACGCAGAATCCGAGACGGACCTCGATGGGATTGGTCCCTCGGAAGTATCCCACGAGCGCGTCTGGGAGACGTTCATCGGCGACGAAATCGACGTCGACGTCGCGATCGACATCGCCGACGACGGATCGTGGCCGTCCCGACTGGGGAGTCGAGCGTTCGTTCCGCTGGGTCGCCACGGCGTCGTCTTCGTTGGCTCCGGTCACGCAGAGGCGTTCGACGAGTGGCGCCTCGATCTCCTCGAGATGGTCGCCTCGACCGTCGAGACCGCGTGGGACCGCGCCGAGAGTGAGCGAGCACTGGAACAGCGCAACGAAGAACTGACCCGTCTCGACCGGCTGAATATCCTCATCCGGCGGACCGACCAGGGACTCGTCGACGCCGAGACCGTCGAGAGGATCGACGAGATGGTCTGTGGGCGCCTCGCCGACTCGGCGCTCTACGAGTTTGCGTGGCTCGGCGAGTACGATGCGGATGCCGACGACGTACTCCCGCGAGCGTGGGCGGGTGTCGACAGCGTCTCGGTAGAAGACCTCACCGTCGCACCCAACGGGTCACCTTCGCAGACGAGCCCGTTCGCCGCCGCGGTGCGGAGCGGCGAGATGCAGGTCGTCGCCGACATCGCTACGGACGCGCGGGCGGCCCCGTGGCGCGAGGCCGCGCTCGGCCTCGGGGCGCGCTCGTGTCTCGCCATCCCGCTCGCATACGACGACTCCGTCTACGGGGTTGTCGTCGTCTACGGAGGACAGCCACAACCCGACGAGCGTGACCTCGACGTCCTCTCGGAACTCGGACGAACGGTCGGCCACGCGATACACGCCGTCGAGACCAGACGGACGTCCCGGACGGAGAGCGTCGTCGAACTCACCCTCCAGACCACGACGGCTGACACCCCACTCGTTCGCCTCGCACAGGCGCTGGACTGCGTGCTCGAGTTCGAGGGCCTGGTGCCGGGCGCAGACGGTGAGACGACCATCTTCTTCACCGCGCAAGACGTCGACCCCGACGAGGTGGCCGCCGCCGCCGAGCGGTCACTCGCATTCGAGGAACTGATACCGCTGGTCGAACGCGATGAGGGGCATCGATTCAAGGCACAGGTAACCGACGAATCGCTCGCCGCAGGATTCCTCGAAGCGGGCGCGTCGATCAGGTCGCTGACCATGGATGCGGGAACGGCGACCGCCGTCGTAGCGGCGCCGGGATCGACGGACGTCCGCGGGTTCATCGAGGAATTTAAGCAGGATCTTCCCGACCTCGATCTCCTCGCTCGTCGATCACGGCAACCGTCGCCCGACATAGCACAGCAGCTCCAGACGGCGTTCGAGGACCGCCTGACGCCTCGTCAGCGGGAAACCCTTCAACTGGCCTACCGGAGCGGATACTTCGAGTCACCCCGCGTGCAGACGGGCCAAGACCTCTCCGAGGCGCTGGACCTCTCCCAGTCGACGTTCAACCATCATCTCAGGGCTGCAGAACGTCGCGTCTTCGAAGCGGTGTTCGATAGCGTCTGAGTCGCGTCGGCGCGTTTCGACTACCACGCGTCTCAGTATTTCGATTGAGTCATACTATCCCGATCACCTGTAATTTCGTCTCACCCGTCGGTAGACGGCGAACTCGAGGTTGATGGACGCGACGGCGGAAGAGAACGAGCGATCGTTCTCCGCGAGTATCGAAATGATTCGACGCCACATCGGGAACGTCGCAATATTCCGCAGCCGACTTTTCGTCGCTATCCGCCCGACGGAAGGTACGAACGCGTGGAACAGCGAAGAGGACGGTTCGGACGAATACGAATCGGCGGTCTCGTCTCCTGGCGCGCCCGAGCCAACCAATCTCCCCGAAGCGCTCAGTGTGTTGCGTCACCGGACCAACCGTCGCATCCTGTCTCACCTCCTCCAGCAAGACGAGGAGCTCCCGGTCGAACGGCTCGCGACACGCATCGCCGAAGAGCAGGCACTACCCGCGACCGACGGCGTCGTAAAAAGTGCGGAACGAAACGACGAGGATACCGGACCATGACTGCCGACGGCCCGAAGCACTCGGTATCGCTGGATGCAACCCTGGACATTCTGTCGAACAGGTATCGTCGGCGTCTGCTCGTCGCGTTGCTAGAGCACAATCCACAAGACGACGACCCACAGATCCCTGCGGCCCTCACCTTCACAGACGAGGATCTAGAGACGCTCAGGATCCACATGACACACACGCACCTTCCAAAGCTGGAGAAGGCAGAATTGATCGAATGGGACCGAGATACCAATACGATTCGAACGGGCCCTCGATTCGACGAGATCCGGCCGCTGCTGGAGCTGATGGAGAACCATGCTAACGAACTTCCCGACGACTGGCTGTGACTGAAGTGAGCTACCGGCGGGTGCAGGATTGTACTTTTGCGCACCGTACTCTGTATTGCTAAACTGATGAGTGAGCGCTGTCTCTGCAGCGGGACTGTCTCAACACCATCGGTAGCTAATCGATGTACCAGCGCTCCGTTCGCACTCGCTACCTGACGGACCGGCGATTCGGATTACGGCCCGAGCTGAACAACGAAATCGCACTACCGGCTACCGCTATCCACGGTCACTCGAGGGCGAGCCGCGAGACCCCCTCATCTCTCTCGCTCGGCCGCCGAGCCGAACGCTTAGGAGCCGTCGACCCGACGATTCGGCATATGGATTACGAACGGCTCAGGGACGAAATTCCGGCCCTCGAGCGCGCCAGCTACTTCAACACGGGCGCGGGCGGCCCCAGCCCGCGGCGGGTCGTCGAGGCCGCCGAGTCGGCACTCCAGTCTCACGAGTACGAGGCGCCCGTCGAGGAGGGGATGTACGTCGCCGCGGGCGAGAGCCACGACGAGACAAAGCCCGCGGTCGCCGACCTGCTGGGGGCGAGCGAGGCCGAGGTCGCGCTCACTCAGAGCACAACGGATGGGATCAACCGCGTCGCCGGCGCCCTCGACTGGGACGCCGACGACGTCGTCGTCCGCACGGACCTCGAGCACGCCGCGGGAATCCTCCCCTGGCGCCGCCTCGAGCGCGAGTACGGCGTCGAGGTGCACGTCCTCGAGACCGAGAACGGACGGGTCGACCTCGACGACGTCAAGACCGCCCTCGAGGGCGCGACGCTGTTCGAGTTCAGCTCGATCACCTGGACCCACGGCACCCGGCTCCCGGTCCGCGAACTGGTCGACATCGCCCACGACGCCGGTGCCGCGGTGTTGCTCGACGCCGTCCAGTCGCCCGGCCAGACCCCCGTCGACGTCAGCGAGTGGGGCGCCGACTTCGTCGTCGGTGCGGGCCACAAGTGGCTGCTGGGTCCCTTCGGCGCCGGCTTCCTCTACGTTCGGGAGGGCGTCGAAGCCGACTACGCGCCGAGCGCGATCGGCTACCGCAGCGTCGTCGACCCGAACGCACCCGACTACGAGTACGCGCCCGGCGCTGGCCGATTCGAGGTCGGGACGACGAGTCCCGCGACCGACGCCGGACTCCGGCAGGCCATCGACCTCCATCAGGAACTCGGCGCCGACGCCATCGAGTCGCGCATCGAGACGCTGACCGATCGCCTCAAGGACGGGCTCTCCGACGAGCGCCTGCTGAGCCCGCGATCGTTCGAGTCGGGACTAGTCACCGTCGACGTCGACGACCCCGAGGCGACCGTCGAACGGCTCGCCAGCGAGGATATCGTCGTCCGCTCGCTGCCGTACCCCGACGCGATTCGGATCTCGGTTCACGCGTTCAACACGCGAGACGAGATCGACAAACTGCTCGAGACGCTGTAGCGCTCACTTGACGTCGGGGTCGCGAGCGACGACGACGGGGGTCGGTGACCGACGGACGACGTTCTCTGCAACGCTGCCGAGCAGCACTCTCGAGATCCCCTCGCGGCCGTGACTGCCCACGACGATGGCGTCGTACCCCTCCTCCTCCGCGTAGGCGACGATTTGATCGTCGGGCTTTCCGGAGAGAATCTCGGTCTCGAGATCCCGATCGCGGTCGGCCGCGAGTTCCCGTGCGGGCTCAAGGAGCTCCTCGGCGTACTCGCGGGCCTTCTCGGTGACGGGCGGACTGATGTCGGGACCCTCGAAGGCGCCCCAGTACCCCTCCGGGATCTGGATGACGTGGAGCGCGGTGACGTCGGCGTCGGCGAACGTCTCGAAGGCGAACTCGAGAGCGTAGTCCGCGGGCTCGGAGCCGTCGTACGGGACGAGAATACGATCGCTCATATCGGAGGTATTCCGACGATCCGTATAATTGTATCTCCTGTCCTCAGGATCCCAAACCCGACCACGGAACGAGTCGCCGATCGTCGATCAGCGTCCGAGACGCGACCCGAGCCGGCGCAGCCGGGAGGGGACGGGATCGTGGCGTTTCGCGAGCACGACCGTCCCGGCCGCGTGGCGACCGACCGCCTCGGAGATCGTTCCCAGGAGTTTGCGCTGGACGAGCCCGCCCCGGGAGACGCCGAGCACGGTGAGATCGTGTTCGGTCGTTCGGTCGGTGATCGTCCCCGCGACGTCGTCGGCCTCGAGCAGTTCGCGTTCGACCGACGACACGCCCTCGAAGACCCCCGCAGTCTCGGCGAGGACGGCTCGAGCGGCCTCCCGAGTGAGTTCGGGTTCGTCCGACTCGAGAACGTGTAACAGCGTCGCGTCGGCGTCGTTCGCGCGGGCGACCGAGGCGGCAGCCTCGGCTGCGAACTCGTCATGGGGGCCGCCGACGATCGGGACGAGCACCGACTCGACGTCGTCGGTCGGCGTCTTGATCCGCTTGACGAGGACGTCGCAGCCGGCGTCCCGGAGGACCCTGTCGAGGTGAGAACCTAGAATGACGTCCTGTCGGGGCGGTCGACCGCGCCACCCCAGCAGGACCGCGTCGACGTCGTGCTCGTCGGCCGCGCCGACGATCCCCGTAGCCACGCCGCGGGCCATCCGGATGCGCCTGTCGACGGGGATGCCCCGAGAGGCAACGGACGCCGCGGCCTCCTCGAGCATCGCTTCGGTCTCGTCCTCGAGGAGGTATCGGCGTCCGTCCTGTAGCGACAGCTGCGGGGGGACCTCGAGGACGTACACTAGCAGGATGCGAGCGGAGTGGTCGGTAGCGATGTCGATCGCGGTGTCGAGCTGGCGGTCCGCAGCTTCGGCGTTCGCGACCGGGACGAGCAGGGTTCCGCCGACGTCCGTGGTGTGGTCAGGCATCGTCACGAGTGACTCACCGAACGATCGTTACGGGGACGGGTGCCCGACGTGTCACTGTCTCGGCGACGCTGCCGATGAGGATCCGCGAGATGCCCGAGCGACCGTGGCTGCCGATGACGACGTGGTCGACGTCCTCGGCCTCCGTGTACTCGAGGATCGTCCGGGAGGCGCCGCCGGTCTCGACGGCGGTCTCGAGCTCGGTCGTCTCCAGAACGCCCGCTTCGCGGAGCCGCTCGCGGGCCTCCTCGCAGATCTCCTCGCCGCGTTCGCGTGCGCGGTCGAACGCCACTGGATCGTAGTAGCCGCCCTCGGCGCCCGCGTACGATCCCGCCGAGGGATCGACGACGTGCAGGGCGGTGATCCGACCCCCTTCGTAGTTCTCGGCGGCGTGCTCGAGGGCGGCCCACGAGGGCTCCGATCCGTCCAGCGGGACCAGGATGTGTCGTACCATGCGGGGGGCAATGCGATCCGGATATAAAGCGTTCCGTGATCGTTCTCGGCGACGCGAAACGTCCGACGACGGTTCCCCGAGTCGGGGCCGGAAAGCGCTTCGTTCGCCTGTCCCTACGTGTTCGATGTCGAGATTCTCTTCCGCTGACGAATTACCATTATATGTCTTTTCGGTGTAGATGCGACGATGTTCGACAGGATCCTTGTTCCAGTGGACGGCTCCGAACACTCCCGGCGCGCGCTACAGGTTGCGGCGACCGCGTTCGAGACGAACGAGATCGTCGTTTTGCACGTACTCGATCCCTTCCGCGCCGCCTCGACGACCGAGGAGGCGGTCTGGAACCGCGAGTACATGGACGATCGCGAACGCGAGGCCGAGGCGTTACTCGAGGAGTACGCCGAGTTCGCGGCCGAGTTCGACGTCCCCGTCAGGACGGAACTCGCCCGCGGCTCACCTGCACGGGCGATCGTCGGCGCCGTCGACGACCTCGACGCCGATCACGTCGTCATCGGGAGCCAGGGTCGTTCCGGGATCGGCCGTGTGCTGCTCGGGAGCGTCGCCGAAACCGTCTCGAGGCGGGCGCCCGTCTCGGTAACGATCGTCCGTCCCGAAAAGTAACGGCGAGCGGTTCGCTTCGGTTCGTTCCAGCCCGGACAGTTACGGCTCCGACGGGACCTCCGTGCGCCCCGACAGCGTCTCGGGTGCGAGCTGGAAGTCCCGGAACGTCAGCTCCTCGCGGGGTTGCTCGAACACGTCGACCTCGGGAATCTTGATCCCCCACATCCCCTGGACGGTCGGCGAGTCGTACGACGCCTCCTCGACTGGCTCGAGCCGGCCCGTCGCGACGGCGCTTTTCCAGCCGTCGTCGGTTTCCCCGTAGGTGACGAACGACACCGGGCAGTCGACGAGCTCCGCTTTCCGACTCTCCGGCGGCAGCGAGAGCCGGAAGTAGAACGCCTCGACGTCCGCGTTGTACCCGTAGGAGACGGGTATCGACGGCGGTGCGGTGCCGGTGTCGGTGCCGGTAGCGAAGGAGATGACGCCCGTTCCGCCCCGCCCGAGGAACGCCTCGAGTTCCGACCCGCTCAGCTGGTGCCAGCGTGAGTCGCGCATACTCCGACGAACGGCTCGAGGCCGCAAAACACCTCGCTCCGGAAATGGTGACTGTATTGGCAACGAGAACGCGCCCTCGAGCATTAATACCCGTGCGGTGGTGTGACGGGTATGACGTTCGTCGTCCCGTTCGACGGTTCCGAGCTCGCGGCGGCCGCGCTCGTCCGTGCACTCGAGTACGGACGTGCCCTGGAGGAGGACGTCGTCGCGGTCAGCGTCGTCCCCGAGCGCAACCGCTACGCCAGGGAGAAGGGGTGGATCGCCGACGAGGAGCCGTTCGATCCTGAGCGGATCGTCGCAACCCTGCGAGACCACGTCCGCGAGCTGGCCCCGGAGGCATCGTTCGACGCCGAGCGAATTCGGGAGTTCCCGCCCGAGGATCGACTGGCCACCTACATCGAGCGGCTGGTCCTCGAGCACGACCCGAGCGTCGTCTTCCTCGGCAGCGACAACGTCGGCCGCGTCGTGACGCCGCTGACGAGCGTCGGCGTCCACCTCGCGGCCGAGGACGCCTACGACGTGTTCGTCGTTCGTCACCCCTCGCCGCCGACGGTCGCGGGGATCGATCCCCACGAGTCGTTCTACGAGGAGTCCTGATCGTCGACCGTTCGCACGGTCAACACCGGCACGTCCGCGGACGGAACCACGCGCTGGGAGACGCTGCCGACGACCAGTCGCTCGAGGTTCGATTTGCTCTCGGTTCCCATCACGAGCAGGTCGACGCTGTCGGTGCCCGTGTGCTCGAGGACGACCTCGTGGGCAGGTCCCTGGGCGACCGTTCGGGTCGCCTCGACGCCGCGTTCTGTGGCTCGTTCCGCGACGGCTGCCGTCGTCTTCTCACCGTGTTCCTCGAACCCCTGACGGAGCTCCGGCACCTCTGCATCGAGGTCGACAGCGTACAGCGCGTGGAGCCTGGCGTCGCAGGCCTCGGCCAGCGCTAGGGCGTGTTCGGTTGCAGCCGTCGACCCCGACCAGCCATCGGTCGCAAGCAGCACGTCCTCGATCGACTCCGAGCTCCCGTTCCACGACGCCGTCGGCCCGACCGAGAGGACGGGCCGTTGGACCTCGCGGATCACCTCGAGTGCGACGCTTCCGAGAACTACCTGACGGACGCCCGTCCGTCCGTGAGTCCCGACGACGACCAGATCCGCGTCGATCTCGTCGGCGTACGTCGAGATCTCGCTCGCCGGACGGCCGGTCCGGACGACGGGCTCGGCCTCGCAGCCGGCCCCGCGCGCTTTGCCCGCGAGCGCCTCTACATCCGCTTCGCGATGGTCGCGCTCGGCCGTGCCGCCGCGTTTCCGTTCGGCCACCGCCAGCACGTGGACCGACGCCTCGAGCGCGCGGGCGAGCGAGATACCGACCGTTCCTGCCGTCGCCGCCACGTCGCTCCCGTCGGTCGCGATGAGGACGTCGTCGTACATGGGTCGCGGTACCACGACCAGCGTCTTGAAACACCCACCGCGTCAACGCACGGTCAACACCGGACAGTGCGCACGTCGCAGGACGCGATCGGTGGTGCTTCCCAGCAGGTCGCCCGTGGCTCCGCCTCGTCCCCGCGTTCCCATCGCGATCAGATCGCCCTCGAGCCCGTCGGCGTACTCGAGGAGTTCCTCGTCGGGAACCCCTCGGAGGACGTCGGTCTTCACCGACAGGCCGCGCTCGCGGGCGTCCTCGGCGACCCCCTCGACGGCGTTTTGCCCGCCCTGTTTCAGCAGGCCGACCATACTCCGGGAGGTCTCCTCGAGGTCGTAGCTCGTCGTGTCGACCACGTAGGGAACGTACACGGACGCGCCACAGGCCTCGGCGAACTCGAGGCCGCGCTCGGCGGCGCGTTCGGCGGCGTCGCTGCCGTCGGTGGGGATCACGACCCGGTCGTACGAGATCTCGTCGACGCCCGGTGTGTCGTTCTCGAGTCGAACCGCGATCACGGGACGATCGGCCCGGGCGACCACGCGCTCGGTCGTGCTCCCGAGCCCGACGGACGGACCGTCTCGAGTGCGGGTTCCCATCACGATCAGGTCGACCCCCTCGTTCTCGGCGTACTCGAGGACGAGTTCGTGGGGAGTTCCCTCCCGGACGGCCCGCGTCGTCTCGACGTCGAGCTCCGCCGCGCGTTCCTGAACGCGCGCGGTTGCCTGCCGCCCGCGCTTCTCGGCCCGCCCCCGGAGTTCGTCGCGCGCTTGCTGGTCGAGGCCCACGGGTTCGGCGCCGGTTTCGACGACCGAGAGGACGTGGACCGTCGCGTCGAACCGTCGAGCGAACTCGAGCGTGCGGTCGATTACACCGTCGGCGTCGCCACCGTCGTCGATCGGGAGGAGTATTGTCGAGTACATCTGGATCGTCGCAGGGTACGCGATCGACCCACAAGAAAGGTTGCCGAGCGAGCGACGGGCGTTCCGCCCCGGACTATTTGCTTCGCGGCCGCGTCAGTACCCGCAGTCATGACCGCTCCCAGGTTCGGCCACGTCGGCTCTCGAGACCTCGCGCTGTTTACCGATCGGTACGAGCTGACCATGATGCAGGGGTACCACGATGCGAACCACGACCGGCTCGCGACGTTCTCGGTGTACTTCCGATCGCTGCCGCCGGATCGCGGCTACGCCGTCGCCGCGGGACTCGAGCAGGTGCTGGCGGCCCTCGAGTCGCTCGAGTTCGACGCCGACGCGCTGGCGTTTCTCGCCGATCAGGGGTTCGACGACGCGTTCCTCGCCGAACTGGAGTCGTTCTCGTTCAGCGGCGAGCTCCGCGCGGTTCCGGAGGGGACGCTCGTCTTCCCGAACGAATCCCTCCTCGAGGTGACGGCGCCGATCCTCGAGGCCCAACTGCTCGAGACGCTGGTGCTCAATCAGGTCGGCTACCAGACGCTCGTGGCGACGAAGGCCGCGCGGATGGCCGACGTCGTCGCCCGCCACGGCAACGGCCAGACGCTGGTCGACTTCGGCTCCCGGCGGGCCCACGGCGTCGACGCGGGGCTCAAGGCCGCCAGGGCCGCCTACGTCGGCGGGTTCGACGGCAGTTCGAACCTGCTGGCCGGCGAACGGTTCGGGGTGCCGACCTACGGAACGATGGCCCACTCGTGGGTCCAGAGTTTCGAGACCGAACGGGCGTCGTTCGAGGCGTTCGCCGACAGCTACGGCGACGACGCGATCTACCTCGTCGACACCTACGACACGGTCCGGGGAGCCGAACGCGCGGTCGCCGTCGCCGACGAGCGCGGCGTCCGGCTGGGCGGCGTCCGCCTCGACTCGGGAAATCTGATCGCGCTCTCGAAGGCGGTCGACGACGTCGTCGGCGACGCCGGCATCGTCGTTTCCTCGAGCGTCGACGAGTTCTTTCTCCGGGAGTTTTTCGACGCGGGCGGCGTCGCGACCGCGTTCGGTCCCGGGACGGCGCTGACGACGAGCGGGGACGCCCCCAGCAGCGGCGTCGTCTACAAGCTCACCGCGGTCGAACGGGACGGCGAACTCGAGCCGAGCATGAAGCTCTCGCCGGGGAAGGTGACCTACCCGGGACAGAAGCAGACCTATCGCGTCGAACGAGACGGCTCGTTCGTTCGGGACGTCCTCGCGACACGCGGGGAGTCGATCGACGGTCGGCCGCTGCTCGAGACGGTCGTCGAGGACGGCTCGCTCGTCGCCAACCTGCCCACCCTCTCCGACGTCCGCGAGCGAACCCGGAGTCAACTCGAGCGTCTCCCCGAGCGCCACCGTCGGGTCTCCGAGCCCGACGCCTACGAGGTCCGGATCAGCGACGGGCTCGAGCGCCTCAGGCGGCAGACGGAACGAAAGATCGAGGACCGCGAACGGTGAGGGTGAACGTACGACGAAATCCGACGCAACCAGTCGGTAATCGGTCAATTCAGTATGGGATATGTTACATACATATGTGTGTAAGGATCGCCTATCGGATTCCGGTTAGTCGCCGCGGTTAGCGACGGATATCCGGATCGATTGCTCGAACCGGTAACCGAACGGTATCGTCCCGTTGGCTACCGATCGGCTGATCGGCTGGTCGTCGGCGCGGATCGGTCTCGGAAAGCGGCGGGTGGACGAAGAGCGCGTCGCAGACGAACGCCATCGCGGTCAGCGCCCCGAACAACACTCCAAAATGGAACGCGATCGGGGTGAGCAGACCGACCAGTACGCCGCCCACCAGACAGACGACGATGCTGCCGAGGAGTTCGTCGTAATAGTCGGCCATCGGTGCTCACCTCGTCTAGGGAAACGGGATGCTAGGTGATAACAGTCACTATAGGTTCTCATCGGGCGGGAACGGGAAGTCAAGTTTCGGTCCCCCTCGAGACCGCCGTCGATCGGCTCGAGGCGACGTCGGCTACTCCGTTTCGATCTCGATGTCGCCGACCTGCGTCGATTCGTGGTACGCACAGATGTACGTCGTCATCTCCTCGGTTGCAGTGACGCCCTCGAGTGTCGTCTCCTCGCCCTCCTCTTCGACGTCGTCGCTCTGGTAGTCGTCGACGATCTCGCCGTCCTCGTCTCGAATCTCCAGGTTGTGGAGGATCCCGTCGGCGTTGACCCACCTGAAGTCGTACTCCTGGCCCTCGACGAGGGTGATCGTCGGGTTGTCCTCGCCGCCGATGAACTCCGGCTCGAGCCCGGTCCAGGCCTCGACCCGTCCCTCGAAGGCGAACTCGTCGACGTCCCCCCAGTCCTCGTCGGCCGTCTCCTCCTCCGGTTCTGCGTTCTCATCATCGGTCGGCTCCTCCTCGCCGTCGTTTCCACAGCCCGCGAGGAACGCGACGGTCGACGCGCCCGCGAGTCGTAACAGGTCCCTCCGTGCGGTCTCAGTCATCGGATCGTCGCTACACCGAAGGGTGTAGTAAACTCCGTTCACGACGGCGATGATAGTCGCGAGCGATCGGTAGTCACCGGTCCTGTCGCGTGCGAGTCGTCGCCGAGCAGCGCGTTTCCCGACGGGACCGAACTACGAAAGGGTCCGTCCGCCCGTCTTGCGACCGGTGAGCTCCGCGATTTCGAGTTCGTACACCGACCACTCGAGGGCGTCCAGATCCTCGTCGAAGATCCGTGGCTTTCCGAACCGCTCGATCATCGTCGCCTCGTCGAACGCCTCGCTCTCCCGGTCGGTCAGCTCCCGTATCGGCCCGAGTGCGACGATGCTCCAGGAGCCGTCGGGCGGTTCGACGGCGTACAGCAGGAGGCAGGCCTCGGTCGTCGCCTCGAGATAGGACAGCTTCGTACTCGCGCCGTCGTCGGTGAGTCGGACGTACAGCGCCCCGTCGTCGTAGTAACAGCCGACTGGGATCGCGTAGGCCGATCCCTGGCTCGCCAGCGCGAGCACGCCGGTGTCGGTTGTCTCGAGGGCCTCGAGGAGTTCGGCCTCGTCCATCCCGAACGTGTACACGTACCCAATCCGATCGAGGGACATAGTCGATCCTACGCGCGGACAGGGTATGAATCGGCACCCCTTACCAACGGGGTTTTTCGATCGGCTGTGGCGCGTCGTCCGGACGTTCCGCCGACGGCCGATCAACCGTCCCTCCAGCCGAGCGAACCGCGCCGACGTTGAGCGCCGTGATCAGGTCGGTTCGCGTAACCAGCCCCGCGAGTCGCTCGCGGTCGTCGAGAACGACGAGACGGCCGATGTCGTTTCGCTGCAGCGAGACGAGCGCCTCCCAGGCCTCCTCGGTCGGCGAGAGCGTCTCGAGGTCGGTCGCCATCACCGCTCGAACCGTCCGCGAGTCGCGCTCGCTCGGCGGGACCGCCCGGACGTCCTCGAGGGTGACGACGCCGGCGATCGAGTCGTTCTCGACGACCGGAAACCCCGTGTGACGGTGCTCCATCATCGCGTCGAGCAGTTCGGCGATCGTCGTCTCCGGGGAGACGGTGTCGAGCTCGTCGACCGGTGTCATCACGTCCGCGACAGTGATCCCCTCGATGGCGGCCTGAATCGCGGTCTGACGGGCCTCTCCGGTCGCCGCGATGTAGATGAAGAAGGCGATCGCGATCAGGAAGATGTTGAACGCGAGCAGGCCGAACAGCCCCAGCAGGAGGGCGAACGTCTTTCCGACCTGTGCGGCCTGTGCCGTCGCGACGGCGAACGGGCGATTCCGTCCCAGGATCGCCCGGAGGACCCGTCCGCCGTCCATCGGAAACCCCGGCAGCATGTTGAACGCCGCGAGGACGACGTTGATCACCGCCAGATACGCGAAGACGAACTGCGCGGTCTCGAGGGTCGCCGGAACGACGAGGACGAGCGCGTAGAACCCGATCCCGAGGCCGACGCTGACGATCGGCCCGGCGATCGCGATCGCCAGCTCCTGGCGCCAGTTCGTCGGCTGCTCGGAGAGCTGTGCGACGCCGCCGAGCAGCCAGAGCGTAATCGAGTCGATCGGGAACCCGTAGCGGATCGCGACGACCGAGTGACCCAGTTCGTGCAACAGGACGCTGGCGAAGAGACCGATCGCGGCGGTCGCGCCGAGCAGCCACGGCGTCGCACCCGTCGTGACCGCCTCGCCGTCGATCGCCGTGCCGAGTAGCCCGTTGAGGACGGGCACGAGATCGCCGACCTGGATCGCGATGAGCCACGCGAACGCCGGCAGGATCAACAGGAAGGTGACGTCCAGCTTGATCGGGATCCCCAGCAGCGAGCCGATCCTGAAGCTCCTGAACATGGGTACGGTACGACTCGGGTGACCTTAGCTCACCTCCCACAGCGAACGTTTCGGCCAGCGGCGAGGGGCGTCCTCTCGAGAGCGGCCCGGAGATCGAGTCCGCCGATACCGCGGCGAGCCATCGAGCAACCGTCCGGACGACACGCCGACCCTCGATACCCGGCCGAGACTCGATTCGGCCTCATTCGATTCGAGGTTGAATCCGTCGGAATTTGTGGCTCGCGATCGTTCCGGGAACTGTGCTCGAGCAGCACGACGAACACCCAGACGCTACGTTCGACGCTACGGTGGGACATCCTGAACTGGAAACGAGTTTGTGCCGCGTTTCAGGACGATGAAACTACTGCGCCCCTTCCTCCGACGACTCGTTTCCGTTGGCGAAGAGCACGTCGAGCAGGTTCCGTTCGGCGCTCCGAATGTGTCTGGCGAACGTCGATGGGACGATATTCAACGCGTCGGCCAGCTCTTTGCCCGTCCGAACGCGCGGCATTTCGAAGTACCCGCTCCGATAGGCCAGCTGCAAGACCTCCTGCTGACGTGGCGTCAACTGCTCGAGGACGGCGGTCTGAAGCGTCGTCCCTGGTTCACGCGTTCGAGTCCGCCGCGAGAGCAACTCGAGATCCGGTGCCTCCCGCGTAAGAGCGTCGACGAACGTACGGACGCTCGTCGATCCGGGAAGGTCAACCACGACGGTGGCGGTTCCTGCATCGATCCGAAGCGACCGGACCGTGGCGTTCTGCTCGAGGACGAGCGCGGCAAGCCCCGACTCGCTCAGTCGCGCTTTGAAGAGGGAGCTGTCGGCGTGCT
This sequence comes from Natronococcus amylolyticus DSM 10524, assembly GCF_000337675.1. Classification (GTDB taxonomy): domain Archaea; phylum Halobacteriota; class Halobacteria; order Halobacteriales; family Natrialbaceae; genus Natronococcus; species Natronococcus amylolyticus. The sequence goes on along the minus strand of NZ_AOIB01000037.1, from coordinate 125,683 downwards.
CTGCGAGAGAGACTACGTCTTCGATTCCGAGTACGTCCTCACCGGCGGCCATCACCCGCTCGGGCGCCACGTCCGGCACGCTGAAGAAGACCGTTGCCGCGTCGTCGGTTCCCGGAACGAGCCCCTCGAACTCGAGTTCGTGGTCGATGCCCCGTGCCAGGCGACACAGCGGCGTGTCCGCTTCCGTCGAGCGAAGCGTGAGTTCGACGATACTGTCGGCCTGGAACGTATCCCTCGTTTCGACGGCGTTGATCGTGTGAGCGATCGTCCGGCCGAATTCGACGAGGACGTCGGGATCCAAGTTCCGAGCGGGCGAGTTGCCGTACACGACGAGCACGCCGTAGACGGACTTGTCGTACGTGAGCGGGATACTGAAACACGAACGTGCCCCGCGTTTGAGTGCGACTTCCCGCCACGATCCGCTTCGTGCGTCAGTGGCGATATCCTCGATGACTTGCATCTCGCCGGTCCGTATCGCGCTCACGAAGGGGTCCGGAGCGATGGCTGGGTCGTCGCTCCCGGCGGCGAGTTCCTCGATGGTACTGGCCTCGGTACCCGCCCACGACCGCGGTTGGACGGCGTCTGCCTCGGCGTCGAACTCGCCGACCCAGGCGACCTCGTAGCGCGGCGATGCAACCAGGCGCTCACAGACCGCGTCGTCGATCGCGTCGACGGTCTCGGCTTCGACGAGACTCGTATCGATCTCCCGGATGAGCGAGTTGAGTCGGTCGAGTCGGGTCAACTCCTCGTTTCGCTGCTCCAGTTGTGCCTCGCTCTCGGCACGGTCCCACGCGGTTTCGACGGTCGAGGCGACCGTTTCCACGAGGTCGATCGTTCGCTCGTCGAAGGTGTCGACCCCCGCCGAACCGAGACAGACGACACCATGGCGACCCAGCGAGACGAACGCGCGGCTTCGCAATATCGAGGTCGCGTCCGGGGATGCGTCGAGGTCGTTTGCCACAACGATGTCGGTCCCGACGAACGTCTCCCAGGCTTGTTCGGCGATCTCAGTGGAGGACTCGAGCGCGTCACCGTCCACAGCCGGAGAGACGTCGGCAGCGCGCGCTTCGAGGTCGCCACGCTGGGTATTGTACTGCCAGAGGGCAGCGTACTCGACATCGAGAACCTCGCGCACGAGCGGCGCGACACGGGTGGCGATCGTCGCCGGCTCGGCGTCGATCAACTCCTGGGTCGCGGCGTTGAGCCGTTGGAGGGACGCTTCGCTCTCGGAGACGGTCTCGTAGGCCGCCCGCTGCTCCATGAGGTCGGCAACCTGCCGGGCAATCACGTCCAGCAGATGGAGGTCACGCTCGGATGGCTCGTGCGGGTCCGTCCAGTGCGTCGATAGCATGCCGAGTAGCTCTCCGCTTCGAGAGACCAGCGGCGTGGACTGCATCGATCGGATCCCGACCCGGGTGAACGCCTCGAGGTCGTCACCCGCTTCGATGAACTCGCACGTCTCGACGTCCGGAATAATGACGCGCTCCTCCGTCTGCAGGGCTTTCCCACAGCTGTTCGACGTCTCGACGTCGACCCGATCCCATCGGGAAATTGTCTCCGCCGTGAATCCGCGGTATGATAACATATCGAGTTCGTACGGCTGGGGGTCGAGTCGTTGTATCGTCCCGAAGCCGGCATCCAGGAGGTCCATGGCGGTCTCGAGGACTGAACCGTACAGCACGTCACCCTCGTGTTCCTCGATACTCTGTGTGCTGACGTCCTGCAGTCGCTCGATGGCCTCGAGTTCGGCAGTGAGTCGTGCCTCGCTCTCGCGAAGCGCCTCCTCGATCTCCTTGCGCTCGGTGATGTCGATGGCGAATAGGATATTTTCGTCCGAACGCTGGTCGAACTCCCCGCCGCCGATGAAGATGGGTATTCGATGCCCGTCCTTGTGTATGAACTCCTTCTCGTACGGTTCGCACGATCCAAGTTCCTCGACTTCCGCGATCGCCGCCCGGTCACGCTCGTGATATTCGTCCGGTGTCCGGTCCGCCCAGTCGAGTTCGCCGGCTTCGAGTTCCTCGTGTGTGTACCCGAGCAAATCGAGAAACGCCTCGTTCGCGTCAGTGACTTGGCCATCCTGCATCCACTGGGCCATCGGAACCATGTCGTTCTCGAACACGTTCCGGAATCGCGCCTCGGACTCGCGCAGATCCTGTTCTGCCTGTGCCCGCTGGACTGCGTCCCAGGTGCGCTCGGCCGTTTCCTCGAGCAACGCGATATCTTCCTCCGTCCACTGCCGGGGCACGGAGCTGGTCACGGCCATGACGACCACCGGCACACCATTCTTGACCAGTGGCGTCGACAGGGTGGCTCGAACCTCGCGTTGCTTCATGCCTGCCCGTTTAACCTCGCTCAACGCCGCATCGCGTTCCGCGTCGTTCACGACGAGCGAGCGTTGTTCGAGCCACGCCTCCGCGTGGGCCGGGAAGTCGTCGAAGCTGTATTCCCCCACGAGGCTCGGCAGCTCGTCGACGTTTTCGCCGCGGTAGTAGTCCCGGGTGATATCGATGAGCTCCCGATCGAGGTCGAGTTTGCCGTACTGTGACCGTTTGACGTCCAGGTGCTCGCCCAGGACGCGACACGCTTCCTTCTGGATCGCGGCCGGATCGGTGAGCGGGCGGAGCGCGTCGTTCACTTTGAGCTGATACGCTTGTTTCCGCTCGCGCTTCTTTCGTTCGGTGATATCCAGTATGGTACCGACGGCGCGTACCGGCGTTCCGTCACCGTCTTCGTACACCGTGCTCTCGACCGAGATCCAGCACTGTTCGCCATCGGGACGAACGATCCGACCTTCGAACGTCCGCTTGCCGAGTCCCTCCTCGAGATACGTTGCCAATCGCTCGCGATCGTCCGGATGATAATGCTCGAGGGCGCGTTCCAGATTCCAGTCGTCGGGCATCTCGTCGTATCCCAGGATTTCGGCGTAGCGTGGCGACGTGTAGAGACCCTCGTCAGTTTGAAGGTCGAGTTCCCAGATGCCGATCTCCGCGGCGTTCGTCGCAGCGGTGAGGCGCTGTTCGCTCTTTCGGAGTGCTTTTTGGCGTTGTTTGCGCTCGGTAATGTCCGTGGCCGTCCCGAACCACTCGATGATGTCGCCGTCCTCATCCAGGAGTGGGACGGCTCGTGAGTGCGTCCAGCCCCTCGTTCCGTCTACCTGCAGGACCTGGTGTTCTAGCTCGAAGGTGCTCTTGGTCTCGATGGCCTCGGTTATCGCAGCCTCAACGCGCTCTTGCTCGTCGGGGATGTACTCGTCGAGCCACGTGCGCTGGGGTTCTTCGGTATCGGGGATGAATCCCTTGCCCTCGAGTTCGTACATCCCCGACCAGTCGGGACTCATCCGATAGACGACCTCTGAGGTCGCCGCCACGAACGCGTCGAGCCGTGCCTCGTTCTCGCGCAGTGCCTTCTCGGTCTGCTTGCGCTCGGTGATGTCCTCGAAGAGGATGGCGACCTGGCGCTCGTCGGGGTCGCCGATTCGGAACGCGTAGACGTCGTACCACCGGCCGCCAAGGTGCTCAGCTTGCTCCATGAATCGCACGGGTTCGCCCGTCCTCGCGACCGTCCCGTAGATCTCGAACCAGTGTTTTTCGTGGGCTGGCTCCAGAGCCCGCATTCGTTTCCCCTCCGCGTCCGCCAGATCGGTTATCGCTTCGAACCTCGGATTCGTCTCGAGGAACCGGTAATCGACCGGCTGTTCGTCCTCGTCGAACAGCATCTCGATGATACAGAAGCCCTCGTCGATCGACTCGAACAGCGTTCGGTACCTCGCCTCGCTCTTCCGTTTGAATTCGCAGAGCTCCCGTTTGGCCTGGACGCGCTCGGTCACGTCGACCGTGACGTTGAACACGCCACCGATCGAGCCGTCCGCGAGTGGAATCGGGTTGTAACTCGTATCCCACCAGACGTCCTCGATCTCACCGGTCCGTTCGATCGGGAGCAGGAACTCGTCGAGCCGGGTCGCACCCTCTCCCGCCAGTACCTGCTCGTGGAGCGGACCGAGCGTGTCCCAGGCCTCCGGGAAGACGTCCCGGCCGGGCTTGCCGAGGGCTTCCGGGTGTTTTTCGCCGATGAGGTCCCGCGCGAGATCGTTGTACAGTAACCGGAGGTCGTCTCCCCAGTAGATGCCGATCGCTTCGTTCGCACCGAGCATGACATCGACTGCCGTTCGTAACGCTGGGGGCCACTCCTCGATCGGACCGAGCGACGTCTCGGCCCAGTCGAACTCGAGGATGCGCTCAGTCATCTCGCTGTCCGGGAGTGTCCGTCCATTTCGGAGCGGGGCTGGAGCACGGTGGTCGAAAGTACCGCCGTTCTGCTGGATGATACCGTCGATGGGGCGCCACCACACGCGGCTGTTGGCCCCGACTTTCTTCGTTTCCAAGACGGCGGCGTCGACGAGTGAATCGAGTCTGTTGTAGATCGTGCGCTGCGTACAGTCGAACCCCTCGGCGACCTCCGGCGTCGTAACCGGCGTGCTGGGTGGGCCGAGAGCGTCGACCGCTTCCAGCACGTCCTCGGGCGCTGGTGGAGCCGTGGACATAGGGTAGTCTAGTCAACCACTGGCAAAAGGGTTCTCTCGATAGAAACTGTGAGCTCAACCGACGGGGCAACTCGTTCGAAGCTCCACGAGGGGGCCGCCAGCGGCGGACTCTCTGAACCCAGCCCCGGCAGCGTCCGACCTCGAGAACGTTCACTCGAGGGAGCACCCCGAGAAGGAACGGAGCCAAGGAGCGGGAGCGATAGGGGGAACCCCACAACTCGCACCGACGGCGACGAACCGATCCTCGCTGGCCTGCCCTACAGATCCGAGCGGCGAAACACCAGCTGGCTGACGCCGAGCAACACGACCGTCATCGCGACGAGGACTGCGACGCCGACGAGGTCGTAGCTTCCCTCGAGCAGGATCTCGTTGGGGTCGTAGTACCGCATCGGCGCGATCGCGCCGAGCTCCTCGTAGTCGGTTCCGACCAGCAGCGACTCGACGAGAAACAGCGCGAACGTGACGCCCAGGGCGACCCGCTGGGCGATCCCGACGCGGTCGAAGACGACCGAGCACAGCAGCCCGATCCCGGCGCAGGCGAAGAGGTACGGAACCGACAGCAGGTGCGCCGCGAGGACGTCGGCGATCGATAGCGGCTCGTCGATCAGCCAGGCGCCGAGGAGGATGGCGGGCGGCGTGAGGAGGTTGACCACGAGGATCGGAACCGAGAGGGCGGCGAACTTCTCGGCGACGAGCCGGGCGCGGGAGATCGGCATCGCCAGCAGGGTGTCCATCCGTCCCCGATCGACGTCGTCGGCGATTACGCCCGCGGCCGAGTAGGCGACGTACAGTCCGAGCAGGATGATCCAGCCGAACGTGTAGAGTTCGAAGGCGAGAAACCCCTCGAGGGAGGCCATCGTCTCGATGCGGAACAGCTGAAGCATCTCCTGGGGGTAGGCCTCGAGGAGTTCGTCTCCGCCGAGAGCGTCGCTGAACGAGGGGTAGACCCAGATGACCAGCGCCGCCAGCAGCGCCATCCCGATCGAGAGATAGACGCTGCCTTTGAGCCGGTTGCGCCCCTCGTAACGCGTGATCTCAAACATCGTCCTCACCCCCGTAGAACCGCATGAAGACGTCCTCGAGGGGCGCCTCCTCGATCGCGAGGTCGATCAGCTCGTCGTCGGCGAGCCGGGGGAGCAGGGCGTTGATGTCGCCGGTGAAGGTGAAGACGCACTCGGTGAACGCTGTCGACGGATCGGTCCCCTCGTGGCCGTCGGAGACGCTCGTCTCGAGGTCGTGAACGCCCTCGAGGTCGAGGGCGTCGATCGGGATCGGATCGACGCTGCGGATCCGGATCACCTTCCCGCTGCGCCGCAACAGCGCGTCGACGGGTTCGATCGTGACGAGTTTCCCCTCGCGGATGATCCCGACCCGATCGCAGAGCCGCCGGACCTCGCTCAGGTTGTGCGAGGAGAAAAACACCGTTACGCCCCGCTGACGTTCGGCCCGGAGGAAGTCGGCGAAGCGCTGGCGCATCAGCGGATCCAGGCCGTTGGTCGGCTCGTCCAGGATCACCAGGTCGGGGTCGTGCATAAACGCCGTCACGATCCCGAGCTTCCGGGCGTTTCCCTGCGAGTACTCCCGAATCCGGCGCTCGACCGGCGGATCGAACAGCTCGAGCAGTTCCTCCCGTCTGCTGTCGCCCTTGATCGAGGCGTGGAGGTCGAGGACGTCGGTACCGGTCTGTTGTTCGTCGAACCCGGGTTCGTCCGAGAGGTAGCCGATCCGCCGTTTGGCCTCGAGCAGCGAGCGCTCCTCGCGAACGTCCTCGCCGAGCACGCGGGCCGTTCCCGACGTCGGCGAGATGAATCCGAGAAGCATCCTGATCGTCGTCGTCTTCCCCGCGCCGTTCGGTCCGAGAAAGCCGAATATCTCGCCGCGCTCGACGGTGAACTCAAGCGAGTCGTTTGCGACGACCTCGCCGTAGTCCTTGGTGAGCCCCTCGAGTTCGATCACAGCCATGCCGAACGGTACAGAGGACGTGGATATAGGAGTAGCTGAACAGTCGTCGAACCTGGACGAACGACCGTCGTCGCTCGCGAGCACGAAAGGAGGAGACGCCGCCGTAGGAGAGTTCTACTCGAGGAAGACGGCCCTATCCGATTGAACCGTCACGTCGTAGCCTCGGTACCGGAAGCACAGTCGGCCGTTTCGCGACGCGTTCGGGGTCGTCGGGGCAAAGAGTTCGTCGATCGCGGTCGGATCCACGGCGTCGTACAGCGGGGGCTCGAGCTCGACGGGGTCGACCCCTTCCGCGTTCGCGACGGCCTTGACGACGCGCAGGCTGGAACTTCCCGGCGAGGAGTGTGTCGATCCGGACACGTCAGATCAACAGCTGGACGTCCGACTCGGCCATGTGTTGCAGCGCCGTCGCCGCGCCGACGCCGGTCGTCACGCCCTCGTAGAAGTCGTCCTCGTCGTACTCCATCAGCTCGACGGTCATCTGGCAGGCCTGCAGTTCGACGCCGCTCTCGAGGGAGACGTCGATCAGCTCCTCGATCGTCGCCGTTCCGTTGTCGTCGATCCGCTTTCGCATCATCCGGGTCGCCATCGAGTCCATCCCCGGCAGCGCCGCGAGGGCGTTCGGCATCGGCATGTTGGGGTTGCCGAGCGCGCTCAGCTTGAGCTTCTTCGATTTCTCCTCGTGGAGGATGTCGAGTCCCCAGAACGTGTGGAAGACGATGACCTCCCAGCCGAAGGCGGCCGCCGTGCTCGCGAGGATCAGCGGCGGGTACGCCATATCGAGTGACCCCTTCGTCGCGACGATCGTCATCTTCTTGCGATCGTCACCGAGTTCGGTCTCGAGGCCAGCGATCTTCTCCTCGAGCTCCGCGATCCGGGCCTCGAGCTCGGCCTCGCTCATCGACTCGCCGTCGCCGGTCGGTGTTTGGGTCTCCGTGCTCATCTCAGGCCGTCTTCTCCACGTAGTGGATGTACAGGTCCTCGTCCTCGACCTGCTCGAGGAGCTCGACGCCGTCGGTCCCCTCGGCCCAGCCTTGGATGTCGCTCATGCTGCCCGAGTCGGTCGCGACGACTTCGAGGACGTCGCCCGCCTCGAGGTCGTCGATCGCCTGTTTGGTCTTGACGATGGGCATCGGACAGGACTGTCCTTTCACGTCGAGGGTCTCGGTTGCGGTGGGTGTAGAACTCATAGTAATCCTTGTGCTCTATATTGGAGCTATCACACAATACCTGCTACGAGCATAAAAGTGTACCGGTAATTGTACAACTCTCGAATATCTCTGTGGTCGAAACTGACCGCACAGTCGCCCCATCAGTCGCCTACACGCGTAGAAAACAGATGTACCGTTTGTACCCTGGGCCAGCTATATTGTGTATTATGGGAAATATTACGCAAAACCTTATATGGGTTCGGCCGGTACTTCGGAGTAGAGTATGGACGACATGGACTTTCCAACGCCGGATTCGTCAGTCGAGTCGGTCACGGCGAGCGAGCTGAAGGCTCGCGTCGACGCCGGCGGGGCGGTGACGCTTCTCGATTCGCGAATGCGCTCGGAGTACGAGGAGTGGCACATCGACGGCGACACCGTCGAGTCGGTCAACGTTCCCTACTTCGAGTTCCTCGACGAGGAGATCGACGACGACGTCCTCGCGAAGATCCCCGACGACCGCGAGGTGACGGTCCTCTGTGCGAAAGGCGGCGCCAGCGAGTTCGTCGCGGGCGCGCTAAAGGACCGCGGCTACGACGTGAATCACCTCGAGGAGGGGATGAACGGCTGGGCGCGGCTCTACGAGGCCGTCGAGGTCGAGCGCTACGAGGGAAGCGGAACGCTGCTGCAGTATCAGCGTCCCTCGACGGGCTGTCTCGGGTACCTCGTCTACGACGACGGCGAGGCCGCGGTCATCGACCCGCTGCGCGCGTTCACCGACCGCTATCTCGAGGACGCCGCGGAACTGAGTTCCGCGAGCCCTGTCTCGCAGGCTCGACAGGATGCGGCCGAACTCGGCGTCGACCTCGAGTATGCCATCGACACGCACGTCCACGCAGACCACGTCTCGGGCGTCCGTGAACTCGTCGAGAAGGGCGTCGAGGGCGTTATCCCTGCGGCGTCGGCCGAGCGCGGCGTCACCTACGCTGACGAAATGACGCTGGCCGAGGACGGCGACGAGTTCCAGGTCGGTGACGTGACGATCGAGGCGGTCTACACGCCTGGCCACACCTCCGGGATGACCGCCTACCTGATCGACGGCGAGTTGCTCGCGACGGGCGACACGCTGTTCGTCGAGAGCGTCGCCCGCCCCGACCTCGAGGAGGGGGACGAGGGCGCCGAGGACGCCGCGAGACAGCTCCACGAGACGCTCCATGAGCGTATCCTCTCGCTGCCCGACGAAACCCTGATCGGCGGTGCCCACTTCAGCGACGCGGCACTTCCCGCCGAGGACGGCACCTACACCGCGCCGATCGGTGAGCTTCGAGAGAAGATGGCCGCGCTGTCGATGAACGAAGACGAGTTCGTCGAGCTGATCCTCTCGGACATGCCGCCCCGTCCCGCGAACCACGAGGAGATCATCGCGACGAACCTCGGGCAGCAGGAGACCCCCGACGACGAGGCGTTCGAACTCGAGCTCGGCCCGAACAACTGCGCCGCCAGCCGGGATTCGCTGGCGGATGACTGACTTACTCGACCGGCTGCATGGCTCCTGAACTCATCGCACCCGCGCTGTACGAGACCCTCTTTCCCGCCGGAGTCAGTCGCTACGCCGTCGGCGGGCTGCTCGTCGGCCTCGGCGCCGTCGTCATCTACCTCGGCACTGGCATCGCCGCCGGCGCGAGCACGTTCCTCGAGTCGACGCTGTCGTACGTCTCGGACCAGTCGCGGTTCCAGCGCTATCGCGCTTCGCGGGACTGGCGGGTCGTCTTCACCCTGGGGATCGTCGTCGGCGCGGCGATCTACGCGCTGACGTTCCAGTCCGGGCTTGTCTCGAGCGGGCTCTACCAGTCCGGGACGACCGGCGAGCTCCGTGAGGTCGGCGGATTCACGATCTGGCTCACCGACGTCCAGCCCTGGCGGCTGTTCCTCGGCGGGATCCTCGTCGGAATCGGCACCCGGATCGGCAAGGGCTGTACCTCGGGCCACGGCGTCTGCGGCGTCGGCTCGGCCTCGAAGACCTCGATCGTGGGCGTGATCACGTTCCTGACGGTCGCGATCGGAACGGCACAGGTCGTGATGGCACTGGGGGTGACACCATAGTATGAGTCAGCAAAGACACCCCCTGTTCATGCCGCTGATCTTCCTCGGCGGCCTGATCTTCGGCTTCGGGCTCGGCTTCAGCCACATGGCCCGCCCCGAGGTGGTCCTGAACTTCCTGCAGTTCGAGGACTTCGGGCTGCTGTTCGTGATGGGCGGCGCGGCGGTCGTCTCCGGCCTGGCGTTCGCGCTCGTGCCGCGACTGCGCGAGCGGGCGCCGCTGACCGGAGCCGCCTACGGCCGTCGGCTGAAGTCGTTCGACCGCAACGTGCTGATCGGTGGTGGGATCTTCGGCGTCGGCTGGGGCCTCTCGGGGATCTGTCCCGGTGCGGCCTACGCCAGCCTCGGGGTCGGCAACGTCACGATTCTGTGGGCGATCGCCGGAATGTTCGTCGGCGCCTACGTTCAGGGTGTCTGGCGCAGCCAGCGTGCCGCCTCCGGAACCACCTCCGCGGGCGCCGACTGACCGCCCCTCGCTCGACGACACGCGACTGCCGAGCGACGCGTCTCGAAGGGGCGCCATCGCCCTGTTTCGCAACTATTAGGCGCTCGAGAACCCAACTTCCAGTCATGGAAGAGCTATTCCTCCGGGCGGCACGTGGCGAGCGGACCGAACGCCCGCCGGTGTGGATGATGCGACAGGCAGGTCGGTATCTCCCGGAGTATCGCGAGCTACGCGAGGACTACTCGTTTCTCGAGGCGATCTCGACGCCAGAGATCGCAACCGAGATCACCCTCCAGCCCTGGGAGCGGTTTCGGCCCGACGGCATCGTCATGTACTCGGACATTCTCACCGTGCTCGAGCCCCTGGGTTTCTCGTATCACCTCGAGTCCGGCGTCGGCCCGGTCGTCGAGAACCCCGTCGAGTCCCCGGACGACACCCACAGAGAGCGGGGCGACGTCGAGGAGGAACTATGGTACGTCGGCGAGCTCCTCGAGCGACTGAGCGACGAACTCGGCGAGCAAGCGGCGGTGCTGGGCTTTACTGGAGGGCCGTTCACCCTCGCGGCCTACGTCTGCGAGGGAACTCCCTCGCGGTCGTTCATGGACGTCCGCCGATTGCGCGCGGAGCACCCGGAGGCGTTCGAGCGCCTGCTCCGGGCGTTTACCGACATCATCGTCGACTACGTCCAATTCCAGGTCGAGGCGGGCGCCGACGCGATCCAGCTGTTCGACACCTACGGCGGCCTGCTCTCGCCCGCGGACTACCGTCGATTCCTCCTCCCCCTCCATCAGGAGATCGTCGACGCGGTCGATGTCCCCACGATCGCCTTCGTCCGCAACGTCAGCGGCAACCTCGACCTGCTCGAGGACACCGGCGCGGACGTGGTTAGCCTCGACTGGACGGTCGAACTCGAGGAGGCCCGCGAGGAACTCGGCGACGTGGCGATCCAGGGGAACCTCGATCCCGCCCTGTTGTACGGCGATCCCGACACCGTTCGGGAGCGGACTCGAGACGTTATCGCGGCCGCGGGCGATGCGGGACACATTCTGAACCTGGGCCACGGCGTCGACCGTAACGTCCCCGTCGAGAACGTCGAGGCGTTCTTCGAGGCGGCGAAGTCAGTTTCGAGAGACGAATAAGTTCCACCCTCACTCGGACAACTACTACTCACGACTTTCTTCATTACAGAATCTCAAAACACATTGGTAACAGTCACATTCATAATAAGTGTCCCCATAATTTGCACAAAGAAACCGGCACAAAGTATTTTCAAACCTGTCGTTTGGCACGTGACTTCTAACTCCTCAGTGAGATTTTCCATAGTTAGATCAACAGACTCCAGATCACCAGTAACCACTCTTTCATCAATCGCCAACCCAGTGATGAGCCATTCCCCATGTACACGTATCACTTCGGGACTGTCAAATTCCTTACCAGATGCTTCTTCGAGTATACCAACAATTTCCGAAAACCCATGCTGGCCTTTTTCCAAATCAAACCCTTTGAGGAGGGTTCGATATCCGTACTGGAGTTTTTTGTTGTTAGATTGAGCACAGGCTCCGGCTATTAAGTCGACTGACTCAGGCGGTACATTGTTATCATCAACCCAGAGATTCGTAATCAGATAACGGCCAGTAGGGCTGATTTGATCAGGGCACCCTAATTCACTCTCTAATGCTGACTCGAGATAATATACAATCAAGTGGAAGCCAGTGGTGCCCTCATCGATACTCTCTCCGTTCTTTAATTTTGTAAGCGCTGGTTCAATGCATCTGTTGAATTTATGCCTGACTGAAAAAGAACGAAGAAATGAAACTGATGGAATGGCCATGACTGCCGTACCTAAGAAAGAGATCAACAATCCAGATAGCAAAACCGGCAGACCAGCGTTTTCCTCAAAAAGATAAGTTCCGGCACCTAATATCAGAAAGGAAATCATCGCTAATATGTATCCGACATTCTCAGTAATAGCACCTGCCACCTTCCACCTCAGGATGACAGAGGTCTGTCAAGCGGAGTATCTCTAAGGTTCCCCGACATACTCAATATATCAACTTCCTCTAGAACAAATCATCTTTGCGAGGAGGCGATAGTCATGTATTTCCCACATATTATTATTCTTTGAACCGTCATAAATATAAGAAGGGGCGATCACTCGGCTACCTGCCTCAAGTTATACACCAACACATCTAACCTGCCATCGGTGTACAAAAGCCTCTAATCGCTATTCATTGGCTAATCTACCAACAGTCAGTAGTACAATTTATCTACTCAGCTCAGATCGTGAACCTGAACTGGCCGATTCATTACGTGCAGATGCGAGGGGAGCGTCCAGCGCTGAGCCTGCAGTGCCGACTTACACACCGCTGGGTGGGACTGAAAGGGGCTGGCTCGCTCGAGGAGCGAGGCGAAGTAAGCACCACCGGGCGGAGCGAAGGAGGCGCGCAGCGAGCCGCAGCCCTCGAGCGAGCCAGTCCCTTTCGAGGTAATTCCGGTGGAATCAGGTCTTGCTCGCACGAAAACAGTGGATCTCCACCTCCTCCCCAGCCGATTCGCTCACTCCCTACGGTCGTTCGCTCATCCCTCGCACCGTGTCGTCGACCGCCCTCACTGGCGTTCGAACGGTCGACAGCGCGCGCCACCGCAGAAAGATAGTTCGGACCGGACTGATACATCGTTCCCCTGTACGCAACACCATTTTCACATGAGGTTCTGAATAAACAAACCGCGTTACTATCTACTGGTACCGAACTCCGAAATAACGGGCTCAAAAATGCTAGCGAAACGAGCCTATCAATTATGCGCTACCGCGGCGGCAGCCCCGCGTTGTAGCAGTACGTGCCCGGCTCGGGCCGACACTCGCACTGGCGGAGCTGGTAGTACGACGGCTCGAAGCCCGAGAGGAACGGCTCGACGGTGTCGGCGAGCAGCGTCGCGAACCGCGGGTCGTCGTGGGGGACCGGGACCCGGTGGAGCTCGAGGCCGACGTCGGCGGCGTCTTCGCGGAGGTCGACGTCGAGTTCGACCAGCGTCTCGGACTGTTCGTGCATGAAGCTCATCGGCTCGACGACGACGCGTTCGGCCTCGCCCTCGAAGCCCTCGACGACGGCCTCGGTCTCGGGCTCGGTCCACTCGATCCCGCGGTTGGCGTGGTTCTGGTAGCCGATCTCGTAGTCCTCGATCCCGAGGATGCTGGCGATCGCCGACGCGTGTTCCTCGACGTACTGGTCGTACCGGCTGCCCTCCGCGAGGTACTTTTTCGGGGTTCCGTGTGCGGAGAAGACGAACGCGGTGTCGGGGTCCTGGAGGTCGACGCCCTCCTCCTCGACGAATCCGCGGATCCCCTCAGCCCGGAGTCGGTTGTAGGCGGGCACCCGGTGCCAGCCGGTGATGGCCGTAAACTCGGGCTCGTACCCCTCGTGGCTCTCGATCGAGGACTCCAGCGAGTCGATGGCGGAGACCGTCGTCGAGGGGCCACACAGCGGGTAGATCGGGACGGCGACGACCGAGTCGATCCCGTCGTCGGCCAGCGTCGCCGGGAGGTCGGTGATCAGCGGCTCCATGAACTGCATCGCGTGGTAGAGCTCGACCTCGTGGCCGCGCTCGGTCAGGGCGTCCTCGAGGGCGTCGGCCTGGGCGCCCGCCTGCTCCTGGAGCGGCGAGCCGCCGATCTCCTCGTACTCCTCCATCAGGCTCGGCAGCCGTCGCTCGGCCAGCTCCCGCGAGCGCTCCCAGGCGGCCTCCTCGGAGTCGGCCTCCTCGAGATCGGCGTTGTCGAAGAAGATCCGGGAAAGGTACTCGAGCACCGTGTCGCGGTCCGGTACGGCCGGTTCGCCGAAGTTCAACAGGACGACGCCGGTTGTCATAGCCGGCCGTTAGGACGGTGCCGGTATAGATACTTCGAAGGCGGAACCCGACTCCGTTCCCGCTGGCACCCATCACGACCGGCTTGCCCCCTCATTTGGCGGGTGTCGCCTCGCCGTCAAGCTCGTCGGCGATCGCCGTGGCGGTTCGAATACGTCCCGGGATCCCGGGCCGGCCGACGAAGTTCGTACAGAGATGGAGACCCTTGGGAAGCTCGAGATCGTCCGTCGCCGTCCACGAGCGGTCGTACGCCGGCATTCCGGGCTCCCAGCGGTGGACGTGGATCGGTGTCGCCGGAGCATCGGTGATGCGCTCGAACTCTGCGGCGCCGACTCGTCCCAGCTCCTCGTCGTCTGCCTCGGCGAGCGCCGGGTAGCTCAGCGGATCGATGTAGCACGTAAAGAGCCCGTCACGGTCGAGGAAACTCGAGTTCCAGGTCAGCCCGCTGATCCGGACGTCCGATCCCGGCGGGACGAGCGTCCCGATTCCGGTGCCGTCGAACGGCGACTCGAGAAAGACCATCCCGATCGGGTTGTAGTTGAACCGGCGCAGCGTCGCCTCCAGTTGGGAATCGACCGGCGCGAGCAACTCGGCGCAGATCTCGGCGGGCGCCGTCAGGACGACCTCGTCGACGCGCTCGCTTCCGTCGGCGGTGTGGAGCTCGTACCCGTCGGCTCGCTCGCGGATCGAGTCGACGGGCGTCTCGAGGTGGATCGAGTCGGCGTGGGCCTCGTACAGGCCGTTCGTCAGCTCGCCCAGCCCGTCCTCGAAGGTACACATCGGCGGCGTCTCGCGATCCTCGAGCAGCTTCCCGGCGACCCACAGGAGGACACTTCGATCGATGCCGGCCTTCTCGAGGACGCGTCCGAGCGAGTACTCCACGAGCATATCTCGGGGGTCGGTTCCGTAGAGGCCGCTGTACAGCGGTCCGAGGTACCGTCGCGCCGCCTGCGTCCCGAACGCTCGAACCAGATACTCGTCGACGGTATCGTTCGGCCGCGGCGGTCCCATCAGGGGCTCGAGAAGCATCCGGAGCTTTCCTGCGGGAGAGAGGAGGTCGGTCGTCAGCGCCTCCCGGACCGATAGCGGCGCCACCTTCAGCTCGCCGTCGTGGTAGACGTAGATCGGCTGGTCGTCGTCGCCGAACTCCAGGCGATCGCGGAGACCGAGGTCGTCGACCATCGACTCGAGCCCCGGCGTCAGCCGGAGCCGCTGTGGCCCCAGCTCGACGACGTGGTCACCCACGCGTCGGCTTCGTACGACCCCGCCGGGCTCCTCGCGCGCCTCGAACGCCGTCACGTCGATGTCTCGCTTCTCGAGCGCGTGAACGAGCGAGAGACCCGAGATCCCAGCTCCGACGATACCGACCTTCATTATCCGTCCTTTCGAGCGGAGCCTTTTCGGTGTATCGTCACGCGGCCGACGCTGTCACGCGGTCGCTCGCTCCGGTACTATAGTAGCAACTGAAACTGTTTGCACACCGACCACACAGCCATCGTGCGATCGGGCGCGCACTGACGTTCAGTGCCTACTATAGCTAACCGTGTCGCTCGATCAGCGATTCGAGCGTCGCCCGGTCTTGCGCCCCGAGCAGTCGCTCGACCGGTTCGCCGTCGACGTACAGCACCAGGGTCGGGATGCTCCGAGCGCCGAGTTGTTGGGCCAGCCGCTGGTGGGCGTCGACGTCGACTTTCGCGACGGCGGCGTCCGTCTCTGCAGCCAGCGACTCGATCGTCGGCTCGAGCATCTTGCAGGGACCACACCAGTCGGCGTAGCAGTCGACGAGGACGACGTCGTGGCTGTCGACGACGTCCTGGAGGTGTCCCTGCCCCTCGATCGCGATCGGCTCGGCCGGCGTCTCCGCTCCGTCCTCGCTCGGGTCGCCGCCGTTCTCGAGGCGACGCTGCAGTTCCCGTTTCTTCCGTTCGCGGATCTGCGCTCGCTCGTCGTCGGCAGTGTCGCTCATCGTCGAACGACGGTACGCGCTCGTCGGACATAACAGATCTGTATGTGTGGAGCAATACATGGAGTTCGTAACCGACTTTCGGCTGTCAATGACTTCTCGAACCACCGTAATCAGCACTCCTCAAGAGGTTTCTTCGATACTTCCGGCTCGCTGGGAACGTACGACTATGCCTATACACCACAATATCGTATGTTCGAACGTGATCAAGCCATGACGACCGCACGCGAGCGGTTCGGACGGGACGTATCAGCGCTCGTGGCGACCGTTGCCATCCTCGTCGGCATGACGGGAACCGCCGTCGCGCAGGGCCACGGCGGAACGATGGGGGGCTGGGGAAGCTGGGGCTGGCTGTTCTGGCCGCTGCTGGCGATCGGTCTGCTCGCGATCGCAGCCGCCTGGGCCGCGAGCCGCGACGGGGGCTCGACCGCACGCGACCGAACCGGGACCTCGAGTCGGGCGCTCGAGGAACTCCGCGAACGCGACGCTTGCGGAGACATCGCCGAGGGGGAGTTCGAGCGACGGCAACGGACGCTCCGGAGGGACGGGGAGTGACGACGATCGAAGCCACCGCCGTCCCATCCCGAGGACGTCGCCGTGCGTCGTCCGCTGACGAATACTTATTCGATCGACGGTACGAGTAGTAGTATGCAGACGTCCTCGAACGCGGCTTCGATCGGGTCCGACCGGTCGCCGACACCGACGGAGCGACCGATCGTCCGGCGGCAGGCGGCGTTCGTCGTGCTCACCTTTCTCGGGATGGTGGGCGGGCTGCTCGGCGGGTGGTTCGGCGCTCCGGAGTCGGTCGTGTGGGGCAGCTACGCGGTCGCCTACGTTTTCGGCGGCTGGTACGGACTCAAAGAGAGCATCAGGGCCATCCGAGAGCCCGCAGTGGAGATCGACCTGCTGATGATCCTCGCGGCGCTCGGCGCGCTATTTATCGGCGCCCCGTTCGAGGGCGCGATGTTGCTGTTTCTGTTCTCGCTGTCGGGCGTCCTGGAGGAGTATGCGATCGGCCGATCGAGAACCGCGATCAGGTCGCTCATCGAGATGCGCCCGGAGTCGGCCCGAATCCTCCGCGACGGGGTGGAAACGACGACGCCGATCGACGACGTCGAGGTCGGCGACGTGTTCGTCGTTCGTCCCGGCGATCGGCTGCCGCTGGACGGCGTCGTCGAGTCCGGCGAGAGCACGGTCGACCAGTCCTCGCTCACCGGCGAGTCGGTGCCGGTGACGAAAGAACCCGGCGACGAGGTGTTCAGCGGGACGATCAACGAGACGGGCAGTCTCGAGGTGCGGGTCACCCGCAAAGCGGAGGAGTCGGCGATCTCCCGGCTCATCAACATGGTCGAGCGGGCCCAGGAGAAGCGGGCGCCGACCCAGCAACTCATCGACCGCTTCGAGCAGCCCTACGTGATGAGCGTCCTCGCGATGACGGCGGTTGCGGTCGCGCTCCCGATAACGGTGCTGAACCACTCGTTCGAACCGACGTTCTACCGCGCGATGACGCTCATGGTCGCGGCGTCGCCCTGTGCGGTCATCATCTCGACGCCGGCGGCGGTGCTCTCGGCGATCTCGGCCGGCGGCCGACAGGGTGTCCTGTTCAAGGGCGGCGAACACATCGAGACGGCGGGCAACGTCGACGCCGTCGCCTTCGACAAGACCGGGACTCTGACGGAGGGCAACACCCGGCTGACCGACGTGAGCGCTCGAGGCGCCGTCTCCGGCGACGGTGGATCGGTCCGCGGCGAACTGGTCGCCGGGGAGTCACTAACCGACGAGCAGCTGCTCGCCATCGCGGCCGCGGTGCAGTCCCGGTCCGAGCACCACCTCGCCGAAGCGACCGTCGAGGCCGCCCGAGAGCGCGGCCTCGAGATCCCCGCGGCGACCGGGTTCGAGGCGGTCGTCGGCAAGGGCGTTCACGCGACCGTCGAGGGGCGGACAATTCACATCGGCAACCCCCGATACGTCCGGACCGAACTCGAGGGACGATCGGTCGACGGGCTCGAGGCCGGTCTCGATGCCGTCCGCGACCTCGAGCGCGGCGGAAAGACGAGCGTCCTCGTCGTCGAGGAAACCGACGATCGCCTGCGGGTGCTCGGCTGGCTCGCCTTTAGCGATACGATCCGGGCCGACGCGGCCGAGACCATCGAACGGCTCCGCGAGCGCGGCGTCGAACAGATCGTCATGCTCACGGGTGACAACGAACGGGTTGCCCAGTATATCGCCGAGGAACTCGGCATCGACGAGGTGTACGCGGAGCTCCTTCCCGAGGAAAAAGTCGACCACATCGAGGCGCTCCAGGGGCGCCACGAGGCCGTCGCGATGGTCGGCGATGGGGTGAACGACGCCCCCGCGCTCGCGACGGCGGACATCAGCATCGGGATGGGTGGGGCCGGAACCGACGTCGCCCTCGAGACGGCCGACATCGTGCTCATGTCGGACAGGCTCGACCGGCTGCCGTACGCGTTCGCGCTCAGCAAGGAGACGCGGCGAACGCTGTACATCAACTTCGCCATCGCGTTCGGCGCGATCGCGATCATGATCGTGGCGATCCTCACGGCGGGGATCCCGCTGCCGGTCGCGGTGGTCGGCCACGAGGGATCGACCGTGCTGGTCAGCCTGATCGGGTTGCGGCTGCTCCGGTTCGACGGCTGAGAGGGCTGTCGGCGCGCTACGATCGCTCTCTATCGGGCGGTTGCAGCCCCTCGAAGCGGGCTCTCCGTTCGAACGATCGCCTCGAGCCCATTCCTCCCGGATCGCTCCTCGAACTCCCGGAGGACGGATCGCGCGCTGGGCGGTTCGCCGCGGTAGCCGGCGAGTTGCCACCCGCGGCCGTCAGTTCAATCGCCTCGGTGAGCCGGTTCCTGATCCGGGAGATTGGCGTTCCCTCGAGTCCACTCTGCGGCGAATCACGCTCGGGAAGCGCTTACGACCGCAGCCCTTACCCACGACCGATACGAGCTGAAAGCCGTGGGATTCCGGGCGTCGGAGGGTAACTCTTGATCGAGTCCCACAATTCTAACGGGTAACCTTTCGGAACGCCGTCGAGCGGTTTCGACAAAGACGCTAGCGCTCGAAACGGCAAACTCAACGGCACACGAAGTGGTTCCTCGACTTTGTACAATATTCGCACAACCCTTATACCGACGGGGATCCTACCTCGAGTCAACAATGGCAAACTCGATGGCGGAACAACTCCAGCAGGACATGCAGTGCGAGGGGCTGCTCGAGTGCATCCACGGTCTCAAACAGCTCGACAAGGACTGCTTCCGGGCGCTCGTCGAGAGCGAGGAGCCGCTGACGATCGACGAAGTCGCCGAGCGAGTCGACCGCGAGCGCTCGACGGCGTACCGAGCGATCCAGCGGCTGCTCCAGAGCGGGTTCATCCAGAAGGAACAGGTCAACTACGACCAGGGCGGCTACTACCACGTCTACTACCCGACCGACCCGACCCAGATTGCAAACGACATGCAGCGGATGTTGAACGACTGGTACGCGAAGATGGGCCAGCTCATCCAGGAGTTCGAGGACAAGTACGAGGGCGTCGAGGACGGGACGCCGGCGGTCGAGGACACGCGAGCCTAAGCCTCACCGACCCGTATCGTACTTGTACGTCGCCGTCTCCGGGTCGATACCGAAGTCCTCGGCGCTCTCGTCGTCGTCCTCCTCTTCGGGCTGTTCCGTCGCTTGCTTGAACGCCTCTCGGAGTCGCTCCGGCATCCGGAACCGCTCGACCTCGATCGCTAACGGCACCGCTTCGGGATCGATCCGCTCGCGTTTTTCGTCGTGGCGCTTCTCGAGCGGTGCCGGAAGCTGCTCGGCGTCGATCCGGCGGAAGCCGAACCGGGCAAGGTAGGCGCTCTCGCCGGTCAGCGCGTAGACGGTGTCGAACCCCTCGTCGCCGGCGTACTCGAGCAGCCGTTCGACGACGTGGGCGCCGACGCCCTGGTCGCGCCATCCCTCGAGGACGCCGATGCTGGTCAGCTCGCAGACCTCGTTCGGTCCCTCCTCCTCGGGGTCGGTCCTGTGGATCCGAATCCGTCCGAACCCCGCCTTCTGGCCGGAGACCTCGTCGACGGCGACCACGTAGTCGCGGGAGCGAAACGCCGTATCGTCGAGCCCCATCGACTCGATGTGGTCGAGCAGCCAGACCTCCTCCCTGTTTTTGGCGTCTCGGACGTACATGATCGGACCTAGGCCATCTGCTACCAAAAGGGTTTGCGGGTCTCCGATGCGATCACGCGAACGACACGTCGGAGACGGCTCGAGTCAGCGCTCCACAGTATAATAGGTAGCTTAGCTACTGCACCTATTGAAGCTATGTGAGCTATTGTAGCGAAGTCGGCAGGGTTATGTGCCTCTCATCAGCTGTGTCCAGTATCCGCTGAGAGTGACGTTCACGGACGAGTAGGGAGCTCTCATTCAGTGGATGGGAATACACCATGACAGACGAGCCACGCGCGGTAAGCGTAGTCATCTTGAAAGGCGGTGTCGGAAAGTCGACAACCTCGATCAACCTCGCACGGCAGCTCGCGGAACGCGGATCGACGCTGTTCGTCGATCTGGACCCGAACGGACACGCGACGAACGGCCTCGGGTTCGAGGAGGCCTACCACAGCGAGACGGATCTCGGAAACGTCATTCTGGAGGGCGACGCTACGCCCCACGACATCATCCGGCAGACGGGGTACGGGTTCGACCTGCTGCCCTCCTCGGACTCCCTCGAGGACGTCGAGACCGAACTGGCGGGCGCGATGCAGGGCTCGGCCCGCGTCAAGTCCAAGATCGTCGATCCCCTGCTGGGCGAGGCCTACGACTACGTCGTCTTCGACTGTCCGGCCTACCCCGGGATGCTCAACAACAACGCCCTGGTCGCGACGGGCAACGTCGTGATCCCGATCGAGCCCGGCTCGAGCGCCATCGGCGGCTACAAGCGGACGATGGAGCGGCTGATCGAGCCCGCCCGCGAGTACATCGACGTCGAGGTCCTCGCGATCGTCCCGAACAAACTCGAGGACCGTATCGATCAACGCACCGAGGCCCGAGAACTGCTCGAGAGCCTGAACACGGCCGAACACGAGGTCAACCCCGGTCAGCCGCTACCGGAGGTCGTCCCCGAGTTCGCCCGGATTACCGCCGACGAGTTCGAGCGCATCGACGCCGGCGAGCTCGAGGCCCCGAAGCCGGGCATTCGCCACCGGGCGGCGCTCTCCCGATCGCTGAGCCACGAACAACCCCTGCAGGACTATGCGCCCGATTCCGACCAGATCGCCGCCTACGAGGAACTCGCTGAGGTCGTCGCCCAGGGAGGTGTTCGACGGTGAGCAACCCGTTCGACGACCTCGAGGCCGAGACCGCCGAGTCGCCGAACGTCGAAGACGACGAGGAGACAGTCGAGACCGCGTTCGTCGACGAGGAGTCGGTCGAATCCGAGGATGCTAAGGACGCGGGTTCGGTCGAGTCGACGCCCGCCGAGAGTGGCCCCGCCTTCGAGTACGACGCGGTCCGCCAGCGCCCGCTGTACGCCCGCGGCGAGACCTGGGACGCCTTCGAGAAGAAGCTGCGGACGACGATCACGCCGACGCTGGCTCGCGAGGACGTCGTCGACGAGGAAACCCGCGAGATCCACGACGCGGTGCTCCGGCTGGCGACCGAGGAGCCCGAACGAATCGCCGAACTGGTGCTCGAGGCCCGCCGGAAGGAGTAGCGCCGTAACGGTCCATTCCGATAGCTGCGGATCGCGTCGGTAGTTTTGAGAGAGTAGTAGCTGGGAACGCGGGTCCTGGGAGGCCGAAGAGGCCACCTCCGTCCCCCTTCGGTGCGCTGCCTTGCAACGTCCACGCTCAGCGACTTTTTCGACCCCCCTGTACGCCCTCTATGAGCCGTCTTGACAGTATCCGAACGATCGCGTCGCGAGCGAGCGACGAACACATCACCTTCTACGCTTCCAGCATCGCGTACTACGCGTTCTTTTCGATCATCCCGTTGCTACTGCTAACGCTGGCGATCGGATCGTTCGTCGGCGAGGAAGCGTTCGCCGAGCGAATCATCGCTGCGGTCGAAGAGCATCTCTCGGCGTCCGGCCGCGAGATCGTAAATCAGACGCTCGAGAACCAGTCGGGGCAAGTCGGCGCGTCGATCGTCGGCGTGCTCGGCTTAGCGTGGTCGGCGGTCAAAGTCGTTCGAGCGATCGATATGGCGTTCGACGAGGTCTACGCGGCGGACGTGGAAACGCCGTTCACGCGCCAAATTCTCGACGGAATCGTAGTGCTGGGGCTGGTCGGCGTCGGCGTGAGTCTCATGGTCGGCGCTGGAACGTTCATCAGTCGTCCGACCATCGTCGAGCTTCCGTACGTCGATCTCGTCGGCTGGACCGTTCTGGTGGTTGGACTCACGATCGTGTTTCTCCCGGTGTATTACGTCATGCCACCCCAGCAGATGAGTCTCGCCGCAGCGCTGCCGGGAACGCTCGTCGTTTCCGTCGGGTGGCTGTTTCTCCAGGCCGGATTCCAGCTGTACAGCAGCTATGCTGCCGGGTTCGAGGCGTACGGTGTCATCGGCGGCGTCTTGCTGTTTCTCACGTGGTTGTACTTCGCCAGTACTCTTCTTCTCCTCGGAGCGGTCGTCAATGCGGTCCTCGAACAGGACCTCGAGCGAACGTCTCCGGTCTGAGGCTGGAACTCGTAGGCGTGATCGTACGGAACTCCGGCCACTGCAGGTCGTTCGATCGCCGATCGAGAGGCGGAACCTGCACCGCTGCTCGAGGTGGTGTTCGAAAATCTCGTCCGAAGCGCCGAGCTACTCGTCCTCGAGTGTTGGCGCCGGCTTCGAGCGCCCGTCCCGAACGCCGTCGGCCTCGTTGGTGTAGACGCCGTGTTCCCGCGGGTAATCGGCGTGGAGATCCGCGCTGTAGACGTGGACCTTCTCGGTGTCGGGCCCCTCGTCCATCGACTGGCTGGTCGGCGGCGTCGTCTCGCCCGGCTCGGGTCGGCCCTCGGGTTTCGGGATCTCGATGCGCTCGCGGAGGTCGGCCTCGACGTCCATCGCCAGCGTCGTTCCGAGTCGCAGGCTCTCGAGCAGTCGTCTCGAGGTGTCCTCCGTGAGGTACTCGCAGGCCGCCCGCTCCTCGCCGGCCTCGAACAGCTCACGAGCGTTGGCCTCGACGTCGTCGCGCTCCTCGAGCACCTCTTGCTCGAAGCCCTCGATGGCGCCCACAACGTCGGCGTAGAACGCCTCGGGGTCGGCCGAGGTGAAGTACAGCAGGCGTTTGAACTCCCGGGTCGCGTACCGGGTGGCCTCCTGGAGCTTCCACTCCTCGTCGAGGAAGTTCGCGGCCGAGTTCGTGGTGAGATACCGGTGTTGGCGGAACTCCGGGGGGACCTCCTCGACGCCGACGGGAATCGGGACGTACGGCGTCGTCGCGGCGCTCGTAACGGCGGTCCACAGCGTCTGGAGTTCCTCTCGAGTGTCGGGCCGCAGGTGGGCGACCTGACCGTAGCCCGCGTGGTCGGTCGCCCAGCGGGGGTCCCGCACCAGCGCGAGCATGTCCTCGAGGCTGACCGGGGCCAGCTCCCGGAGTTCCTCCTCGCGGGCGGGCGGATAGCGCGCGTCCTGGTAGAACTCCGGCGCGTCGTACTCGTCGGCCTCGGCGGGGAACTCCCCGAGGCCGTAGACTTCGAACAGATCGAGGGTGTCGCCCTCGCCGTCCCACCACCCCTGTTCCTCCGCGAACTCGACCAGCCGATCCGAACCCACGAAGTCGGGGTCGTCCTCGTGGTCGACGGGGAACTCGCGGATATACCCGAAGTACGACACCCGGACCTCGTCGGCGCCGAGCCGTTCGGCCGCCCAGAGATCGCCGTCTGGGTGGGCGAAGTTGATGAACACCCACCCCTCGTCCTCGTCGGCGAACAGGTGAGAGTTTCCGCCGTAGGTCGAGTAGCCGTGCTCGTCCATCAGCCCGCCGACGACCTCGACGGCCTCCCGGGCGCTCGAGGCCCGCTCCATCGCCGCCTTCGCGAGGTCGGAGTACTGGGGGCCAGTCTGAGGTGCCTCCTCCTCGGCTAGCTCGACGAGTTCGGCCCGCGAGGGCGACCAGATATCGCGGGCGGCGACGCCGTGTTCGTTGAGCCCGCCGTTGGTCAGCGGCGGCGGGAACCCCGCCCACTCCGAGTACATCGAGGCGACGTACTTGTTTGTCTCCGAAGCCTGCGGGATCTCGGTCAGCTCGCCGGGGATGTCGGCGTCCTCGGTGACGCCGACGGTCACGGTCGCGTCCTCGGCGTGGTCCTGCCGGGGCACGACCTGTCTCTTATACACATCTCTGAGCGGGCTGGC
>NZ_AOIB01000037.1:0-101311 GCF_000337675.1 Natronococcus amylolyticus DSM 10524 | reverse complement strand
GAGGCCCGCCTCGACGTCGAACCCGCCTTCGCCCCGCCCGGCACCGGCGAACAGCGCCGCGCTCACGCCCAGTGCTCCGAACCCGCGTCTCGAAAGTCGTCTCTTAGTCACGTACTATCACTCCGTCGAGTACGTTCGGCGAAATCCTCGATAATAGTTAGCAATGATAAGGAAAGGAGAACGTACTGGTCCGAACCGACGGACGAGCCCCGGGAAAGCTGACGGCCGGACGGATCCGTCGCGACCGTTTCGGTTTTCGACTCGAGTTGCGGAATCGAGTCGGGAGCAAAACCTAAAGTTCCACACACTAATAGCTCTGTCATCAGATGTTGGACTGGTCGTTCCCTGAAGCAAATATTTCGGTTTCCGAGGAATCGTTACGATAGTTCCTTTCAATTTAACGATAAGCCTTATGCGCGGCGACCCGCTCGCCCGAGACAGAATGGCACGAGAGAGTTGGGCGAGCCGGGCCGGGTTCATCCTGGCCGCGGTCGGGAGCGCGATCGGACTGGGGAACATCTGGCGGTTCCCGTGGATGACCGCCGAGAACGGTGGGAGCGCCTTTCTGCTGTTGTACCTGCTCATCGTCCTTTTCGTCGGCGTTCCCGGGCTACTGGCTGCGTTCGTGATCGGCCGGCGCTCGAACCGGAACCCGGTCGGGGCGTTCAGCTCGCTCGCGGGATCGCGGGCCTGGACGGCGCTCGGCGTGCTCTGTGTCGTCACCGCGATCCTGCTGATGTCGTTCTACAGCGTCGTCGGCGGGTGGATCCTTCGGTACTTCCTCGAGAGCGCGACGGGCGCGTACTTCGCGGATCCGGGGGCCCACTTCGCGGCGATCAGCTACGGGCCCGAGGCGTTTGGCTACCAGCTGGCGGTGCTGGCGGCCACCGCGGTGATCGTCACCGCGGGGATCAGACGCGGTATCGAGGCGACGACGAAGGTAATGCTGCCCGGGATCGTCTTCCTTCTCGCCGCGCTTGCGATCTGGGCAGCCCAGCAACCCGCAGCCACAGAAGGGTACGAGTTCTACCTCGGATTCGACGGCGCCTACCTCACGGAGAACTTTCTGTCGGTGCTCGGATCGGCCGCCGGCCAGGCGCTGTTTACCCTCTCGATCGGCGGCGGGACAATGATCACCTACGCATCCTACGTCGACGACGACCGCTCGCTCCCCCTCGACGCCTCGGCTATCGCCGTACTCAACCTCGGTATCGGAATTCTGGCCGGGCTCGTGTTGTTCCCGTTGCTGTTCTCGTTCGCTGCGGGGCCGACGGAGGGCGGCCCCGGTGCCCTGTTCGTCGGGATCGCCGGCGCGTTCGCGAACCTGCCCGGCGGTCGCATCCTCGGAACCGTCTTCTTTCTGGTCGTCCTGCTCGCCGCCCTCACGAGTCTGATCAGCATGCTCGAGATCCCAGTCTCGTTCCTGGTCGACGAGTTCGACCTCGAGCGCTCGACCGCGACTCGCGGACTGTTCGCCCTGGTCGCGGTCACCGGCGGCGTAAACGCGTTCAGTCCCGCCGTGTTTACCCTGTTCGCTGACCACCTCGTCGATCTGCTCCTGGTGCTCGGGCTAACCGGGTTCATGGTCTACACCGCCTGGGTCCTCGGACCGGAAGCGGTCGAGGAGCTCCGTAACGGTGCGGGACCGATCTCGAGCCCGCTCGTGGTTCCCTGGCGGTACGCGATCGGGACCGTCTTCCCGGCGTTTCTGCTCTTTACGTTCTACGCCGACGTCTCGGTCCTGGTCGGGCTCTCCGTGGGGGCGGAGCTACTGCTGGTCGTGACGCTGGCGACGGTAGTTCCGTTCGTCCTCCTGGCCCGCCGGTCTCACTCCGGGAGCCACAGCCGACCGACTGAAAGCGCGGACTGACGATCAGTCAGTCGCTTCCGCGACCTGTTTCTCGCGTGGCGGTTCGACGACGTGTCGGTCGGGCAGATCCGGTTCGGGTTCCCGGCCGACCGTAAAGAACCGCTCGGTGCGAGTCAGCTCCTCGGAGGCCGGGCTGGGCTTTGCCATCCGTTCGTACTCGACGGCGACGCCCTCCGAGTCCGCCGAGATGCGGACGGCCGGCAGCTGGTAGGACGGGTAAAACACCGGCGGGAGGATCCCGATGATCCCGTCCCGTCGGTGGAGCCGCTTGAGCCAGGTCCCGCTGTTGACCAGCAGTCCGCCGTCGACCTCCCGGACGCCCGGTCGGTGGGTGTGCCCGTAGCAGAAGATCGTCGTTCCCGGCTGCTCGGAGAAGATCTCCCGGGCAGCGCTCTCGTAGGGCTGCTGGGGATCGACGGTGAGTTCGGTCTCGAAGACGCCGAAGCGGTCGACGGTCTTCCGAATATCCCGGCGAATGAAGTACAGCGGGATGCCGACGAGCGTCAGCAGCCCGCCGACGGTGACGTTGAGCGCGAGGAAGAACCAGGCCGCCGTCCCGGCCGCACCGAACTGGCCGAGGAAGGCTTCGGTTCGGTCGACGGGCATCGACCAGATCCCCGCGAGATCGAGTCCCGCGAGCACCGCGAGGATGACACTGATGTTGAACAGTAACAGGAACGGGAACATCGAGTACCGCAACAGCGGGTTCATCTCCCGGTAGAAGTACTTCGAGAGGAGCCAGACGGGCATCCGTTCGGTCGGGGTCACCGCCTGGACGTCTTTCATCCAGTTGTACCGTCCCCGATCGGAGAGCTGGCCCGCTCGGCTCGTCACGAGGGTGTTGTAGTAGTAGCCGAGCGGCGTCGCGTGGGGGTTGCCCCAGTCCTCGATCCGGTTGTTGGCGTCGTGCTGGTGGCCGTGCTCGAAGTGGATCGCCTGGTCGCCGATCTCCCGGCTGATCCACCGGTCCTGGACAAGCTCGACGTTGTACTCGGCGAAACGCTCGACGTACTCGTCGTAGGCTGCCAGCTCGTGGTCGTGGTTGCCCGGCAACAGCGTGATTGGCACGTTCTCGCCAGTTGCCCGAAACTGTTCGAACAGCGTCGGATAGGTGCGCTCGAGCACCTCGA
This sequence comes from Natronococcus amylolyticus DSM 10524, assembly GCF_000337675.1. Lineage (GTDB taxonomy): Archaea > Halobacteriota > Halobacteria > Halobacteriales > Natrialbaceae > Natronococcus > Natronococcus amylolyticus. The sequence goes on along the minus strand of NZ_AOIB01000037.1, from coordinate 98,311 downwards.
ACTTCTCGATCCCCTCGACGGTCGTAAACTCCCAGAGCCCGAACGCGTCGCCGTTGATGATCAGCTCGGCGTTCTCGTCGGTCTCCTCGAGTCGTTCGAGGAACTCGAGCAGTTCGTCGAGGAACTCGACGTCCTCGAGCTGTTCGTCGCCGCCGATGTGGAGGTCGCTGATCACGTAGTAGACCCGATCATCGGTCTCGGTGGCCATCATCTTCACACCTCGTCGCCGTCGCAAAAGTTTTGTCGTCCGTCGCTCCTCGTAGGCTACCCCCGTCCCCTGTCTCAGAGGGGGCAGACGCGACCGGAGCGGTCGTCGGTCGTCTCGTTTGCCCTTCCATCTAGGTGACAACGGAATAATATAACTTTGTGAACGCCTCAATCCGTGAAGATCTTGACTAACGATAATACAGTTTAGTCGATTGGTCCAACCGGCATGTTCGACAGTTCACGGCGGGACGTCCTGAAGTACAGCGGGATCGCGGCCGTCGCGGCCGGCGGGGTCGGAACCGGAACGGTGAGCGGGGGCGAGGGAGCGACGGACGACGACGGCAGCGGCGTTCCGGGTACCCTCGAGCGACTCGGCCACGACTTCCTCGAGAACCCGCCGGGGATCTACACCTACGGTGCGGTACGCGACGACGGGAAGTACGCCGTAATGGGCGGCTACTACGGCGAGGGCGGGAGCTTCCTCGTCGACCTCTCGGATCTGGAGAATCCCGAGCAGGCCCACCGAGTTCCCTCGGCCAACACGAACCGACAGAACGACGTGAAGTTCGACCCGCGCGACGGGCTCTACTACCGAACCCTCGAGCCCAACGTCGACGGCGCCGAGATGGGGTTTCAGGTGATCGACTACGGCTACGACGTCGGCACCGTCGAGGAGCCCGAGATCGTCGCCACGGTCGAGACGCCCCGAACCGGCGTCCACAAGCTCGAGGAACACCCCGACGAGCCGATTCTCTACCCGATCGACAAGGACGGAGAGGAGCCGGGAATCCTCATTTACGACGTGAGCGATCCCAGCGAGCCCGAGTACCTCTCGGAGTTCGGTCCCGACGGCTACTGTCACGACCTCGAGGTCGACCGTCCGAACTGACGACTTCGGTGACCAGTTCTCGGACACCGCAAGTACGGCCGTCTCCCAATCCAGCAGCACGTCGGTCACCCGTTCGACGAACGTCTCGCGATCTTCGAACGTCTCGCAGTCTTCGAGTGTCTCACAGTCGACGAACGTCTCGCAGTCTTCGACCACGCCGTCCGGGGACGACTGGGACGATCCGACCTCGATCCCGATCGACGACACCGGCGACGAGAACGAGTGAACGCCACCTCTCTACTCGCCCAGGATCGTTACCGTTCGCTCCTCGAGGATAGCGAGAGCGCTCCGATCGAAGGCGCTCGAACCGGCCGAACCCGCGAACGAATCGGCGGCCGCCGTCGATCGACGCCGTCTCGTCGACACTCGGTAACCGTCTCGTCAGCGTTCAATCTCTTCGTCTAAAACAGCGGATTCGGCGCGGCGGGCGACCTCCCGAACCGGGAGGCCGCTCGCTCGAGCCACCCGCGCGGCGTCGTCGTACTCCGCGCTGACGTCGTACATCGTACCGTTGGCGTCGCTGGCGATCTTCACTGTGATTTCGTGGCGATCGCCCTCGAGCTCGAGTTCGACGGTCTCGAACTCCCGCTCGGCGATCCAGCGGTGGGTCGCGCCGGCCTCCCTGATACCGAGCGTTCCGGTCTCCTCGGCCAGCGTTCGCGCAATCCGCTTCCGATCTTCGGGTTTGCAGATCACCTTCACGAGGTGGCCCGGTCGGGACTTCTTCATCGTTGCCGGGACGATCGTAACGTCGCGTGCGCCCGCGTCCGCGAGTGTCTCCTGGAGACCGCCGAGCACCTCCGGCGTCGCGTCGTCGAGGTTCGTCTCGAGGACGGTGATGTCGTCTCGCACGAGTTCGCTTCCGCCGTCACCCACCAGCACTCGAAGCACGTTCGGATGGGGGTCGAGGTCGTAGCCGCCGGCGCCGTAGCCCGAGGCCTCGAGCTCCAGTGCGGGCAGCGACTCCACGCCGTCGGCGAGGTGGCCCAGGATCGCCGCCCCCGTCGGCGTCAGCAGTTCGGCGTCGACGGGACCACCCCTCAACGACCAGTCGGCACGCTCGGCGATCTCGACGACTGCAGGGGTGGGGATGGGGTACTCACCGTGACTCATCCCGACGCTGCCGCCGCCGGTGGCCAACGGGGTCGTGACGATCCGCTCTGGCTCGAGGTCGTGAACGAGCGCGACCGCACCGACGACGTCGGCGATGGCGTCGTCGGCGCCGACCTCGTGGAAGTGGATTTCCTCGAGGGCTTCGCCGTGGACGCTCGCCTCGGCCTCGCCGAGCAGCTCGAAGATCGCGAGAGCGTCGCGTTCGACCGCTTCGTCGAGACTCATCCCTTCGACGATCTCGCAGACCTCGAGGTAGCTTCGGTGGGGGCCGTGGCCCTCGGCTGGAACTGCGTCGCTCGAGTCACCGTGGTCGTGAACGTGGCCGTGACCATGCTGATCCGGATCGTTATCGTCGAGGTCGTGGGTGTGTCCGTAGCCGTGGGACTCCGAGTCCCCTCGATCGTGATCGTGAACGTGACTTCCGTCGCGGGAACTCGAGTCGGAACCCTCGTCAGCATCTGTCAGCACGACGTCGACGGTCGTCGCCGCGATTCCGCACTTGACGGCGTCGTCGATCCGGTACTCGAGGTCGAGTTCGTTCGTAACGGGCTCGAGGGCGGCCGGGTCGGCGCCAGCGTCGAGCAACGCGGCGAGGAGCATGTCGCCGCTTGCACCCAGTCGGCCGTCGAACGCGAGCGTGTGCATACTCGTAGGGGCGACTGGCGCGGGCAAAAAGCCACCTTCTTTGCGGGCGGAAGGGGCGCCCGCGACCGAAGGCGGTACCTCTATGTGTCTTGCCACCTCAGTTAGATGTGGTGACAACTAGCACGGTGTGGGTTCACGGTAGCAAAAAGCCTATCCGGTACCGAATCGGAATCACTGACATCGCCGTCCATCCCGAATCATGAACGAAGTCCAACTGGAGGTTGCGAAAGCGTACCCGAACGACTCGGGTCGCGGTATCGCCCGACTCGACCCGGACACGCTGTTACATCTAAAGCTCAGTCCGGGCGACATCATCGAGATCGAAGGCGCGGATACGACTGCCGCGAAGGTGTGGCGTGCGGATCGACAGGACTGGAACACGGACACCGTCCGGATCGACGGCTTCACCCGACAGAACGCCGACGTCGGTATCGGCGAGCGAGTGACGATCCGGAAGGCCGAGGCGACAAAGGCCGACGAGCTCGTCCTCGCACCGCCCGAGGAGGCGTCGGTCCAGTTCGGCTCCGACGCCGCCGGCATGGTCAAACGCCAGATCCTCAAGCGCCCGGTCGTCGGCCGCGACATCGTCCCCGTGATGAGCTCGACGAACCACCCCTTCATGCGCTCGCCGGGGCAGGCGATCCCGCTGATCGCCGTCGAAACCGAGCCCGAGGGCGTGGTTTTGATCACCGAGGACACCGACGTCGAACTCCGCGAGGAACCCATCAGCGGCTTCGAAAAGACCGGCGGCGGGATCACCTACGAGGACATCGGTGGCCTGCAAGACGAGATCCAGCGGGTCCGCGAGATGGTCGAGTTACCGATGAAACATCCCCAGATCTTCAAGAAGTTGGGGATCGAGCCGCCACAGGGCGTCCTGCTACACGGCCCGCCCGGCACCGGGAAGACCCTGCTCGCCAAGGCGGTGGCCAACGAGACCTCGGCGAGTTTCTTCTCCATCGCCGGTCCGGAGATCATCTCGAAGTACTACGGGGAAAGCGAACAGCAACTCAGGGAGATCTTCGAGGACGCAAGCGAGGAGTCGCCCGCGATCATCTTCATCGACGAACTCGACTCCATCGCGCCCAAACGGGAGGACGTGACCGGCGAGGTCGAGCGCCGGGTCGTCGCCCAGCTGCTGACGATGATGGACGGCCTCGAGGCCCGGGGCCAGGTGATCGTCATCGCCGCGACCAACCGGGTCGACAGCGTCGATCCCGCCCTGCGTCGGCCAGGCCGGTTCGACCGCGAGATCGAGATCGGCGTCCCCGATGAAGTGGGTCGCGAGGAGATCCTCCAGATCCACACGCGCGGGATGCCGCTGTCGGACGACGTGGATCTGGCCCACATGGCCGACGAGACCCACGGCTTCGTCGGCGCCGACATCGAGAGTCTGACCAAGGAGGCCGCGATGAAGGCCCTGCGCCGATACCTCCCGGAGATCGACCTGGACGAGGAGGACATCCCGCCGAGTCTGATCGACCGAATGATCGTCAAGCGCCAGGACTTCCGCGGCGCCCTGAACGAGGTCGAGCCCTCGGCGATGCGGGAGGTGCTCGTCGAGCTACCGAAGATCTCCTGGGACGACGTCGGTGGCCTTCAAGACGCCCAGGAGCAGGTCCAGGAGTCCGTCGAGTGGCCCCTGAACAATCCCGATCGGTTCGAGCGGCTGGGGATCGATCCGCCGGCCGGCGTCCTGCTGTACGGGCCGCCCGGAACGGGGAAGACGCTGATGGCGAAAGCCGTCGCCAACGAGACGAACGCCAACTTCATCTCGGTTCGGGGCCCGCAGTTGCTCAGCAAGTGGGTCGGCGAATCGGAGAAGGCGATTCGCCAGACCTTCCGGAAGGCCCGACAGGTCTCGCCGACGGTGATCTTCTTCGACGAGCTCGACGCGCTGGCGCCCGGGCGGGGCGGTGAGACCGGCTCGAACGTCTCCGAACGAGTCGTCAATCAGCTCCTCACGGAACTCGACGGGCTCGAGGAGATGGAGAACGTGATGGTCATCGGCGCGACGAACCGACCGGACATGATCGACCCCGCCCTGCTGCGGTCGGGGCGGTTCGACCGGCTGGTGATGATCGGCGAGCCCGACATCGAGGGTCGCGAACGGATCCTCGACATCCACACCCAGGGGACGCCGCTGGCCGCGGACGTCAACCTCCAGGAAATCGCCGAGATCACCGACGGCTACGTCGGCAGCGACCTCGAGTCGATCGCCCGCGAGGCCGCCATCGAGGCGCTCCGGGAGGACCACGAGGCCGACACCGTCGAGATGCGCCACTTCCGCCAGGCCATGGAGAACGTCCGGCCGACGATCACCGACGACATCCTCGACTACTACGAGCGGATCGAAGAGGAGTTCCAGGGCGGCTCGAGCGGCCCGGATCCGACCGGTCGCCGCGGCAGCCGGATCGGGTTCCAGTAGCGACTCGACCTCCGTTTTGCCGGCGATAGGGTTCGGTTTATGCTCCGTTCGATCGCTACCGATTCGGTTTCCGAACGGTTTCGTTCTCGCGACGACGCCGCGCCGTCGGTCGGTTCGAACGGTTCGATGTTCGTTTCCGGTGGTTCGGTCGGTCGTTCGCTCGGCCGAACAATCGGAACCTCTAGCTACACGATCAGGTTCTCGAGTCGTGGCTCTGAGGGCGCGCTGCGGGCGCAACCGCTCTCACCGACCGCGAGTCCGCGTTCGGTTCGGTTCAGTTCGACCCTTATTTGGATGAACCGTATACAACCGGTCGAAACGGTCGCGCCGATATATGTGGCGCCGGGTGGGAACGCGAGACGTGGTCAGGTGTTTCGATGGCTAACTCTTCAACGACTCACGACTCCCGCGCCGAGAGTACCGAGGGACGAGGCGGTGATCGGCTCCTCGAGCGACTCGCCCCCCACGTCGCCGACTCCGTTCGAAAGGCCGGCTTCTGGTCGGCGATCGTGCTCCCCTTTCTGTACGTCCCGCTGCTGGCGACCGGCCTGTCGACGGCGACCGAGACCGCCACGTTTCTGGCCCTGCTCGGGCTCAACCTCGCCGCGCTCTACGTCGGCCACGCGCACGGCCGGTAGGACGGGCCGTTAGCTCGATCCCCACCGCCTGACCGCGGCGACCTCCTGGCTGATCGCACGACGCTTCACGAGGACGAACCCACAGGCGATCAGCGCGAACCCGGCGATCGTCGCCGCATCGATCACCTCGCCGAGGTACAGCCAGCCGACGATCGCCGTGAACACCGGAGCGACGTAAGAGACCATGTTGATCTCGACGGCGCCGAGTCGCTCGAGCAGGTCGAAGTACAGCAGAAAGCCGAGCGCGCTCGCGACGAGCGAGAGGTACGCGAGCGCGCCGATCGCCTCGAGATCGGTCCAGGCAGTCGGCTCGATCGGTTCGCGGAGGCCGAGGCTCACGACGTGCATCAGGGCGGCCCCGCCGAGCATCGACCAGGCCTCCATCGTCTCGATCGGCAGGTCGGCCTCGAGTCGTCTCGTGAGGACGCTGCCGAGCGCGAACGCCGCGGCCGCACAGAACACCAGCAGCTTCGCGACGGCGTCGGTCGCGAACAGGTTCGACGGGTCGGGCTGGACGACGACGCCGACTCCGACGAGACCGACGCAGACGCCGGCGACGCCGACGGGCGACAGCGCATCGGACGGAACGAGCACCCGCGCGAACCCGGTCGTCAACACCGGGGAGAGACTCACCAGCACCGCCGCGGCGGCGGCGGTCGTGTGCTGCTGGCCGACGAAGAGAAAGACGTGATAGGCGCCGATCAATAGCGCCGCGCCGACCGCGACGGTCGCCCACTCCTCGCGCCCGACGGGTCGCCAGTGATCGACGGCGTAGATCGCGTACGCAAGCATCACGACGCCCGCGATGTCGTAGCGAAGCGCCGCGAACAACACCGGCGGAAAGTGACCGAGTCCCGCACTGATCGCGACGAACGAACTACCCCAGGCGGCGGCAAGAACCAAGAAGAGAGCGAGGTTTCGGTAGCGGCTCACGGTCGCCGTTTCGCGGGCGACCTGCTATGCGTTTCGAATCTACAGCAGCGGCTTCTCGCGGATCTCCGGCTCCGACTCGGTCTGTTTGAACTGCTCGAGCAGCGGTCGGATGTCGTCGAACCCCTCCGTCAGGACGATATCGCCGCTTCGGAGGTCGTAGTCGAGGATACCGTAATCGGCCAGCCGCGGGAGGTGGTTGTGGATCAGCGAGACGTATACGCGCTGTCTGTCCTCCGAGTCGATCGGGCCGCCCTCGCCGCGCTCCCAGGCGGCAATCTCGGAGACGACGTCCTCGAGGTTGCCCCGCCGCGTCTCGGCTAGCTGGTAGAGGAGGTACCGACGCTCGGACTCGGCCAGCAGCGAACAGGCAGCTTCCATACGAGATGGGGTCTGCGTCATACCTGAGGGAAGCCGCCGTTTGTAATTACACCTGCTGCCAAAACGGTTTGGGCCGAGCGAGTGATGGTCTCGCATTCGGCTGCTCGAAAAAAAGGTGGACGGCCGACTACCGCTCCGGTGCGGGCGCCTCGCGTCGCCCGGCCTCCTCGTCGTAGAGGTGGCAGGCAACGGGATGGTCATCGGCCTCGAGGGCCGGGTTTTGCCGCTCGCAGACGCTCTCGTACTCCTCGCGGAGCCGCTCGGTTGCCTCCTCCCAGTCGCCGACCGCGACTGACGCCAGCGCGTCCTCGACGATCTCGTCGTGTCGCGGCGGAAGCTCGGTCTCGAGCAGTCGTCCCTTCAGTGCCCTCGCGAACGCGTCGGCGTCGGCCGCGACAACGGTCCCGCCCTCGAGGTCGAACTCGTCCTCGTCGCCGACGGTCTCGAGGGAGATATCGCGGCTCTCGACACGCTCGCGGAGCGTCATCAGCTCGCGGAAGGTCTCCTGGTCGATCTCGAGATCCGCGGGCGGGATCACCTTCGGACACCGGGTCCGGAACCGACAGCCGCTGGGCGGATCCCGCGGCGAGGGGACGTCCCCCGAGAGGGTTTCGCGCTCGCGGTCGCGCTCGTCGGTCGAGGCTCGCGGCACGCTGTCGAGCAACGCCCGCGTGTAGGGGTGTTTCGGGTCCTCGAACAGCTCGTCGACGGGACCGATCTCGACGATCTCGCCGAGGTACATCACGGCGACCCGGTCACAGACGTGGCGGATCACCGAGAGATCGTGGCTGATCAGCAGGTAGGTAAGATCGAACTCCGTCTGCAGATCGTTGAGCAGGTTCAGCACCTGCGCCTGGACTGAGACGTCCAGCGCCGAGGTCGGCTCGTCGAGCACCATAAACTCCGGCTCGAGCGCGAGCGCCCGGGCGATGCCGATGCGCTGGCGCTGGCCGCCCGAGAACTCGTGAGGGTAGCGATCGAGCTGGTCGACCGAGAGCCCGACCCGCTCGAGGAGGTCCCGCGCGCGGTCGAGTCGGAGCTGCTTCGTCGAACGGCCGACCGAAACGTGGACTTCGATCCCGTCGCCGCGCTCGACGTCGATCGAGAGGTCCTCGGCGACCTCCGCGACGGCGCCCTCGGCCTCGGCGATGCCCCGCTCGTCGGGGTCGACGTCGCCAGCGACGTCGCTCGAGCGGACGGTGACGTGGACCGTCGCGACCCCGTCGACCGGCGAGACGAGCTTGTCGACGTCGTCGTCGACGGTCACCGAGACGATATCCGCGGAGATCCCGTCAGTTCGCAACTCGGCGCGGCTCTCGACGTCGGCGTCAGTCCAGGGCCAGTCGTGGATCTCGAGGGGCTGAGTGACGATTCCGCCGATCGTCATCCGGGGATCCAGACTCGAGAACGGATCCTGGAAGACGACCTGGGCGTTCCGCCGGAACTCGGTCAGCGACTTGCCCTCGAGGTCGTAGACACTGCTTCCGTCGAAGGCGACGTCGCCGTCGGTCGGCTCCTGGAGGCGAAGGACGGTCTCGCCCGTGGTCGACTTCCCGCAGCCGGACTCGCCGACGAGTCCGAGCGTTTCGCCGGGACGGATGTCGAAGCTCACGCCGTCGACGGCCCGAACCGGAACCGGATCGTCGCCGAGCAGTCGATCGAGGACGGAGTCGTTCTCCCAGAAGTACTTTTCGAGCCCGTCGACGCGGACGAGGGGATCGTCGGCACTCATCGGCGCTCACCTCCCGATCCCTCGACGGTCGACTCGGCCCGCTCGGGCTGGACGTCGTCCTCGAACCCGTCGGGGTCGGCATGTTTGTCGACCGCCGTCCGGTCATCCTTCCCGAAGTAGTCGGCCGACAGCGCGCGCGCCTCGGAGTACTCCTGGGTTGCGAGGACACAGCGCACCTCGTGTTCGTCGGTACCCCTCCCCTCGTACTCCGGAGGATGGGAGAGGCAGTCCTCCATCGCCTTCGGACAGCGATCCGCGAAGTAACACCGATCCGGCATCTCGTGGTCGAGCAGGCTCGGCACGTTGCCCGGAATCGGCTCGAGACGCCCCCCTGCACTCTCGAGGTCGGGAATCGACCCCAACAGCCCCTCGGTGTAGGGGTGGACGTGGTCGTCGAAGACGTCCTCGAGCGTGCCCCGCTCGACGATCTCGCCGGCGTACATGACGCCGACGCGGTTGCACATTCGGGCGACGACCCCTAGGTTGTGCGTGATCAGCAGGATCGTCATGCCGGTCTCGTCCTGTAAGTCGTCGAGCAGGTCGAGCACCTGGGCCTGGATCGTCACGTCCAGGGCCGTCGTCGGCTCGTCGGCGACCAGGATGTCGGGCTCGCCGGCTAACGCCTGAGCGATCATCGCCCGCTGGAGCATCCCGCCGGAGTATTCGTGGGGGTACTCGTCGGCCCGCTCGACGGGATCGGGGATGCCAACTAGCTCGAGCAGTTCGATCGCCCGCTCGCGGCTGGCCTCGCTGACGTACTTCTTCGAGGGCAACACGGTCGACAGCATCAGCCTGCCGAGCGAGTACTCCTGGGTCTTCGCCCGCGTCGACCGGGGGTTCGCGCTCGCCCGCTGCTGGACCTCGACGGCCTCGGCGATCTGTTCGCCGACGGTGAGGCTCGGGTTGAAGCTGCTTTCGGGATCCTGGAAGATCATGCTGAACGACGAGCCCCGAAGCGATCGTCGAACCTGCTTTGGCACCTCGAGTAAGTTCACGAACGAGCCGTCGACGGCCTCGGGGTAGTCGTCGGCAACCGCGTCGGCGAGGTCAGGTTCGTTGAACCAGATCTCACCCTCGGTGATCTCGCCCGGCGACTCGATGAGGTCGATCACCGATCGGGCGGTCACGCTCTTTCCGCTGCCGCTCTCGCCGACGATCCCGACCACCTCGCCCCGTTCGATCCGGAGGTCGAGGTCCGAGACCGCGTTCACCTGTCCCTGTTCCGTGAAGAATCGCGTCGACAGTCCGTTTACGCGGAGAATATCCTCTGTCATGTTAGGCACCCCCTCCTTCGCCCTCGATGTTCGGATCCAGCGAGTCCCGGAGCCAGTCACCGAGGAGGTTGATACTGATCACCGACAGCACGATCCCGATTCCAGGGACCGTCGAGACCCACCAGGCCGTTCGGAGGTAGTCCTGGCCCTGCTGGATCTCGTACCCCCACGAGAGGGTCGTACCTGAAAAGCCCAGGTACGACAGCGAGCTCTCGAGGAGGATGATCGCGGCGACCTGGATCGTCGCAAGCACGATTACCGGCGTCAGGCTGTTCGGCAGCACGTGTTTGAGCAGGATCGTCGCGTTGCTCGCGCCGAGGCTACGCGCGGCCTTGACGTACTCCTCGTTGCGGATCGCCATCGCCTCGCCGCGGGCGACCCGGGCGAACCACACCCACGTGACGAGCCCAACGACGAGGGTCACGGTTCCGGGGAGGGTCGTCGCGGCGGGCATTCCCTCGGCGAAGCCGGCCGTCACGATCGGGTCGGGGACGGGTATCGACATCGAGCCGAACACGCCGATCAGCGCCAGCGCCAGCACGAGCGACGGGAACGCGAGCATGACGTCCGCGACGCGCATCATCGCGTCGTCGACCCGGCCCCCGTAGTAGCCGGACACCAGGCCGAAGGGAACCCCCATCAACACCGCCAGCCCCGTGCCGAGCACGCCGACGAGCAACGAGGTGCGGGCGCCGTACAGCAGCCTCGAGAAGACGTCCTGTCCGACGTTGTTCGTGCCGAGGTAGTGGTCGCTCGAGAACTCGACGGTGTAGGGCTCCCGTTCGCCGTCGACGACCTCGTAGGAGTCGTAGCTAACCCCTATCGGCGGGTAGGCGTTGCCGTCGTCGAAGTGACCCGTCGTGTTCGGGTTATGCGTCGCGAGGACGGGTGCGAACAGCGCCATAAAGACGATGGCGATCAGGATCACGAGCCCGACCTTCGGCAGCAGGCTCGTTTTGAACTCCTGTCTGAGATTGGATTTGATTCGATCGGAGATCATTCGTCTAACACCCGCGGGTTGAGCTTCGCGTAGATCGCGTCGACTGCGATGTTGATGATCACGTAGCTAATACCGACGAAGATAATGATGCCCTGGATCAGCGGCCAGTCCAGGTTGTGGATCGCGGCGATGAGCCGCAGCCCGAGTCCGGGCCAGGAGAAGACCGTCTCCGTGACGACCGCGCCCCCGATCAGCGTCCCGAGCTGCAGCCCCAGGACGGTGATGATCGGAATCATCGTGTTTCGGAGGACGTGTTTGTACCTGACCAGCGTCTCCGGAATCCCCTTGGCCTGGGTCGCCGTTACGTACGGTTTCCCGTACTCGTCGAGCATCCCGCTTCTGGTCAGCCGGGTGATGAGGGCCGTAAAGTACGTTCCCAGGGTGACCGCCGGCAAGATGATGTGATGGAACCAGGTCAGCAGATCGCCGACGTAGAACGTCGTCAGAAACATCCACAGCGCGTCGTGGAACGCAACGGGACGCCGTCCCGTCGGGAAGACGTCGAGCTGAACGGCCAGCAACAGGATGAGCATGATCCCGAGCCAGAAGTTCGGGGTGCTGATCCCCACGAGCGAGAACGACGTCGCACCGTAGTCGGCCGGCTCGTTGCGTCGTGTACCGCTGATGACGCCGAGCGGAATCGCGATCACGAGCGCAACGACCGTCGCCGCGAGCGCCAGCTCGAGGGTTGCGGGAACACGCTCTATGACCATCGTCGTAACCGGCCGACTCGACTGATAGGAGTAGCCTAGATCGCCGACGAGGAGATCCTGTAAATACTCGAAGTACTGTACGTATATCGGTTGGTCGAGGCCGAGCTCCTGTCGGATCCGTTCGCGGGTCTCGTGGTCGACGGCCGGGTCGACGATCAGGTTGACCGGGTCACCGGGCGTGACCGCCCGGAGCCCGAACAGAACCGTTACGACCCCCCAGACGACGAGAACTCCCTGCAAGGAGCGCTTGAGCAAGAATTTTCCGAAAGCCATTGTCTCTCAATCGTGTACCACGGCGGTATCGATCTGCGAATTTTTGCCGGAAGTATGTGGTTCTTCCGGAACGCCGATCGTCCGACTCTGTTCCCCCTTCTAACCGGGAGAGCGCTCAGCTATCGATCTCCCAGAGGTGGATGTCCTCGTCCGTTCGCGGCTCCCACTCGAGGTCCTCGCGGACGCCGTAGACGCTGTCCTGGGAGTGGAGGTACACCCAGGCGGCGTCGTCGCGGAGTTGCTCGTTGATCTCCTGGAGCAGCTCCTCGCGCTCGTCCTCGTCCTCGATCGTCTGGCTCTCGAAGATCATCTCGGAGATCTCCTCGTTGCGGTAGGTCTCCTGGGGGGCCTCCTCGGTGAAAAACGGCGCGAGGCCGTAGTCGGAGTCGCCCGTGATGACACCCCATCCGATGAGGTAAAACGGCATCTCGTCGTCGTCGTAGGGCGCGCTGTTGGCGTCGGAGATGTCCGGGAACGGGACGATGTCGAGCTCGCAGTCGACGTTCTCGAGCTGGTCGATCTGGTCGGCGGCGGTTTGGGCGACGTCGGCGTCGTTGAGGTAGCGGCCCTCCGGCGCGTAGAGGGTGATCTCCTCGCCCGCGTAGCCGCTCTCCTCGATCAGCTCCTCGGCCTGCTCTAGGTCCTGTTCGTAGGGCTCGAGGTCGGGGTTGTGACCGAAGACGCCGTCCGGAATCGGCTGGGTCATCGGCTCGCCGTAACCGCCGAGGATGTCGTTGACGATCCCTTCGTTGTCGACGGCGTAGTTCAGCGCCTGGCGGAACTCCATGCTGTCGAACGGCTCGACGCCGGTGTTCATCACCAGGAAGACGTTGCGCAGGCTGGTCTCGTTGCGGATCTCGATACCGTCCTCGTCGTCGACGTCCGGAACGTCCTCGGGGATGACGTTGTCGACGATGTCGCTCTCGCCGGTCTGGAGCGCGTTGACGCGGCCGCTGGACTCGCCGTCCTCGTTGAAGACGACGCGTTCGAACGTCGCTTCCTCGCCCCAGTAGTCCTCGAAGGGCTCGAGGACGAGCTGGACGTCGGGTTCGTACTCGACGACCTGGTACGGGCCGGTGCCGTTGAACGCCTCCTCGTCGTCGCCGGCGACCGGCTGTTCTTGCTCCTCGATCCACTCCTCGTTGACCACACGGCCGTAGTTCGCGTACTCGAACTCCGCGAGCGACGGCGCGACGTCGTGCTCCAAGAGCACGGTCGTCTCGTCGAGCGCTTCGGCGCTCTCGATGGCACCCAGACCTGCGGCCTGGTCGCTTTCGATGCCGAGATCGGGGTCGATCATTCGGTTGAACGTGTAGGCGACGTCCTCGGCGGTCATCTCGTCGCCGTTGTGGAAGACGACGTCGTCACGGAGCGTGAGCTCGGCGCCCTCGTCGGTGTCCTCCCACTCCTCGACGATCCGGGATTCGAACTCGAACTCCGGCGTCACGTTGAACAGCGGCTCGTAGACGGGGTCGAGGACGTTGAAGTACGGTCCCGTGATGTGGTCGTTCGGATCCGGGTTCTCGATGAACTCCCCCTGTGTGATCACCAGTTCGTCGGTGTCGCCGTTCTCGTCGTCGGTCGGATCGTCGAGACAGCCCGCGATGGCACCCAAACCGGCCGTTGCACCAATTATACCGGTGGCCTTCAGCACGGATCGCCGACCGGAATACAGGTTGTCAGCACCCTTCATACCCTATGAAATAGGTGTATGTAATATAAAGGTTGGTTGTTTGTTACGCGGTTTTGGACCAGATCCGTGCAGGTATCGACAGTAAGAAGCCATACTGTACAACTATTTACAACCGAGCTCGAGTTTGTGGCGATCGCTCGATTGCTCTGGCTGATACCGGCCACAAGTTTAAGTGAGCTAGATGACCTACACCCAGTATGGCCGCTCACGGCCGGTCTGCCCTGCGGGACCTGTTCGACGAGTCGCCCACGCCCCACATCGCCCACCCTCCACGAACCCACCACCGCGACTTCTACGTCGCCACCGATGGGTCGTTTCGCGAGTCGGGCGGTGGCCTGGGCGCCGTCATCGAAACGCGCGACGGCACCCGCGTCGCTCGGATCGCGACCGCGGACGCGCCGCCGGACAACAACGTCGCCGAGTACCGAGCGCTACATCTCGGTCTCGACGTGCTGGCGGCCCGAGCCCCGGCGGACGCTCGAGTCGGCGTTCTCATCGATCACGATGCCCTCGCCAGCAACGTCAACAACACCGTCCTCGCCATCGGTCACCCCGACCGGAAGCCACCACAGCCGATCTCGGTGCCGACGGCGACGCGGTACCACTGGCGCGGGATTCAGGCACGACTCAACGGCTTCGCGGAGATCCGCGCCGCACGGATCGACAGCGATCAGAACCCCGCTCATCCGCTCGCGAACGCGCCGGCACAGTACCAGCACGTCAACCGCGAACCCGATCGCTGTGTCCTTCCCGAACCGCCCGAGGCGACCGCGCCGACCGAGTTCCCGCCGCCCTCGCGGGCCGACCGCAACGGGGGAGGCCGCGCCTCGGACTGAGCCCGACCGGAACCGCCACCGTTTTTCCGTCCCTCGAGAGAGTCGTCCTCGATGAGTCTTCGCGTCGCCGTCGCAGCCCCCTTCATCCAGCACGGAACCGACCGCCTGCAGGAACACGCCGTCGTCGTCGCGCTCTCGCTGGATCGCGACTGGTTCTCGCCCGATCAGGCGAAGCGGCTGATCGACGTCGCGACCCAGGAGGGGCTGCTCGACCACGAGGACGGCGACCTCGTCGCCGCCTTCGATCCGACCGACGTTCGGATCCCCGAGGAGTTCGTCCCCGACGAGGACCTGCTTCGGGAACGGTCGGCGTTCGAGCGGGTTCTCGACGGCCTCGTCGCCGAGGGCGTCGAGAAACACGAGGCGGTCGGCGCGATAAACGGCCTGCAGGGAGAGCTGGGGGTGACGATCGAAACTGCGGCCGTCGTCTACGCTCGCCGCCGGGGGATCGACGTCTCCGAACTCGTCCCGGTCGCTCGCTCGGCGCTGATCGAAGAGCGTTAGGTCGCCGACGACCGACCTCGGCCATGGTCGAGGAACGAACTACTGACGGCCGACGGATCGCCGAGCTGCTCGCCTCGGAGCTCGACGGACGCGAGGACGGGGCGCTCGAGGGCGTCTCGGTCACGGACGCAGACCGGAACGTCGAACCATCGGCCGACGGCGCGCGGGCGTACGACCTCGTCGCCGGAACGGAGGCCGACCGCATCGCCCGGGTGTTCGTCCACCCGGATCGGCTCCGCCTCGAGTTCGAGCGCGGGCAGGAGCTCGCGGCCGAGACGGCGACGAACCTCGAGTTGCGCGTCCGACCGAAGGCGTCACAACCCCCGAAAACGCTGGTGTTCGTCGAGAGCGGCGCTGCGGTAAAACGAGCGACCGACGTCGTCGACGCCGTCGTCGCGGACGGCTAACGTTCCTCGAGCGCTACGATCCGATCGCCGAGTTCGTCTCCTCGAGCGCGGCGACCGCCTCGGGGACCGCCGTCGCGACGGCCTCCTGTTCGACGTGGGCGGCCGCACGCGGGTCGGGCTCGGGGCCGTCCTCGAGCAGGATCTGGATTGCGGTCATCCCGGCTCCGGTCGCACCCTCGACGTCGGCCTCGACCTCGTCGCCGACGTACACCGTCCGTTCGGGATCGACGGCGAGCTCGTCCGCGATCGCCTCGAAGGCGCGGACGTCGGGCTTGCCAGCCTCGAGTTCACCCGTGACGAGCGCCGCGTCGAAGGCGTCCTCCCAGCCCAGCGTCTCGAGTTTATCCCGCTGGGCGCGGACGGGACCGTTCGTCAGCAGTCCGATCCGGTAGCGCTCGTGTAGCGTTGCGAGCATGGACTCGACGCCCGGCAGGGGCTCGAGGTCGGCGGCGATCTCGTCGCGGTAGGCCGCGGCGACCTCGGCCGGCTCGGCATCGGTCTCCCGATCCTCGAGCAGCTCGGTGAAGATCGGCTCCCGGGTTTCCTGCGTGAGGTTCCGACGATGGGCCTCGAGGTAGTCGGCACGGGACAGCTCAGGTGCGCCGGCGGCGTCGGTCGCCGCCTCGAGAATCGTCGTCCGATCCCGCTGGGGAACCGCGAGCGTGTAATCGAGGTCGAAGACGACCGCCTGTAACATATCCGACCGAAGGGGTTCGACTCGTTTGAAGCTACCGTTCGGTCGGAGCCCGACGGGGCGGTACGAAAGGCCGGATTTACTAGCGGGTCCGCCGTATCGACGACTATGCTCGACTCAGTTGCCGTCGCCGATCTCGTTCGAAACCTCGGAATATACGCCGTCGGGGTCGGACTCGCCGTGTTCGGAGCGCTCGCGCTCGCCGACGCGATAGAGCTGTCCGTACTCCTCGCGATGGTGCTGTTCGTCGGCGGGCTCGCGCTCGTCGTCGTCGTCCACGAGTATCTCGGTGGTCCCATCTGAGGACGCTGGCGGACCCCCCTGTACGACGGTTCCGGAGCGATCGTAACAGTCACGCGACCGCTCCGAGAACCCGTTCCAGTAAACCGTTTCAGCCGTCGCCGAATTGTGTGGCGAACCCGTAGCGTTCGAGCGTGGCGAGGGTGTCCCGGTGTTGTTCTCGGAGCGTCTCCCGCGAGCGCTCGTCCGCGACCACCGTCTCGACGGTCTCGACGAGTTGATCCGCCGCGAGGACGTTCGGAACGTTGACGAACGTCGCTCCCTCGTCGAGCAGTTCGCGACCCTCCCGCGAGGTTTCGGCCCGGAGGATCGTATCGCAGTCCGCCTGCTCGAGGATCGCCTCCGAGACGGGCCGGTGCTCGACGGTCGAGACGACGAGCGACGCCGCGTCGACGTTCGCTTTCTGCCAGGGGTACCGAGCCATCGCGTCACCGAGCACGTAGTTGCGACACTCGGCGCGGAGGTCGTCCCAGATGACCGGGTCGTTCTCGATGACGACGTACTCCGCGTCGATCCGTTCGAACGTCTCGACGAGCCACCGGCCCTGGCGTCCGTAGCCGACCAGAACGATGTGATCCTCGAGCCCGTCTCTGACGTAGCTGCGCTCGTCGATCTTTCTGGTCTGGCGCCTGCCGACGAACCGGTTGACGACCCGCTCGTACACGGCGTCCTCGTACCGTCTGGCGGCCGAGGTGAGGATCATCGTGACCGCCGCGGCGAGGATGATCGCGTCGAACAGGGTCGGGGCGATGGTTCCGAGAAGCAGCGCCTGGATCGCGATAACGAGTGAAAGCTCGCTGACCTGGTTCAGGCTCGAGCTGGCGAGATAGCCCGTGCGGGCGTCGTACCCTTCGTACGTAAAGGCGAGCATGAGGACGATCGGATTGACGACGAGCACGAGACCGACGAGCGCGAGCGCGATGGTCGCCATCTCCACGGTGGGAAACTGGACGAGCGCGCCCACGGTGACGAAGAAAATGGCGACGAAGAAGTCCCTGATCGAGCTGATCCCGTTTCGAACGCCGAGCGACTCGGCGCCCTCGCTGCGGACGGCGATCCCGGCCGCGAACGCGCCGACGACGATCGAGATACCGACGTACTCCGCGGCGGCGATAAAGCCGATGAGAATCGAGATGCTCCCCATCAGGATGAGTTCCTCGACGCCATCGGCCAGCCGAATCAGGAGCGGGAACCCGTGGCGATAGATGAGCAGCGCCGCGATCAGAAACAGGACGCCGTACCCGATCTGTGACGTAACGACGTCCGCGGTAAACGCCTCGGCCGAGAGGATCAGGATGAGCCCGATCGCGACGAGGTCGTCGAAGAAGTGGATCGAGTTGGCGAGCCGTCCGTGGACGAGGTTGTCGCGGATCTCCGTCTCGAGCAGTCCGGCGCCGACGATCGTCGAGCTCAGGGTCGCCGCGGCGCTGAAGTAGATCGCGTTTCTGACGGGATCGGCGAAGCCGAACCACTCGCCGAAGAGGTAGCCGATGCCGAACGCGATCGGCGCGACGACGACCAACAGCGTGATCGCCGCCCCCTCGCCGTCCCTGATAACGGATCGGAGCGCGTCGAACTCGACGCGGATACCGAAGACGAACACCAGGAAGGCGATTCCCCACTGGGCGAGTTCGACGAGATCGGTCTGTTCGATCGTGACCACTCCCATCTCGCCCGCGAAGCCGACGATCAGGCCCGCGATGATGTAAAACGGGATCGGCGAGAGCCCGAAGTGGTTCGCGAACAGCAACAGGATCCCGGCGGTAACGAAGACGACCGAGAGGGCGATGACCAGCTCAGCCATCGGTCTCACCTCCGCTCTCGGCTCGCGCCGATTCCGGTCGTAGTTCGTCCGCTTCGATACGCCCCTCGCGTCGAATCCGCTCGATGTCTTGCTCGATGGCGTCCATGAAGGCTGCTCGGTCGGTGACGTACTGCTCGAGGAACTCGCTCAGCTTCTCGGCGGTCAGGTACGTGCTCATGATGACGTACGCCGCGCCGCGATCGTAGAGCTCGCGAGCGTCGTCGATCCGCTCGGCCTCGACGAACACCGCCGTGTCGTCCGGCGCTTCGTCGAGGACGGCCTTGTTGACGTCGACCTGAACGCTCGAGCTCAGGACGAAGCTGGCGTTCTTCAAGTTCGCCGCCTTTCGGACTTCGCCGTGGCGGAAGTCGCCGAAGATGTGGTCGTAGCGCCCCTCCTGCTCGATCTCGTCGATGTGTTCGGTCTTGCGGTCGATGACGACGACGGTTCCGTACCGCTCCTCGAGAACTGGAAGCGCTCGCTCGGTGACCTCGTCGTAGCCGATCGCGATGGCGTGGTTCTTGTACTCCGCAAGGTCGGTGTCGATCTTCTCCTCGGACTCGAACCGACTGAACCACGGCTTCACCCAGCGGTAGATCGTGTGGTTGTACGAGATGATGTACGTGGAGACGCTCATCGTCAGCAGCGCCATCAGGCTCAGGTAGCCCAGTACGTCCGATCCGATGTACCCCTGCGTAAAGGCGAGTGCGCCGACGACGAGCGAGAACTCGCTGACCTGGACCATGTTGATCGAGCCCAGGAACGAGGTCTCGACGCTGAACCCCTCGCGGTCGATGAGGTAGAACATGATCCAGAAGTTGCCGACCATCAAGACGATCGACGCGATGATCGCCTCCTGCCAGTAGGCCAGCAGGGCGCCGACACCCTCGATCTGGAGCCCGATGCTCGCGAAGAACACGAGGATGAAGAAGTCGGTAATCGGCGTAATCCGGTCCTCGAGCTCCTTACTGTAGGGGAGCTGTGCGAGGCTGATCCCCGCCAGGAACGCGCCGACCTCGACGGAGAGATCGAACCCTTCCGCGATCGCGATAAACAGAAACGCCCAGGCGATCGCGACGATCAGGAAGACGTCCTTGTTGTTGGCGATCCGCCGGAAGACCCGCGGCAGGAGGTAGCGCGAGGAAGCGATCGAGAACAGGCCGATAAAGCCCATCATGACGAAGATCACGGCGAGCGTCGTGGCGATCTCGCCCGCGTTGTCGAGCGAGTCGGCGCTGAAAAGCGCCAGCACGACGACGAGATAGATGTCCTGAACGATGAGCACGCCGACGTCGATCTTGCCGGGTAGCGACGTGATCTCGTCCTTGTCGGTGAGGACCTTGACGATGATCGGCGTCGCGCCGAAGACGGTCGCCAGCGCGATGACGAGCACCTCGGTCGTGTCGAAGCCGAGGACGAGCGCGACCAGGAACGCGAGTGCGGTCTGGAGCACCGTCTGTCCGATCGCGACGTTCGTGATCGGACGGAGGATCTCCCGAATGTCCTCGAAACGCATCTTCATCCCCAGCAAGAACAGCAGAAAGCCGAGCCCGAGTTCGGCCATCAGATCGACGAGCCCCTCGTCGGTGACGACGTCGAACATCACCGGACCGAGGATGATTCCGGTCAGAATGTAGGCGATGATCGTCGGCTGGCCCGTCTGCCGGGCGATCAACCCGACAGCTGTGGCGACGACGATGATGATAGCGAAGTCGGCAGCGAGCGCGATCTCACTCATTTCGGGCCAGGTCGTCTCTGTGTTTGCACAGTCCGGTTTTATGTATTGCGTTCCGACCGCGCAATCAGCCTGCGGGCGATCCAGTCCGCAGACGATCGGTCCTGGACGACCGGAATCGACCGCGGCTACTCGGCGAGTCCCTCGATGAGGAACTCCGCCGAGGTGACGTTCGTCGCGATCGCCGTGTCGTGGACGTCACAGATCCGCAACAGCGCCGAGATGTCGGGCTCGTGGGGCTGGGCACGAAGCGGATCGCGCAGGAAGATGATCCCGTCGAGTCTGCCCTCGGCGACCTCCGAGCCGATCATCAGGTCGCCGCCGAGCGGACCCGACTGCTTGCGTTCGATTTCGAGATCCGCCTCCTCCATCAGTCGCTTTCCGGTGGTTCCGGTCGCGATCAGCTCGTACTCCTGGAGCTGGTCCTCGTGATTCTGTGCGAATTCGATCAGGTCCGATTTCTTCTCGTCGTGGGCGATGAGCGCGACGCGTGTCATAGGCCGATATTGTCACAGGGAACCATAACGCTGGCCGAACCGGAGAACGGAAGCGCTTTTGGGAGTCGATCGCACGAACGACACCATGACGGAACTCAGCGCACACCACGTCGGCGTCACCGTCGACGATCTCGAGGAGACGCTCCAGTTCTACCGCGACGTCCTCGGACTCGAGGTCCTCGACCGGTTCTCGGTCGGGGGCGAGGCCTTTGCCGACGCCGTCGGCGTCGACGGCGCGGGTGCCGACTTCGTCCACCTCGACGCGAACGGCGTCCGCCTCGAGCTCGTCGAGTACGACCCCGAAGCCGACCCCCGACCGACGCCGGAGCTCAACGAGCCCGGCGCGACCCACGTCGGGCTCGCAGTCGGGGACCTCGAGGCGTTCTACGCCAACCTCCCCGAGGACGTGCCGACGATCAGCGAGCCTCGGACCACCGCGAGCGGGACGTCGATCTGTTTTCTGCGGGATCCGGAGGAAAACCTCGTCGAAATACTGGAAACGTAACGGCAGAAGAGGAGTTTAGCTCAGGACGTACCGGAGCTTGGGGAAGCGCTCGACGAGCGCCTCGCCGCCGACCTGGATCCGCATGATGTAGCGGTCCAGCCCGAGGATCCGGCCGGCGCCGAAGGCCGCGATGGCCAGGAAGACGACGGCGTAGATCAGGGTGTAGTCGAACGCTGCGAGCCAGGCGCCCTCCCAGCCGCCGAGGTAGAACATACTCATCTGGATGGCTCCCCCCAGGGCGGCCAGCCGGACGAACGCGCCCGCGATCAGCGCCACGCCGATCAGCACCTGCGTAACCGGGACCACGACGTTGATGACCTCGAGCAACATTGCGTTACCCGCCATCGCGGCGTACAGCCCGCTGACGGGACTTGCGGGGTCGACGCCCTGGACCAGGAAGCCGCTGGCGTCGAACGCCTCGCCGCTGACGAACGCGAACTTGCCGAGGCCGGCGAACAGCATCATCCCCCCCATGACGGCCCGTAGTGCGACGACGAACCACGCGCTGAGCGCGTGGGGTTCGCCGACAAGGTCGATCCCCCCGTATCGGCTTTCGAGCCGGTTTCGAGTCGTTGTAGACATTATCGGTCACCTTTACAGTTTACCGTAGGCCACCCACCGTCATATACAGGGAACTCGATTCTCACGATCGGGGAAATCTACCGAGGGTTTAGAGTTGTTTTCGCCCGGCGATCCTTTCTCGGCGGTCGCTCTCGAGGATGGCAATCTTTTCGACCGGCCCGGACCAGGATCGAGCATGAACTTCTTCGACCGCCTGCATGACCGAATCCGAACGGTCGACAGCGTCGTCTCGGTCGGACTCGATCCCGACCCCTCGAGGATCCCCGACCACCTCGCCGAACACGACCTCCCGCGGTGGGCGTTCAACCGGCGGATCATCGACGCCACGCACGAACACGCGGCCGTGTTCAAGCCGAACGCGGCGTTCTACGAGGATCCCGACGGCTGGCGCGCCTTAGAGGAGACGATCGCCTACGCCCACGGAAAGGGCGTTCCCGTCCTGCTCGACGCCAAGCGAGCCGACATCGGAAACACGACCCGGCAGTACGCCGAATTGCTCGAGCGCGCGGACGCGATCACGGTGAACCCCTACATGGGTCGGGACTCGCTCCAGCCGTTTCTGGCCGACGAGGAGGCGGGAGTGTTCGTCCTCTGTCGCACGTCGAACCCGGGCGGTGAGGACCTCCAGGACCTCGAGCTCGCGAGCGGTGAGGCCGTCTACGAGCGCGTGGCCGCGCTCGCGGACCTCTGGAACGAGAACGACAACGTCGGGCTCGTGGTCGGCGCGACGAAGCCCGAAGAGCTCGAGGACCTGCGCGAGCAGGTACCCGACCTCCCCTTCCTCGTCCCGGGGATCGGTGCCCAGGGCGGGGATGCCGAGGCCGCCGTCGAGTATGGGCTCACCGACGGCGTCGGGCTGGTCAACTCCTCGAGGGAGATCATCTTCGCGGGCGAGGATCGTGGCGAAGGCTTTGCCAACGCCAGCGGACAGGCGGCAAAACGGCTCAAGAAACGACTGAACCGGTACCGCGACGCCTGATCCGTCTCGCGTCGACTCTACTCGGTTCGACCGGCGGTGTCGCCGTCCCCGCAAGCCGTCGAGACGACCCGTCCCGCGACCATGCCGTCGACCACCCGGCCGACGATCTCGACCTCGACGGGCTCTCGAGGCGGCTGCTCCCCGAGTTTCCCGAGCCCCTCGACGACGGCGACGTCCATCGGACTGGCGTCGTGAGGGTGCGCGGCGACGAGAGTCCCGTCTCGCTGCTCGAGTTCGAGGCGGAACCGCTCGCCGACGGCGAGGGAGTCGCCCAGCAGGTCGCGGATCGACGTCATCGGCGGGTACCTGCCATCTCAGAACCGGTGGACGTCGACGTCGTCGGACTGACGGTCGGGCTGGCCCTGAGCCACGCAGTCGGTACACAGCCCCGGTCCCGGCTCGTAGTGTTTTTTACACGTGAGCGTCCCGCAGTTGGCACACCGCTCCTGAGCCGGCTCCGACTCACAGATCTGGCAGAGGCCACTGATGCTCATGATAGATCGTACGGACTCGAGCGGCTTGAAAGGGAACCCGGCAACGCCCACTCGACCGATCCGGTCCCGACAGACGGCGACCGTCGATCACGCGCTTCCGATCTCGAGTTCGTAGCAGCGCTCGAGCAGCGCCTCGAGTTCGTCGCTGACCGTGGACCATCTGACGGTTCCGCTTCGCTGATCGTACTCGATCAGTCCCCGATCCGCCAGCTTCGGGAGGTGGGTGTGATAGAGGTCGATCAGTAGCTGCTCCCGATCGTCGGGAGAAACCCGTTCGGCAGGGACCGATAGCTCGCGAGCGGCGATCGCCGTTGCCAGCGACTCGATGCTCGCGACCTCCGTTTCGGAAAGGCAGTAGAGTACGTCGCGGCGTCGCCGGTTACTGAGAAGCGAGAGGGACTCGTCCACCGACGATCGCTGCTCGCCGACGGCGGGTAGTTCGACACCCGAGTCGGCCGTCGTAGCGTGGTCCTCCCGGTCTTCCGAACGATAGTCAACCATATATCTGTCCGATATTGATCGACGCTAATAAACTTGCTAGAGAGCTGTTACGCCGGAACGTACGAAATCAATACAAAAACTAGCCGGGAAAATTAAATAAATTTGTCCATTCCTGGCTTGGTCTTATTCTCAGAAGTTGCATAACATCCGCGAGCTTTTCCTAAGCGACCGTCGTACCGGGTGACGGATGACGAACGACCGATCCCGGAACGAGGCCGAAGTCGACGGGAGAGACGAAACAGCCGTCGGGATCCAGTCTCGTCCGAGTATCTCGATCGTCGAACGGGTCGCGGACGGAACCGATCGGTCCCCCCTCGAGTTACCGCCGCTGAACGAGACGGTAGACGTCGACGCGCTCGACCGACTGCTCGAAGCCGACGATCCGAACAGTCCGTGGCCGACCGTCGTCTTCCGGTACGCGAACCGCCGGATTCGGGCGACCGCCGACGGAGTGATCGAACTCACGAACCCGGACGAGACCGACGTCTCCGCCATCGACGAGTGGACTCACGTCTCGATCGTCGCGGAACCCGGCGAGCGAGCCGTCGTAGTACGCATCGCGTCGGCCATCGCGAGTCGATCCAGCCGGGACCGAGACCGAGTACGGACGGCGATCGAAGACGTGATCGATCCGGACGCACTGGCCCGCCTCAGCCAGCAGCGGGAGAACGGGATCTCGCGCCCCGGCGCGACGGTCTTGTTCTCGGTGCTCGGCCACGACGTCGTCGTCGACCCCGGTGGGACGGTCAGCGTCGGCTCCACGCTCGGACGGCTGAAGCGAACGGGCGGGAACGTGCTGATCGCCGGCGGCGTCCCCGACGACCTCGTCGACGTCGCCAGCGCGAACCTCCTCGGCGATCCCGACCGACACCGCCGTCACCTCTTCGCGCTGCTCGATCGCGACCGACGGGTCGTCTCCGATCGACTGGCGCCGACCGATATCGCGTCGGCACAGATCGTCGACTACGCGATGACCGCACGTTCGGTCGCGTCGACGGGAACGCCCGTCACCGACGCGGTCGCCGTCGTCGACGAACCCACCGATCTCGACGAACTCGAGGGGGCGGTCGATGCACGGATCCGCGCGTTCGGAACCGAGACACCCCTCTCCGAACCCGGAGACCTCCGGCTCTGTATCGACTCGCTGCGGCCGATGCTCGACGAGCACGGGACCGACGGCACCGTCGCCCTCCTCGAGCCGATCTGCGAGGCGGTCCGGGACGTCTCGGGACTCGGCCACTACGTGTTGCCGGTCGACCGCGACGAGCCCCTCGTCGACGCCCTCGAGTCGCTGTTCGACGCAACCGTCGAACTTCGCGTCGGCGACTGCGGTCCCCAGCAGCGCTGGCACCTCCACGAAAGCGGGTATACGACCGACTGGATCGGACTCGCCCGATCCGGCGAGCGATGACCGCCGATCCGCGATTCCAGCCGTTCGACGACGGCGCCGGGCTCACCGTCGTCGATCCGATCGAGAACAGACAGTGTCCGTTCCGAACTGACGACCCGGTCTCGCCCCGGTCGATCGAACCCTCCGGATTCTCCCGCCCCGTCGACGGCGCCGTCGAGCTGACGACTTCCGAACTGGTGTTTCCGTACGTCGTCCCCGTGTACGTCCGCGACCCGACCGGCGAGATGTTGCTCGAGACCGACTCCTGTGCCTACGAACGGCTCCCCGAGGGAGAGTACGTCCTCGAGCTGATGGCGCCGATCCAGCTCTACGTTCGCGTCCGAAGTCCGGTGACGATCGCGTCGGCTGACGACCGGCTGGCGTTCGACTTCGGCGAGTCGACGACGGTGCGTCTCGGGGCGCGGTCGCGACACGAACGTCCCGCCGCCACGGTTACAACGACGGCCGAGCCGGCGGACCTGGCGCGTGCCGTCTCGACGTTCGGCTCGGCGTTGAAGACCCACAGCTGCGATCGCTCGCTGCCGTCGCTTCGGGGCCACCCGCCCCGACTGGAGCTGGGATCGGCGGTTCGAATTCCGTCGGCAGTCGACACGCCCGACTCGGGCGTCCGCCTCGTCGTCCCCCCGGATCGGTCGGCGATCTACGCCGCCAGCCCACTTGCGTACTATCTCGCGGCGACGGTCGAGACAGGGACAGACCCGCGGATCGAAACCGAGGGCGGATTCGTCTATCCGCTCGGGGAGACGACCGAGTCCGTCGTCCGAGCGATCGAACGCGCGCTCGAGCAGGTGTTCTTCGTCGACTGCGTGGCCCGGACGGAGGGGCTCTATCGGGTCGATCTCCACGAGCGCGACCGGTTCGAGGAGCGATTCGATCTCGCACTCGGCGAACTGTACGAGGCCGAGCTCGCCGACCGGCTCGAACCCGTCCTCTCGATTCCGTACGACTCGATCGCGGACCTCCTGCCGCGGTGGAACCTCGTTACGCACGCGACGGCCGAGCCGGAGAACGCGACCGTGCTTCCGTACCTCGCCGACGTACTGTCGATCGTGCGACCGGCACCCGAGGACCGGTCCGGGACCGACCCGACCCCGCCGACAGCGCTCGCGATAGACGAGTTTACGCGTTCTCGCGCGGGAGTCGACCGCGGGGCGGAGTTTTCGTACGTCTCCCCGCCGTCGACCGACGCCTTCGGCCAGGCGTGGCTGGGCGAGGGCGTCCCGATCGGCGCGACCAAGCTCCTGCGAAGCGCCTTCGAGAACGGGCTCGAGCGCTCGTCCTCGGGCGACGCCGTCGAGGTAGCGATCGTCTGCAACGACCCCGAGATGGTCGCGGAGTTCGATACGACCGACGGCGCCCTCTACGGGGAACGCGAGAAGCTCCCGTTCGAGGTGACGGTACACAGATCCGTCTCCGCCGAGGAGCTCCGGGAGCTGTTCGCGACCGACATCGACTTCCTCCACTACGCCGGCCACGTCGAGAACGGCGCGTTCGTTTGCTCGGACGGGTCGCTCGAGGCGGGAACGCTGGTCGACGTCGGCGTCGACGCCTTCCTGATCAACGGCTGTCGCTCGTACGACGTCGGCGTTCGTGTGATCGAACGGGGCGGCGTCGGCGGCGTCGTCACGCTCAGCGACGTCGGCAACCGGGACGCGATCGCCGTCGGCCGGCTCGTCGCGCGGCTGTTGAACAACGGATTCTCGATCCGGGACGCGACCTCGATCGCCCGCAGTCAGCGCCTCGTCGGCAACCAGTACACCGTCGTCGGCGACGGGAGCGTTACCGTCGGTCAGGCCGGCAGTGGGGTCCCGAACACCGCCCGAGTCGAACCGATCGGGGACGGCGAGCGCCGGCTTCGACTCGAGCTTCACCACGTCGATAGCGGACCCGGCGCCCAGTACGTCCCCTACATCGACGGCGTCGACCGACACTTCCTCGCGGGCACCGAACTCCCGCCGATAGTGGTCTCCGATGGGGCGGTCTCGCGGTTCCTCAGGCTGGCGGAGATCCCGGTTCGTTGGGGCGAAGAATGGTACTGGTCGACGGACGATCGGTTCGCCGAGTAAGGACGGCCTACCAGGTGCCGCCGCCGTTGCCGGCGATTCCGACGTCCGCCGCGGCCGTTCCGACCTGCGAGAGCAGGAGACAGGCCGCGAACAGGGCGCCGATCAGTCGTGGGTGCTCCGCGAGGAACGTCCGTAACGTATCGTTGTTCGAGGACATCGCGTCGAACGATACCGCTTCACGAGGAATAGCTATTAGTCGGTTAACTACGCCCGGATCGATAGTCGTTGTTCCGGAACAGGTGGCACGCCCGATCGAGAGTAGACGACTGTTACCGACCCGCGGGCGGGGTTAATCAGCTATTGTGACCGACGAAACGGGCCCGCCGTCGGCCGCGCGCCCGTCGACCAACAGAGTCCCGTGCTAACACGTCTCTCCGCCGGGAAGTTTTTATCGGCTCGCCAGCTACCCCCTCTCATGAGCCGTGACCGGGTCCTCCTCGAACGGGCCCTGGACCGTGGCGAACAGGACGGCGGAAGCGTCGAGTTCAAGGAGCGGCTCCTCCGGGACGTCCACCTCGAGGGCGGACGCCGGGAGAGTCTGGCCGCGCAGCTTCGACATCGCCTGCTGTCGGGTGACGGCGAGGCGACGTACGTCGTCGGCGTCACCGACGACGGCGGGCTCGCCGGCATCGGCCACGACACCTTCTCCGAATCGATGGACGTCCTCTCCCTGCTCGCCGAGGAGGCCGACGCCCATATTGACGACGTCCAGACCTGGGGCGTCGAGGATGGGCTCGTCGGCGTCGCGCAGGTTCGGGACGGATCGATCCTCGAGACCGACGACGAACACCTCGTCGTCGGAACGGCCGGCCACGTCGACCACGGCAAGAGCACGCTGGTCGGATCGCTCGTCACCGGCACCGCCGACGACGGCGACGGCGCGACCCGTGCGTACCTCGACGTCCAGCCCCACGAGGTCGAGCGCGGCCTCTCGGCGGATCTCTCCTACGCCGTCTACGGCTTCGACGACGACGGTCCGGTCCACGTTCGCAACCCAGACCGCAAGGCCGACCGCGCGAAGGTCGTCGAGGAGGCCGATCGACTCGTCTCGTTCGTCGACACCGTCGGGCACGAGCCCTGGCTGCGAACGACGATCCGCGGGCTCGTCGGCCAGAAACTCGACTACGGGCTGCTCGTCGTCGCCGCCGACGACGGACCGACCCAGACGACCCGCGAACACCTCGGCGTCCTGCTGGCGACGGAGCTGCCGACGATCGTCGCGATCACGAAGACCGACGCCGTCTCCGACGAGCGGTGCGAGGAGGTCGAACGCGAGGTCGAACGGCTCCTCCGGGACGTCGACAAGTCGCCGCTGCGGGTCGCTCGCCACGGCGTCGACGCCGCCGTAGAGGAGATCAGCGAGCGCGTCGTCCCGATCGTGACGACCAGCGCGATCACGATGGACGGGCTCGACACGCTCGACGAGCTGTTCGACCGACTGCCGAAGACTTCCCAGGACGCCGGGGAGTTCCGGATGTACGTCGACCGGAGCTACTCCGTCACCGGCGTCGGCGCCGTGGCGTCCGGCACCGTCATGTCCGGCGAGGTCGAGGCCGGCGACGAACTCCTGCTCGGGCCGATGCCCGACGGGCGCTTCCAGGAGGTGGAGGTCCGCTCGATCGAGATGCACTACCACCGCGTCGACCAGGCCAGCGCCGGCCGGATCGTCGGGATCGCGCTCAAGGGCGTCAAGGAGAGCGCGATCGAGCGCGGAATGGTGTTGCTCCCCCGCGAGGCCGACCCCGATCCGGTCCGCGAGTTCGAGGCCGAGGTGATGGTGTTGAACCATCCCACCAGAATCGGCGACGGCTACGAACCGGTCGTCCACCTCGAGACGATCGGCGAGGCCGCCTCCTTCTCGCCCGAGAACGGACGGCTGCTGCCGGGCGACACCGGCGAAACCACGGTCCGGTTCAAGTTCCGTCCGTACCTGATCGAGGAGGGCCAGAAGTTCGTCTTCCGGGAGGGACGAAGCAAGGGCGTCGGTACCGTCACCGACGTCCGTCCGGCGGACTAGTCGGCCTCGCGCCGGTCGCAAGCAGCAGCGTTACCGCCAGGGCGGGGACTGCAGTTCGGCCAGCGACTCGAGGACGTAGCTTGGCCGTGGCTCCGGATTCGTTGTTTTCGTTCCTCGAGGAACCCACACCGAATCGAGCCCCGCGGCTCGAGCGCCGGCGACGTCGGACGAGAGGGAGTTCCCGACGTACACCGCCCGCTCCGGGCTCGAGCCGAGTTCGTCGAGAGCGACCGAGAACGGCTCGGGATCGGGTTTCGGCGCGGTGTCCTCGCCCGCGAACACGGTCGTCTCGAACGCGCGATCGAGTCCGGTCGCCTCGAGTTTCTGTCGTTGCATCGCTGACAGCCCGTTCGTAATCAGCCCCAGCGCGTACTCGTCGGCCAGCGCCTCCAGCGTCGCCGCCGCTCCCGGTAGCGCCTCGACGTTGCGCTGGTCGCGTTCCTCGCGGAACTCGCGGGCGACCGCGATGCCGTCCGCGCGATCGTGGCCCGCGTCGACGGCCAGATCGCCGAAACACCGCTCGTGGAAGTCGGCGAAACCGTCGGCCCGCTCCAGGTACTCGCGGTACCGAGCGTAGTAGGTCGTCGGCTCGAAAACGGGGCCGACGCCCGCGCGCTCGAACGCGAGCTCAAGCACCTCGTCGGCGCCACGGCGATACCGACAGAGGGTATCGTCGAGATCGAAAAGAACGGTGTCGATCGAATCGCTCATCGATCGTCGGAAGGCGCGATCGGGAGAAAAATCGGTCGATCGCCGGTGACCCTCGGACCGGCCTACAGGCCGAAGGACTCCGCGAGGAGCTCCTCGTCGGTCTCGCCGTGGCTGTAGGTCGGCCCGCCGAGGACGTCGACGGTGACCGCCGCGGGCGCGAACAGATCCGCGGGAACCTCCTCGAACTGCCAGTCGAGATCGTCGAACACCTCGGCGAACGGACGGCCGTGTGCGTCCGCGGCCGTCGAGGGAATCGAGTCGAAGACGTCGTCGTCCTTCCGGACCGTCAGGTGGGCCCGGCCGCCGTAGGCCAGCGCGTCGTTCGTCCGGGCGATCGCGGTCTGTTCGTCGCCCGCGATCGGCGCGACCGGTGCCCGCCCTGTCGCGGAGACGATATCGTTCGGGTCGTACCCGAGCTCCGTCAACCGGTAGGTCGCGAGCTCGGCCGCCCGCGCCGCGGACGTGATGCTGCCCGCGAGACTCGCCGTCCGGTAGGCGAGCAGGAAGACGCTGCTCGGTTCGACCTCCGCGAGTTCGGCGACCTGTTCGGCGGCCGACGCCGGCGGCAGCTCGTCGCTCTCGACGGCCAGCGCGGTCAGATCGAACGCGTCGGTGTAGCCGACCCGTCGAAACTCCTCTTCGCGCGCGACAAGCGCGCGTGCGGGGCCGCTGCCGAGCCCCTCGAAGTCCTCGGTCGCGAGCTCCCAGCCGGCCTTCTGCGAACACAGCAGCGAGAGCGCGGGCTGGTCGGACGTCAGCTCGACGTAGGGGATCGAGGTGCCGTCGACCTCGCCAAGCAGGTGGCTCGGCGTCGCCATCCCCGCAGTCTGGATCTCCGTCAGCAGCAGTCCCGCCTCGACCCCACCGTCGAACTCGACGCCGAAGTCGAGCACGGTCGCCTCGTTCTCGAGGTCGAACCCGCCGATGTTCAGCTCCTCGGCGTAGTCGAGGGCTTCGTCGACCAGCTCGATCGCCATCCGGTTGAGACTCTCCATACCCTCCCTCTAGCGTCTGGCGTAAAACAGTTTGTCAGTTCGGTCCCTCGACCGTCGTCGCGGGAATCCACACTGGCTGCTGTCTGTCGTTACGACGAACCGTCTCAGGCGTCGGCCTCGTACCCCGCGTCCTCGATCGCGCTCCCGATCGCGTCGACGGTCGTTCCCTCGTCGTGTTCGACGCGAACCTCGTTGGCCTCGTGGTTCGCGGTGGCCGACGACACGCCCTCGAGCGCCTCGAGGGCGTCGGTGACGTTCTCCTCGCAGCCGCCACAGGACATCCCGCGTACGTCGATGGTCGTCTGTTCCATACTCCCGGTCGCGACTCGGGACAGTTCGGTCTTCCGCATTGGTCGGCCGGCCGCCGGCTACCGACTCGTGGTTTGATATGCGTCCCCGCAGTCGGTTCGAGCATGTACACGGTTCTGGTTCCGGTCGACGGCGATGGCGACCGGGTCGACGCACAGCTCGAGGCCGTCCGCGAGCTGGCCGCGGGGAACGAATCGATCGCCGTCGACGTACTCCACGCGCGGGAGGAACTCGACTTCTCAGCCGAGGATATCGACGACGTCGCCGTCGGCACGCTCGAGGAGGAGCTAACGGAGCTCAAGGGGCTCCCGGAGACGGTCTCGAGAATCGCTACGGCGCTGCGGGAGGCGGGGGTCGAGACCGACGTCCACGCGGCGACCGGCCGTCCCGAGCCGGCGATCCTCGACGCGGCCGAACGCTTCGATGCGGACCTGGTCGTCCTCAGCGCTCGCCGTCGGTCGCCCGTCGGTAAAGCGGTGTTCGGAAGCGTCGCCCAGTCGGTGCTACTCGAGACGAACCATCCGGTAATGGTCGTCCCGAGCTGACCGTACTATCGGTCGCTCGACGCGGGACGGCCGAGCGCCTCCTCGACGGCCTCGACCTTCTCCGAGGCGGCGGCGTCGCGGGTTCGCTTGTCGTCGATCTTCAACACGGTGCTCACCCGGTCGCCGTCGACGGCCTCGTGGGCCGCCTGGGCCGCCGCGAACAGCTCGTCGGTCGAGTCGGCCTCGATCACCGTTCCCATCGGGTTCGTCTCGTAGCCGACGTCGTACTCCTCGAGGGCCTCGACGGCCTTCGCGACCTCGTCGGCCATGCTCTGTTCGGTTACCGGTGCGACGCTGAGTAGTGCAACAACGGTCATACTCGACACTGTCCGCACTGCGGCCCGTAAATTCGATCCCTGCAGACGACGCTGGACGTACTCTCGGGCTCGAAAAAAGCAGCCGACGAACTCGAGGGGAGGTTATCGACGCGGTCCCGGCCGACGGGTTTCGGCGGGCGGGTAGATGACGATGTCGCCGTTGGCGTAGACGTACACCTCGTGCTCGAGGGCCGTGAAGGCGATGTGGCCGCCGGTGCGCTCGGTGCCGTCGGCCTTCGGCCGGAAGATCCGATCGAGGGCGTCGGGATCGATGCTGTCGTACAGCGAGAACTCCCCCTGGGAAACGTCCGTGTCCGCGATCGACGCGAGCGCGTGGACGATCGTCGCGGTTAGCGTCGCCGTGTCGTCGTCGTCGTAGTGGAAGACGTAGCGGTCGTCGCCCTGTTCATACTGGAGTTCGCCGCTCTCGTCTCTTGATGTGGACTCAGTTTGCATGGGAACCTGTTCGTTCGGCTGTTCGCTGGTGGGTATCGTCCCGGAGTATAAAAGCTACTCGCAGTCGGAAACGCTTCTCGGAACCGACAGTCGTGGGCGTTGATCGCTTCGGCGAACGGCGTCGATACGTCGCGGTTGGATTCGCTCGACGACCGCGCTTGTAACGCCCTGACTTCGAGTCAGAACGACTCGTGGGGCCACTCCTCGCGCTCGCCCAGCGCCGGCGGGGTTCGGTCGCTGTACCCCTTCCGTCCGATCGCCCGATCGCCGACGGTGTTGAAGATCGCGACCCGCGCGTCCGCCGCGGACTCGAAGCGCTCGTCGGGGACCAGCTCGAACAGCTCGCGCAGCGTCTGCTCGCCGTTCGGGAGTCCCAGTACCGCGTCGCCGTAGCGCTCGGCCAGTTCGTCGCTCGTCGCCGGATACTGATGCTCCTCGAGTTCGCGAGCGAGCGGTCCGAACTCGACACCCAGCTCTCTCGTTCGCTCGTCGTCTGGTCCGATCATCCCGGGTTCGACGCCGCCACGAGCCGACTTAAAGCCCGCCAGTGGTTTCACGTCGGCGGGGAGCGCGACTGCGGTTCATCTCGAGTTACTCGCGCCAATCGACGGTTGGCAACTCGCCGTCGAACCGTGCGACTCGAGGACGAACGGTTTCCAGAAATTCGGAACGGAGGACTCGGTCGTGAAAGCGCGGGGTTCTCGAGGGAGGGGGTTCGGGGTCCTCGAGGCGTTTCTGGAAGCCGTGTGCTGGCTGGGATTTGAACAACGCGAAGGCGGTCGCCTCGCTTCGCTCGGCGCTGCGACTTCTCTCGTTCAAATTCAGGGCGACTTCACGGCTCACGGGTTGACGAGCACACGCTACGCGGTGCTCGTCGAAGTTGTTCGCCGTAGAAGTGCGCTGGCTGGGATTTGAACCACGGCCAGACGTGCTCGCTGCGCTGCGCGCGACTGGCCTGATTCAAATCCAAGAACGATTTCTCCGACTACGAATACTCGCACTGCTACGCAGTGCTCGCGGTGTTGTAGTCGGAGAAGTGCGCTGGCTGGGATTTGAACCCAGGTTGTGACCATGGCAAGGTCACGTGATACCACTACACTACCAGCGCCCTGTTGCAATTTCACGTCTCTCGAGTGAATTGATAAGGGTTACGAATCGCTCGACTCGAGCCCGGATCTGACCGCCCGACCCCATCCCGGTAATCGGCAGCGACCTGGATCGCTTCGGTAGGATGCTCGAGTTGTTCGAGCGACTCGAGGCGTTCGTCGGTGTCGTGCGCTGGCTGGGATTTGAACAACGCGAAGACGGTCGCCTCGCTTCGCTCGGCGCTGCGACTTCTCTCGTTCAAATCTAGTGCGATTTTCACTGAACAGCCGACTCGCTTCGCTCACGGCTTCGCCGTTCGCAATACCGTGGCGCGTAGCGCCACGCGACGCTCGTCGTTGTTGTTCAGTGAAAATGCGCTGGCTGGGATTTGAACCCAGGTTGTGACCATGGCAAGGTCACGTGATACCACTACACTACCAGCGCCCTGTTGCACTCTCACCTATCTCTGGTAGCTGTATAAGGATTGCGAATCGAGGGATGTGTGACTCGTCCAGGCGTACCATTCGTCGACCGCTCTCCATCGCGTAGTGACCGTCTCACGGTCTCGAGGACGCGCTCGCGCGGAAAACGGGTCGTCACTCGTGACAGTATGCCCCGAAGACCCGTATGCGTCGATTTCCCACCTGTGAGCCGTTCACAGCCGGAATCGAATCCGCTACCCTTTTAAGACTTTGTCGGCAAGACATCGCTACAGTCTAGTGACGCGGCGCCGAAGCGTGGGCATGACCGTTAGCGTGCTCGTGCCGTCGTCGCTCACCCGCGAAGCCGAGGACAAACGCGAGGCAACTCGCAAGCTCGGATACGTCGCCCGCGCGGCGACCGTGTTCCGGGCGGATCGGCTCGTCGTCTTCCCCGATCGGGAGGGCGAACGCGGGCGATTCGGCGGCGAGTTCGTCGACACCGTCTTGCGGTACGCGACGACGCCCCCCTACCTCCGAAACGAGGCCTGGGGGATGCGCGACGAACTCGAGTACGCGGGCATCCTGCCCCCGCTCCGCGCCGTGTCACAGACCGGCTCCGAATCGAACGGTTCGGGGTCGTCAAGACAAGGAATCGTGACCGAGGTCGGACCTGATCAACGCGTGCGGGTCAATTGCGGCTTGCAACACCCGATCTCCCTCAACGTGCCTCCCGGTATGGAGCTCGAGGAGGGGGAGCGCGTGACCGTCAGGATCTCTTCGCGACGACCGGTCCGGGCGAAACTCGAGGACGAGCCCCTTCCGGGGCTCGACGTCGAGCGGACGGACCTCCAGGCAGCACTCGGCCGTGAGGACGCCGGCGTCCGCATCGCAGCCTCCCGATTCGGTGCAGAACTCACCGTCGGGCGGCTGGGGACGCTGGCCGGACGCCGCGAGCGCGACGGGATGACCGTCGTCTTCGGGGCACCCGAGAGAGGGCTGCCGGACATCCTCGGAATGGACGAGGAGGCCGTCGACGCGCTGTCCAACTGGGACGGCGTCGACGGTGACGGAGTCGAACCCATCGATCCGGGGTTCGACCTCTGGCTGAATACGGTTCCGGACCAGGGAAGCGACGTGGTGCGAACGGAAGAGGCTCTGTTCGCCACGCTCGCATCCCTCACTCTCAGAGAGTGATAGAATGCCACAACCAAATTCACCACGCAAAGGCTCACTCGGGTTCGGCCCACGACAGCGCGCCTCTTCGGAGGTTCCGCGCTTTAACTCGTGGCCGGACGACGACGGACAGCCGACGCTCCAGGGTTTCGCGGGCTACAAGGCCGGCATGACCCACGTCGTGATGGTCGACGACGAAGCGAACTCGCCGACCGAGGGGATGGAGGAGACCGTCCCCGTCACGATCGTGGAGACGCCGCCGATGCGCGCGGTCGCCCTGCGTGCGTACGAGGACACACCGTACGGAAAGAAACCGATCACCGAGGTCTGGACCGACGAGTTCGTTCCCGAACTCGACCGCGTTCTGGACCTTCCCGGTGACGACTACGACGCCGACACGGCCGAAGACGAGCTTCGAGAGCTGCTCGAGGACGGCCGCGTCGACGACGTTCGCGTCATCACGCACACGGTGCCTTCGGCGGTACCATCGGTACCGAAGAAGAAACCGGACGTGATGGAGACGCGCGTCGGCGGCGGCTCGGTCGACGAGCGCGTCGACTTCGCGCTCGAGCTGATCGCCGACGGCGGGGAACACGTCATGAACGACACGTTCCGCGCCGGCGAGTACGTCGACGCGAGCGGCGTCACGAAAGGGAAAGGGACCCAGGGTCCCGTCAAGCGATGGGGCGTCCAGAAACGCAAGGGCAAACACGCCCGGCAGGGCTGGCGCCGTCGCATCGGCAACCTCGGCCCCTGGAACCCCTCCCGCGTCCGCTCGACGGTCCCCCAGCAGGGACAGACCGGATATCACCAGCGGACGGAACTGAACAAGCGCCTCGTCGACATCGGCGACGGCGCCGACGCGACGGTCGACGGCGGCTTCGTCAACTACGGCGAGGTCGACGGACCGCACGCGTTGATCAAGGGCTCGCTCCCCGGGCCGAACAAGCGTCTCGTACGCTTCCGCCCGGCGATCCGACCCGGAGACCAGCCGCGCCTCGATCCCGAGGTCCGGTTCGTCTCCACCGCATCCAACCAGGGATAACATATGGACGCAACAGTACGCAACCTGGACGGCTCGGACGCGGACACGATCGAGCTCCCGGCGGTCTTCGAGACGCAGTACCGCCCGGACCTGATCGCCCGTGCCGTTCGCGCCGCCCAGGCCAACCGAAAACAGGACTACGGCGCCGACGAGTTCGCCGGCCTTCGAACGCCGGCCGAATCGTTCGGTAGCGGCCGTGGGATGGCCCACGTCCCCCGACAGAACGGACGCGCTCGACGCGTTCCCCAGACCGTCAAGGGACGAAAGGGACACCCGCCGAAAGCCGAGAAGGACTGGACCGAATCGATCAACACGAAAGAGAAGAAGCTGGCCGTCCGCAGCGCCATCGCCGCGACGACCGACGCCGAGCTCGTCGCCGACCGTGGCCACGAGTTCGACGCGGACGTCGAGGCACCGATCGTCGTCAGCGACGAGTTCGAGGACCTCCAGAAGACCAAGGAGGTCGTCGAGTTCCTCGAGGCCGCCGGTCTCGCCGACGACGTCGAGCGAGCCGACGAGGGTCGCAGCGTGCGCTCGGGTCGCGGAAAGACCCGCGGACGCAAGTACAAACAGCCCAAGTCGATCCTCTTCGTCACCTCCAGTGAGTCCGGCCCGTCCCGTGCGGCCCGGAACCTCGCCGGCGCGGACGTCACGACGGCCGCGGAGGTCAACGCGGAGGATCTTGCGCCGGGCACCCAGCCCGGACGGCTGACCGTTTGGACCGAGAGCGCACTCGAGGAGGTGGCCGACCGATGAGCGGAGCGATCGACCACCCGCTCGTGACCGAAAAGGCGATGAACGACATGGACTTCGAGAACAAGCTCCAGTTCGTCGCCAACCCCGACGCCAC
Source organism: Natronococcus amylolyticus DSM 10524 (assembly GCF_000337675.1). Classification (GTDB taxonomy): domain Archaea; phylum Halobacteriota; class Halobacteria; order Halobacteriales; family Natrialbaceae; genus Natronococcus; species Natronococcus amylolyticus. The sequence goes on along the minus strand of NZ_AOIB01000037.1, from coordinate 61,154 downwards.
CAAACCCGAGATCCGGGAGGAAGTCGAGCGACGCTTCGAGGTCTCGGTCGATAGCGTCAACACACAGATGACGATGAACGGGAAGAAGAAAGCAACCGTCAAACTCTCCGAGGACGACGACGCCCAGGAAGTCGCCTCGCGTATCGGGGTGTTCTAACAATGGGACGACGAATTCAGGGACAACGACGCGGTCGCGGAACCCCGACGTTCCGTGCCCCGTCGCACCGATACAAGGCGAAGCTCGACCACAAGAAAGAGGAAGACGACGACGTGATCCGCGGGACCGTCGTGGATATCGAACACGACCCCGCTCGCTCGGCGCCCGTCGCGGCCATCGAGTTCGAGGACGGCGACCAGCGCCTCGTATTGGCCCCCGAAGGGATCACCGTCGGCGAGGAGATCCAGGTCGGCGTCTCGGCGGAGATCAAGCCCGGCAACACGATGCCGCTGGCCGAGATCCCGGAAGGGGTTCCGGTCTGTAACATCGAGGCCAACCCCGGCGACGGCGGTCGGTTCGCCCGCGCCTCGGGTGTCAACGCGGACCTGATCACCCACGACCGCAACGCTGCGGTCATCCAGCTTCCCAGCGGCGAGGTCAAGCGCCTCGATCCGCAGTGTCGTGCCACCATCGGCGTCGTCGCCGGTGGCGGACGCACGGAGAAGCCGATGGTCAAAGCCGGAAACAAGTATCACAAGATGAAAGCCCGGGGTACCAAGTGGCCCCGCGTCCGCGGTGTTGCAATGAACGCGATCGACCACCCGTTCGGTGGCGGTGGCCGACAGCACCCCGGCAAACCGAAGTCCGTCTCGCGGGATGCCCCGCCGGGACGGAAGGTCGGTGACATCTCCTCGCGCCGTACCGGCCGAGGTGGAAACAAATGAGTCAGGAGTACAGAACCGGCCGCGAAGGTGAGTTCACCTACCGCGGTCACACGCTCGAGGAGCTGCAGGAGATGGAGCTCGACGAGGTTGTGGAACTGCTGCCCGCACGCAAGCGGCGAAGTATCACGCGCGGACTTTCCGTCGAGCAGGAGAAGCTGCTCGAGAAGGCCCGCGGGAAAGGCGAGGAAGAGACCGCCAACGCGCCGATCCGGACGCACCTGCGCGACATGCCGGTGCTGCCGGAGTTCGTCGGACTGACCTTCTCCGTGTACAACGGACAGTCCTTCGAGCGCGTTCGCGTCGAACCCGAGATGATCGGACACTATCTCGGCGAGTTCCAGCTGACCCGCACCTCCGTCGAGCACGGACAGGCGGGTATCGGCGCGACTCGATCGTCGAAGTTCGTCCCACTGAAGTGATCATCGTATGGGAATCAACTACTCAGTCGACGCGGATCCGGACTCCACCGCGAAAGCGATGCTCCGGGAGCGTCACATGAGCCACAAGCACAGCAAGGAGGTCGCCCGCGAGATCAAGGGCCGAACCGTCGCGGACGCCCAGGCGTACCTTCAGGACGTAATCGACGAGGAGCAGTCGGTACCCTTCAAGTCCCACAACTCCGGTGCGGGTCACCGCTCGGACGTCGAGGGCTGGGACGCCGGCAAGTACCCCGAGAAGGTCTCGGGCGAGTTCCTCGATCTGCTCGAGAACGTCGAATCCAACGCCGACCACCAGGGTTTCGACGGCGCCTCGATGGAGATCGTTCACATCGCCGCCCACAAGGTCGGCGAGTCCGTCGGCCGCAAGCCCCGCGCGATGGGGCGTGCGACCGCCTGGAACACGCCGGAGGTCGACGTTGAGATCGTCGTCGAGGAAGCCGACGAGAACGAGGAGGATGAGAACTAATGGCTGACGAACACCAGTTCATCGAAAACGGCCTGCAGCGGTCCCAGATCGACGAGTTCTTCGAAGAAGAGCTCGGCCGCGCGGGCTACGGCGGTATGGACGTCGCCAAGACGCCGATGGGTACCCAGATCGTTCTCAAGGCCGAGAAGCCAGGGATGGTCATCGGCAAGGGCGGCGAGAACATCCGGAAGGTCACGACGGCCCTCGAGGAGAAGTTCAACCTCGAGGACCCCCAGATCGACGTCCAGGAGGTCGACGAACCCGACCTCAACGCACGGATCGTCGCGGACCGACTGGCCAACGCACTCGAGCGTGGCTGGTACTTCCGGAAGGCCGGACACACGACGATCGACCGGATCATGGATTCGGGCGCGCTCGGCGCAGAGATCGTCCTCTCCGGGAAGGTCACGGGCGCTCGCTCACGCGTCGAGAAGTTCAACCGCGGCTACATCAAGCACAACGGCGAGCCCGCCGAAGAGGTCGTCGACCACGGCCAGGGCGTCGCGGTCATGAAACTCGGCACGATCGGCGTCGACGTGAAGATCATCCCGCCGGGTGCCAAACTCCCCGACGACTTCCAGGTCCACGACGAGATGGACCCCGAAGAGGTCGTCCCCGACGCCGTCGAGGCCAACGAGGCCGAGGGCGTCGAGGAGCTGCTCGAAGGCGAGCCCGAGGAGGCCGAGGCCGCCGAGGAAGGCGCCGAAGCCCCCGCCGAGGACGCCGTCGAGCCCGAGCCCGAGGAAGAGGACATCGAAGAGGTCATCGAAGCGGAAGTCGACGCTGCCGAGGACGACGATGTCGACATTCCCGACGAGGCCCCGATCGAGGAGGACCTCGACGAGCTCGAGGAGGACGTCGAAGCCGAGGCCGAGGAGCTGATGGCCGAGATGGACGAGGAAGACGAAGACGAAGACGAAGACGAGGGAGGTGACGCCTGATGGCGATCCTCCACGTCGAAGAGGTTCGCGACATGACCGCTGCCGAACGCGAGGCCGAACTCGAGGAGCTCGAGACCGAGCTGCTCAACCAGAAGTCCGTCCTCGCGGCCGGTGGCGCCCCGGAAAACCCGGGTCGAATCGGCGAACTGAGTCGCACCATCGCTCGGATCAAGACGATCCAGCGAGAGGAAGGCGACTTCGAAGACGACGAATAACAGACACACAATGGCACTGACACCCGAAACGCTGCCCCGACACGAACTCAACGGCCTGCCCGTCCGCGTCGTCGAGAGTGACGACGCCTCGCGGGTCGGTCTTGAGGGACGGGTCGTCATCGAGACGACCAACACGCTCTCCGTCGAAATTCGAGAGCAGGGCGCGTCTCGGGTCGTGATGGTGCCGAAGTCGGGCTCGACGTTCGAGTTCGCGATCACAGATGACGCCGCCGACGCCGCGAAGGCGTCGGGGACCGCGTCCAAACTGGCCGACACTCAACCTGCAGGGGCGGACGATTCGTCCGTCCTCGCAGACCGAGTCGGCGGCGATGCCGCCGACTGTCGTGGCGACGATTCTTCACGGAATCGCCGCCACGCTGCCGGCGAGGACGTGGCCTACGTTACGGTCGATGGCTCGCGACTGCTCTCACAACCCGCCCGACGCACGGAAACGAATGGTGACTCACCATGGCAATAGGATTAGACGTTGAAACCCCTCCGGAACCGGAAAACCCGGAGGAATACGACTACGAGAAGTGTCCGTTCTACGGCGAGCTCTCCGTCCGAGGTCAGATCCTCGAGGGGACCGTCATCTCGACGGACATGGACAAGACCGTGGTCGTCGAACGAGAGTACGACGTGGCGGTTCCGAAGTACGACCGCCAGATGAAGCGTCGCTCGCGCATCCCGGCCCACGTACCGGGCGTGCTCGAGCCGCTCTCGGTCGGTGACACGGTCAAGATCGCAGAGACCCGACCACTGTCGAAGACGAAATCGCACGTGGTCGTCGAAGTAACCGAAGAGGCAACCGCGGAGGACATCGCCGCGCTCACCCGTCAGGCCGAGCCTGACCGTGAGCTTTCGACCGGCGACGTCACCGAGGATGCCGAGGAGGAAGCCGTCGAGGGTGATCAGTGATGGAGGCGATGAAAGCCGACGTCACCCAGGGACTCAAGAAGGGGTCGCTGGTCACGTGTGCCGACAACACCGGCGCACGCGAACTGAAGGTCATCAGCGTCTCGGGCTACCAGGGCACCAAGAACCGCCAGCCGAAGGCGGGACTCGGTGACAAGGTGACCGTTTCGGTCACGAAGGGTACCCCCGAGATGCGCCGCCAGGTCCTCGAGGCCGTCATCGTCCGCCAGCGGAAGTCGATCCGCCGGCCCGACGGGACGCGCGTGAAGTTCGAGGACAACGCGGCGGTCATCATCGACGAAAACGAAGAGCCCCGCGGAACGGAGATCAAGGGCCCGATCGCTCGCGAAGTCGCCGAACGCTTCGGCGCGATCGCCTCGACCGCAACGATGATCGTCTGAGTATGAGCAAACAACCACACAAACAGCGAACGCAGACGGAGCGTGCACCGCTGCACAAGCGACAGAAGCAGCTTCACGCGACGCTCTCGGATGACCTCCGCGAGGAGTACGACACGCGACGGACCCGTGTCAACGCGGGCGACACCGTCGAAGTCATGCGCGGCGACCACGCCGGCGAGACCGGCGAGGTCCTTCGCGCGATCCTCGAGGACGGCACGATCCACGTCGAGGACGTGACCATCGAGACGGCCGACGGCGAGGAAGTCCCGCGGCCGCTCGACCCGTCGAACGTCCGAGTCACGGACCTCGACCTCGAGGACGAGCGCCGCGAGGCGCGCCTCGAGGGCGACGCGAACGAAGACGACGACGAAGGTGATAGCGAATGACGAAACATCAGAAACGACTGTCCGTACCGAAGTCCTGGCCAGTCGAGCGAAAGACCAACGTCTTCACTGTCAAGGCCGACTCCGGCCCGCACGGTGAGGACGGCGTTCCGCTCGTCGTCCTGCTTCGGGACGTGCTCGGCTACGTCGACTCGAAGAAGGAAGCGCGGTACGCCCTCTCGCAGGACTCGATCCTGATCAACGGGGAACCGATCAACGACGAACAGCGCCCGATCGGCATGTTCGACATCGTTGCGTTCCCCGGTCGAGAGGAGTACTACCGGGTCTTCCCCGACGAGGGCGGCCGACTCGCCCTGACCGAGATCGACGCCGACGCCGCTGACAGCCGTCTCGGCAAGATCGAGGGTAAGCGTCAGGTTCCGGGTGGCGACACTCAGCTGACGCTGCACGACGGAACGAACATCCTCGCCGAGGAAAGCGAGTACAGCACGAACGACTCGGTCGTCGTCGACAACGACGACAAGTCGGTCGTCGCACACTTCCCCTACGAGGAGGGTGCACTCGTCACGGCCATTAGCGGCAACCACGGCGGAAAGATCGGCGAGGTCACCGAGATCGACGTCACCCCCGGTAGCGGATCGAACATCGTCACCGTCGACGCTGACGACGGGCTGTTCGAGACCGTCGAGGAGTACGTCGTCGTGATCGACGAGAACTTCACCGGCGAGGACGGTGATGACGATGAGTAGTGAAGCCGAGGGCGAGTTCCACGAGATGCGCGAGCCCCGCGTCGAGAAGGTCGTCGTCCACATGGGCGTCGGTCGCGGTGGTCGCGAACTCGGCAAGGCCGAGGACATCATCGAGGAGGTCACGGACCAGCAGAGCGTCCGGACCCAGGCCAAACGGACCGAGCCCGACTTCGGCATCCGACAGGGCGACCCGATCGGCACGAAGGTCACCCTTCGCGGCGAGGACGCGGCCGAGTTCCTCGAGACCGCCCTGCCGCTGGCGACGCTGGCCGAGAACCAGTTCGACAACACTGGAAACTTCAGCTTCGGGGTCGAGGAACACACCGAGTTCCCGAGCCAGGAGTACGACCCGAACGTCGGGATCTACGGGATGGACGTGACCGTCAACCTCGTCCGCCCGGGCTATCGCATCGCCAAGCGCAACAAGGTGACTCGATCGATCCCGTCGAAGCACCGACTTACCCCCGAGGACGCGATTCAGTACCTCGAGGCGAACTTCGACGTCAACGTAGAGGAGTCCACGGATGAGTGAAAGCGACGTAGAAAACGACCAGACGGGCGAGCACGCGGCAAAGCGCACCGGCCAGATCGAGGAGTGCCAGCGCTGTGGCCGCAAACAGGGACTCGTCGGCAAGTACGACATCAACCTCTGTCGACAGTGTTTCCGAGAGATCGCCCGCGACATGGGATTCAGGAAGTACCGATAACATGACTGGAAACGACCCACTCAGCAACGCGCTCTCGGGCATCGATAACGCCGAGAGCGTCGGGAAACTGAGCCACGAGGTAACGCCCGCTTCGAACGAGATCGGCAGCGTGCTCGAGGTCTTCTACGACCGCGGGTACATCGACGGCTTCGAGTTCGTCGACGACGGTAAGGCCGGTCAGTTCGATGTCGAACTGAAAGGAGCGATCAACGAATGTGGCCCCGTCAAGCCCCGCTACGCCGCCGGTGCCGAGGACTTCGAGAAATGGGAGAAGCGATACCTCCCGGCTCGAGACTTCGGTGCGCTCGTCGTCACGACGAGCAGCGGCATCATGAGCCATTACGAGGCTCGTGAGCAGGGGATCGGCGGCCAGGTGATCGCATACGTCTACTAACAATGCGAGTCGAACTGGAAATCCCCGAAAACGTAACTGTCGAGGTAGATCATCTCGACGTGACCGTCGACGGACCCGAGGGCGCCGTGAGCCGGCGTCTCTGGTACCCCGACGTGACCGTCGAAGCGGAAGACGACCAGGTGGTCATCGAAAGTGGAGCCGAGGACGCGAAGACGAACGCGACCGTCGGCACCTTCGAGAGCCATCTGAACAACGCGTTCCACGGCGTGACCGAGGGCTGGGAGTACAAGATGGAGGTCTTCTACTCTCACTTCCCGATGCAGGTCCGCGTGGAGGGCGACGATGTCGTCATCGAGAACTTCCTCGGCGAGAAGGCACCGCGACGCACGACCATCCACGGTGAGACCGACGTCTCCGTCGACGACGAACGGCTCGTCCTCTCCGGTCCGAACAAGGAGGACGTCGGCCAGACGGCGGCAGACATCGAGCAGCTGACCCGAGTCAGCGGTAAGGACACCCGCGTCTTCCAGGACGGGGTCTACATCACCGAGAAACCCGCGAAAGGAGGTGCCTGATAGATGGCTGACGACGAACCAGAGACCGAGACCGAGGACGCCACGGCCGAAGCCGAAGAGGGTCCACAGGATCTCGAGGACATCAGCGGCGTCGGCGCGAGCAAGGCCGACGCGCTCCGCGACGCCGGCTTCGAGACGATCGACGACGTCAAGGAGGCCGACCAGGAGGACCTGGCGGAAGCCGACGGCGTCGGAAACGCACTCGCGGCTCGTATCAAGGCCGACGTCGGCGACCTCGAGGTAACCGAGGAGACCGAGGCCGAGATCGAAGACGAGGGTGTCGAAGAGGAAGAAGCACCCGAAGAGGACGTCGAGACCGAACTGCAGCCCCGCGGGCTGACCGAGAAGACGCCCGAGCTCTCCGAGAACGAGCAGCGGCTGCTCACCCGACGCAAGCAGGCGGGCAAACCGCAGTTCAATCGACAGGACTACCACAAGAAAAAGCGGACGCCCGAATCCTGGCGCCGTCCCCGCGGCCAGCTCTCGAAGCAGCGCCGCGGCATCAAGGGCAAGGGCCCGAAGGTCCAGGCCGGCTACCGAACCCCCGAAGCGGTTCGTGGCAAACACCCGAGCGGATTCGACGAGGTCTACGTCGAGAACACGGACGACCTCGAGGGTGTCGACGGCGACACGGAGGCGGTCCGCATCTCCTCCTCGGTCGGCGCACGCAAGCGCGAGCGCATCGAGGAGCAGGCCGAGGAGCAGGGCGTTCGCGTCCTGAACCCGACCTACGAGGAAGTCGAGGTGGAATCCAATGACTGATCTCTCCGCACAGAAGCGACTGGCAGCCGACGTCCTCGACGTCGGCAAGAACCGCGTCTGGATCGACCCGGACGCCCAGGGAGACATCGCCGAGGCGATCACCCGCGACGAGATCCGCGAACTCGTCGAGGACGGCCGCATTCAGGCCAAAACCGCCCGCGGCAACTCCCGAGGCCGCGCCCGCGAGCGCAACGCGAAACGCGCCTACGGCCACCGCAAGGGCCAGGGCAAGCGCAAGGGCAAGAAGGGCGCCCGCCAGAGCCAGAAGGACGAATGGCAGGACAAGATTCGTGCACAGCGACGGAAGCTGCGCGAACTCCGCGACAAGGGCGAGATCACGCCCACGCAGTACCGCGAGCTCTACAAGAAGGCTGGCGGTGGCGAGTTCCGTAGCGTCCGGTATCTGTTGAACTACATCGACGAAAACTACGGTGACCAGTAATGGCGACAGGACCACGATACAACGTTCCAATGCGCCGTCGCCGTGAGGTCCGGACGGACTACCATCAGAGGTTGCGCCTGCTGAAATCGGATAAGCCACGCCTCGTTGCCCGCAAGAGCAACAAGCACACTACGGCGCAGCTGATCGTTCCCGGCCCACAGGGCGACGAAACGCTTGCGAGCGCACACTCGAGCGATCTCGAGGAGTACGGTTGGGAAGCACCCACGAGCAACATTTCCGCGGCCTATCTGACCGGCCTGCTGGCCGGGAAGCGGGCGGTCGACGCCGGCCTCGAGGAAGCAGTCCTCGACATCGGCCTCAACAAGGCGACACCGGGCAACAAGGTGTTCGCCGTTCAGGAGGGGGCGATCGACGCCGGCCTCGAGATCCCGCACAACGATAGCGTGCTCGCGGACTGGTCGCGTACCCGCGGCGAGCATATCGCCGAGTACGCCGAACAGCTGGACGAGCCGCTGTACGGCGGCGAGTTCGACGCGACAGAGCTACCAGAACACTTCGACGAGGTACGAGAGGCGATTCTCGAATGAGTGGAAACAACTACAACGACGGTGGATGGGAGCCCGTCACCCGTCTCGGCCGAATGGTCCAGGAGGGCGAAATCGACACGATGGAAGACGCCCTCAACTCGGGCCTCCCGCTGAAGGAGCCCGAGATCGTCGACCAGCTCCTCCCCGGACTGGACGACGAAGTGCTGGACATCAACATGGTCCAGCGGATGACCGACTCCGGACGGCGCGTGAAGTTCCGCTGTGTCTGTGCAGTCGGCGACCGCAACGGCTTCGTCGGCTACGCGGAAGGCCGCGACGACCAGGTCGGGTCCGCCATCCAGAAGGCGATCGGTATCGCGAAGCTGAACATCATCAAGGTGCCCCGCGGCTCGGGCTCCTGGGAGGACCGCTCGGACCGGCCGCACTCGCTGACCCGACAGACGACCGGCAAGGCCGGCTCCGTCGAGGTCGAGCTCATCCCCGCCCCCGAGGGGCTGGGACTGGCCGCCAGCGACACGGTTCGCGCCGTCCTCGAGCTGGCCGGCATCGAGAACGCCTGGACGAAGAGCCACGGCAACACGCGAACGACGGTCAACCTCGCGAAGGCGACGTTCAACGCGCTCGAGAACGCCTCTCAGTCGCGCTATCCGAGCGCCCGGGGCCAGGACGAAGCGGAGGTGGCTGACCAATGAGAGCTGTCGTGCAGGTCCGCGGCGAGGTCAACCGCAACACCGACATCCAGGACACCCTGGAGATGCTCAACATCCACAGCGTCAACCACTGCGCGCTCGTCCCCGAGACAGACACGTACGACGGGATGGTCGCCAAGGTCAACGACTACGTCGCGATCGGCGAACCCAATCAGGACGTCCTCGAGACCGTCCTCGCCAAGCGGGCGGAGCCGCTCGAGGGACGACAGGCAGACGTCGACGAGGAGTGGCTCGCCGAGAACACCGACTACGACGATTTCGGTGGACTCGCCGAAGCGCTGCTCGCCGAGGAGACGACCCTCCGCGAGGTGGGCCTCTCCCCGACGCTGCGTCTCCACCCCCCGCGTGGCGGTCACGAGGGGATCAAGAAGCCGACCGCGGAGGGCGGCCAACTCGGAAAACATACAACCGAGGAGATTAATCAACTGTTAGAATCGATGCGATAAACCATGACGAGTAAAAAACGACGCCAGCGCGGATCCCGGACGCACAGCGGCGGCTCCCACAAGAACCGCCGAGGAGCCGGCCATCGCGGCGGACGCGGACGTGCCGGCCGCAGCAAACACGAGTTCCACAACTACGAACCGAAGGGCAAACACGGCTTCAACCGACCGGACGAGCTTCAGGCCGACGTCGCCGAGATCGACGTCCAGAAGCTCGATGAGGACGCGGTCCTCTACGCCGCCGAGGGTGAGGCCGAAGAGACTGACGACGGCTACCGACTCGACGCGCGCGACGTCGTCGATAGCGGCCACGACGTCGATATCGTGAAGGTACTTGGCTCCGGCCAGGTCCGGAACACACTCGAGGTCACGGCGGACGCCTTCTCGGCGGCCGCTCAGGCAAAGCTCGAGGACGCCGGCGGGAAGGCGGTGCTCTCCGAGCGAGCCCAGAAGGAAGCCGAGGCCGAAGCTGAGGCCGAGGACGACACCGACGACGAGTCAGAACAGGTCGAGGACTAACGCATGGGATGGAAGGAAGCCGCTGAACCGGTTCTGACACGGATGCCGACGGTACGTCGTCCGGAGGGGCACGTCCCCTTCAAGCGAAAGCTGGCGTGGACGGCCGGCATCCTCGTGTTGTACTTTTTCCTGACGAACATCGCCCTGCTTGGGATGCAGGCCGATGGTGCGACCGACCTCTTCGGAGAGTTCCGTGCGATCCTCGCCGGTGAGCACGGCTCGTTGCTCCAGGTCGGTATCGGTCCGATCGTTACGGCAAGCATCGTGATGCAGTTACTGGGCGGAGCGAACCTCCTGGGTCTCGACACCGACGACCCGCGGGATCAGGTTCTCTACCAGGGGCTCCAGAAGCTTCTGGTCATCATCATGACGGCGCTAACCGCGCTGCCGATGGTGTTCGCCGGCGGCTTCCTCCCGGTCCAGCAGTCGCTGTCGCTTGGCGGGCTCACGTTCGATAGCACGCAGCTCCAGGTGCTGATGTTCCTCCAGATCTTCATGGGCGGGGTGCTCATCCTGTACATGGACGAGGTCGTCAGCAAATGGGGTGTCGGCAGCGGGATCGGCCTGTTCATCATCGCCGGCGTGAGCCAGCGACTGGTCACTGGATTTATCCAGCCCGCGGAAGGCGGGTTCTTCTACGACTGGTACCAGATCATCTTCGGCGACGTCGATCTCGCCGGGGATACGCTGAACACGCTGTTGCTCGGCGAGGGCCAGATCATCGCCCTCATGACGACGATTTTGATCTTCGGGATCGTCGTCTACGCCGAGTCCGTTCGGGTCGAGATTCCGCTCAGTCACGCCCGTGTGAAGGGCGCCCGGGGTCGCTTCCCCGTGAAGCTCATCTACGCGAGCGTCCTGCCGATGATCCTCGTTCGGGCGCTGCAGGCGAACATCCAGTTCATGGGTCAGATCCTCGACCGAACGTGGGCCGGTATGCCCGCCGTCCTCGGTCAGTACAACGCGCAGGGAGAGCCGGTCAGCGGGTTCTTCTACTACACCGCGCCGATCTACTCGCCGGAAGACTGGATGTGGTGGACCGGTGAGGTCGCTCAGGCGACCTGGATGGTGCTGATCCGAATCTCCGTCGACCTGACGTTCATGGTCATTGGCGGGGCGATCTTCGCCATCTTCTGGGTCGAAACGACGAACATGGGCCCCGACGCGACGGCCCGACAGATCCAGAACTCCGGGATGCAGATCCCCGGGTTCCGACAGAACGTCGGCGTCATCGAGAAGGTCATGGAGCGGTACATCCCGCAGGTGACCGTCATCGGCGGCGCCCTGGTCGGACTGCTCGCCGTCTGGGCGAACATGCTGGGCACCATCGGTGCCGTCACCGGGACGGGGCTGCTGCTCGCGGTCTCGATCACGTACAAGCTGTACGAGGAGATCGCCGAGGAGCAGATGATGGAGATGCATCCGATGATGCGCCAGATGTTCGGCCGCGACGACTGAATCTCTCCACTTCTTTACGTTCTATAGGCGACCCGAGAGCTATCCGTCTACGATTATAGCGGTTACTCCCGCTGGAGGCGGAGGCCAGCAACCGCTCGAACACGCCACAACCAGCCTGCCCGTCGGCTAGACAAACCGACGATAGCCGAGTATCTCAACACCAAATCGAGAACGCGGTTGACCGGGGACGAAGATCCTGAACCTCGAGACTCGACAGGCCACTTCGAGCGCCTGGTAAAAGTGGCGCCAGAGATATGCCGCGAAGATCACGGAGATGACCGACGACAGCCGGACGACCGTCGTTTTCATGGGACGTTCGCGCGTCTCAGCTCCGGAACGAAGTCGACGACCGGGCTACCGCTCCGGGTCGGGTGCGCTGATTCGTGCACGAAGGTGTTCCGCGATTCGGCGGCCCGCCTTACCGTCGCCATACGGGTTCGGCGTCGCCTCAAGCGTCCGGTCTTCCCGCAGTGCATCACATATTCGCGCCTCGTCCGCGCCGACGAGTTCGTTCCAGTCACAGTCGACAGTTTCTATCCACTCGGTCTCTTCCCGGAGCGTCACGCATGGCGTCTCGAGGAAGAACGCCTCCTTCTGGACGCCACCGGAGTCTGTGACGACGCGAGCGGCGGTATCGAGCAGTCTGATGAAATCCAGGTATCCCAGCGGATCGATAACCTCGAACCTGTCGGTCGTTCGTTCCCAGAGCCCGTACGTCTTCAGTCGGTCGACCGTCCGTGGGTGGACGGGGAATACGACCGGCAGCGAGGCGCTCCCGAGTCCGTCCACGATCGCTTCGAGGTTCGGCTGTTGGTCCGTATTCTCCTGTCGGTGAACCGTTGCTAGGATGAACTCGCCGGCCGAGAGTCCCAGATCCGTGAGGATTGTCGACCGATCCGCGACGTCGTCCCTGACCGCCAGTAGGCTGTCGTACATGACATCTCCGGTCCAGTGGACACCGTCAGTGATCCCCTCAGCACGTAGGGTTTCGACGGCGCTCTCACTGGGTGTGAACAGCAGATCGGACGCGTGATCCGTTAGAACCCGGTTGATCTCTTCGGGCATGTCGCGGTTGTAACTTCGAAGGCCCGCCTCGACGTGTGCGACGAGCACGTCGCACTTTGAGCCGACGATCGCCCCGGCGAGCGTCGAGTTCGTATCACCGTAGAGCAACAGGACGTCCGGATCGGTCTTTTCGACGACAGGCTCGATCGCCTCGATCATCCGCGCCGTTTGTCGGCCGTGGGTATCTGATTCGATACCGAGGTTGAAATCTGGGGTCGGGATATCGAGTTCCTCGAAGAACACGTCCGAGAGTTCCTTATCGTAGTGTTGGCCGGTGTGGATCAACACCTCCTCTCCGACGTCTCTGAGTTCCCGTGAGACGACCGCCGCTTTGATGAACTGCGGCCGCGCACCGATGATCGAACAGACCCGCATCTCAGCTCACCTCTCTCGCGCGGGTCGCCGCCGATGACTGCTGCGAGTCACAGTACGTGACGGCGATTTCGTAGAGTAACTCGGTCACGTTGTTAGCCCCGCTGACGTACTCGTCGCGGCGGCGTTCCCACGTCTCCCTGGCCGTTTCGTCCGCCAGGAGCGTCCGAGACTGCTCGAGAACCGCGTCGAACGATTCGAGGTTTCTGATCAAACCATGTTCTTCGAGTTCGATGAAGTTTCCCATGTCGTCTGCGCCGACGAAAGAGTTCGATCGAATTGCGGGCGTGCCGAGCAGCGCGGCCTCGGTCACCATCGTTTGCGTATCCGCGACTAGTAGCGCGGCTTCCGCGAGCGCATCGTGCATCTGTGCCGGGTGCAGATCAAACGGTTGTGCTTCGGTTCCATCGGTCACGAGCTCGCTGCGCTCGTCGGAAACGAAGACGGTCGCCCGCTCGGAGAGTTCTGACAGCAGGTGACGGCGCTGTTCGATCGAGAACCCCTTCTTTCCAACGTCGTGGTGTCCGTTGAACGCGTTGAACCGAACAATTACGTAGGGCTCGTCGCGTTCGACGCCGAGTGCGTCACGGACCGCCGGGTCTGGCTCGAAGCTGTCCGGATGAAGGTACGCCAGCTCCGTGACGCCCGAAAACGTATGATGTTTCCTCCCGAGATCCTTTTGGAAGGCGTCCGGGGTGAGGATGGCCCGAACGAAGGGCCGCGCGATGACATGGTCAAACGACGTCTCCGAGTCGAGAACCGCAACCGTCGGGGTCTTCGATACGGTTCCGGCCGCCGCCGCGTATGGCCCCTTCCCAAAGATGACATCGGGATCGAACCCCCTCGCGCGCGGCGCGATCGTCCGGAGGTGCGACGGGAGCTCCCACGCGAGCGAGTGGAGCGATTCACTGCGCTTCCCGTACGTCTCGTACGGGAGTTCGTAGTACGAGAGGAGCGCCTCCGTACACTCGTCGCTTCGGGCGAGTACGAGCACCTCGTACCCCGTCGCTTCGAGTCGCTTGGCTACGTTTTTATAGAGATGAACGTGGGCTGGTGTGTTGGTGAAAATTAATGTTTTCACTGGTGATCAGCACAGGTGCTACAGACCATCGTCCCGACTATTGTTATTTGTCGAATTCTCGGGGCCCACATTCAGCAGGCAGCTACTGATCCAGATCGTGTTCGCAAGCGGACCCGATATCGTATGGTTCACCCGAATTTCTCGCATTTGAGGGATGCTTAGACCCTATACTTGGCCCGGTCGCGGTTGACCGAACCGACAACGGGCGGTTGATTTTCGAACAGGGGCACCCGCCGGGTTGACGGCTGCCGCGTCCGCGAGGCCTATCCTAAGAGCCACCCCTTTCACAGATGGGATCCACACAACGGTGAAGAGTCATCAGCTGTATGGTCCGCATACAGTATATATAAGGCGACCAGAGCACCGGATACGGGGCCAATCGCGACGCGGTTGGTGACGATGACAGCGATCGACACGTACTGGATCGCTTCCGGTTCGGCTTGCCGCTGGTATTCGTCTGCCATGACGACCCCGGCATCCTCTCCCCGGCGAAGGTAACAGCAGAAAGCTGTTGTTCGTTACTGGAACTGGAGGAAGCGACGGTCGTCTGCCCGCTCCTCTTGTGCCGGATAGACGGTGATGAAATTCCCGTCGGTGAGCGTCGAGAGACTCTTGGGCGGGGTTTCTAGTTCGCTGTGCCGACCCATGTTGTTCCGGCGGGCGCTCATCAGAACGACGGATCGTCCTCATTGACTTCGTCGCGTAGGACGATCAGGCCGTTTTCCCAGTCGCCGGTCGAGTCGACCTCGCCCGGCGTCTCGAGTACGGTACACACTCCATCACTCGAGACGCGTTGCGTCCTCCCGAGACACCCCACGCGTCTCACGCGCAGACGCACGGACAACTCGCCGCTATCGGAAGACGGATCGTCGAAGACGGAGCGGTCGTGAGCGCGCTCCTACGGACGTTCGGCTGTAATCGGGAGCAACGTCAGACTTGCGAGACGCGACCGCCGTGGTAGCGAACGAGGCGGCGAGAGAGCGTCTCCTGATCCGAACGGCGCCGGTGACGGTTGTGACTCGAGCGGGCAGCGAGTTCTCGGGGAAGCCTTCACGCGCGTCGGGCCCACTCGAGGACCGATCGGCTCGTTCCTCGACGAGGAACCGCTGTCGCGCCGTGGCGGGCGCGTGGACCGTGCGACCCGACCGCTGGGTAGTTTGCTCGAGTTTCGTCGAACGGCGACGAGTCGCGATGCTCGCGGTCTACAGACGGACGCAGACTGGGCACTCTGGATCGCTTGGAACCCCTCGATTTTCCGTGACCTGTACGGAACGTCGGTCCGTGAAGTCCGCGAGACCGTCGGGATCGCTCGGTGACGAGACGCCTCCAACCCGAAGTCGAAGCACCAGTGTGTCAGAAGCGTGTGTACGAACTGGACGCTGACTCCAACGCGAGCAAGAACGCCGTTCGCAAACGTCTCAAGCAACTCCACTCGGGGCAGAAGTCTTCGGGTGGAGGCGAGTCCATCAGTGTGCGCTCTCGTCGGGAGCAATGAATCTACACAGCGATCTCCACGCCTCCGATTTCGTGTCAGCAAAAGGGGTCCACTGACAGGCCCACGATTTCAGTCAGCGACTCCCGACAGCGATTGTACGTCAGCTCTCCTCGAGAACGGCACGGATCACAGTTCGACGAGTGATCACGTCTCGAGCGGACTCGAGTCGAGCGAATCGTCGGCACCGAAATCGGATTCGAAGAGGATCGACACCGCCTGGTGTCGTTCGAGATTGAAAGAGCCGACGCTGGCCGAGCGTCGCGTCGAAAGAGAAGGTCGGAAATCGCTTACTGGATCGAGTAGCCCGCGGCGATGGTCAGCAGGAAGACCATGAACACGGCGACCCCCATCATGTAGGTGATCGCGCGGGGCTCCTCGATCAGGTGCTGGTAGTAGGCGGCGATCAGCAACACCTTGATTACGGCCAGAATGATCGTCCCGCCAATCGCAGCGGCCTCCGGGAATATTTCGGGGAACTGAAAGAAGACGAACTTTCCGGTACCCAACACCAGCAGTACGACGTAAATGAGGGTGTACGTACGAACGTCGGCCATTGGTGAGCAATGAGTGTGTGGACCACTTATACCTTCCTCATGCGGGCGGTGGAGGGCGCACTCGAGGCGGACGAGGCGATCACGTTCGGTCAGTTTGCCCGTCTCGGGTCGGACAGGAACGCGACAACGAGTTCGAGTCCGCTCGTAAAGAACCGTGAGAACAGTTGAGATCTGACGAGAGGTTCTCACTCCGGAGGCCGTCGACGCCGACGAGTCGGGGCGGGACACCCCAAGGGAACGATCTCTCGAATTCCATCTCGATACGACGGGCCGAACCGGGAGTTCGTTGTCGCGACGCTGTTCCCGGTAGGACGATGCGTCAGAGCTGGCGGACGGCCCGAGGATTGCGTTCGGTCCACACCGCGAGCGATCGGCGGCTCGGGTGGCGCGCACTCGATCGGAGTCACAGCGCTCGAACGAACGCATCGCCCGGTAGCGTCCGTAGACGAAACGGCGGACGGTCGCGGAGCTCACGCGGGTGGTGAGCGATTAAAAGAGAATCGTGTTCTCGAACGGGCCGATGTAGCGGCGAACCGCTACATCAGGTAGAACAGCGGGAAGAGGATGACCCAGACGATGTCGACGAAGTGCCAGTAGAGTCCGAAGAACTCCACCGGCCGGTGGTCCTCGAGGTAGGCGTCGATCGACCAGATGCGGTAGATCATGAAGATGGCGATCAGCAGCCCGAGGATCACGTGCAGAGCGTGTAGCCCGGTCGTGACGAAGTAGATGGAGTGCTCGACGCTGGTCCACCAGTACTCGTCGATCTGGAACTTGTAGGCGTACTCGTAGGCCTTCACGCTCATGAACGTGAGTCCGAGCGCGAGGGTCGCTCCCAGCGTCGCGAGTAGCCCCCGCTTGTTCTTGCGTTCGGCCATCACCAGCGCGAGGATGACCGTGAAGCTCGAGGTCAGCAGGACGTAGGTGTTCAGCAGGCCGGGCCAGGAGGCGAACGGAATCGTCTCCCAGTCGCCCCAGCCGGTGTGAAGGCGCATGAACACGAACGCGCCGATCGCAGCACCGAAGACGACGACGTCGGAGGCCAGGAACACCCAGACGCCGAACTTCGTGTTACCGACGCCCTCGAACGGCCAGCGTTCGGCGATCTGCATCTCGGGGGCCTCGAACTGCTCGACACCGAACTTGAACAGCGTGTACGCCATGATCGCCAGCCCGAGCGCCGTGATCACGGGATACATGATGTTCGGCTCGGCTGCCGTCCCGGTGAGTCCCTCGGGCGGAGCGGCAGTTCCCTCGGCGAACTCGACCATGTACGGCGTCAGACCCGAGAGACCGAGGAAGAACGTGAACAGACCGACACCGATGCCGAGTGGCCAGATGCTGGCGTGGTCGGCGTGTTCTTCCTCGTGGGTTGCCTCGGTCTTGGCGACCGTTCCCTGTCCGTATTCGGCGCCGCCGTCGGGGACGGCCTTCGAGTCCTCGACGAACTCGAGGGAGCCCGAGGCGTAGCTGGGCCGGCCGTCCCAGTTCTCGAGCGGCGGGGGCGAGGGGATCGCCCACTCGGCCGTGCGGGAGAACTCCCAGGGGTTCTCGGGCGCTCGCGGTCCGGCGACGAAGCTGTGTGCGAGCGTCGCGAGGACGAGCAACACGCCCGCGCCGAGGACGAACGCGCCGACGGTCGCGACCTGGTGGTAGATCTCGACGCCCTCGGCGAAGTGGAAGACGCGCCGCGGCGTCTCCCAGGCGAGGAACATCGGGAAGTACAGCAGGTTGAAGCCGAGGAAGTACACCGCGAAGCTGAGCTTACCCAGCGACTCGGAGTACATCTTGCCGGTGATCTTCGGCCACCAGTAGTAGAGGCCGCCGATCAGCGCCGTCACGCCGGAGACCATCACGTAGTGGAAGTGCGCGACGACCCAGTAGGTGCCACGGAACTCGTAGTCGAGCACGACAGCACCCAGGAACACCCCGGTGATCCCGCCCAGGATGAACAGGACGAGCGCGCCGAGGCTGAAGAGGAATGGGGTCGTAAACCGCACCCGCCCCTTGACCATCGTGTAGATCAGCGCGAAGACCATCAGGTCGAACGGTAACGAAATCCCGATGGTCGTCGCCATCATCAGCGTCTTGATCTCCAGGTTGATCGTCGTCAGGAACATGTGGTGCATCCAGACGAGGAACGACTGGACCGCGACGAGGACCATCGAGATGATGACCCACTTGCGGCCGACGAGTCGCCGTCCCGTGAACGTCTGGAACGTCTCGAACATGATTCCCAGTGCGGGGAAGAAGACGATGTACACCTCCGGGTGTCCGAAGAACCAGAACAGGTGCGCCCACAGTAGTCCCGACCCCTGATCAGTCGCGAAGTACTGCGTCAGGAACAGCCGGTCGATAGAGAGCAGCAGTAGCGCGGCCAGCAGCGCTGCGAACGCAAAGAGCATCATCCAGACGGTCAGCAGCCACGACCACGTGAACAGCGGCATGTTCCACAGGCCGAGTCCCTCCGCGCGGGCGCGGTGGATCGTCACGAGGAAGTTGACCGTCCCGATCGTGATCGAGAAGACGAACAGCATCAACGCGAGGATTGTCGCGTTGCCACCGGTCGTCGCCTCGAGTGCGGGCGTGTACGTCGGCACGTTCAGCGGGGCGTACATCGTCCACCCGCCGGAGTACGAGCCGCCCTGGAAGAACGAAATTCCGAGGAGAATCCCCGAAAACAGGTAGAACCAGTAACTCAGGGCGTTTAGACGCGGGAACGCGAGGTCTTTCGCCCCGATCTGTAGGGGGACGAAGTAGTTCGCGAACCCGGCTGCAAACGGCGAGAGGAACCAGAACACCATCAGCAGCCCGTGGGTCGACACGGCCTGGTTGAACTGGCTGTCCGTCAGCAGTCCGGTTCCACCGCTCTCCCAGAGGTGTGCACGGAACAGCAACGCCAGGACACCGCCCAGCAGCAGGAAGAACAGGGCGGTTCCGAGATAGAGGATCCCGACGTCCTTGTGATTGGTCGTGACGAGCCAGCGCTTGACGGATGTCATCGGCGGCAGATCACCCATCAGTCGTCACCCCCGTCGTCTTCCTCGTCGTCCTCGTCGTCGGTCTCTTCTTCCTCATCCTCCTCGTCGTCACCGTTCTCGTCGGCTTCGTCGTCGTCACCGTTCTCTTCGTCGTCAGCCTCGTCATCACCGTTTTCGTCCTCTGCTTCCTCGTCGTCGCCGTTCTCGTCATCGTCCGGCGCTTCGTCCTCGAGGAACTCCTCGAACTCCTCTTCCTCGACGACGTCGAGAGTGCCGTCCATCGCGGAGTGGCCGTCGCCACAGAGTTCGAAGCACTCGATCGTGTGGGTCTCACCGGCCTCCTCGGTCATGAACCACGTCTCGTCGGTTTCGCCGGGGATCGCGTCGGCTTTCACGCGCAGATCAGAGATGCCGAACGTGTGCCAGACGTCACCACCGGTGACGTTGATCCACACGGGCGTATCCTCCGGAACGGTCATGGTATTGGTCGTCTCGGCTCCGTTCTCGTACTCGAAGTGCCAGGCAAAGCCATCACCCTCGACGTCAATCTCGATAGCGTCGTCCTCTGGGATGTCGTCACCCGGATCCTCGACGTACAACAGCATTCCGTACGTCCAGATCACGAGCGAGATCACGACGATCGCGCTCAGGCCGAACGATAGGAACAGTTTCTTGCCGCCCTCTCCACCCGTCGGTAACTCCCCGAGTACTGGCGTGTCCTCGTCGGACGCCTTCGCGGCGCCGTCACGATACTTGTACGCGTTGTACAACGTGTACGCGACGACGACGACGCCGATGAGCGTTCCGAGTCCGAGAAAGACCAGGAAAATCTGCTCGAAGACGTCAACACGCGTTTGCACTTCCAGGGGAATTGTAGCTGTGCTGAAGATTGTGTTCACCTCGTTTGAAGACTGCTTATATGTCGGTCGATGGTTTCCGTGGGCACTTATCTATTTGGAAACGCACCCGGGTAATTCGCGTTGCGACGCGCTGTCGGGTGGATATTGCCGCCTTCGACCGACCCGCTCGACCGTTTCCATGTCGATCCATCACGAGCCAGTTGGAGTGGGGGACCTTTTTTCTGTCGCTTGTGTCCCTCACTCATAGACAGCCGTCTGATAGGACCGATCGAACGAACGAACAGGTTCGGGCGAAGCGGGCTCAGTCCCGCCGTTCGCCGAGGACTCGCTCGCGAAGCGACCGCGAACTCTCCTTCTCCGCGAGCAGAACCGGGACGTCGAGGTCGGTCGCTGCGTCGAAGACGAGCGATCCGCGCACGAGTCGGGAGAGTACGCCGCGTCTGGTCGCACCAAGGATCACCAGCGAGTGGTCGGCGGCGGCGCGCTCGATCGCCTCTCCGACGTTTCCGGTGTCGTCGACGATGTGCGTGGTTTCCTCGAGCCCCTGCTCGGCGGCCCACTCCTCGAGGAAGGCTACACCCTCCTCGCGCTCGTCCGGATCGTCGACGACGTGGAGCAGGCTGATCTCGCCGCCGTACTCCGCCTGAAGCGCGCGTGCGACGGCGGCGCTGACTTCCGAGCCACTCCCGCCCGCGGTCGGGAGGAGGATCCGGTCGGCCGTCACCTCCTCGCCGTCGAGGATGACGAAGTCACACGGCAGATCGTGTGTGAGCTCGTCGAGCGGACGCTCGACGCGACCCTCGCCGACGGTCGACCGACCCCAGCCCATGACGACGGTGTCGACGTCGTACGTCCCGGCGGCGTCGAACACCTCCTCGAAGGACCGGTGGGAGACGATCGTTCTCGTCTCGACGTCGGCGTCGAACGTCTCGGCGGACGCCTCCGCGTCGGCCAGCAGCCGCTCGGACTCTGCGCTGATCTGATCGATCTGCTCGGCACCCTTCTGCAGGGGCGTCTGGTCGGGCACCTGAACGATGTGGGTCGCGAGGACGGACCCACCCTTCGCTTGCGCGATGGCGCTACCGAGCGTGATCAGCGCCTGCTCGGTGCGCGGGTTCGCGATGGCGACCATCACGCGGGGGCCCGATTCGCCGTCGCCGATCGGCTTCACCGCGGTCGCCGCGGACACCGCCGGCTCGGGCATCTCGTCGGATCGATCGAGGATGTAGGCGGTGAGAATCCCCTCCCGATCGGTTTCAGTACGCGCGTAGAAGAAGTACCAGAGGACGGCGAAGACGACGAACAGACCGCTGATCGCAGTCGCCAGTGGGTCCATAAAGTAGATGAGCGCGAGCGAGAGCACGAAGCCCGCGATCGGGGTAAACGGATAGAGCGGAACCTCGAACTCCGGATCGTACTCGGGCACGTCGGTCTCACGGAACACGATCAGCGAGGCGTTGATCAACGCGTAGACGACCAAGTGGAGGACGCTGGCGGCACTCGCGAGGATCTCGACGGTCTCGCCGAGTGCGATGATGAAGACGATGATCATCAGCCCCGTGACCGCGATCGAGCGGTACGGCGTCGCGTAGTTGGGGTGGATCTCGTTGAGCCAGTCGGTGACGATCTTGTCCCGTCCCATCGCGAAGTTGATCCGGGCCGAAGCGAGGATCGAAGCGTTCGCACTCGAGGCCGTCGCTAACAGCGCGGCGATCGTGATCGAAGTGACCCCGATACCGAGAATCGGAATCTCGAAGCCGACGACCGCGAACTCGTAGTCGAAGACGGTTTCGGCCGCGTAGGACATCGGTGCGTTCTCGGCCTGCTCGATGAAGAACTCGCTGTGGGGGATCAGCCCCATCAGGAGACCGACGAGGATCGTGTAGATGGTCATCACGATCACGACGCTGCCGACGATCGCGATCGGAAGGTTCCGACCGGGATTTTTCAGCTCTTCCCCGATCGTCGCGATCTTCGCGTAGCCCAGATAGGAGACGAACACGAGCGCGGCGCCCGGAAGGATCGCGCCCGTTCCCTCCGGGGCCAGTCCGCCCTCGGCGGTGACCGTTGCCCAGTCGAACGAAAAGAAGCCGGCGACCGCGAAGATCGTCAGGATCCCGAGCAGGAGCGTAACGATGACGGTCTGGATGCTACCGGTCTCCTTGGCGCCGATGTAGTTGACGCCGACGAATACCGCACCGGCGATGATTGCGCCGATCTGAATCTCGTTCAACGTGAACGGGCCCAGCGCAATCGTCGGCAACAGGGAAACGGTCCCGAGAACGGGTAATGAGACGACGACGCCGTCCAGGAGGTCGGCGAGGTAGCCGCCGAACCCGATCGAGTAGAAGGCGCTGGCGAAGGCGAGTCCGATCCAGTCGCCCATGCCCGAGATCGAGCCGAACAGCGGTCCGAGCGCGCGGTTGATGTAGTAGTAGGCGCCGCCGGCTTTCGGCATCGCCGTCCCGAGTTCGCTCACCGAGAGGGCGTTGATCAGCGCGATCATGCCGCCGATAACGAACGAGAGGACGACGGCGGGTCCGGCCTCCTGGGCTGCGATCCCAGGCAGGACGAAGATCCCGGCGCCGATCATCGTCCCGATACCGATGGTCAGCGCCGAGAGGAGGCCGAGGTCCTTCGCGAGTTCCTCGTCACTCATCGACCGTCCACCTCGAGCGACAGCCGGTCTCGCGAAGCCCGCAACCGTTATCGATCGGAAGCGGGGGGCCACACTCTGACCGCGGCACTTAGGACACCTCCGCCGATCGTTCCTCTCGCAAACGGACCGGTTCGGTCGAAGAGACGTGGGTAACCGTGCCGGACGATGGGTGCATACTCGGGTGAAGTTACCTAATCGATATAAGTTGGCCGGAATCGACCGCCGCAGGTTTCGCCACGTTCACTCGGGTTTCTGTCTCGGAATCGTTCACCTGCTCGAATCCGAGCGCAGTGTCGACGATAGGGTACTGTGAGTTGTTTCCGGCGCAAGCGCAACTCGGTCGGCGGTTGCCCCGGAAACTCGGTACGGCAATCCGTATCAGTCACCAGCAA
Source organism: Natronococcus amylolyticus DSM 10524 (assembly GCF_000337675.1). Lineage (GTDB taxonomy): Archaea > Halobacteriota > Halobacteria > Halobacteriales > Natrialbaceae > Natronococcus > Natronococcus amylolyticus. Next base: position 37,862 of record NZ_AOIB01000037.1, on the reverse strand, counting down.
CGTCGTCCTCCCGTGGCGGGAGGACCAAAACGGGAACAGTCGTGTTCGAGATGAGGTTGTCGGTGACGCTGCCGGTAACGAGTTTTACCCATCGACTCGCACCCCGCGGGGTGAACACAATGGCGGTGGCGCCCAGTTCCCGCGAACCGTCGGCGATCGTCTTCCCGACGTTTCGGCCGTACAGGGTGTGCCGTCCAACCAGTCCAGGGCCCCGCCCCAGCACGTCGAGAAAGACCCGATAGGCGTTCTCGGCGAACTCCTCTCGTTGCTCGAGCGACGCCTTGTCGGGGACGCCTTCCCCCTTGGGAACGACGTGAACGACGATTATTTCGGAGTCCGGGTCGAGGTACGATCGAACGGCTCGGGCGGTCTGGCGCGCGTCGGCCGGATCCGCGATCGGAACCAGTACTGTCTCGAAGAGTTCGTCGACCATACGACGTCTTGGGAACGATCGGTCAAATAGTACCGACACTACTGGCACCACGAACGATCGCTTCAGTCGTGGCAAGCAACGAGGTTCGGTCGTCGGACGACGTCAGCGCTTCTCGTCTTCCTCGAGCGTCGTCGTGACGCCAGTTTCGGACGGTGAATCGTCTCGCTCGCCGGAGCCAACGAACCGACTGAGCACGCCGCGATCGTGTTTTTTCTCCGCGAGAAGCACCGAACACTCTACCTCGTTGAGCACATCGAGCACCAACGACCCGCGGACCAGCCGAGAGAGAACTCCTTTCTCCGTGGCGCCGATGATCAACAGCGTCGCATCCTCGGCGGCCCGCCCGATACTCTCCTCGACGTCGCCGCTTTCGACCCGTCGCTCGGCGTCGGACAGGCCGTGTTCTGTGGCCCATTCCGCGAGGAACGTCCGGCCCGCGTCCTCGTCGTCGGCGACGTGCAGGAGGGTTACCTCGGCGTCGAACTCCGCCTCGAGCATCCGGGCAACCGCAGCCGAGAGGTCGGAGTCCGGGCCGCCGGCGGTCGGGACCAGGATTCTCGACGGATCGAACCCGCGGTCGCGGAAGACGAGGAAGTCACACGGCAACGAGTGGGCCAGTTCGTCGATCATCGGCTCGGCGCGTCCCGGCGCTCCGTGAGACTCCGGCCCCCACCCCATAACGGTGATGTCGGCACCGTAGGTATCCGCCGCGTTGAACACCTCCTCGAAGGCACGGTGTGAGAGGACGACGTGCGTCTCCACCTCAACGCCGAACGTTTCCGAGTCGTCCTGGGCCCGATCGAGCAGGTCGTGGGCCGCGTTGTGGGCCCCCCGATCTCGAGCGGCCTCCAGGGACGTCTGGTCGGGGACGTTCGCGACGTTGACCGCGACGACCGTCCCGTCGTGCTGGTTTGCGATGGCCGACGCGAGCGTGATGAGGTGTTTCTCGGTCGCGGGATTCGACAACGGGACCATCACGCGGTAGTCGTCGCCCTCGGGCTGAACCGACGTCATAGCCGACACTGCGGACTCCGGAAGCTCCTCGGAGCGATCGAGCACCCAGTTCGCGAGAACGCCGGTGTTCTCGACGCGCGAGCGAGCGTACAGGAAGTACCAGAGTGCGGCGAAGCCGACGAACGCGACCGAGAGGCCGATGACGAGGGGCTCGATATACGCGATCAGCGCGAACGACGTTACGGCGCCGATGATGGGGACGAACGGATAGAACGGGACCTCGAACTCCGGATCGTACCCGTCCGGTTCCGCTTCCCGCATTACGATCAGTGCAACGTTCAGCAGTCCGTAGACGATGAGGTGGAGTACCGAGCCCGCCGTCGCCAGCAGCTCGAGGTTGCCAACCAGTAAGAAGAGGACGATGAGAGCGCCAGTGATGGCGATCGATTTATACGGCGTTCCAAACCGGGGGTGAATCTCGTTGAGCGACGGCGTGACGATCTTCTCGCGTCCCATCGCGAAGTTGATTCGGGACGACGAGAGGATCGAGGCGTTCGCGCTCGAGGCCGTCGCCAGCAGTCCGCCGAACAGCAGTAGTGCCCAGCCGACGGCCCCCATCTCTACTCCGAAGAAGCTGTACTGGCCGAACAGCAGCTGAGCCGCATCGACGACGGCGGTGTCGTTGCCGGCGACGAGTTCCGTCGGCACCGCCGCGAGCAACACGGCGAGAAACAGCGCGTACACGACTGTGACGATCAGGACCGAACCGATGACCGCACGCGGAAGGTTCTTGCCCGGATTCTTGATCTCCTCGGCGACCGACGTGATCTGGACGAACCCGAGATAGGAGACGAAGATGATAGCGGTCACCGGCAGGATCTCTCCCGTCGTCCCCGACGGCGCAATCGGGGTGAGCGTCCCGAAGTCGGCGTTCAGCAAGCCGATGACGGTAAAGATCGTGAGGATTCCCATCAGCAGGAGTACGATGACAATCTGCAGCCCGCCGGTTTCCTTGGCGCCGAAGTAGTTGACACCGATAAACAGCAGCGCCCCCACTAACCCGATGAGCTGGGCGGCTTCCAGCGTGAGCGGACCGAGCGCGATCGCGGACATACCGATAAACGTGTTGACGTACTCGCCGAGCCCGTACATGTAGAACGCGGAGGCGAACGCGAGTCCCATCCAGTTGGCCCACCCGCTGATCGAGCCGAACAACGGCCCAAGCGCGTGGTTGATGTAGAAGTACGCGCCACCGGATTTCGGCATCGCCGTCCCGAGTTCCGACGCCGAAAGCGCGGTAAACAGCGCGATTACGCCGCCGAGGACGAACGTAAGCGCCGCGAGCGGTCCCGCTCGCATCACCGCAGTTCCGGGGAGCACGAAGATTCCTGCGCCGACCATCGTGCCGATTCCGATCGTCAGGGCGGCGAGCGGTCCGAGGTCTTTTGCGAGTTCTTCGTTATCGCTCATGGCCGCTCACCGCTGGTTGAGTGTTTCGTATCATTTTGACGGGGGCGTATCGTCGCGAAAGCTCTCGAATATAACTGAGAGGGTTCGTAGCTACGGATCACATCGACGTAGCCGAGACGGCGCCGTGCGTACGGCGTTGCGTTCGTACTCTCTCGTCGGGAGGGATAAGTGCAGTTGATTTGGAATACGTTCGAGGACGGGTTCCACCGAGCGATTCGGCTCGGGAAGCGTCGTGAGCGACTGGTCGCATTAGGAGGAACAGGGCAACGGGGTGAACGCCACAGCTCGAGCCGAGAGACTGAAGACGGGTTCGTAGTGAAGAACGGGAGGCGACTCGAGGAACGGTGACCGGACGACAGTCGGTACGCGGACGACGGTCTACAGCATCTCGAGGACCTGATCGAGAACCGTCGCGTCGACGAAGAGGACGACGTGATCCCCGGGTTCGACGACGGTCGTCCCCCGTGGCGTGATCAGGTCGCCCCGTCTCGAGATCGCGCCGATCACGACGCCGTCGGGGAACTCCGCGGCTGCCTCGGCGATCGGTCGTCCGGTAATCGCGCTGTCTTCGCCGACTTCGATCTCGATGACTTCGGCGCGGTCGTGTTCGACCATCGCGATCTTCTCGGTGTGAGCCGTGTGCGTGAATCGAATGATCTCCTCGGCGGTTTCCTCGCGGGGGTTGATCGCGACGTCGACGCCGACCTGCTCGAAGAGTTCGGCGTACTGGAGGTTCTCGATGACCGCGATCGTTCGATCGACCCCCAGACGTTTGGCCAGCAGCGAGACGAGCAGGTTCTTCTCGTCGCCGTCGAGCGCCGCGATGACGATGTCGGCCTCGTCGACGTGCTCCCGGACGAGAAAGTCCGTGTCGGTCGCGTCGCTCTCCATCACCATCGTGTTCGGCAACGCCTCCGCGACCTCCCGGGCGCGATCGTGGTCTTGCTCGATCAGGCGGGGTTCGTAGCCGTGGTCCTCGAACTCGCGGGCGGTCTGGAAGCCGATCTCGCTGGCGCCGATGATGACGATCTCCCTGTTCTCGCTGTGATCGGGCGTCGTGATATCCGAGGCGAATCCTTTCACCGAATCGGGGCTCCCGATGACGACGACTCGATCACCGGATCGGATGACCGACTCCCCGCTCGCGACGGTCATCTCCCCTTCTCGGAAGATCGCGGCGAACGTCATCGAGTCGTAACAGTCCGCCTCCTGGATGGAGAGGTCGGCGACGGGGCTGTCCGGACCGATCTCGAACTCCGCCATGCGGACGAGCCCGCCCGCGAACATGTTGACGTCCTGGGCCGCCGGCAGCCCGGAGATCCGGAAGATCGTCTGGGCCGCGAGCAGGTCCGTACAGACCATGAAGTCGACGCCGAACGCTCCCTGGGTTCCCTGCCAGGTCTCGAGCAGCGTCCGGCGTCGCACGCGGGCGATGGTGAACGCATCGCTTTCGGTCTTGGCGGCCCCGCAGATCACGACGTTCGACTCGTCGTTGTCCGTCGATGCGATCACGAGATCGGCCTCGTCGAGACCCGCCTCTCGAAGCGTCGAGATGTCGGTTCCGTTCCCCCGGATCGCGAGGACGTCCATCGAGTAGGTGAGATCCTCGATGATCTCCTCGTCCCGGTCGACGACGACGACGTCGTGGGTTTCCTGAAGGTTTTCGGCGATCGACTGGCCGACTTCGCCGGCCCCGACGATAATCACGTGCACGGCGACCACCTCATACTCGTGCTGACGATCGAGTTCGGGAGATCGGGGATCTCGAGGCGAGACGACGATCGACAGGGCGGAGATCTAGCAGACGTCATGCGTAACAAGGTAAGGGATCGCCGCTCCGAAGCGGCGAACGGTCGGATCCGTAGACCGGAGCGATCCGATTCCGTCTGTACCGTATCCTCTATTTTCGGCCGCGATAAATCCAGCGACTGGACGGATCGAACGGCTTTCGATCGCTCCCGTCGGTCAGAACTCGGCGACAGGTTCTATACCCGATAGCTCCTCTCCTCTCGTATGCCAGAAGAAGTGCTGTTCAAGTTCGAACAATCGATGGACCGCGACGAGATCGCCGACTACCTCCGGTCGGTCGCCGACTCGGTCGACGGCGGCGGCGACATCTCCCTCGAGGCCGGCGGCGAGTCGGTCACGATGTCTCCGCCCGCTCGCCCGACCTTCGAGATCAAGGCCGAACGCGAAACCTCGAGTTCGGGCGGCCCCGCCGAGCTCAGCGTCGAGTTCGAACTCGAGTGGGACGAGGGAAGCGAGGGCGAGGACGGCTCGGGCGGCGAGCTCCGAATCGAGTGATCAGACGGTCCGCTGTACCAGTTTGCCGGCGTAACCGCGAGACGGCTCGGGGTTGCGCCGAAACTGTCTTCCAGTAGTCCGTATCAGAGATCGACGACCCAGACGCGAAACTCCTCGGGGAGCCCGTAGACGCGGGCGAAGACGGCGTCGACGAACTGCCCGATCCGGTTCGGATCGGCCTTCGCGCTGATCCGAACGTTGACGCCCTCGACCTCCTCGGAGCGGTGGATCTCGTCGATTTTGAACACGGGAAACTCCGAGAGCAGTCCCTTGAGAGTCTCGAGTTCCTCGTCGGTGCAGTCGACGTTGATCGTCCCGTCGGCGAACTGGACCCACGGTGTTCCCAGTTCGGGGTCGAGGTCCTCGGCCGCCGAGACGGAGTCCGTATCGACCTCGAACGTGACGAACCCGTCCCCTCGCTCGCGGTGTGCCTGGATTCCGTCGGCGTACAGCTTCCGTCGCTCGGCCGGCTCGTCGGCGTCGAATCGCGTCATACCCGTACCGACGTGCCCGATTCTTTAAGCCTTTATGTGACGGTGCTGAACGAGGGAACATGGCACAGCCACACATCCTGATCCTGGGCGCACCCGGAGCGGGAAAAGGGACACAGAGCGCGAACATCGCCGAAGAGTTCGACGTCGAACACGTCACGACCGGCGACGCGCTCCGCTCGAACAAGGAGATGGACATCTCCGACATGGACACGGAGTACGACACGCCGGCGGAGTACATGGACCAGGGCGAACTCGTCCCCGACGAGGTCGTCAACGCCATCGTCGACGAGGCGCTCTCCCAAGCCGACGGCTACGTGCTCGACGGCTACCCGCGGAACTTGGAGCAGGCCGAGGAGCTCTCGGAGATGACCGACCTCGACGTCGTGCTCTACCTCGACGTCGACGAGGAGGAGCTGGTTCACCGGCTGACGGGTCGTCGGATGGATCCCGAGACCGGCGAGATCTACCACGTCGAGTACAACCCGCCGGAGGACCCTGAGATCGAGGGTCGCCTCGAGCAGCGCGAGGACGACACCGAGGAAACCGTCAAGGAACGGCTGCGAGTCTACCGGGAGAACACGGAGCCGGTCGTCGAACACTACGAGGAGGAGGGCGTCCTCGAACGCGTCGACGGCAATCAGGCGCCCGACGAGGTCTGGGCAGACGTGAAGGCGACGATCGAAGACGCCGCGTAGAACGAGTCTCAAGCGTGACGTCCGGTGAGATCGACTCCCAACACTCGAGGCTTGAGGCTTCTCGAGGCGGTTCGAACCGGATCCATGGCTGAGGAGCGCCGTGAAGCGATACTGAATCTTGCCCGATACAATCGGGATCGGAACAGGGAGACGTACGACCAGCTCGAGCGGGAGTAACGTCTCGAGTGCGGTATTTTCGCTCTGTAGGCTGTCTACCACCGGAGTAGTTCGAGAGGGCGACGATCGAAGACGTTACCTGAGCCGGACCGAACGCGACTCGAGTCCGGTCGGGGCTCGGGCACGCGAAGAAAAACACTTGTATATCGGACGTACCCTAGCCTCTGGCAGATGACGCGTACAGCCGAGAAGATCAACGCCCTCGTCCGCGAGGATTCCTCGATAACGGAGGCCCTGGAGGCGGTCCGCGAGGAAGCCGACAGGAACGGCGGCGAGGTTCAGTGGGGAGACGTCAACGACGATCTGACCAGCGGACAGTGGGGCCGACTGATCGAGAAGGGGGTGCTGGTCGATGGCGACGAGGGGTTCGAAATCGCCGACCGCGAGGCCTACGACGAGGCCCTCGACGGTGACGGCGACGTCGGCGGCGGGGTGCCGGACGTCGACATCGACGAGGATGCCGCGAGCTGGTCCCAGTGGGACAAGCTGGCCGCCGTCGGCTCCGTCCTGTTGATGATCGGCTACTGGCTCGACTCCGTCCGGAACACCGTCGGCGGCACAATCGATCTCGTGTTCGGCCCGCTCGACGCGGCGCTGCCGTTCTACGCGGTGATCCTCTCGGTCGCGCTGCTGACGGGACTGTACTCGACGCTCCTGCAGGCGAACCTGATGAACCCCGAGCGGATCGGCAAGTACCAGGAACGGATGAAGGCGATGCAGGAGAAACAGAAGGACGTCCGCGAGCGCAAGAAGGAAGCCGAGGAACGGGACGCGAGCGAAGCCGAGATCGAGCGCCTCGAGAACGAGATGGAGGATGTTCGTGAGGAACAGATGGAGGCGATGGCCGACAACCTCGGGATGTTCAAAGAGCAGTTCCGGCCGATGGTCTGGATCATGCTGTTTACCATCCCGCTGTTCCTCTGGATGTACTGGAAGATCCTCGGCGGCCACATCACCGAGGCCGACCGAATGATGATCATGCCGATCGTCGGCGAGGTCGCCCTCGACGAGGGGCTGCTCGGTCCGATGTGGGCCTGGATCGTCTGGTACTTCCTGTGCTCGATGGGGTTCACCCAGCTGCTTCGCAAGGCGTTGAACATCGACATGACGCCCTCGAGCACGTAAAGCGCGGAGACGCCCTTCGCGCGACCGAGCTCGAGGCGTCGGCCGATTCAAAACCCATTTTACCCGCCCCGCCGCAGTTCGAATATGTTACTTACCGTCTCCGGCCCGCCGGGAAGCGGGAAGAGTACGACCGCTGAGTTACTCGCCGACGCCTTCGATCTCGACCACGTCAGCGGCGGGGATATCTTCCGCGAACTGGCCGACGAACGCGGCTACACCCCCCTCGAGTTCAACAAGCTGGCCGAGGAGAACGACGAGATCGATCGGGATCTCGACCGTCGGCTCCGCGAGATCGCCACCGAGGATGACGATCTGGTTCTCGAGTCCCGGCTGGCGGGCTGGCTCGCCGGCGACTACGCCGACTTCCGGTTCTGGCTCGACGCCCCGGCGTCGGTCCGCGGCGAGCGAATCGCCGAACGCGAGGAGAAGGATCCGCGGCGGGCGACCGAAGAGACCGAGGCACGGGAGGCGAGCGAGGCCCAGCGCTACCAGGAGTACTACGGGATCGACATCCGGGATCTGACGATCTACGACCTCTCGGTGAACACGGCCCGCTGGGGTCCGGACGCCGTCCTCGACATGCTCGTTACCGCCGTCGACGAATATGAGGCCGACGGCGACGAGGGGAAAGCACCCGTCACCGCAGACTACGAGTTCTGATGGCGTTACGTGGCCCACCCGAGGAACGCTCACCCGCCGAACTGTTGCGCTTCGGCGTCGTCAACCTCGACAAACCTCCGGGACCGTCCTCTCATCAGGTCAGCGGCTGGCTCCGCGACGAGGTCGCCGACGCCCTCACCAAACACGGCGCGGAGCCGATCGACCAGGCAGCCCACGCCGGCACCCTCGATCCGAAGGTAACGGGCTGTCTGCCGGTCATGCTCGGCGAGGCGACCCGACTCGCCCAGACGTTTCTCGAGGGCGAAAAGGAGTACGTCGCCGTCCTCGAGTGTCACGGCTCGGTGCCGGGAGACGCCGAATCGATCGCCAGCGAGTTCGAGGGACCGATCTACCAGAAACCACCCCGGAAGAGTGCCGTCTCGCGTCGGCTCCGGGTGCGCGAGATCTACGACCTCGACGTCCTCGAGGTCGAGGACCGACGGCTGCTCGTACGGATCGGTTGCGAGAGCGGGACCTACGTTCGCAAGCTCTGTCACGACCTGGGGCTCGCACTCGGCACTGGCGGCCACATGGGCCACCTCCGCCGGACGGCGACGACGCCGTTCGACGACTCGACGCTGCATACGGCACAGGAGTTCTACGACGCACTCGCGTTCTGGCTCGAGGACGACGACCCCGAGCCTCTGTACGACGTGGTCGAGCCCGCCGAGCGCATCCTCGAGCACATCCCTCGAGTGACGATCGCCGACAGCGCGGCCGAGCAGGTCGCGACTGGCGCGCCCGTCTACGCGCCCGGCGTGCTCGAGGCCGACGACGCCGAGCGGGGGTCGCTGGTGGCCTGTTTCACGTCCGACGGCGCCGCCGTCTGTCTGGGCACACTGGTCGGGGATTCTGACGCGGCGTCGGGAACCGTCGTCGACCTCGAGCGAGTGCTGATCTGAGTTCGGACGGCAGTCTCGAGGCGAAACGACACGCTTAAACGGCAGACGGCCATCGGTCAAGGTACGGGACCGTGGGGTAGTGGTATCCTCTGCGGATGGGGTCCGTAGGACCCGAGTTCAATTCTCGGCGGTCCCATTTCTGCCGCGAACAAAAACGTGAGCGGCAGAACTATCGAAAGAGCCGAGAATTGAGCACGCAAGTCGCAGCCAGCGAGCGACCAACGGAAGCGAGCTGGACCGTCTTGCATCTGTTCAATTCTCGGCGGTCCCATTTTCACGACGTAACGAAAGAGGGAGCGGAGCGACCGTTGTGACGTGAGGAGTGGAAATGGGAGCAGGGAGCAGCTTTGCTGCGACCGAGGTCCCACTTTTCGCAGCGTGAAAATGAAAACAGGGAGCAGCTCCGCTGCGACCGTTGTCCCACTGTTTTCGGAGCAAACGTGGGGATACGAGGGCGAGCGTAGCGAGTCCCCGTACTCTCTCTTTTGACGCGAGCAAAAACGTGAGCCGCAGAAGTCGAGTGCCGGCGTATTTCACCGGGGAGGTCGACTCGAGGGATCATCAACCACGGTAATACCCGCGTTGAACGCGTCGGCAGTGGGATTCTGACGAGAATACCGTCCAGAACGCGCTCGTATCCTCGTACTGAACGCGGAGAGCAGCCGAGGTCGGCGTGTCGTCTCGAGCGTGCGGCCGATTCGGTGATCGACGCGGATAGTGGCAGGATCGCCGACCCGACCGTTCGCAGACCGGACGAAGAAAGTGAGATCCAAACGGGTTCGGGATGGCGTGGAGAAAGTCACGATAATTCCGATAAACGATCGGTAACTCGAGCGGACGATCGCCCGGTTCAATACGCTCGTCGCGAGCAACGAACGATGCCGGGAAGAGCTACCGATGACACACCACCACCTGCCGACCACCACCCGCTGACCACCACCCCGACCCGGCGTTTCGACGATGACGACGGAAAACCGAGAGAAACGAGCCGCTGTCTGTGAGAACTGCGGCGCGGTCTGTGCCGTCTGGCGCCGACCCGACGGAAAGATTCGTCCGATCAGTTCGACGAGTGGCTGTGACTGCGAGAAGCGAGCGCTTCGCGTCGTCGACGCGCTCGGCGCACCCGACGGGAGCGGTAGCAGCCGCTAATTGTCGGTTCAGGTCGAGCTACGCGACGGTTGTATATCGGTGTAGGAATCGTTTCAGTCGACCGGCCCTCCGTCGGGAAATCGAAATTCGGTTCCGTCGCACCTCGGGCAGACATCCTGGCGCTTTGGAACGGGATCGGAGCCACCCCCCGCCAGCAGGACGAACTCACAGTCGCTGCACTCGACGAACTCGCGCACTGCCAAACGGTTGGAACTCGACAGTTGAGTAGCCTTCACCACGTTGTGTAGGTATGGCTCCAGTCCGACACGAGCCGACAGCGAACGATGCTCGCTCGGGTCGGTAGCTGTCGACCGCAAACGGTCCGCGACCGGCGGCTTTATCGGCGTTCGTTGCGGAGAGGTCGGCTATGACGGTCGTTCTCGCCGGCGTTGGCGCCGACAGCACGAACCTCGGAGCGCTCGGGCCGCTGTACGACGACGGACGGTTCGAGTACGTCCCGATCCCGGAGAAGACCCGCGAGACGACGGAGACGGAGACGCTCGGCTCCTGGGCGCTGCGCGGCGACGACGGCGTCGCGGCCGATCTCACGACCCGGATCGAGCCCCAGCCGGTTCGTGGCGGCCGTGACCCCATCTCCGGCGACGACCTCGAGTCCTGGCCGCTACACCGCGATCCCAACTTCGAGGCCCTGACCTACGGTGAACACCGCACTAGCGGCTACGTCTCCCGGCTGCGCGCCCTCGAACCCGGCGACGTCGTCGGTTTCTACGCCGGACTCCGGCGACCGGGCGGCGACCGCGCTCACCGCTACCTGATCGGCTACTTCACCGTCGACTCGGTCGCGGTCGTCACCCCCGAACAGTCGGACGAGGAGCGGCGAGCGATCCTCGAGGCCCACCCCGAGAACGCCCACGCCAAGCGCGCGCGGGGCGACGAGCTCTACCTCGAGAAGCCGGTCGTGATCGTCGACGGCCGCGAGCCGGGCGGGCTGTTCGACCGGGATCCGATCCGGATCAGCGACTACTACGTCAGGGAGGGTAACGTCCAGGCCCAGTACTACCTGCGCGAGGAGGTCGAGTCCGCGTGGAACGTCCGGGAGGGCGGCGCGAACATGATGTTCAAACCCGCCTATCGGTGTGAACTCTCGGGGGAGCGCTTCCGCGAGAAAGTCGGGCTTCCCGGGGAGCGCTCGAGTGCGGACCCGCCCTCGAGACGGAGTGGAGCCGAGTGAAGGCGGTGAAACCGATCGGTTTCATGTGTCGACGACCCGAACGCTTCCCGTAGTGACCGACGAGACGCCCTCCCGCCACGACCGCGTGCGCAGCCATCGAACGCCCGGTGTCGCCAACTCCCTCGCCCACTGGACCCGAGCGCGCAGCCCGCTCCGGGTCGCGATCAACTACGTCGTTGTCTGGCTCGTCCGGATCTCGCCGAGCCTGCGGCTCAAGCGCTGGCTCCTGCGGCGGATTGGCGTCACCGTCGGCACCGGTGTCTCCTGGGGACTCGAGGCCACGCCGGACGTGTTCTGGCCCGAGCTGATCACCGTCGAGGATCACGCGATCGTCGGCTACGATGCGACGCTGCTGTGTCACGAGTTCCTCCAGGAGGAGTACCGAACGGGCGAGGTCGTCGTCGGCGAGCGGGCGATGATCGGCGCGGGCGCGATCGTGTTACCGGGCGTCGAGATCGGCGCGGGCGCGAGCGTCGCGGCGAACTCCCTGGTCACGCGGGACGTCGAACCCGGTGCGACCGTGGCGGGTGTGCCGGCCCGTCCGATGGACGCGGAGTCGCTCGCCGAGGACTGATCGAACGACGGCGCAGCTACAGGGACGGCCAGGCTTTTCGAGCGCGGTTCGCCGAGGAGACGTCGGCGATCCAGCGGGCGGCGATCGCCTTCTTCAGGTTCTTCGCGGGGACGCCGCCGAAGGTGTCGACGGGGAGCGCGAGACCGAACGCCGGCTTGACGCCGTGGGCGACGGCCTTGTCGCCGACGGAGACGACGGTCCCCTTGTCCTTGTGCTCCCAGGTCTTCAGCGGTCGGTTCTGGATGGCGCGGTTGATGTTCTCGGCGGCGACGTCCGCGGCCTGCCAGGCGGCCTGCGCGGTTGGCGGTGCGGGTCGGTCGCCCTGATCGACGACCGCGGAGTCGCCGATCGCGAAGACGCGCTCGTTCGACGTCTGGAAGTTCGCGCCGGCGTTGACGCGGTTGTGCTCCTTCTCGAGGTCGGCCGTCTCGAGGGCGTCCTGGCCCGTGATTCCGCCAGTCCAGACGAGCACGTCGTGGCTCAGGGGCTCGCCCTCGTCGAAGTGGATCACGTCGTCGTTCGCCTCGGTGATCGGATCGTCCGTGTGGATCTGGACGCCGGCGTCCTGGAGCAGGTCCCGAAGCGCCTGCTGGATCTCCGGATCGTTGCCGGGGAAGATCTCCTCTAAGGCCTCGACGAGGTGGATCTCGAGGGGCGCGCGGTGGTTGTCACGGAACTCGGCGATCTCGCCGGCGGTCTGGATGCCCGAGAGGCCGGCGCCGCCGATGACGATCTGGGCGGGGTCGCCGCGGGTCGCCTCGCGGCTCGCCTCCACGACGGCCTCGTGGATCTCGAGGGCGTCGTCGAGGCCCTTGAGGGTCAGCGAGTGGTCCTCGAGGCCGGGGATGCCGTAGTAGGCGGTCTGGCTTCCCAGCGCGACGAGGACGTAGTCGTAGTCGACGTCCTCGCCGTCGGCGAGTTCGACGACTCGTTCGTCGGTGTCGAGACCGGTGACCTCGTCCTCGACGAACCGGGTCGAGGGTGCCGCGATCTCCTCGACAGGGATCGTGATGTCCTCCTGGACGTCGGGATCACGGATCACGCGGTGGGACTCGTGAAGGACGAGGTGGTAGTCGACGTCGGCGATCCAGGTCAGGCGCGCGTTGTCATCGAGCTCCGATTGAAGCGTTTTGACCGCACCGGCCCCGGCGTAGCCGGCGCCGAGTACGACGACGTTCTCGGTCATACGTGTCACTCTGAAACACTCCGATACAAAGGTGTTGAAACAGGAATGGCCGGGAGAGAGATTCACATGCTTGGAGTCCGCCCGAGCGAACGCGATTCAGAGGATCCGCTTGCCGAAGGCGCTTGCCGTGAGGTCGGCCGCGAGCGTCGCCGTCTCGTTACGTTCGTCGAGGATCGGGTTCACCTCGACGACGTCCATCGAGCGAAGGATGTCGTCACGCCGGTTTCGCGTCGAGACCCGCTCGAGCGCGGAGTGGGCCTCCCGATAGGTGACGCCGCCACGAACCGGGGTCCCGACGCCGGGGGCCGCCTTCGGATCGAGCCAGTCGAGGTCGAGGCTGACGTGGATCCCGTCGGTCCCGTCGGTCGCGACGTCGAGGGCGTCCTCGACAACGTTCGTGATCCCTCGCTCGTCGATATCGGCCATCGTGAACGCGGTCATCTCGCTGTCGCGGATCCACTCGCGTTCGCGCTCGTCGATACTGCGGAGGCCGACGTACGCGATCGACTCCTCGCGGAGGTTGGGGGCGCTGGCCCACTCCATCTCGTCGAACGCCCCCCAGCCGAGTGCCGCGGCGAGTGGCATCCCGTGGACGTTCCCGCTCGGCGAGGATTCGGGCGTGTTGAGGTCGGCGTGGGCGTCGAACCAGATCGCACCCAGCTCCGCGGTTCGAGAGGCTCCCGTCATCGAGCCGATCGCGACCGAGTGATCGCCGCCCAACACGAGCGGAAACTCCCCGTCGTCGAGCGTCTCGGCGACTTCCTCCGAGAGCCGCGAGCAGACGTCGCCGACCTCGCGAAGGAACTTCGCGTTCCCCTCGCGAGGCTGGGTGGCGTCCGGATCGCGTTCCTCGGCCCGCGGGATGTGTAGATCGCCGGCGTCGACCGGTTCGACCCCTGCCCCCTCGAGTTCGTCGGCCAGGGCGGCGTACCTGATCGCCGACGGTCCCATGTCGACGCCGCGACGGTTCGCCCCGTAGTCCATCGGCGCGCCGATGATTCGCACTGTCTGACCCATACGATCCCTTTCGGGAGCAGCGTTTTGTTCGTGCCGGTTCACGTCGAATCTCGGCGTCGATAGGTTTAGGGTTAGACGGCTCGAAAACCGATCGAAATGATGCTGAGCGACGTGATGGAAGACTACCTCAAGGCGATCTACCAGCTTCAGCAGGGGACCGACGACCGGATCAAAACGTCGGCGATCGCCGAGGAGCTGGACGTTACGTCGCCGACCGTCACCAGCATGCTCGAGAAACTCGAGGAACGCGGCCTCGTCGACCGCGAGAAGTACCGCGGCGTCACCCTTTCCGAAGAGGGCGAGACGGTGGCACTCGAGGTCGTTCGCCACCACCGGCTGCTCGAGTCCTACCTGACCGAGCATCTGGACTACGACTGGTCGGAGGTCCACGAGGAGGCCGACCGGCTCGAACACCACATTAGCGAGGACTTCGAGGCTCGCGTCGCGGCCGCGCTCGACGAGCCGACGGTCGATCCCCACGGCTCGCCGATCCCCAGCGCGGACCTCGAGCCGCCCGAGCGCCGAGCGGGCGAATCTATCGCCGGCTTCGAGGAAGGCGACGTCGTCGTCGTCGAGGAGGTCGCCGACCGCGATCCGGAGATTCTCTCCTATCTGGCCGACCACGGCATCGAACCGGGGGTCGAACTCGAGATCCTCGAGGTCGCACCCTTCGGCATGGTGACGGCCCGCTCGAGTGCACACGACGAGCCGGTGTCGATCCCCGAGACGGTCGCTCATCACGTCCGCGTCGCCCGACCGGTCGAGGCCGAAGGCTAATTTACGATTCCGAACCGTAGTCGTCTTGTCGCCGACATTTGATTAATCTCAGTCGAAACGTAAGTGAGAAAGGTATATGATTAGACGCGTCTAAAGAATGCGTAATGAATCAGCGACGCGTCCGGATCGAGGTGTGGCAGTATGGATAACGAGTTGCCTATACACGAGCGAGTCCCCCACTGGGTTCTCGCTATCGCTCCGCTCGTCGTTCTGGCGGCCGTGCTCGCCCTGCTGGTCGTTACCTCTCCGTTTGGTGATCTCGGATCGATGGCGGACGCGAGCACCGTCGATATCCTCTGGATGCTCACGATCATCGGCTTCCTGGCCGGGATCGTTCCGGTCGCGATCGGGATGCTCTGGTTTCCGTTCATTCGCGCACTGGATTACCGGCTCATCCACGCGTTTCTCGCCCTCTCGGCCGGCGTGCTCGCCTTTATCGCCTTCGAGATGACCGAGGAGGTGATCGACTACGGTGGCGAACTCGAGAGTACGTCGGTCGCGGTAGTCGCCGCAGTCGGAGGTGTAGCCGCGACGTTCGGAATCATGTACGCACTCAGCAGGTGGCGCCAGCGAACGGCGGCGACGGGTGCCGAGAAGAGCGGCCTCCACGTCGCGTACCTGGTGGCCGTCGCGCTCGGTCTCCACAGCATCGGTGAGGGGCTGGCCATCGGGACGGCGTTCGTTCTCGGCCAGGGCGAACTCGTGATGCTCCTGGTGATCGGATTCGTCATGCACAACATCATGGAGGGCCCGACCGTCGTCGCCGCGGTCGCCCGTGATACGGCGAGCCCGCCGCTTCACCACTTCGCCATCATGGGCGTACTGGCCGGGGGTCCGGTGATCCTGGGCGGCTGGATCGGCAGTCTCGCGGACTCGGCGCTGCTCGCCGTGATCTTCTACGCGATCGCGATCGGCGCGATCCTGCAGGTGCTGGTCGAACTCGCCGAACTCATCCGCTTCGACGCCGACACGATCGTGACGCGCCTCAACGCCGTGACGTTCGTCGCCGGCGTCGCGCTCATGTTCGTCCTCGAGGACGTCATCGTGGAGGGGTGGATCCTCCCCGGCTGACCCGTTCGCGGGGACGCGGCTGTAGCTCGAATTCCACAGAGGGCGGAAAGGAAACTGATTACTGGGTCGGGCAGCTACCTCCTAATCGACCGAACGTCCCGACCTACCCGTCGGGTTTAAGGAAATCAATCACGAAGAATACAGCATGTCATCAATCGAACTCACCCCTAGCCAGAAGAAAATTCTCCGCGCGTTGACGAACTTGCACAAGGAATCGGAGGACGCGATCAAGGGCGAGGATATCGCCGAACAGGTAGACCGCAACCCCGGAACGATTCGTAACCAGATGCAGAGCCTGAAGGCACTGCAGCTGGTCGAGGGCGTCCCCGGTCCGAAAGGCGGCTACAAGCCGACCGCTGCCGCGTTCGAGGCCCTCGAGATCCAGCAGATGGACGACCCCGCCTCCGTCCCCGTCGAACACGAGGGCGAACCCCTCGAGGGTATCATCGTCGAGGAGATCGACCTCTCGAGCGTCCACCACCCCGAACTCTGCCGGGCAGAGATCCACATGCAGGGCACCTCGGACGGGATCGAGGAAGGAGACGCGGTCACGGTCGGCCCGACGCCGCTGTCGAAGCTCGTCATCGAGGGGACCCTCGACGGGCGAGACGATACGAACAACATTCTCATCCTCCGGATCGACGATATGGTCGCGCCAGCCGAGGAGCCAAGCCACTAGCTGGCTGGGGACCGTTCTCTCGATTCTCCGCTCTGTCGTCCGTTCTTACCCCTCAGAAAACCGAGCTGTGGCGCCGTCAGTTCGCGTCGGCGTGCTCGTTCTCCTCGGCCACCGAGGCCGCCGGCAGGACGTCGACGCTCGCGACGGCGTCGCCGTCGTCGACGTCCATGACGGTCACGCCCATCGTGTTCCGGCCGACGGTCGAGACCTCGTCGACCCGTGTCCGGACGATCTGGCCTCGCTCGCTCATCATGACGAGGTGGTCGTCGGCGTCGACGGCCTTGACGGTCGTTACGTGTCCGTTCCGGCCGTCGGTCTTGATATCGATCAGCCCCTTCCCGTACCGGGACTGGGTCCGGTACTCCGAGAGCGGCGTCCGCTTGCCGTACCCGTTCCGGGTGACGGTCAGTAGCGCGCGCTCGTCGGCCTCGTCGGTCGCGACCAGTCCGGCGACGGCGTCGTCGTCGGTGAGCTTGATGCCGTTGACCCCGCGGGCGTTTCGTCCCATCGCCCGGACCTCGCCCTCGTCGAAGCGGATCGTCATCCCGCCTTCGGTGGCGATCACCAGGTCCTGGGAGCCGTCGGTGACTTCGACGTCGACCAGTTCGTCGTCCTCCTCGAGATCGGCGGCGATGATCCCCGTCGAGCGGATGTTGTCGAACTCCTCGCCGGCAGTCCGCTTGACGTAGCCGTTTCTGGTGACCATCGTCACATACTCGTCGTCGCCGAACGCATCGGTGTCGACGATCGCCGTGATATCCTCGCCGGCGTCCAGATCGAGGATGTTGACCGCGGACTTCCCGCGGGCTGTCCGGCCCATCTCGGGGATCTCGTAGGTCTTCAGCTGGTAGACCTTCCCCTGGTTGGTAAAGCAAAGCAGGAAGTCGTGGGTGTTCGCCCGGAACACCGTCGAAACGCGGTCGTCGTCTTTCACGTCCGCGCCGATGATCCCTTTCCCGCCTCGGCCCTGGGGGTCGAAGTCGTCGATCGGCATCCGCTTGACGTAGTCGTCCTCGGTCATCACGACGACGACCTCCTCCTCCGGAATGAGGTCCTCGTGGGTGACCGTCCCCTGGTCCTCGATTATCGAGGTTCGGCGCTCGTCGCCGTACTCCTCTTTGATCTCGCGGAGTTCGTCTTTGATGACCGAGAGCAGTTCGGACTCGCTCTCGAGGATCTCCGTCAGGCGTTCGATCTCGGCCTGAACCTCCTCGTACTCCTCGTCGATCTCGGCGGCCTCCATCGAGGTGAGACTGCCGAGTTGCATCCGAACGATGTGCTGGGCCTGCTCCTCCGAGAAGCCGTACTGGTCCTGCAGCCCCGCCTTGGCCGCGGACCGGTCCTCGCTGTTGCGAATCAGTTCGACGACGTCCTCGGCGTTCTCGACGGCCTTCAGTCGCCCCTCGAGGATGTGCGCTCGGTCCTCGGCCTCCGCGAGGTCGTACTCGCTGCGCCGGCGGACGACCTCGCGGCGGTGGTCGACGTACTCCGACAGGGTCTCTCTGAGCGAGAGCACCCGGGGCTGGCCGTCGACCAGCGCGAGGTTGATGATACCGAACGTCTTCTCGAGGTGGCTCTCGAGAAGCTTGTTCTTGACGACGTCGACGTTCGCGCCGCGCTTGAGCTCGATGACGACGCGGACGCCGTCGCGGTCGGACTCGTCGCGCAGGTCCGTGATCCCTTCGAGGTCGCCCTCCGTGACGTCCTCGGCGATGCGCTCGACGAGGCGAGCCTTGTTCTCCTGGAAGGGAAGCTCGGTGACGACGATCCGCTCGCGACCGGACTTCCACTCCTCGACCTCGAACTCGGCGCGAACTCGAACCCGTCCGCGGCCAGTCTTGTACGCCGAGTAGACGGCGTCTCGGCCGACGATGTTCGCGCCGGTCGGAAAGTCGGGACCCTTGACGTGATCCATTAAGTCCTCGACGGTGGCGTCGGGGTTGTCGATCAGTTCGATCGTCGCGTCGATCACCTCGCCTAAGTTGTGCGGCGGGATGTTCGTCGACATCCCGACCGCGATCCCCGAGGAGCCGTTGACCAGCAGGTTCGGGAACGCTGCGGGCAGAACGTCGGGCTCCTGCAGGCGGTCGTCGTAGTTCGCCGAGAAGTCGACCGTATCCTTCCCGATGTCCTCGAGGAGTTCCTCGGCGACGGGGGCCATCCGGGCCTCCGTGTACCGGGGTGCGGCGGCCGGATCGCCGTCCATCGAGCCGAAGTTCCCCTGGCCGTCGACCAGCGGGTAGCGCATCGAGAAGTCCTGGGCCATCCGGACCAGGGTGTCGTAGATCGCGCTGTCGCCGTGGGGGTGGTAGTCACCCATCGTCTCCCCGACGATCGAGGAGGATTTGCGGTGACTGCTGCCCGAGGAGACGCCCAGTTCGTGCATCGCGTACAGGATGCGCCGGTGAACCGGCTTGAGGCCGTCCCGGACGTCGGGCAGGGCCCGGCCCGCGATGACGCTCATCGCGTAGTCGATGTAGCTCTGCTCCATCTCGTCCTCGATCCGGACAGACTCGATCGAGGCCGCCTCGATATCGGTGGGATCGGGTACTTCCGAACTCATGCGTGGGTACTCGCTGCGTCTCGGTCTCGTCTTCGTGTAGTCTCGTGCATTCGATTACCTCAGATGTCGATCCACTCCGCCTCGGGAGCGTGGTCCTTGATGAACTGCTTGCGCGGTTCGACGGCGTCGCCCATCAGCACGGAGAACATCTTGTCCGCCGCGGCCGCGTCCTCGACCGTGATCTGCTTGAGGATTCGGTTCTCGGGGTTCATCGTCGTCTCCCAGAGCTGTTCGGGGTTCATCTCGCCCAGTCCCTTGAACCGCTGGACCTGGGTCGGATTCCCGTCGCAGACCTCCTCGACGATTTCGTCGCGTTCGGCGTCGGTCATCGCGTCGTAGGTCTCGCCGCGGTAGCGGATGCGGTACAGTGGCGGCTGGGTCGCGTAGACGTAGCCGCCCTCGAGCAGCGGTCGCATGTGCCGGTAGAAGAACGTGAGCATCAGGGTCCGGATGTGGGCGCCGTCGACGTCGGCGTCGGTCGCCATGATGATCTTCTTGTACCGCACGTCGTCGATGTCGAACTCGTCGCCGATCCCCGCGCCGATCGCGGTGATCATGTTGCGGATCTCGTCGTTCTCGAGGATGCGGTCCAGGCGGTGTTTCTCGACGTTGAGAATCTTCCCCTTGATCGGGAGGACGGCCTGGAACTCGGGGTTGCGGGCCTGCTTTGCGCTGCCGCCCGCGGAGTCACCCTCCGCGATGAACAGCTCGGCCTCCTCGGGGTCTTTCGTCTGACAGTCCGCGAGTTTCCCGGGGAGGGAGGTTGACTCGAGGGCGGACTTCCGGCGCGTGAGCTCCTCGGCCTTCTGGGCGGCCTTGCGGGCCTTCGCGGCCTCGACGGCCTTGAGGACGATCGCCTGGGCGGTGTCGGGGTGTTCCTCGAAGTAGGTGCCCAGCTGTTCGTGCATCGCGCCCTCGACGATTCCCCGAACCTCGCTGTTGCCGAGTTTCGTCTTCGTCTGGCCCTCGAACTGCGGGTCGGGGTGTTTGACCGAGATTACCGCGGTCAGTCCCTCGCGGATGTCCTCGCCCGTGAGGTTACCGTCGATGTCGCCGAGTAGATTGTTCTCGTTGCCGTAGTCGTTGACGACCCGGGTCAGCGCGGTCTTGAACCCGGTGAGATGGGTCCCGCCCTCGCGGGTGTTGATGTTGTTTGCGAAGGCGTGGATCGACCCCTGCAGGTCCTCTGTCGCCTGCATCGCGACCTCGACCTGGATATTCTGGTCCTCGTCCTCGAAGTAGATAACGTCGTCGTGCATCACCGAGCGCGTCTCGTTGAGATACTCGACGAACTCGCGGATACCGCCCTCGTACTCGTAGGTCTCCTCGATGACCTCGCCGTCCTCGGTCTCCTGGCGCTCGTCACGGAGGGTGATGCGAACGCCGGAGTTGAGAAAGGCGAGCTCCCGAAGGCGGTTCGACAGCGTCGAGAACGAAAAGTCCCTGGTCTCGAAGACGTCCGTGTCGGGCCAGAACGTGACCTCCGTTCCGGTCTCCTCGTCGTCGTCCATGTCGCGAGCGCGCTCCATGTCGCCGACGGGCTCGCCCGCCTCGAACGCGTGGCGAAAGACCGCACCGTCGCGTTTGACTTCCGCCTCGAGCCGTTCGGAGAGAGCGTTGACGACGCTGACGCCGACACCGTGGAGCCCACCCGACACCTGGTAGGACTTGTTGTCGAACTTCCCGCCCGCGTGGAGGACCGTCAGGATGACCTCGAGTGCGGGGCGCTCGTACTCGTCGTGGGTGTCGACGGGGATCCCGCGACCGTCGTCGGAGACGGTCACCGAGTCGTCGGCGTTGATGGTGACGGTGATGTCGTCGCAGTGACCGGCGAGGGCCTCGTCGATCGAGTTGTCCACCACCTCGTAGACGAGGTGGTGAAGCCCCCGCGCGTCGGTAGAGCCGATATACATCGCTGGTCGCTTTCGCACAGCCTCCAGGCCCTCGAGGACCTGGATCTGTCCGGCGCCGTACTCGCTTTCCTGGGACATGAGAAACCTGTTTTCGGGTAGCGCCCGGTTGGGTATAAAACTTCGCGTACGCGCGCGAGCGCGATGAGACGAATGTGGGGGTGTAATGGGTGTGTGGGGGGTGTAACGGGTGTTTGACGGCTATCGCCGGACCGTAAATGAGCGTCCGTCCCGATCGGCAGTCGACGAATGGTTGCACTTCTTTACTATCTTTCCGAACATACGCCATCTCAGGCTGTCTTCTCAAACGAATCCCGCCCGACGGTTCGGGTATGGTGATTCGGAATCCGATCCACGGCGAGCGGTTGTCGGAGAGTCGGCACCGAACGACGCTGACTCTCCAGCGCGATTCAGGGTGAGATTCGATCCATGGGCCAAACCAGTTCTGTCGTCGACGTGCCGTTCGAGCGGGCGAAGGAAACGGTTCACCAGTACGGGCTCGGGCTCCTGTTCGCAGCGAACATCTTCGGCGCCGGCTCCGTCTACATCCTGACCGAGGCAGGACTCCTGTTCGGATACGGCCTCCTGTGGGTGTTACCCCTCGGGCTCGGCGTCGGGCTGGCGATGCACGAAATGTCCGCGCGCCTGGCCGCCGAGGACCGTCCGCTAATGACCTACATCAGGGACGTTCTCGGGGAGCGGACCGCGAAACCGTTCGCGTTCGGGATCTCGTTTATCATGCAGTTCTGGAGCGTGGCCAACTACGCCCTCGCGGGGGCTGCACTCGTCTACCTCACGCCGCTGTCGAACCTGTACGTCGCGGTCATCGTCTCGGCAGCGCTGGGAATCGCACTGGTCGAACTCCGGGTCTACAGCCGGATCGAAGGCGTGATCGCGGCGCTCGTGTTCGCGATATTCGCCTCCTATCTCGTCATCGTGGCGAACCTCCAGCCGCCGGCGACGGGTATCGCCGGTGGGTTCGTCCCCGAGATCGTCGGGGACATCGAGTACATGACGATGATTATCGCGCTGCTCGGGACGACCGTCTACTACCCGAACTTCTTCATCCAGACGAGCATGCAACACGAGAAAAACTGGGACGTCTCGCGCTACCGGCGCGATCACACGGTCGGACTGGCGGCCGTCATCGCGCTCAGTGCGACCGTGATCGTCGCGGCCGCGATCTCGATGCCCGACGCCGACCTGGCGTTTACCACGCCCGCCGAACCCCTGGTCGAGATGATCGGCGAGTGGGTCCTCGGCCTCTTCATCCTCGCAGTCGGCGCCGCCTCCTTCAGCAGCGCCACAGGGACGCTGTTCGCCGCCGGATTCATGGTGCCCCAGTCCTCGGGGATCTCGACCCAGTTCGGCGATCTGCACTTCCGGCGCACCGTCCACTTCCTGATCGGACTCTCGGTCGCCCTGGCGATTCCGATCCTCGCCTTCACCGACTTCACGCCGGTCGATCTGGCACTGTTGATGCCCGCGGTCAACGGCGTCATCGGACTTCCGCTGACCGCGCTGGCGCTGTTCGCGGCCGTCCGCCGGTACTTCGAGCCGTCGCGGTTCGAGCAGGCGATCTTCCTGGCGGCTGTCGTCGTGCTGTTCCTCACGTCGCTCGTCACGGGCGAAGACCTCGCTCGCTCCGTCCTCGAGTTGCTGTAGCGGGCGAGGACGTTCGGCCGGGACTCCCGCCCGCTCCGCTGCTTCTCTCACGTCACCGGCGTCCCATCCCGACGGTATCGACGCTGGAGGTGCAATCGGAAGAGTCAGGTCTCCCGAGTTAATCGACCCGACAACGCTCCAGATGCTCGAGTTACCCTTCGGTTTCGCGCTCGCGTTGTTGCTCGTCTGTATCGCCTTTTTCTCCGGGATCGGCATCACTACCATCGGTCCGGGCGGCATCTTCGTGACGATCGCGCTCTACTCGCTGACGTCGCTGCCCTCGAGCCAGGTCGCCGGCACCGCCCACGCGACGTTCATCGTCACCGGGCTGGTCGGCAGCGTCGCCTACCTCTATTCCGGCGAGATGAAGACTGGTGAGAGCCGGGCGATCGCGATCGTCCTCAGCCTCTCGAGCGTCCTCGGCGCCCTGCTCGGCTCCCAGATCAACCCCCTCGTCTCGCGGTCGCTGTTCGGGATCCTGCTCGGCGGCGTCGCGATGACAGTCGGCGGGGTCATCCTCTACCGCGAGCGCCGGGGGTTCACGCCGATCGTCGACGTCGATCCGCTGACCCGGGAGGGACAGGTTGCGCTCGGCGGACTGGGGCTCGTCCTCGGGGTCGCCAGCGGCTTGCTGGGGATCGGCGGCCCCGTCCTCGCGGTGCCGGCGCTCGTGCTTGTCGGCGTCCCAATGTTGCTGGCCGTCGCGGTCGCGCAGGTCCAGTCGATCTTCATCGCGGTGTTCGCGACCGCCGGCTACGCCGTCCAGGGCGACGTCCTCCTCCCGCTTGCAGTCGTCGTCGGAACGCCGCTGTTGCTCGGCGTCGTCGTCGGCTGGAAGGTCGCCCACGTCGTCGATCCCGCGCGACTGAAGGTTGCCCTGGGCGTCGTCCTGCTCGGCGTCGGCCCGTACCTCGCGCTGTGACCGCTCGGACCCCGGGGGTTCGGGTCGGCGATCGCCCCTGCAACCTGTCGATCAGGTAGCAGACTCAAGAGGATCCCGGCCTAGCCTCCCGATAGCATGCCACCCCGGATCCTCGTTCCGTTCGACGGCTCCGAACCCGCTCGAGCGGCCCTCGAGTACGCAATCGAGCTGTTTCCGGACGGTGAGTTCCTCGCGTTGACCGTCGTCGACACCGACTCGCAGCCGGTGATCCCGAACGCGGCCGACGAGGCCGACGAGGAGTTCCAGGAGATCCGCGAGGAGGCCGACGAGCAACTGAGCGGTGCAGAGCGGATCGCGAGCGAGCACGGCGTCTCCCTCGAGAAGCGAAGTCGAATCGGCCCGCCGGCCCAGGAGATCATCGACTGCGCCGAGGAGGGTGCGTTCGACCACGTCGTGATGGGCAGTCGCGGTCGATCGGGTGTGACGCGACTCCTGCTGGGCAGCGTCGCGGAGACCGTCGTCAGACACTCGCCGGTTCCGGTGACCGTCGTTCGGTGACCGCGAGCGCGTGTTGGTCGGCCGGCGGTGGCCATTGCCGGCCCAACCGACTTCCAGTTCGCTCCGAAATCACCGGCAGAATGCTTCCGTACGTCGTCTTGGGCATCGCAGTACTCGTGGCAGCGGTCGGTCTCGAGCGCCTCTCCTATCGGGCGCTCGAGCGAAACCCCTCCGTCGCGACCGAGGAGTTCCCCGGGATCGATCGCGAACTGCTGGGCAAGTTCAGCAGCTTCGACGCCGAACTGGGCTGGGTTCCCCAGCCCGACCGGGAGAAACAGAAGGACACCGGCGACCACCTCCCCGGCGAGGAGGTCCGCAGCGTCGTCACCTACTCGACCGACGAGTACGGCAGCCGCGTCTGTCGCGCGAACGATCGGGACGAAGACGCCGACGTCACGGTGTCGACCTACGGCGACTCCTACTGTTTCTGCCGGGAGGTCGACGACGACGAGACGTTCCAGCACTACCTGTCCCAGGAACTCGACACCCACGTCGCCAACTACGGCGGGGGGAACTACGGACTCGACCAAGCGCTGATGCGGATGAAACGCCAGTACCCCGAGGAGGAGACCGACTACGTCTTCGTCGTGGTCACCGCCTCCTCGATCGCCCGCATCCTCTCGGTGTGGAAACACTACCAGGAGTTCGGCAACATCTTAGCGGTCAAACCCCGCTACACACTCGAGGACGGCGCCCTGAAGCGCATCGATAGTCCGATCGAGGAGAAGGAGGACCTGCTCGATCTGGAGTCGAAGGCCGACTTCCTGCGCGAACACGACTTCCACTACGACCACTGGTTCAAACCGCACCACGCCTCGCGGCCCTACACCGCGGACCTGCTCGACGACCCGGAGAACGTCCGCCACGCGTTCTGTGAGGGTGGAATCGAACTCGAGAAACGAACCGGGCGAGCGATCCCGGGGGTCGACTTCGACGACGCCAAAACTCGCACCGAACTGCGGATGGAACGGCCCCGAGTTCGCTACCACGAGCGGCTGTTCGACACCCACGAGGACCTGTTCGACGCCCTGATCGGGGAGTTCGTCGACTACGCCGACGAGCAGGAGTTCACCCCGGTGTTCGTGATGGTCCAGCAGCTCCGGTACGCGAAGTACGAGGCCGAGCACGGCCCGATCTACGGCGACCTCATGGAGCGACTCGACACCGAGTACGACGACCTCGAGACGGTCGACATGGCGACGCACCTCTCGGGCGGCGGCGACGTCGAGTCGCTGTACGTCGAGCGCGGCGAGGGCGGCCACTACAGCCCCCAGACCAACAGGAAGATCGCCCAGGTACTGGCCGACGTCGTCGAGGACGACCGGTAGCGCCGGGTCCGAATTCGTTCACCCGGCGGTGCAGTAACCGGGGTGTCGTTGACGGGGCTCGAGATCGTATCCTCGAGAAATGCAACCGCTGTACCTCGCGCTCGGGATCGTCGTGCTGATCGCGGTCATCGTGGATATCATCTGGACGACGCTGTGGGTCGACGGCGGCTCGGGTCCGCTCTCGGGTCGGCTGACGACGGCCGTCTGGCGCGGGCTTCGAATTCTGACCGGCGATCACTCGAAGGCGCTCAGCATCGCCGGGCCGCTGATCCTCACGCTGACGCTCGCGATGTGGATCGCGCTGCTGTGGTTCGGCTGGACGTTCCTCTTTGCCGGGGGTGACACCGCGCTCATCAGTCCCCAGACCGGCGAGCCTGCCGACTGGACGGGGCACTTCTACTACGTCGCCTACACCATGTTCACCAACGGAAACGGGGACTACTCGCCGACCTCGGGGACCTGGGAGATCGCGAGTTCCTTTACGACCGCGACGGGGATGGCTTTCGTTACGCTCGGCGTTTCCTACATCCTGACCGTTCTCGGCGCGGTCTCGGAAAAGCGGGCGTTCGCCAACAGCGTCACCGGGCTCGGCGAGCGAAGCGAGGAGTTCGTCCGTGCGGGCTGGAGCGACGAGAAGTTCGGCGGGCTGGATCTGCCCGTCGAGTCGCTGGCCTCGGACCTCTCCGAACTCGCGGATAAACACAAAGCGTACCCAATCCTTCACTACTACCACAGCGAGAAGGGCGAACGGGCCTCGGCGATGGCCGTCCCGATCTTCGACGAGGCGATGACGCTGTTTCGCTACGGCGTCGACGACGACACCCAGCTCAACCCGGCCCTGGTCGAGAACGCCCGCTCGAGCACGGATAGCTACCTTGACACGCTCGAGACCGCCTTTATCGAACCGGCCGACGAGGTCCCCCCGCAGCCGGACCTCGAGCGACTCCGCGAGGACGATATCCCGACGGTCGACGACGGGGAGTTCGAGGACGCCGTCGCGGAGCTGACCGAGCGCCGGCGGAACCTGCTGGGAGTCGTCCAGGCCGACGCGTGGCACTGGCCGCCGATCGGCGACGACGACTCGGTGCCCCGTCCCGACGACGCCGCCGAGGAGAGCGGCTCGCGATAGTTCACTTTCACCGCGGTAGCGTACGCCTTTTACCCTCGCCGTTTGTAGGGGGAGACGATGACGTCGTTCCAGTCGACACTCGGCGAAGAGTCGGGGATCGCCGAGGAGCTGGCCGAGAGCCAGCAAGCGATCTCCATCGCCGAGTTCTTCGAGAAGAACAAGCACATGCTCGGCTTCGACAGCGGTGCTCGAGGCCTCGTCACGGCCGTCAAGGAAGCCGTCGACAACGCTCTGGACGCCGCCGAGGAGGCCGGTATTCTGCCGGATATCTACGTCGAGATCCAGGAGTCGGGCGACTACTACAAACTGATCGTCGAGGACAACGGCCCCGGACTGACGAAGGAGTCACTCCCGAAGGTCTTCGGGAAGCTGCTCTACGGCTCTCGTTTCCACGCCCGCGAACAGTCCCGGGGTCAGCAGGGGATCGGTATCTCGGCTGCGGTGCTGTACTCCCAGCTAACCAGCGGGAAACCCGCGAAGATCACCAGCCGAACACAGGGCTCGAGCGAGGCCGAGTACTTCGAGCTCATCGTCGATACCGACGAGAACGAGCCCGAGATCAGCGTCGAGGAGACCACGAGCTGGGACCGTCCCCACGGCACCCGCATCGAACTCGAGATGGAGGGCAACATGCGCGCCCGCCAGCAGCTCCACGACTACGTCAAGCACACGGCGGTCGTCAACCCCCACGCCAGGCTCGAGCTCAAGGAACCGAACGCTCACTTCAAATTCGAACGCGGAACCGACCAGCTCCCCGAGGAAACCGAGGAGATCCGACCCCACCCTCACGGGGTCGAACTCGGCACCGTGATCAAGATGCTCTCGGCGACGGACTCCCAGACCATCTCCGGCTTTCTCCAGGAGGAGTTCACCCGCGTCGGGAAGAAGACCGCCGACTCGGTGATCGACGCGTTCCGCGACCGCCACTATGGCCGCGAGATGCGCTGGAGTTCTCCCGACGACACCGAAGACGTCGACATCGGGGCAGCGGTTTCCGACGCGACCGCGAACAAGGGCGCCGAGGCCACGGCCGCCTTCGCCGACGCCATCGCCGACGCCGTCGCGGACCGCGAGCGGGTCGCCCACTACCAACTGCTCGATCTCGTCGCCGAGGTGGCCGACGCCGTCGAAGATGAACACGGCACCGCCTTCGGCGAGACGGTCCAGGAGAACGCCGCCGACGCGGTCTGGAACGCGCTGATCGACGCCCCCGAGGAGACCGCCGATCCCGACGAGGACGCCGTCGCGGAGTCCCGTCTCGTCACCGACTGCTACGAGATCGCCGACGGGGCGACGAGCACCCGCAAGGACGACGCAGTGATCCACGGCTTCGCGAGCCGGCTCGCGGCGAAGTTCGAGGACGAGGACGACGATCGCCACCGCCTCACTCGCGCACAGCTCCGCGAGCACGTCGACCGCGCGGCCGCCCTCACGGAGGAGTACGACGAGGTGTCCTTCGGGGACACCGCTCGAGAGAACGTGACGGAGGCGGTCTGGGACCTGATGGTGACCGTCCCCGACGACCCACCGCTGGTCAGAGAGCTCGCGGGCGACCGCGACGCGACGAGCGAGCTCGTCGACGGGATGCGGGCGACTGACATCATGGCGCCGCCGACGCGGTGTCTCTCGCCGATCACCGACGACCTCATTCGGGCGGGCCTCGAGAAGGAGTTCGACGCCGAGTTCTACGCTGCAGCAACTCGGGACGCCGAGGTCCACTCCGGCGACCCGTTCGTCGTCGAGGCCGGTATCGCCTACGGCGGCGAGATTCCAGCCGAGGGTAGCGCCGACGTGCTTCGCTTCGCCAACCGCGTTCCGCTGGTCTACCAGCGCGGGGCGTGTGCGACGACCGACGTCGTCAAGTCGATCGGCTGGCGAAACTACGGACTCGACCAGCCCGGCGGCTCGGGGCTGCCCAACGGCCCCGCCGTCATCATGGTCCACGTCGCCTCGACGAACGTGCCGTTCACGAGCGAGTCGAAAGACGCCGTCGCCAACGTGCCGGCGATCGAGGACGAGATCGAACTCGCGATCCGCGAGGCCGCCCGCGAACTCAAGAGCTTCCTCAGCAAGCGCCGCTCGATGGAGAAACGCCGGAAGAAACAGAACGTCCTCGGACAGATCCTCCCGGAGATGGCCGAGAAGGTCGCGGAGGTCACGGATCGGGAGGAGCCCGACATCGACGACGCCATCGCCCGCATCATGAACAACGTGCTCGTCGAGCGCCACTGCGAGGCCAACGGCGACGGCCAGGCCGTCTCCGTGGTCGTCGAGAACCACTCGAGTACGAACGAGTCGCTCGAGGTCACCGACATCGTCTCGGCCGAACCCCGCGACCTCTCGGACGGCGCGACCGCCGTCGAGATGGACGGCGAGTGGTTCGTCAAGTGGGAACCCGAGGTATCGAGCGAGGACGAGGCCGTCCTCGAGTACGAGGTCGACGACGACGCCGCGTTCGACCTCGACGTGAAGGGCGTCGAAAGCGCGAAACTCACCGTAACAGATCAATGAGTGCAGACACCGACCAGCAGGCCCGAGAACAGCTGCTCGATCTCGCCGCGCAGTTCTACGACCAGTTCGAACTGGGCGAGATCCCCCACATGTCCGTGCCGACGCGGACCAAGAGCAACATCGAGTACGATGAGGAGAAGGCCGTCTGGGTGTACGGCGACCGCGAGTCGACCCGCTCGGCGAACTCCGTGCGCGGCGCCCGCAAACTGCTCAAGGCGGTCTACACGATCGAGTTCCTCGCGAACCAGCTCGAGCAGGATCGCTCCTCGACGCTGCGTGAACTGTACTACCTCTCCGAGAGCTGGGATAACAAAGAAGCCCAGTTCAACGATCAGGACGAGTCCAACGGGCTCATCGAGGACTTGGAGATCGTCTCGGGGGTCACCCGCGAGGATTTCCACATGCGCCCGGAGGAGTCCGGCGCGACGATTATGGGACCGCTGCACCTCCGCGAGCAGACCCGCCGCGGCGAGCGCGAGATCCACTGTCAGGAGGACGTTGGAGAGGGCGGCTACCAGATCCCGAACAACCCCGATACGATCGAGTTCCTCGACGCCGACGCCGACTTCATCCTCGCCGTCGAGACCGGTGGGATGCGCGACCGACTCGTCGAGAACGGGTTCGACGAGGAGTACAACGCCCTGATCGTCCACCTCAAGGGCCAGCCCGCACGAGCGACCCGTCGAATCACGAAGCGACTCCACGACGAGCTCGACCTTCCCGTCACCGTCTTCGCCGACGGTGACCCGTGGTCGTACCGTATCTACGGCTCGGTCGCCTACGGCTCGATCAAGTCCGCTCACCTCTCGGAGTACCTCGCGACGCCAGAGGCTCAGTACATCGGCATCCAGCCCGCCGATATCGTCGAGTACGACCTGCCGACGGATCCGCTGTCGGACTCGGACATCAACGCCCTGGAGAGCGAACTCGAGGACCCCCGCTTCCAGACCGACTACTGGGAGGAACAGATCGAGCTCCAGCTCGAGATCGGCAAGAAGTCCGAACAGCAGTCGCTGGCGGCTCGCGGGCTTGATTTCGTGACGGAGACGTATCTCCCCGAGCGTCTCAGCGAGATGGACGTCATCTGAGGGAGCCACTAGCGTTCAGCGTCGAAGCTCCGTTTCCCGTTCGCTCGTACTCGAGTCTTCGATCGGGATCGTGATCTCCTCGATCGTCGGCGAGCCGTCGGCTTCCGCGTTCGCACACCGCCTGCAGTAGGCGTTTCGCCCCTCCGACAGCGTCACCGGGACGCCGAGGACGTAGAACCCCTTCCGGTAGACGCGCTCGAGCCCGCGACCGACGGGATCGGTACAGGCCGCACAGGGGCGGTCGTAGTCGGTGATCGACCGCTCGTCGACCGTTCTGGCCGAGCCGTTCGTCGACGGAGAGCGTCGAAGCCCGAACCGGCGTCGAACGCCCGGAAACAGCCCCAGTCCGACGGTCGCGAGTCCGATCGCGGCCGCAACGAGAACCGGCGCGATCGTCGAGCCGGCGAGGAAGACGGCCGAGCCGACGAGGGCGAGCGCGGTTGCGAGACAGCCGGCCCCGGCGACCCGGCCCGCGATCATCCAGCTCGAGTCGGTCTCCGCTTCGTCGCTGGTCTGCTCGGCCCGCAACACCATTCGTTCGGCGTCGCCGACGTACCGGTAGGCGCCGTAGAGGGCGTTGCCCAGCCCCATCGTCCACCAGACGGTCAGCGCCGCGACGACGAGGTGGGCGTCGACGCTGCCGAAGGATCGCCGAACCATAACGACGTGGTCGCCGAAGTCGTGCTCGAGCTCCCAGCCGTCTCGCATCGCGGCCGCGACGCGTCGCTCGAGGGCGGGGCGAGCGTTCGGATCCGAGGACCCGTCGTCGCTGGTGGGACGACCGCAGTCCGGACAGAAGTTCATCGACGCCTCGAGTGCCGTCCCGCAGTGAGCGCAGTACAGCCCGCCAGTCGCGACCCGACTGCCTCCTCGCCGACGATCACCGCTCATACTCGAGGGGAGGGCGAGGACGACACTAACTCTTTGGAGGTATCAGTCGTCGGAAACGCTCGAGGGTGGGACGAAACCTGCAGAGCGGACGGTCGGTCGCTCGGTCGTCGGTCGTCTCGACGATCCGCTTACTCGTCCAGAACGACCGGAACCTGACGGCGTGCGACGTCGACGACGAACGCCTCGGGATCGGTCTCGAGCGCCTCGAACGTGTTGTAGTGAATCGGGAGGACGAGGCCCGGCCGCATCGTCCCCGCGAGTTCGGCCGCGTCGCGGCGGTCCATCGTAAAGGAGCCCCCGATCGGGGGCAGGAAGACGTCGACGGCCAGCTCCTCGTGGACTGGGAGAACGTCGGTGTCGCCGGGCCAGAAGGCGGTGACACCGTCGATCGTGACACCGAACCCGCATCCCTCGCCCTCGCGGTGGTAGGGCTCGCCCTCGTCGTCGGTGTACGGGCCGCCGGGTTCGTTGTACGCCTGGGTCGTGTACAGGTCGAGCGGGCCGAGCACGAACGACTCGTCGCCTCGTACCCGTTCGATCTCGTAGGGGAGCTCTTCGAGCCGTTCGTCGACCCGATCGATCTCGTCGGCGTCAATCGCCTCGTGGGCGACGACGATAGCGTCCTCGTGGGCCACCCGTCGAATCCCCTCGGGATCGTAGTGGTCGTCGTGGCTCACCAGAATCAGGTCGCCGTCGCGGGCGTCGTAGTCGTCGAGCACCCCGTACCGGCCGGGGTCGATGTAGACGACGGTCCCCATCTCGCCCTCGAGGCGAACCGTCGCGTAGCCGAGCCAGTCGATATCGACCGCGCCGTATCGAACAGTCATGGACGGTGATTGGTGAGGCGGGGCGAAAAGCGTTGGCGGTGTGGTTCAGGGTCGTCGGATCGAGTGCTCGAGCGTGCCGACGCCCTCGACTTCGATCTCGACGTCGTCGCCGTCCTCGAGCGGACCGACACCCTCGGGAGTTCCGGTCGCGATCACGTCGCCCGGCTCGAGGGTCATGTAGGTCGTGATCTCGGCGATCAGTTCGGGGATCGAGAAGATGAGCAGGTCGAGCGAGCCGTCCTGTTTCGTCTCGCCGTTCACGCGGGTTTGGACGGTCGCGTCGTCTGGCACCTCGTCGGGCGTCGCGAGCACCGGTCCCATCGGTGCCGCGCCGTCGAACGCCTTCCCGCGGATCCAGTTCTGTTCCTCGCGCTGGTCGTCACGGTTCGAGATGTCGTTGACGCAGGTGTAGCCCTCGACGACGTCCAGCGCCTCGCTCTCGGGGACGTGGCGACACTGCTCGCCGATGACGACGCCGAGTTCGGCCTCGTGGTCGATGCGTTCCTTGCCCGCGGGGGCGGTGACAGTGTCGCCGTGGGCTGCCAACGCGTTCGGCGGCTTCAGAAAGAGCAGCGGTCGATCCGGAACGTCGTTGCCCATCTCGTCGGCGTGGGCCGCGTAGTTCCGACCGATGCAGACCACCTTCGAGGGCTCGCAGGGCGGGAGGACGTCGATCTCGTCGTCCTCGAGCGCGTAGCTCTCGTTCGCGAAGTGGACGTGACCGCTCTCGAGTTCGCCCCGGCGGACGGCTCCAGCGGGGTCCCTGAATCGCACGTATTTCATGGCGGATCGGTCGTAGCCCGGCTCCAAAAGGATTGAGATGGCGGCGGGTATCGCAACGGGGGCCACGCTCGAGTGAAAGACTGTCTCTGAGTCAGGGTGTGCCACGACGGGCGCGGAACGGAACGTTTTTTACTAGGCCTCGGCAATCAAAGGATGCGTTAGCTCCGTTGGTGTAGTCCGGCCAATCATTTCGGCCTTTCGAGCCGATGACCTGGGTTCAAATCCCAGACGGAGCATTTTGCTGCGAACAACTCGTGAGCGGTAAATGCTGTATGTTGGGTTTGAAGTAGAGAACCGCGAGCACAGCGAGCGGTTCGCGTGGTTCAAATCCCAGACGGAGCTCTTTTCGGCGAACAACTCCGTGAGCCGAGAGTGTGGCCCTGGATTCGAACGAGAGAAACGCGAGCGGAGCGAGCGTTTTGCGTAGTTCAAACCCAGACGGGATATCCTTCTTACCCGCGAAAGAGAAGCACGTGTTCGTGCGAATCCGAGACTCTTCCGGCTCGAGCGGGAGACGGTTCATCGACGCGAAAAACGGGGACGACGAGGTCAGTAGTAGTAGAACTCGAGTTCGTGGCCGCAGTTGTGGCACTCGGTTTCCGTGCCGCGAAGGCGGTTGGGGGTTGGGCTTCCGAGACCGGACCCGGGCGGGAGGGATGCGTTTACGGTTCCGCTACACTGAGGGCAACCGACACGCACGTCCGGGTTGTTGGATTGTGACATACGTCGACGTACTCGGGACTCCGAAATAGTTATCCGAGTCGTAAGCTCCGGCACGTCGTGGGCACGGTGACGTTTCGCGACGTTTCACGGTCAGGCGTCCGATCGGTCGGACCGTTTTCGATCGGACTCCCGAACGCCCCGGAGAGAGTGGCGAGGGGAGTCGTTGCGGTCCGAGGCGGAGTTCGGTGAACGAATTAGGTGGCTGTTAGACAGTGACAATCAATGAATGTGGCGGGAGAGCGCGACCGAAACGGGCGGAGATGTTCGGGCAGGAAACCGGCGAGCGGGATCGAACCCATCGATATGTGGGTTTTCACGGGTGAACCAACGAGCATTTGACGCCCCGCTCCTACGACTCGAGTATGAAGCGACGCGCGTATCTGGGAACGCTGGGGGTTGCCGGAATGGGGGGACTGGCAGGGTGTCTGGGCGATCTCCCAGTCGTCGGCAACAGCGAGACGGCGCTGGGCGAACCCGAGCAGTCTCGTGGTAACCCGTCGCACCCGATCCACGGCGACGAGTTTCCGACGTTTACGCTTCCGGACCCGCACGCGGGACGGGAGGTCTCGCTCGAGGAGTTCGAGGGCGAGCGCGCGTACCTGCTGACGTTCATCTACACGTCGTGTACCGACGAGTGCGGCGTTCTGACGAACCTGCTGGGACTGGTTCAGGAGGACGCCGTCGAGGAGGGGTACGAGGACGACGTCGCCCTGCTGGCGATGACGTTCGATCCCGAAACCGACAGCCCGGAGGCCCTACAGGAGTACGGCGAGCAGTACGGCGTCGACTACGAGGCCGAGAACTGGCACTTCCTCCGACCGGAAACCGAGGAGGAGGCGATGGAGCTACTCAACGAGGAGATCGGCGTCCCAGCACAGATCGGTAACGGGGACGATCACGACGAGGAAGCACACGACGATCACGATAACCACGACGACGGATCGCACGACGACGGCCACGCTGATCACGACGAAGACGCAGAGCACGACGACGATCACGGAGACGACGAGGACGACGGCCACGACCACGGCGACGGCGAAGACGATGACCACGACCACGACGATCACGACCAGGAGATCCACTACTACATCGTCTTCCTCGTCAACGAGCAGGGGATCGTCGAGCGGTCGTACCCGAACGTAACCGACGACCGCGAGGAGAACCGTCCGCAGGCGATCATCGACGACGTCCGGACGGTGGTCGAGTAACGATGCGGCGTCGGGACGTCCTCGCCGGAGTCGCGAGCGCGGGAACGCTTGCTGGCGCCGGAGCGCTTGCGGTGTACGGCATGCCGGACGACGAGGACGACGAGGAGCCCCGACACGATCCCGTGACGATCGACACCGTCGAGGCGGCCGGCAGCAACGACGGCACACAGCAGATCCCCGCCGAGGGTTCGGTTACGTTCGTCGACCTGTTCGCGACGACCTGCGGAACGTGCAAAGAACAGATGCCCGCGCTGGGCGAGGCCTACGACCGCGTCGGCGACGACGTCACGTTCGTCTCGGTTACCAACGAGAACGAGGAACAGGTGCCCGACGCGGAGATCGCTGACTGGTGGGACGAGTACGACGGCCACTGGCCGGTCGGCCGGGACGCGACCTCGGATCTGATCGTCCACTACGGCTCGGGGACGCCGATCGGCGTCCTCTTCGATTCCGACGGGATCGTCAGGTGGGAGGAGTCGGGCCGAAAGGAGAGCGACGAGATCGTCTCTCG
The DNA here is from genome assembly GCF_000337675.1 of Natronococcus amylolyticus DSM 10524. GTDB lineage: Archaea > Halobacteriota > Halobacteria > Halobacteriales > Natrialbaceae > Natronococcus > Natronococcus amylolyticus. The sequence goes on along the minus strand of NZ_AOIB01000037.1, from coordinate 2,425 downwards.
CATCGAGGACGTTCTCGAGTCCGAGAGCGAATGATCGACGCGGCGCTGTTGTCGACGCTCGCGTTCGCGCTGACCGCCGGCGTCTTTACGTTCTTCTCGCCGTGTGCCTACCCCCTGCTGCCCGGCTACGTCGGCTTCTACGTGAGCCAGACCGACGCCGAGGAGTCGTCGCTCTCGAGGGCGGTCGGGCGCGGTCTGGTCGCCGGCACTGGCGTTCTCGCTACGTTCGGTCTCCTGCTCGGCGTCGCGTTCTGGATCGGTCACTCGGTGCTCGCGGACATCACGATTTTCGAGGCGCTCGTCGGGATCGCCCTGATCGGCTTCGGGGTGCTCGTTCTCTTCGACCGCGCGCCCTCGCTGTCGGTCGCGCTGCCGAAACGCCGATCCGGGACTCTCGGCTTCGGCCTCTTCGGCGCCGGCTACGCGCTGGCCGCAGCGGGCTGTGTCGCACCCGTGTTTCTCGGCGTAGTCGCCAGCGCGGCCGCGCTGCCGGCGGCGTCGGGGGCGCTGGTGATCGGAACCTACGTCGGGATCGTCGTTCTTCTCATGGTTTCGCTGACGGTCGCGACCGGGATGGGGCTCGCCGCGGGTGCGGGTCGACTGTCGGCCTACGGCGACACGCTCCGACGAGTCGCCGGAGTGGTGATGATCCTCGCCGGTATCGGACAGCTGTACGTCGCCTTTTTCCTCGACGTCCTCTGAGGCCGGGTTCCCTCCCCGTCTCCGTTTCTCGAGCCAGCGAACACCCTGGCAACTGCAGGTATGAAACGTATTCGACAGTGTGCCGAATGCCGAGACGAAAATGTACCAGGAACTCTTGCTCGCAACCGACGGCAGCGACGGCGCTCAGCAGGCGGCCGATCACGCGATCGAGCTCGCTCGCCAGATGGATGCGGACCTGCACGTCGTTTCGGTCTCCGAGGACGGCCCCCACGCCGAGACGAAGCGCGACCAGATGCGGACCGACCTCGAGGACCAGGCCGCCGAGGCGATCAAACAGGTCGAAGAGAAGGCCGCCGGTCACGGGATCGAGGTTAGAGAGACGATCCGCCACGGCGTTCCACAGGAGGAGATCGTCGACGTCGCCGAACAACACGGTTCCGATCTGATCGTCGTCGGCACCGTCGGCCGGTCGGGGCTGGACCAGCTGATCGTCGGCAGCGTCGCCGAGGAGGTCGTCCGGAACGCACCGGTACCGGTCGTCACGGTCCGAGACCAGAGCTAGCGACGACTACGAAGCGGTCGCTTGGGACGTAATGGATCGCTACCGACGGCTACGGAAGCGATAATTAACTCCGCCGGAACACGAGGGGAGCCAACTGTGGCCTCCCGTCAGGCAGCCGATTCGCGGGCGATCGTCCGTTCGTTCTCCCGACGCTCGAGTCCCCGGAGAGCCGCCGGTTCGGAGGCAACCCGATGAGCCGAGCCGGCTCGACGCTCGAGCCGCTGTGCCGGGTGCTCGTTGTCGGCGCCTCCGAACCGATCGTCTCGGTGGCGGAGACGGTGACGGCGGGGTTCGACTCCGTCTCGCTGGTCCGGGAGCGAACCGTCTCGAGCGCCATCGCCCGCCTCGGGACGGTCGACGTCCACTGCATCGTCTGCGAGTTCGAGCCGAACCGGGATCGCCCGCCCCTCGAGCAACTCCGCCGGGAGACCGACTCCGGCGATCCCGTGCCGATCGTCGCGGTCACGGACGCTCCCGTCGACGCGCTCGGGGCCGGTGCGGCCGACGTCGTCGACCCCGCCGATGCCGACCGGGTCGTACTCGCCCGACTCGAACGCATCCTCGAGAGCGAACGAAGCCGGCAGGCGGACGGCTCGAACTCGAGAGACCGGTCGATACTCGAGGGAGCCACCGCCGTCGTCTGGGTGATCGAGCCAAACGGCGAGATCACGTACGCGAACCCGGCAACCGACGCCGAACTCGACGTCCCTCCGGACGAACTCGAGGGACGGATGCTGACCCGAGCGATCCATCCAGACGACCGGGACGACGTTCGCGAGGCGCTCGCGGCGACTCTCGAGGGGGCGTTCGGCGCCTCGGCGCGCGTGACGGCCAGAATCGGTCGACCCGATCGAACGTGGCGGTCAGCGGAGCTTCGGACGGTAAACCGGGTCGAGGATCCCCGCCTCGAGGGGGTCGTGGCGACCGTCCGCCCGACGGGTAACGTCGAGCCGTCGGATCGGGACGCGTCGATCCTCGATCGGATCACCGATCCGGTCTTCGAGATCGGCGACGACTGGAGACTTCGGTACGCCAACGCCGCAGCGACCGACCTGCTCGAGGGTGATCCGAGTCCGGGAACCCCACTCGATGGGTTGCTCCCCGAGGCGCTTCGTGAGCCGTTACTCGAGGCCGTTCGAGCGGTTCGGACGGGCGAGAGGGCGACGACCCTCGAGCTCGAGACCTCGAATCGACAGGGGG
>NZ_AOIB01000036.1 GCF_000337675.1 Natronococcus amylolyticus DSM 10524 | reverse complement strand
GGAGACGGTTCGCGAACGCGGGCGGGCGGCGCCGTTCAGGTGGATGGAGCCCACTTTCGGAACCCTCGCGCTCGGAAATCGCCGACCCGTCGAGGTCGCCGTGATCCCGCTTCCCGCCGCCGAGCGAACGCTCTGTCTGGTTCGGGATCGTCGACGGTCGCCAACCGGAGCGTTGCGGACGCTCGAGGCCGCAGTCGGATCGATTCGCGAGGCCGAAACCGTCCCCGACGTCGGGCGAGCGGTCGCCGAGGCCGCGGTCGATCTCGCCGGCGGCGACGTCGCCTGCCTCTACCGACTCGAGGAACGAGCACTCCGACCGGTCGGGGTCGCGGGCCGCGACTCGAGGGCGTCCGGCCTCCCCGCCGTCGATCGCGCTGCGATCCCGGACGACGTCGTTCGCGACGGAGGTGGTGCAACGACTCGAGACGCTCGAGCGCTCGAGCCGTTCCTCGAGGCGGCCGACCTCCGGGCCGAGCAGGTGTTTACGGTTTCGGTCGGAACGACGGTGCTGGTCGCGACCACAATGGAACCGATGGGGTTCGATCCGATCGATCCTGGCCCGATCGAGAGCCTCGTCGAGATCGGCGCGCTCGCGCTCGACGAGCGGGACGCGGCGGCCCAACTACGCGGGTGTCGATCGGACCGCACTTCTCTCGAGGCGACCCTCGATCGGCTCGAGCGGCTCGGAACGATCGAGCGGGACCTGCTCGAGGCGAGCGACCGGGAGGCGGTGTACCGACGGCTCTGTCGGGGGATTACGTCCCTCGAGTTCGCCGAGGGATCGAACGAGTTCGCCTGGATCGATGTCTCCGAAAACGTCCGCGAACGAGTCGATCCCAAGGCGGTCGCCGGAGACGCCGACGTTCGACCCGATCCGCTCGTGATCCCGCGACCGCCGTCGGCCGAGCGGGCCTCGGCTCCAGAGTCGGTCCGTATCGACGACCTGACCGAGGCACCGGACGAGCCCTGGCGCGAACGGGCGCTCGAGCAGGGGATCCGCTCCGTGCTGAGCGTCCCACTTCGATCGGAATCGTTCCGGTACGGAACGCTGACCGTCTACTCGACCGAGCCAGGGGCGTTCGACGAACCGACCCGTCGTGGGATCGAACGACTTGGGGACGTCGGCGGCGCCGTCGTCGGCGCGATCGAGACCAGACGAGCCCTGCGCGGCGAGGCGGTCACCGAACTCGAGTTCGTCCTCCGCGAACCCGACCCTCTGGCGACGATCGCTCACCGGATCGGTCACCCGCTGACGGTTCGGTCCGTCGTTCCGCGCTCCGCCGGGGACGAAACCGCGTTCGTTACTGTCCCCGACGACTCGCTTCCGAGCGTCGACTCGTTCGCCGAGCTCGAGGGGATCAAATCGGTGCGGACGGCCGGGACGATCGGCGGAGATCGGCTGCTCGAGCTCGTCGTCGACGAGCCGTCGGTCGTGGTTACCGTCGCCGAACACGGCGGCGTCGTCCGGTCGCTGACGCCGACCGACGACCGGACCCGGCTCGTCCTCGAACTCTCGGGATCGGCCGACGTTCGCGCGTTCGTCGACGCGCTCGAGCGCGGGTGGGACCTCGAGTTGCTGGCCCGTCGCCAGCGCGAGCAGTCTCCCGAGAACGCGCTTGCGCTCGATTCGGCCCTTCGCGAGCGCCTCTCCGAGCGACAGCGACAGACGCTCGAGGCGGCCTACTACGCCGGCTTCTTCGAGTGGCCCCGGGAGAGCACTGGGGAGGCGGTCGCCGACTCGCTGGGGATCTCCCAGCCGACGTTCAGCCGTCACGTCAGGGCCGCACAGGCGACGCTGCTCTCGGTGCTGTTCGAGGAGTTTGACGGGCTCGAGTAGCTCGAGACGGCGGTAGACCCGTATTACCGCGAGTAGCATCGGGCTACGCGTGCGGTCGAGTTCTCGCGGACGACAGTCGGCTTCGGTGACCGATGAATCAGTATAGCCCCGCTTCGAGGGGTCGTGTCGATAGCTAGCCCCCACGGCCATCCGTTCGCGCTCGAATCAGCCATTCGATGACTACGGACCCGGTAACGAGATCTTATCGCTGCCGTCTCCCCGGACGGCGGATGAACCGATGAGCCTCGACCTCGCTGCGGATCCCGACGGCGTTGCCGTTCGAACGCAGGCCAACGGTGGCGTGCTGGCTCAGCTCACCCTCTCGCACCCGGAGCTGGTGTTGCGACCGACGCTGCGACGCGCACCCGAGATCTCCCTCGAGCCCGAGTACTGGACCGACGCGGGCGGCGACCGAACCCTCCTGTTCGTCACCGCGTTGGGCACCGAGTTCGGAGCGTTCGAGACCGCTCTCGGGACCGATCCGACCGTTGCCGATCCCGTCCTCGTGGATCGCGCTCCCGAGTGTCGGAGCTATCGACTCGAGCTTACCGAGCGAGCGATCACCCTCGTCGAGGCGACCGCCGCCGTCGGCGGACGGCTCCGCGGCTGCTCGAGCTGTCGGGAGGGATGGCAGTTCCGGCTACGCTTTCCCGACCGGAACGCCCTCGTCGCGTTCAACGACCGGTGTCGGGAACTGGACGTCTCGGTGACCGTCGACCACCTCCGACCGGCCGACACCGAGGGCGGTGGGCCGGTTTCGCTCACGGAGAAACAGCGGGAACTGCTGACGGTCGCCTACGAGGAGGGGTACTTCGACGTCCCCCGACGGATCTCCCAGGACGAACTCGCCGATCGCCTCGAGGTCTCGAAGTCGGCGATCTCTCAGCGGCTCCGGCGAGCGATCGCACAGCTCTGTGGGTCGGCGTTCGCCTGAAAACGCGGTTTCGAAGCTGGCCGGCTCGTTACTCGTCGTCTTCGTCCTTCATCGACCCGAGCTGGGAGACCAGCTGATCGGTCGAGACGTCGGACTCGAACTCGAGCTGTCCGTTGTGGTCGTGTTCGTGGATGTTGACGGCCTCGACGTCCTCGTCGTCGTCCCGTGGTTGTTGCTGTTCGGACTCGTCGTAGCTACCAAAACCCATGGCGAAATCGAGGGACGGCTGCGGGAAAGATGTGGTGATTCGATGCCACCGTGGATCGCGATCCCACGCCGATGACGCGCTACTTCAGCCGGAGGTACTGTCGGTCGTACTCCGGCTCGCCCTGGCGCGGGTGGATCATGATGAACGACTCCGGCGGCATATCCGCGAGGCGGGCCGGCAGATCTCCGAGCTCGTTGTGCCAGCCGACGTCACCTCGGCGCGGCGAGATCGCGACGATGAGGTCGTCGTCCTCGGTTCGCTCCTCGAGCGTCGGCAGTAGCTTCCCCCAGTCGTCGATAGAGTCGAACTCGGCGGTGACGTCCTCTTCGACGAGACCGAACAGCTGCTCGAACTGATGGGACGCCCCTTCGACAACGATGACGTTCAGCTCGGCGCCGAGGTTCGCCGCGATCCGTTTGACCAGGTGGACGGCCTCGTAGAACCCTTCGTGGTGGTCGGCGCCGATCGGGACGACGACGAAGATCCGTCGGGTCGTGTTGATCGGATGACCGAGCCGCGAGATGAGCACCGGCAGCTTCGTCCGCTCGAGCACCTGGTCGATGATGCTCCCGAAGATGCGGTGGCTGAAGCTCTGGGTGGCGTCCCAGCCCATAATGATCTGGTTAGCCTGGACCTCGACGGCGCCCTGGACGACCCCCGAGGCGACGTTGTGGTTGACCCGTGCTTCCGTCTCGATCGGGACCTCCGCGGCGCTGCCTTCGGCCGCGAGGTCGCTGAGTTCGGCCTGAACGGAGCTGATCTGTTCTTCCGCCGACTGGCTCGTATCGGGCTGGACGACGGTCATCACGTGAACCGGGTTGCTTCCGCCCTCACCCTTAACGACGAACGAGAGCTCCAGCAGCCGCCGCTGGAGTTCGGCGTTGTGCGACAGCGGGAGCAGGATGTTCGGATCCCGTCCGTCGTCGGAGTCGTCCTCGACCTCGCGCTCGAGGGCGAGCCGGTTGGCCGCACGTTCGGTCATCCACGGGCTGAGGAGTGCCGAGATCAGCAACAGGAGGACGACCGCGTTGAGGATCGCCTCGCTGAAGAGCCCGGCGTCGAACCCGACGAGCGTGATCGCCAGCGCGGCGGCGGCCTGTCCCGTCGAGAGGCCGAAGATGACGTCGCGTTCGTGTTTCGTGTAGTCCTGGATCTCGGCGACGGACCAGGCGGCTGCGCCCTTCGTCACGACCATGATCGTCGTGATGAGCGCGGCGATCTGGAGGGTCTCGGGGCCGGCGAAGATAACCCCCAGGTCGACGAGCATCCCGACGTGGAGCAGGAAGAACGGGATAAAGAACGCGTTGCCGACGAACTCGATGCGATTCATCAGCGTCCCGCCCTGCGGGATGAGCTGGTTCAGCGCCAGTCCGGCGACGAACGCGCCGAGGATCGGATCCAGGTCGAGGATCTCCGCGAGGCTGGCGGCGGCGAAGATCCCAACCATCACGAACAGGAACTCGAAGTAGCTCTCCTCGCTGAAGTTCTGGAAGAACCACCGGGACGCCGGCGGAACGAGGAACCAGACGCCGGCGAACAGGAGGCCGAGCGAGAGCGCGATGTCGCCGAACAACAACACCGAGAGCCCGTCCTGAACCGCGCCGGTGACGATCGCGAGCACGACCAGCGCGAGGGTGTCAGTAAAGAGGATCCCGCCGAAGACGGCCGAGACGGCGCGGTTTTTCGTGACGCCGAATCGGTTGACGATGGGGTAGGCGAGCAGGGTGTGGGAGGCGAACACCGCCGAGAGCAACAGCGCCGCCCAGATATCGAGTCCGAGGAAGGCTGTTGTGACGAGGGTCCCGACAGTAAACGGAACGAAGAAACTCAGCAGGCCGAACAGGGCGGCGTTCTCGGGCGCGTCCTTGAACCCCCGAAGGTCGACCTCGAGACCCACAGTGAACAGCAGGTAGATCAGTCCGACCTCGCCGAGCAACTCGATCGCGTCCGAGTGTTCGACGATACCGGTCGCACCGGGGCCGATGATCGCCCCGAAGACGACGATGCCGACGATGCCGGGCTGACCGAGTTTCTTGACGAACAGCGGCCCGACGAGAAAGATCAGCATCGCGAGCGCGAAGATCAGCACCGGCTGGTCGAGTGGTAACCCGAACCCGTCGACGACGAAGAGTACGGTCCAGTTCATCGTGGCTGGGCTGTACTCGAGGGGGCGTATAGTAGTCCTATCATCGGATGGAACGCATTTCGTCGCGGCGTGGTTCGAGAGGAGACAATCGTGCGATGGTGATGGTGTGGCCGGATAATAAAACGCGTGATTCCGGATTTTGGTGCCCAGCAGCCGGCGAAGTCGATGAGAATAATCGAACTAAGCACCCATTCTGAATTATTGTCCACGTTCGGTCGGTTATCTATCGCCGACGTCTTTGTAGCCGGCTCCTTCTCGAGACTCGTCCCTCTGAACTACCCTCCCAACACGGTCGTCGGAACGTGTACGACGTCGCTACTACTCGGAACGCGTCCCGACCGATCGGTCGGTCGGAACGCCGAGCGTCGAGACGGGCGCTCAGCGGCTTCGATCCCGCTCGAGTCAGCCGGTTCCGCTACGGGAGATCGGCCATCGCTCGTCGGAGTTGTGGGTCGAGTATCCGTTTGCTACGGACGCCGGTAGCCCGTCTATAGTAATGGGTTCCGGAGCTCTTAGGCTGCCTCATGTTCACGTACCGGTTGTTCTCCCGAACAGCTTCTCAGGTCGATCAGTCTCAAGCGGCACGGACGCGTCGCTCTCAGCTGAGGCGCGGCCGCAAAGACCGAACTCGCGGCGCGGCGGGATCGCTCTCGAGCGGCGTCGATGACGGGGGACGGTGACCTGTCGATGTGTGGAATCATCGGCCGCGTCGGGGACGGCAACGCGCTGGAGACGCTGCTGACGGGCCTCGAAAACCTCGAGTACCGCGGCTACGACTCGGCGGGGGTCGCCGTCCAGAACGGCTCGGGAATCGCCGTCGAGAAGCGATCCGGGAAGGTCGAGGCGCTGGTCGACTCGGTCGCGGACGATCCACTCGAGGGGCGGGTCGGAATCGGTCACACCCGATGGAGCACCCACGGGCCGCCGACCGACGAGAACGCCCACCCCCACACCGACGCCACCGAGGACGTCGCGGTCGTGCACAACGGGATCATCGAGAACTACGCCGAGCTCCGCGCGGAGTTGCGCGCGGCCGGCTACGAGTTCACGAGCGACACCGACACCGAGGTCGTCCCCCACCTCATTCAGTACTACCTCGACGGGGGGGCCGACAACGAGACTGCCTTCCGGAAGGCGATCGGCGACCTCGAGGGAAGTTACGCGATTACGGCGATGTTCTCGGGCGAGCACGTCCTCTACGCGGCTCGTCAGGGGTCGCCGCTGGTCGTCGGAGTCGAGGACGGCGAGTACTTCCTCGCGAGCGACGTCCCCGCCTTCCTCGAGTACACCGATAGCGTCGTCTACCTGCGGGACGGCGACGTCGTCGTTGTCGACGGCGACGGCGTCGAGTTCACCGACCTGGAGGGCAACCCCGTCGAGCGGGAGCCCGAGACGGTCGAGTGGGATCCCGAGGAGGCCGGGAAGGGCGAGTACGATCACTTCATGCTCAAGGAGATCGACGAGCAGCCGACCTCGCTCGCCCAGGCGCTCGAGGGACGGATCGATCCCGAGAACGGACGGATCGCGCTGGCCGACTTCGGCCCGGGGACGTTTACCGACGTCTCAAGCGTCCAGCTCGTTGCCTGTGGCACGTCCTACCACGCCGCGCTGTACGGCTCGCTCGCGCTCAACCAGGCCGGGATCAGGGCCACCGCCCTGCTGGCCAACGAGTACAGCGCCGCCGCACCCCCCATCGACGACGAGACGCTCGTGATCGCCGTCACCCAGAGCGGGGAGACCGCCGACACCCTGAACGCCCTGCGACAGGCCAACGCCGACGGCGCCGAGACCGTTACTGTCACGAACGTCGTCGGTTCGACCGCCGCCAGAGAGGCCGACGAAACGCTCTTCATCCGCGCGGGGCCCGAGATCGGCGTCGCCGCGACCAAGACGTTCTCCTCGCAGGCCGTGATGCTCACGCTGCTCGCCCAGCGAATCGCCGCCGATCGCCGGGGCGAGCCGCCGGCCGACCTCGAGTCGCTGCTCCCGGCGCTTGCCAGGATGCCCGCGGAGATCGAACGCGTCCTCGAGACGTCCGACGCCGCGGCGGTCGCGAACCGCTACCGCGGCAGTCAGTCGTACTTCTTCATCGGTCGCGGGCTGGGCTACCCGGTCGCGCTCGAGGGAGCGCTGAAGTTCAAGGAGATTACCTACGAGCACGCCGAGGGGTTCGCCTCCGGTGAGCTCAAACACGGGCCGCTGGCGCTCGTCACCCCGGAGACGCCGGTGTTCGCTGTCTTCACCGGCCAGGAGGACGCGAAGACACTGAACAACGCCGAGGAGGCCCAGACCCGCGGGGCGCCGCTGGTCGCCGTCTGTCCAGACGGCCACCCCGCTCTCGAGACGGCCGACGCTCACCTCGAGATTCCCGACACTGAGCCGGCGCTGGCGGGGCTGCTCGCGAACGTCCAGCTGCAGCTCGTCTCCTACTACGCGGCCGACCTGCTGGGTCGACCGATCGACAAGCCCAGAAACCTCGCGAAAAGCGTCACCGTCGAGTAGAATCGCGGAGTCTTGCGTTCGCGAGCCGCTCCGTTATCGATCCCGTTCGACGACCTCGCCGGGCGACGTCGTCGCCTCCGTACCGAGTTTGAGCCCCGGCGTCAGGCTCGTGTTGATGCCCGTCTTCGCGTCGTCGCCGACGACCACGCCAAACTTCCGGCGGTTCGTCGACACCCGGTCGCCCTTTACAGTGAACTTCACACTCCCGCCGTCGTGACGGAGGTTCGCGACGGTCGTCCCCGCCCCGAAGTTGACGTCGCGCCCGAGGACGCTATCGCCGACGTACGAGAGGTGGCCGACCGTCGCGTCCCGCGAGAGGACGCTGTTTTTCACCTCGACGGCGTTGCCGACCTTCGCTCCCTCGTCGATCAGCGTCGCGCCGCGGACGTAGGCGTTCGGCCCGACCGTCGCCCCCGATCGGATCAGGGCCGGCCCCTCGATCACGACGCCAGGTTTGACCGTCGCACCCTCCTCGACGACGACTGCACCCTCGAGGTGGGCGTCCTCGCTGACCTCGCCCGCAACGTCGCCCTCGAGCTCGCCGAGCTTCCACTCGTTGGCCTCGAGCAGCTCCCATGGGCGGCCGACGTCCATCCAGCGCTCGAGGGTAACCGGCGAGACGGCGAACTGATCGATGACCTGCGCGACCACGTCGGTGATCTCGTGTTCGCCCCGCTCGCTCGCAGGGACGTCGAGCCACTCGATGGCCTCCTCGGGGAACGCGTAGGCGCCCGCGTTCGCAAGGTTCGTCGGCGGATCGTCCGGCTTCTCGACGATGTCGGTGACGGTGCCGTCCGTGGTGCTGAGCACGCCGTAGTTGCGCGGATCCTCGACCTCGATCGCACAGATCGCCGGACACTCGCTGAACAGCTCGTCGATCGCGTCCTGATCGTAGAGGTTGTCGCCGTTCAGCACGGCGAAGGGACCCTCGAGGTGTTCGCTGGCGGCGTTGACGGCGTGGGCCGTTCCGGCCTGTTCCTCCTGGATCGCATACGAGATCGGCACGCCGCGGTACTCCTCGCCGAAGTACTCCCTGACGGTTTCGGCTTCGTAGCCGATGACGAGGATCACTTCGTCGGCGCCCGCGTCGACGGCGGCGTCGACGGTGTGGGCGGCGAGCGGTCGGTCGGCGACGGGCAACATCGGTTTCGGCACCGACGAGGAGAGCGGTCGGATCCGCGTCCCTTGTCCTGCGGCAAGCACGACAGCTTTCATTACGATCGCATAGTTCGATTTCGGGGATTAATATACGGCCGATAATCGCTCGCCGGTTTGCCCGGCCGATTCGGCCCGTCGAACGGGACCGCTGGCCGAGGCGAACGGCCCCTCTCCCGATACACTCCGAGAGCGCCCCGAAACCTCGAGCGTCGGTCCCGTCCGTTCGATCGAGAACGGTTTTATCCCTCGTTAATCGGCCCATTACTGTTCAGAAATATGTAATTTCTGCGGGTTCAACCCGCGACGCCGTCGATATCGAGAGACGGGTTGGCAACCCCCCTCGAGGGACCGTTCGGAACGGAAAGATCGGACTAAATTTCATCGCGATCGTTATGCTGCCTATATTAAATACCGCTCTGTGATTAGCCGCTGGTGATGTCGACGGAACCAACCGACGCGAAGTGGACGCCGATCACGTCCGGGCAGCAAACGACCTCGCCACGGTGTGTCAACTGCGACAACCAGGTGACCCGGCAGTTCGCCCGCGTGTTCGGTGACAACCGGGACGTCGTCCACGCCTGTCCCGAGTGTGCGACCTATCGGGAGATGAAGACCTCCGACTTCATCCCGGAGGAGCGACGATAACGACCGTTTTGCCACCGCAGTCCCCGCTGATGCTTCTCGCTACCGTTCCTCGAGCACGTTCGCCGTCTCGGTCGCTCGTTCGACGATTCCCGTCGCGGTCGCGAAGATCGAGTCCGCGTCGGCTTCCGCGCGCGCTTCCGCGGTCACCCTGACGACCGGCTCGGTTCCGCTCGCCCGGATCAGGAACCAGCCGTCGTCGGTCTCGACCCGAACGCCGTCGAGGGCGTCGACGTCGTCGTACTCCTCCTCGATCGTCGTCTCGACCGCCTCCATTACGGCCTCCTTCGCCTCGACCTCGATCGACGTCCGTCGGATCGGGTACTGGTCGATGTCGGCGGCGAGCTTCGAGAGCGGCCCCTCCCGCGAGACCAGTTCGGCGAGCTTGCAGGCCGCGAGCGGGGCGTCCGGGCAGCGGGTCTCGGTCGGCCAGATCCAGGCACCGCTTGGCTCGCCCCCGAAGACGACGTCGTCCTCGGTAGTTCGCTCGGCGACGTAGACGTCTCCGACCTGCGTGCGAGTTAGTGATGCCCCGACCGACGCCAGCGCGTCGTCGACCGCCAGACTCGTATCGACCGGAGCCGCGACGCGGTCGCCATCGCCGGCCGCGTTCCGGGCGAACAGCGCGAGCAGGGCGTCCTTCGGCACGAACTCGCCGGTCTCGTCGACGGCCATCATTCGATCGGCGTCGCCGTCGTGGGCGATCCCGAGTTCGGCGTCGGTCTCGGCCATGACGGTCATCAGCGTGCCCAGCGTCTCCCGGTTCGGTTCGCTCGGCCGTCCCGGGAACGAGCCGTCGGGTTGGCCGTTTAGCGTCCGGACCCGACAGCCCAGGTTCGCGAGCACCGTCGCCGTGACGGCCCCGGCTCCGTTGCCGACGTCGACGACGACGTCGAGCGGTTCGTCGAGAGCCACCGCGGCCTCGAGCCGACTCGCGTGGTGCTCGCGGACGCCGTCGCGTCGTTCCCGCCGACCCTGGCCGTCCCAGTCGGCCAGCTCGTAATCGTCTTCACGAACTCGGCGAGAGATCGATTCGCGCTTCTCGGGACCGAACGCCTTTCCCGAGGGCGTCCAGAGCTTGATCCCGTTGTCGGTCTTCGGGTTGTGCGAGGCCGTGACGACGATCCCCGCGTCCGCCTCGAGGTGGTCGATTGCCCGGGCGACGGTCGGCGTCGCCTCGACGCCGACCTCGAGGACGTCGGCGCCACACTCCTGGAGTCCCGCAGCGACCGCGTCGACGAGCGTGCGGCCGCTGTCGCGAACGTCCCGGCCGACGACGACACGGTCGTAGCCGTCGGAGGCGACCGCACGGCCGACCGAGAGCGCGAGTGCGGCCGTTACGTCCGTCCCGACGGTTCCACGGATACCACTGGTCCCGAACATACGAATCGTGACGGCGGCCCCGGCGTTAATATGTGTCGACTTCCGGGTCCCGACCCACCGCCGTCGGAAGCCGACAGCGGCGTTCGCGGTCACATCCCCCTTCGAACGAACCGGTAGCCACCCCCTATCGAATTGAACCGTCGGTATCGTATATACGTCCCCGCGGTGGCCGTCCGGACGGCATGATCCCACACGTTCGAGAGCGGAATCGTCCCGTTCGCACCGCGACGCCGACCGCCTTGGAAGTCGAGCGAGCCGGCGAGTCCGGCCGTCGCGACCGCCGATGAGTGCGACCGAGCGCGACGCCGGGAAGCCCGTCGTCTCCGAGCTCCCGCCGAGTTCGAAGCTCGTCTACAAGGTCCTCGAGTACGAGGGCGCGATGACCCAGGAGGAGATCGCACTCGAGTCGCGGCTCTGTCCCCGGACGGTCAGGTACGCGTTGGGAACGCTCATGGACCACGACGTCGTCGACAGTCGGGTCAGCCTCGCTGACGCCAGACAGTCGAAGTACTGGATCGAGGAGTAGTTCGTTTCGCGTTCGAAACAATTGTTTCGGACCGCTTACCGAAGTTTTCGGTAGCGATCGATCAGCAGATCGAGACCGAACGAGCCCGCCGTGATCGTGTAGTTGGTCTCGAGCCGGGGGTTGAACTTCGCCTTGTAGCGGTTGATGCTCGGGACGCCGGCCCCGACGAGGTCGTAGCGCTCGAGTCCCGCGTGGAGCCCGTCGCGCATGACGTGCCAGTCGAGCAGGTCGTTGATCGGCAGATCGAGCTCGGTGTCGGGCTTCACGCCGCCCTGCCAGCGGTACCGGGTCGTCCGGGACTCGACGACCAGAATGCCGCCGACGAACTCGTCGTCGACCCGACAGACGTAGGGGCGGATCGCCCCCTCAGGAAGCTCTCGGTGAACCGCGCGGGCGAACTCGGGGTTGAGCTGGAACGATCGACCCTGACTCTCGTAGCGAGCGGCGACCTGGTCGACGATCCGCTCGACGTCGTCGTTGTCGCCCTCCTCGACGACGTAGGCGTCGGGGTCGGCGTTGCGGACGTTGTTCCGGGCGTCGCTGCTGAAGCGATCGAGCAGGTCGTCCTCGCTTCCCTCGAGGTCGACGACGTAGGTGTACCCCGGCTCGACGTCGTACTCGTTCCAGACGAACGGCCGGACGTCCTCGAACTCCGCGACGATGAACTTGGAGTACTGCGGGGAGAGTTCGCGATCGATCCACTCGAAACAGCCCTCGAGAAACCGCTGGACGCGCCTGTCGGCCTTGCGCTGTTTGAGCTTGTCGACGTTCAACACCGAGGGGCCGAGGTAACACGACCACGCGTGCGGAGCCGGCGAGAACGCGCCGGTGATCGGGCCTTTGTTATACTCGAAGACGGGGAAAATCCCGACGGCCTCCTGGCCCTTGAAGCCGGCGAGCAGGTGGGCCGTCGTGTCGGTGTCCTCGGCCTGCAGGCGGACCGCCTCGGCCCGGCTGAACGGGTTCGTCCCGTCGGAGCGCTCGACGTACCGGTTCCACTCGTCGGCGTCGCCCTTTGGATCGAGGGCGGTGATCTCGACGCTCATAGGTATCCGAGGTCCGAGAGCCTGTCCTCGACCGCTCCATCGTCGGTGACGGCGATCGTCGCCGGCTCGTAGGCGGGGTAGTCGGTGACGGCACTCTCGTCGACGATCGGCAGCGCGGTGCCGTCCATGTCGGCGTCGATCGGCACGTCGAACAGCGAGCAGATCGTCGGCGCGACGTCGAAGATCGTCGCGCCCTCGAGATCGGCCGACTCGTCGAACGCCGAGCCGGCCGCGGCGACGACGCCCGTCTGCTTGTGGTTCCACGACTCGCGGGGTCGGACGAACTCGGCACCGTCGAGGTCGGCGACGATCGCGTTGTCGAACCCGCGTGGAACCGTGACCACGTCCGGCCCGTGGTCGAGGTACGGGCCGCTGAAGTACCGCTCCCGCGGTTCGACGGCCTCGAACATCGGCTCACCGCTGGGAGTTCGCATCGTCGACAGCCGTTCGACGAGCGCCGAGCGGATCGACTCGTACTCCGAGGAGGGAACCGTCCCGTTCGGCTCGCGCCCCTCGAGGTTGATCCGGATCCCGAGTTCGCTCTTCGAACGGACGTAGGCCCGCGACTCGGGGAAGTCGACCTGGGCGCTCGCCGCCCGGATCACGTCGTTGGGCACGCGCCTGCCGATCGGCTCCTTCAGCCCGACCAGATCGAGGGCGTCGGCGACGCGCTGGGTCGTGATCCCGACCGTCGCCGCGACGTTCATCGCCCGCTCGAGCGGGCCGGCCTCGTGGTCGTCGGCGTCGTTCCCGGCGAGCAGGTCGTTCTCCCACGCCCGCGACCAGTCGGGCATCCCCTCGCCGCCCTTCCGCGCGGCGAGCAGGCCCTCGTTTCTGAGGAACTCGTTGACGCGGAACTCGTGGCCCGTCACGCGGCCCATCCCGTGGTCGCTGACGATCAGGACGTTCTCCGGGTCGTGGCGCTCGAGGGTCGTCTCGATCTGGCGGTCGACCTCGCGGTAAACGGCCTCGACCGCGCGCTTTTCGCCGTCGCGCTCGTGGAAGACCGAGTCGGTCTGCTGGAACTGCAGGAAGCCGAAGTCGGGCTCGAAGCGCCGACAGAGGTAGCGAAACGCCTTCCCCCGAAGCTCCGTCACCCGCTCGTAAGCCTCGATCGACTCGGCGGGTTCGGCGCCGTTCTGGGGGTAGATCCGGTACTCTCCGCAGGCCTTCTTGACCTCCTCGAGGATCCCCTCGGGGTGACACTCCGGCTCCTCGGGTGCGGTCATCCCTGGGATAAGCGCCCCGTCGAACTCCCGTGCGGGGTGGGTTACGGGGAGGTTGACCACGACGCTCGAGAGCCCGTGCTCGCTCAGCAGCTCCCAGACGGGCCGTTCGCGGACGTGCGTCGAGTTGACGACGGTCCAGTCGTAGCCGTCGAAGGAGAGAAAGTCGAAGACGCCGTGCTTGCCGGGATTCTTTCCGGTGTACAGCGACGGCCAGGCGCTGGCCGTCCACGGCGGGATCTGGGACTCGAGGGGACCGCTGGTCCCCGCCTCGAACAGCCGCCGTAACGTCGGCGTCTCCCCCGCCTCGAACAGCGGCTCGAGGATCGGCCGACAGCCGGCGTCGAGCCCGATGACGAGTAGTCGAAGACCGTCTCCGTCGTTCGAACCATCCATAGGCGTCTGCTGTGCCCGTCCGGGCTTTGTTATGCAACCACTGGGCGAAGTGTAGGGGGTCGCTGTAGGAGGCCATTGGAGCGCACTCGAACGCCGTCTCGTGGCTGTAGGACCCGCCTGCGACCCGAAACGACGGCGTATCGCCGACGCTGGTATCCAGGTGTGGTCGGACATCCCGTTCGGAAGGTTCGAGCCATGGTACTACCGGTTTCGTCGGGGACCGCAGTTTCGTTCCCGGTCCGGCCGACACCGCACTCGCTCAGTCGGCTCGCGTCGGGGACTCGCCAGCCGTCGAACGGAGCCCGTCCTCGAGCCCGTACGCTCCGTCGGCGGTTCGCTCGAGCACCGATCGGGTCCGTAGCTCCGAGACGAGACTCTGGACCGCGATCGTCGACCGATCGACTCGCGTCGCTAACTGCTCGGTCTCGAGCGGTCCCTCTCGGACGAGCGTCTCGAGGATCTCCTCGCCGGCCTCGAGCGAACATAGCGACCGATCGCAGGCCCGCTCGAGTCGGTCGGCGACCCGCTCTTCGTCGAACAGCGCCTCGATGTCGACATCGCCTGGGTCGCGGCTCGCTGTGCTCTCCTCGCTCGTTTCGTCGCCGAACTCGGTGTAGCTGATCTCGTGGCCCGTCTCCGGCCCCTCGAGCTCCGCGACGCGCTCGCGCAGCTGTTTTACTTCTTCGCGCAGCCGATCCCGTTCGTCGGTCCGATCGGCGAGTTTCTCCCCGAGGCGTTCGATGCGCGCCTCGCGATCCTCGAGTTCGGCCTCGAGGTCGACGACCTCTTCGTGGAGTCGCCGTCGCTCCTCGTCGTTTCCGGGCAGCTGAGACTGGGTCGTCTCGACGCCGGCGACGGCGTCGGCGAGCTGCTGGGCCGCCGTCGAAATATCGCGGGCGGACTCGAGTTCGTCCTCGAGGGTCGCGATGCGCTGGTCGCGCTTCTCGAGTTCGGCCTCGAGTTCGTTGACCCGGTCGGCCTCCCGCCGTTCGCGCTCGGAGATCTCCTGGAGGTCGCCGACGAGCGTGTCGGAGACCGACTTGAGGTCGGGTCGTTCGAACTCCTCGAGCCCGGGGGTCGCGCCGGCGTCGAAGGTTCGCTTGCGTCGGAACTGGACCTTCCGGACGTCGGTCTCGGTCCAGTCGGTCTGGACGAAGGCCTGGCCGTCGTCGAGCTCCGAGACGCGCTCTTTGTACTCGGTGTCGATGATGCGGCCCACGACCTTCGTGTCGTTGTCCCAGGTCAGGCGGTGCCAGACCAGCCAGTTGGCCTGGGTAATAAAGTCCTTCTTGACGTCCGCTGGGCGCTGGCTGATTCCCAGAATGCCGAGACCGTGCTTGCGCCCGCGTTTGCCGATTTTGATCAGCAGGTTCCCCGTCTCGCCGACGCCCCCGCCCTCGGGGATGTACTCGTGGACTTCCTCGACGACCAGCAGGAACGGCTTCTTCAGCTTCTTCTCCTTGACGAACAGCTGGCGGGCGACCTCGCGCAACAGCTCGTCGGCCGCGTCCTCCTCGAGGTAGCCCGAGACGTCTAAGATGATCGGGACGTTCTCCTCCAGCGCAAGGGTCGCCATCTGTTCGGCGTGTTCGGGACCGATCTGGACGTCGCACTCCTCGTCGGCGCCGGCGTGGAGCATCTCGTACTCCTCTTTCAGCCCGTAGTACTCGCCGTCGGTGTCGACGATCAGCAGGGGGAAGCCGGCCTCGAGCAGCTCCTCGGCGACCACCGAGGCGGTGTTCGACTTCCCCGATCCCGACTTCCCGGTCGCGAACCCGCGACCCGTCAGCAGCTCGATCACCGGCAGCGTCAGCTCCGTGCCGTCGGCGGTCTCGCCGACGAGGACCTCCCGCTGGTCGCTCACCGACCGACCACCCGCGGACGCGACTCGTTCATTATCACTGTTGTTCGAATGCGAGACCTTGAATACTTTCTTCACGTCGGCGAGAAACGCGGCGGAAATCGGTAGTTGAGAAGACGATTTCGTTACTTCGATCTAACGTGTTAGGTTCTCGAGATCGGAGCTCGATCGTCCTCGCGGGCGGTTCACGATCGAGGTGGATCCGGTGTCGCGGCAAAGAACCGGACAACCTCGTCGGCAACCGCCTCGGGCTTATGGCCTGGACCCGTATGTCCGGTATCGTCGATATCACGCACCGTGGGGTCTGCCACGTGCTCGGCGACGTGGCGGATGCTGTCGGTCATCCAGGGCTCCGGGACCGACTGGGTCCCCTGCAAGAGCAGGACCGGCACCGTGATCTCGGCGAGTTCCGACGGGTCTGTCGGACTGGCCCACTCGGATTCGAAGAGCTGCTCGAACTCCCGGAGTTGAACTGGGACGTTCGGCGCCAGCACCTCGAAGAGTCCCAGTTCTTCCGCGTAGGCCAGCTCGTCGTCGTTCGCGACGAACTCGACCCAAATACGGGCTGCATCGGACAGCCGACCCTCCACCGCGGCCTCGCCAACGCGCTCGATCGTATCCGTCATGCGTGCGGAGACGTCCTCGGTTATCACTTCGAACGCGGCCGGCTCGTAGGCGGCGACGGCGGAGATCGCGTCCGTCTTCTGCGCTGCGGCGAGCGAGAGCAGACCACCGCCCGACCACCCCAGCAAACCCACGGGTTCGCCGATGCTTTCGGAGAACGCCGTGACGTCCTGTACGAGACGTTCGGGCGAGTGATCGGTACTCTGGCCGCTCAGCCCGCGGTTTCGCGTACTCATGGCGTAGCAGGTGAACCGATCAGTGAGGTACGGTAACAGCGGTTCCCAGACGGTCTCTCCGTCACTCATAGCGCCGGAACGAGGACCAACGGTGGTCCCTCTCCATGCACGCGTCCGGCTATCTCGGTGCCGTCATCCGAGACGGCTCGGTGAATTTCCTCGTCCGTATCGGGTCGTGTTGGTTCATCCATAGACGACGCACCCTCCGCCAACTATGTCATACAGTAGCATAGATGTAGCCCGTGAAAATGTGCAGGGTCTGCCCAGAATGCATGGCTTGGCACGGGGGACGACACAGTACGGGATGCACTCAGAGGTGCAGACATACCCTCACACGGATTCAATCGAACAGTATCGGAGTTCCAAACCGACTCTCATGGGTTCCCCGCGTGAGAGGGCAGGATGTCGAGGTGAAAGCCACTCGAATCCGCGTCCATCGACAAGCCAACCCATGCTGGGAAAACAATGGTACCAATTCTGATAGATGATTGCCCCGACGGCACCACTCGCTTGCTCCCTCTCGCGTTCGATCCCCGACGGGGGAGCTCGCGGATCGACCAGCCCGCCGCTCGGGGACGAGAGAGCCGAGTGACCGTTCTCGAGCCCGAACCCGACTGAGCGCTCGAGCTACTCCTCGTCGGTTCCCGCCGCGTCGACGTTCTGCTCGCGGACCGTGATCCCCTTCCGACCCAGATGCTGGAGCTGTCGGCGGGCGAACTCCTCCTCGCGGGTCCCTCGAGTAGCCAGTACGTAGACGAGCGCCCCGCCTGCAGGTCGCATCGTTCGGCCGGCCCGCTGGGTACCCTGCCGGCGCGAGCCCCCGAGTCCGGAGGCGACGATCGCCATGTCCGCCGTTGGGAGGTCGATCCCCTCGTCGCCGACCCGGGAGATCACCAGCAGGTCGCGCTCGTCCCGGCGGAACTCCTCGAGCAGCCGCCGGCGCTCGTGGTGGGGCGTCTCGCCGCTGAGGAAGGGGACGTCCAGCGCGTCGGCGAGCTCCCGGCCCTGCTCGAGGTAGTCGACGAAGACCAGCGATTTCGCGCCCGGATGGGCCGACAGCAGGTATCGGACTTCGTCGATCTTCCCCCGATTCTGTGCGGCGATACGGTACTTTTCTCGCCCTTCGGCGGAGCCGTAGGCGTTCCCCTGCTCCTCGTCGCCCCACGGCACGTAGCGGATCTCGAGTTCGGGTTCGGCAACGAAGCCGGCGTCGAACAGCGCCTCCCAGTCGGTACCGATCGGCGGGCCGACGAGGGTAAAGATCTCCGTCTGGCGGTCGTCCTCCCGGATCGGGCTCGCCGATAGCCCGAGGCGGTGTCGGGACTGCAGATGCGTGCTCCGGCGGTAGATGTCCGAGGGGACGTGCTGGCACTCGTCGAACACGACGAGCCCCCACTCGCGGTCGTCGAACAGCGAGCGGTGGCGGTCCATCCCCGCGATCTGGTAGGTGGCGATCGTCACCGGGCGGACGTTCTTCTGGCCGCCGTGGTACTGGCCGATCTGGTGGTGGGAAAGCGAGGTGTACTCTTCGATCGTTTCGGCCCACTGGCGGGCCAGATCGCGGCTGGGGACGAGCACGAGGGTCTCGCCGCCGACGTGAGCCATCGCGCCCATCGCCGCGACGGTCTTGCCGCTGCCCGGCGGCCCGACGAACACGCCCTCGCCGGCCTCGGCGAAGCGGTCGACCCACTCGCGCTGGTAGTCCCGGAGCGAGACCTCGAGGTCGATCTCGAGTTCCTCGCCGGACTCGAGGTCGCGGTGGTCCTGGACCGGGTAGCCCGCCTCGTACAGAATGCGTTTGATCGCGGCCTCGGCTCCCTCGCGGACCCAGTCCTCGGTCTCGGAGATGGGGGCGTGGACGTGTTCCTCGTCGAGTTTCTGGTGAGCGACGTTGCCCATGATCTCCGGCGTCTGGGCCTCGAGTACGGTGTAGCCGTCCTCGTGGGTCGCCAGCCGGAACTGGTGGGCGCGGTCCCACTGGCTCTCGACCCAGTCCTCGAGGTCCTCGTTGCGCTGGCCGAGCGCCTGGCGCATCGTCCGGGCGAGGTCCTCGAAGGAGTCGTGGGGCGTGCTCCAGACGTCCTCCGGTCGGACGACGTACCGGTACCCCTGCTCGCCGTTGCCGTCGGCGAGGTGGGCGAACTGCGAGAGCTGGGCCCGGGTGAACTGGTCGGGCCGATCGACGATAATCTCGCGGCGCTTCGGAAACACGACGACGCGCTCTCGGTCGGTGAGATCCTCGAGCTCGCTCGGGTACCAGACGACGGGGTCCGTCGAAACCGAGAGGCGCTCGAGGTCGCCCCGGTCGGCGAGGGTCTCGAGTCGCCCGCTGGCCTCCTCGTGGGGGATCTCGAGGGCGCGGGCGACGGCGGCCGCGGTCAACACGGGCGAGCCCTCGCGCTGGGAGGCGTCGTGGAACTCCGCGATCGTCGGCTCCCCGTCGGTCGCCTCGAGGGCCGTCGACTCCTCGTCGGCCGCTCGGTCGGGAACGTCCTCGTCCTCGCCCCCGTCGGTCGGCTCGTCCGTCACCTCGCGGGTGGTACCGTCGTCGGCGTCGCTCGAGGAGTGGTCTGTCACTGACGGCCCGTAGCGGGAGTACGGGTAAACCGGTTACGTTCGGTCCCCCGAGGATCGAGCGTGAGCCCTATACTATATGCGGACCGATACCGTAACACATGCTGCATGTTCCGCGCGATTCTCCCCGAAGGACAGATCGTCTGCGAACGGTACGATCGAACCGACAACGGTCTCGAGCTGTACAACGGCGACGACGAGTTCGTCGCGTTCGTCCCCTACACCAATCTGCACGCGCTGCTCGACGACGACGTTTACAGCGAGAACGAGCGGTCGATCATGTAGCGGGCTGCTGGTCGATCGCCTCGAGCTGCTCGCGATACCTGTTTCTGACCGTGACGACGGTCGTCTGTGCGGTGTCGGCGACCGCGCGCTGGGGGATCGTCTCCTCGCAGAGCAGCCCCGCAGCGTAGATCGCCGCGGCCGCAAATCCCGTCGGCGACTTTCCTGAATGCAGTCCCTGCGTGGTCGTCTCGTCGATGATCTCGATCGCCTTCGACTCGACGTGGGTGTCGACGTCGAGCTCGGAACAGAACCGGGGGACGAACTGTCGGGGGTTCGTCGGCTCGAGGTTGATGTCGAGTTCGTCGGCGATGTACCGGTACGTACGGCCGATCTCGCGCTGATCGACCCGGGAGACGGCGGTCACCTCCTCGAGACTGCGCGGGATGTCCTCTTTGCGACACGCCGTGTACAGCGCGCTGGTCGCGACCCCCTCGATCGATCGACCTCGAATGAGGTCCTGCTCGAGGGCCTGTCGGTAGATGACGCTCGCCGTCTCCTTGACGGGCTTTGGTACTCCGAGGGCGCTGACCATCCGATCGATCTCCGAGAGCGCGTACTTGAGGTTTCGCTCGCCGGCGTTTTTCGTCCGGATGCGCTCCTGCCAGACCCGGAGTCGATGGAGCTGGCCGTGTTTGTCGGCCGACATCGAGTGACCGTTGGCGTCGCGATTGCGCCAGTCGATCGTCGTCGTCAGCCCGCGGTCGTGCATCGACTGGGTCAGGGGCGCACCGACCCTGGAGAGCTCGTCATGTTCCTGGGCGTTGAACGCTCGCCACTCCGGCCCGTAGTCGATCGGATCTTCGGTCAGGACGAGCCCACACTCCCCGCAGACCCGCTCGCCGCGGTCCGGGTCGTGGACGATCGTCTCGGTTTCACAGTCGGGGCACAGGGCCACCTCCCGTCTCCGTGACTCCGATTCGGCTCTGGCGTGATCGACGATGGACCGCGTCATCAGTACCGAAAAGCCATCCCGACACTGTAAGGGGGTTACATGGTTTCGGGAGAAACCGTGACTTACTGATTCGTGTCGGATAACGCCGCCGAGTGAACGAGCGATGACCGACGCCATCGTCCCGTTTGCACCCGATACGGTAACGGAACTCGAGCCGAGAGCGGCGTCCGACACCACCCGTTCGGTGGCGGTCCGCTTCGGCGGATCCGTCTCCAAGACGCGAGCGCGAACGCCGAAAGGACGCCGATTCTATCGTTTCAACGGGGACATAAGGTAAATCTCTCGTTCATCATGTAACCCCCGTTTGCGGGTTCGAACCGTCGACTGAGTTTATAGCTTTGCGGCCGAAGGCCTCGATCCAGTGTCGCGTTACCGATCCGCCCATCCTCGTCGCCGGCTCGCCCGCCGCAGCCGTACGTGGTCACTACGCGTCGCCAATCGGTTGATACCGCGATCGGTCGATCGACCGAAGCGGCCCTCGAGCGGTCGGTTTCGTCCCGCCTCGTTCTCCCGAACCGGAAGTCGATCCGTAGCGCCTTTGCAGGCGGTGCGAAACGTGGTTGTGCTTAAGAGAATCAGTGTTGGCGTACAACCTGGTGTGTCAATCGTGATCGCAACGTCGCTTTCGAAGCTGCAGCGGTCGCTGTCGGTCCGACAGCCCGATCGCTACGAACCCCGGCCCCGAACGAAACCAGCGGGAGCCGGCCGTACAAGTGGGGGAGGCGTTCAGTAATGTCGTCGATCGATAGCTCGCTTCCCGACGAAATCGCGTCGGTTACCGATACCGACGACGACGGCCGACTCTCGAAGGACGTCATCTTCGAGCTCCTGAAAAACCGGCGCCGAAGGGAGGTCCTGACGTATCTTCTCGAGGCCGACGAGACCGTTACCCTCGGCGAACTCGCCGAGCAGATTGCGGCCTGGGAGAACGACACGAGCGTCAACGCGTTGAGTTCCGACCAGCGAAAGCGGGTGTACGTCGCGCTGTACCAGACGCACCTGCCGAAGATGGACGACGCCGGAATCGTCGAGTACGACCAGGATCGTGGGCTCATCACGCTGGCGGACAACGCCGATCTGCTCATGATGTACCTCGATACCGACACCCACCAGCAGGATCGGTGGGACCGGTGGTACGCCGTACTGAGCCTCCTCGGAATCGCCGTCGTCGCCGCGGCGACGCTCGGGCTTCCGCCGCTCGCCGCCGTTCCGACGATGGCCCTGGCCGGCGCGGTCGTCGGCGCGTTCTCCGTGCTGACGATCGTTCACGCCGTTACGAACCGTCAGGAAGAGCAGACGGTCAATGGAAAACTCTCCCGAATCGAGTGAACGAGCGAGCCCCGGTCCGCAGTCGCCCGGAGCCGACGGCTACTCCCGGTGGCACCACGGCGGCCGCCGCGTCCTCGCAGAGGAGGCGGCGGCCTCGAGTGCCGGCGAACGCTCGAGAAGGACTTTTATTCATCTAGCTCGTAGTGACGCTTGGCTCCCAGGACCGCCATCCAGTACCGGAACAGTTCGCGTGCCAGCTGCTGTTCCTGGCGTGGGAGCCGTCTTCTACTCGAGCGATGATTCGGCGAGACTCGAGCGATGATTCGGCGAGACTCGAGCGATGATTCGGCGAGTGGCGACGCCGCGCAAGCGTCGTGAAACGCCGGGGTCAGTTCCCGCTGAGACGGGTCCGCAATCAGCCGCTACTGATCCCGAGCGTTGTACTGCACGTCGACGGCCGCGTCGCCGGCGAGCTGGAACGCCGTGATCTCGCCCTCGAACCAGTAGGCGTCGCGCCAGTCGGAGACGGTCCCCCGAACGGTCGCCCCTTCGATGACGTCCTCGTCGTCGATCGAGGCGTCCCGGTACTCCGATTTGACGACCGAGCCGTCGACCGTAAAGGAGTACACGCTCGGCGCGTCGGCCTCGGTGCCGTCGATCACCAGCGCGTGGGGGAGCAACTCGCTGTCGCCGTACTCGTCGGGATCGATCTCCTCGCCGTCGACGAAGACTCGAGCTTCGCCTTCCGAGAACGTGACGTCGGCGAGCGTTCCCGAGAATCGGAACGTTCGACTCCCGTCGGTCACGGAGTCCTGAACCGTCGAGCCGGAGCTCCGAAGCTCCTCGTCGTCGGCCTCGATGGTTCCGTCGACCGTGATCTCGTAGCTCGCGGGCTCGCCGGTTCCCTCGAGCTCGAGGACGTGGGGGAGTTCGGGGCCGTACTCGTCGGGGTCGATCTCCTCGTCGTTGAGGACTACCGTTGCGGGTCCGTCGACGGTGACGCTCTCGAGGTCGCCGTCGAACCGGAAGGCGTCGACCCAGTCGGCGACGCTGCCGTGGACGGTCCCGTTTTCGATCTCGAGATTGTCGTCGATCGTCGCGCCCTCGTCGGTCGTAGGGGCGACCTCGCCGTCGACGACGAACTCGTAGCGGGTCGCGCCGGAGGCGTCGCCGTCGAATCGGATTCGGTTCGGGAGGTCGGACTCGTCCTCGTCGGGCTCGTCAGTTGAGGGTCTTGATCTTGATCCCTGGCTGGCGCCGGCCGCGGCCTCCTCCGCGCTCGTCGGAACGCCGTCGGGAACCGAGAGGTCCGGATCGTTGGTGACCTCGCCCGTCTGGACCTGTCCCTGTGTGTCACCGCTGTAGGAGCCCGATTGGAAGTCGATCGTTCCGCCCTCGTGGGTGAGCAGCGCCGCGGCGTACGGGCCCGCGGCGAACTCGGAGTCTTCGATCGTGACCGGTCCGGGCGACCAGGCCCAGACGGGACGGCCGTGCTGTTCGGTGTAGCCGCCCCAGCTCCCGTTCTCGGTGGAGTAGTCGGTGTCGTCGTTGTACGCGACGGAGTCGACGATGACGTCGTCCGTACTCGCACACCGGAACGTCGCCACGCCGTTGTTCTTGCCGTAACAGGACTCGAAGCGGACGCTACCGCCGTTGGCCGTGTTCGAACAGTAGAAGCCGTTGTTCGGCCAACCCTGGACGTTGCAGTGTCGGAACGTAACGTCGGCGTTGCTGTCACGGTGCAGGAAGATCGCGCCGGGTCCGTGGACGAAGCTCTCGCCGCTCTTGTTTGCGCCGTCGCCGAGGTAGAGGTTCTCGACGAGGACGTCGCCGGCGGGAACGTTGATCGTCATCGCGAAGTCCCCGCCCTGATAGAGTCCCGAGAAGCCGACGTTCCGAATCGTCGCGTCGGCACCGGTGACGTTCAGCAGGATCCCGTTTCCGTTCGAGACGTCGATCAGCGTGTTCTCGAAGGTTTCTCCCTCGCCGATCTGGATCGTCTGTCCGCTGGCCTCGATGACGTCGTAGTCATCGTCGGCGCTCGCGACGCCCGCGAAGGCCGCCGCGGCGGTCGTCGTCCCAGCCAGCTTCAGGTAGGACCGTCGATCCAGTAATCCGTGATTACCGCTCGTTTCCGACGGCTCGTCGCCGTCACCGCCGAACCGCTCCGCATCCAGTACCGAAGGTTCGCGTGCCATTGCAATCGAGTAATTCCGTACTACCCGTATAAAGTTTCTCCTCTAGTTCGCATAAAATTAACAGACACTAAATCGGCGGTGCTGGTTAGTTACGTAGATTTTCTATTTTATGCCACGGAATATTATATACACAAGTATTCGACGGCTCCCGAGTAATCGTCGATTACCGGCTCCTGTCGTTCGATCGTGGCACCGACCGTCTGAAATAAGTAACAGTTACTCCGACCGTGTCGCGGTTTCGTCCTCGAGCAGCGGCCGAAAACGAACCCGCAAAAAACGAGTGGCGAGTGGAGGGCCGAAGCGGATTGCCGCGTTGGCGGCGGACTTCGTCGGTGGAGGACTGCGTCAGCGGAGTCGTTCGCGCCGGCGCGGTGGAGGGCAACGCCAGCGGGGACCGGTCGTTACTCGCTCGCGGCTTCCTCGGCGCTGGTCGGAACGCCGTCGGGCACGAACGCCTCGGGGTCGGTGCCGACGTCGCCGTCGAGCTGGACGCTCGAGCCGTCGTGTTCTGCAACGCCGGCCGCGTCGTCGTAGTCGGTGTCGCTGACGACGACGGTGGTGCCGTTTCCGTTTGCGCCCGCGTCGATCGCCGTGTTCGCGCCGTTCATCTCGATCTGGCAGCCCTCGACCTCGACGGTGCCGGGCGCCCACGCCCAGATTCCCCGTCCCTCGAACCCCTCTCCGTCGACGAGAATGCTCGAGTTCGTGACTCGGCTTCCCTCGGTCGCGAGGCGGTAGTGCGAGACGTAACAGTTCGCCGCGAAACACTCGTCGATGTGGACGGTGCCGCCGCCGGCGTTGCCGGGCGCGGAGGCGTAGATCGCGTTGTCTGCGAACCCCTGGATGTTGAGGTTCCGGAAGTCGATGTGGCCGGAGTGGTCGGGGTTGACCCAGAAGGCGGTCTGGCCGTGACCGGTGCCGGACGCGTTCTGCGAGTCGGAGCCGTCGCCGAGGTAGACGTTCTCGACGGTGCTCGTCGCCCCGCCGGTGTCGGCGACGCCGAACGTGGCGGAGCCGGCGCCGGAGGTGTTCTCGCCGTGGAAGCCGACGTTTCGGATCGTCCAGTCGGTTCCCTCGGCGGTGATGATGATGTCACCCCCGGTGGTCATGTCGATCAGCTTGTTCTCCCAGGTCTCGCCGTCGCTGATCGTGACGGTCTGGCCTTCGGCTTCGATAACCTCGTACTGCTCGTCGGCGGCGGCGGCGCCCGTTGCACCAACCGAGACCGCTGCCGTTGCAACCGCTGCGAGTGACTGCACGTAGCTCCGGCGGGTTAAGGACGTGTTACTGTCTGTATTCGCCACGTTACTCGCGTCGGTTGTACGGGGTTGCTGCGCCATACAGTTTCGTAACCTGGCCTTACGGGACATAAACCTTTTCTTGTTATCTTGGGTTAAATTTACAGATTATATTGTACACATTGTATATTCGGACAGAATGTAGAACGGTTCAGTTACGAACTTACGAAAGTCGTTCGTCCGCGTCGGTCTCGCGGTGACGAAGGTAAGGGACTGTTTCCGGGGACGGCGTCGACCCCTTCCGTTCGAGTAATCTCGATATTCACCGCGAAAAGCGGATCTTTCGGATGATCGATCGTGAACAAGACGCGATTACAGCCTCGAGAACTGTCATCTGGAGCCGCGGCGGTCGCGACCCGCCCGCGGCCGGGTTACTCGGCGGCCGAGTTACTCGTCGTCCCCGCCCGCGATCGCGTACATCCGGAAGTCGTCGTTCGAGATCACTCTGTCCGCGTACGGATCGTACTCGAGCCCACGGTAGGCCGTCTCCTCGTAGCGCAGCCCCTGGTAGACGTCGAACTCGCGGGTCTCGTCGAACGAAGAGATGACGAGGTAGTGGTCGGCATCGTTGTACGCACCGCTATAGTTCCCCTCGTTGAACGTCTCGGGGTCGAGTTCGCCGCTGGCCGCGGTGCCCGCAGTCAGCGACTCCTCGCCCTCGAGTCCGTTGATGCCGTGATCGAGCCGGTACGGATCGTACCCGATCCCCGCGTACGGCGTGTCGTCGGCGCCGCGGTCCATTCCCGTCTCGTAGCCGTTGAACGTCGCCTCGGGGACGTGCTGGCCGGGGCTGTAGATGATCGGCGAGGCGTAGACGGTCATCAGTCCGAGCACGAGACAGCTACCGAGCACTACCGCCGCAACGGCGCTTGCACCCGGCCTCGAGACGAACCGGGAGAGCCCACCGATCCCGTGTGCGATCGCGACGCCCGCGAGGATCGTCAACACGACGTAGATGAAGCCCATCTGGCGAAACGCCATGTTGGGCGTCCCGAGGAAGTAGAGCAGGAACATCCCCCCGAGCGGGACGAGTGCGACGGTAAAGTACGTGACGAGCGACCGACCCTCCGCGTCCAGTCTCGTCCGCCCGATCACGGCCAACAGCAGGAACAGCCCGACGGCGAGCCCGATCAGGGCGGCGTCGAAGAACATCGTGACGAACAGCTCCGCGAGGCTGCCGCCGATCTCGGTGAGCGACGTTCCCTGCTGGTCGATCTCGGCGCTTCCGCCGACGTCGGCCGCGAAGATGCCCGTGACGAACCCCTCGACGGCGTCGCGGAACCGCTGGTTGGTCACCGCCCAGGCGCCGAAGATCGTCCCGAGAACGAGCGTCTGAGTGTGGAGCGTCGGCTGCTCGAGCATTGGGTGGTCGGCGTACCGCCTGTGGACGAGGTACTGGACGCCGCTTACGGCCGCGACGAAGACGACGGCGTTGACCATCTGCTGGGGGTGGACCAGCAGGAGGGTGATCGCCGAGACGTACACCAGGACGCTGAACGGAGAGAGTCCAAGCGGGAATCGTTCGATCGTCGCGCGCCGACGGAGGTAGGCGACGACGGCGAAGACGACGACCGGGACGACAAACAGCGCGTTCGAGTTGGTGTGGACGCCCATGTGGGTTGCGACGTTGTTGATCGGCAACACCATCCAGGAGACGATCGCCGCAACGCCGACCGCGAGCGCGTTTCCGCTCAGGTCGCGCACGGTGAGGGGAACGAAGATCAGGAACGGAACGAACGTGACCACGAGCGCGAACAGTAGCCCTCGCTCGATCGGAATCCCGCCGAGAAAGTAGAAGATCGACCCCAGCGAGTGGACGGCCGGGTAGAACAGTTCGTGGGCACCCATCTCGCCCTCGACGATATCCCTGGTCCAGCCCAGATGCGAGAGGGCGTCGCCCATCCCGTAGAAGTAGTAGCCCCTGATCACCGGCAGGCTCACGATCGCGGTTACCGTCGTGGCGCCGAGCCCGATCCCGATGGCCTGCTGGCGGCCGTAACAGACCAGGCTCGCGCTGACGGCGATCGCGAGCGCCAGCGCGAAGGCGATCCAGACCGCCGTCGGCGTCCCGGTGTAGACCGACGACTCGTAGGTAGTCGCGGGATCGTTCCGGGCAAGCGCGATCCCCGCGGCGAGCGCGAGAAAGCCGGCGGCGAAGAGCCAGTCGAGCGCCGATCGGTTCATAGGCTGGCTGTCCGCCGTCTCCTCGATGGTGTCGCGATACACATATCCTGGCACGAGCGACGCCGACGCCGGGGTTTGTTATAGGGAACCTACAGGATTTC
Source organism: Natronococcus amylolyticus DSM 10524 (assembly GCF_000337675.1). Taxonomy (GTDB): domain Archaea; phylum Halobacteriota; class Halobacteria; order Halobacteriales; family Natrialbaceae; genus Natronococcus; species Natronococcus amylolyticus. The sequence continues at coordinate 207,370 of NZ_AOIB01000036.1, read as the reverse complement.
CGACGTTGACGCCCGCTCGAGGCGATCCGTGGCCCGACTACTATGGTCGACACCGATGGTCGAGGACGGTTTCGGACGGATTCTGAGCCCCGTGAAACGGACGCCGGCGACGGGATCTCCGGGGCGCCAGGTCACGGGGCAAGTATGCAGTCCCTGTTCGATCCGGACTGACGGCTACGGACCGATTTCTCGAGTTGCGGACGATCAACGACGCTGATGCTTTTTGTACGCCCTCGGCGTGCTCTGGAGCGACGAACCCGTATATGAGTGCTATCATCATCGATCGGCCGACCGTCGATGGGCGAACCCTCGAGTGTGAGGCCCGCGCCACGCCCGACCTCGAGCGGTTCCTGACGAGCGAGCCGTTCCGAACCGAGTACGACGTGCCGATCACCGAGGTCCCCGAGGGGATCCTCGCGATCCCTATCCTCGCGCAGGTCTGTCCCGTCGCGTGGGCCAACGGCGCCGACGTCTACGTCGAGGCGGTCGACGCGACCTTCGCCCGCGCGCTCGAGGACGTGAAGGAGACGCTCTGTGGCATGTACGACTTCCTCGAGGGTGGAACCCTCTACGCCCGGCGCACGATCGACCCCGACCCGCCGGCTGACGACGAGGGCGACGGCGAGAGCGGACTACTGTTCACGGGGGGCGTCGACTCGACGTGTTCGTACGTCCGCCACCGCGAGGAGGAACCGACGCTGATCAGCATCCGCGGCTGGACGATCACGCCCGACCTCGCCGACGACGACAAGTGGCGCCATCTCACGAATCGCGTCGAGTCGTTCGCCGTCGAGCGGGAGCTCGAGACGGCCTTCCTCGAGTCGAACATGCTCTCCTTTCTCGACCACCCGATGCTGCTCGCCCACTACAAGCGCCACGTCGACGGCGCCTGGTACAGCTCCGTCGGCCACGGCCTCGGCCTGCTCGGGCTCTGTGCGCCGCTGGCGTACGCCCGCGGGATGACCGACCTCTACGTCGCCGCCACCCACTGGGAGGGGATCGACCTCGAGTGGGGCTCCCGGCCCGACATCGACGACAACGTTCGCTGGGCCGGCACCCGGTGTCACCACGACTGTTACGAACTCACCCGCCAGGAACGGCTCGACGCTATCGCCGACTACGTCCGAAGCGACGCCCCGGACCTCGAGCTCCAGACCTGCAACCGTCAGATGAAGGGGAACTGCGGGCGCTGCGAGAAGTGCTACCGGACCGCCGTCGGCCTCCGGCTCGCGGGCCTCGAGCCGACCGAGCACGGCTACCCCTTCGCCGACCACGAGTACGAGCGACTGCGGGTCGCCCTCGAGGGCGGCGAGTGGGTGCTCGGCCAGGACGAGCGCTACATGTGGGAAGATATTCGCGGGCGCGCGCGAGAGGCCGAGCCCGAGTCGGCGACCGAGCGGGCCTTCTTCGAGTGGCTCGAGACGGCCGATCTCGAGGATCTGGTCTCGGAGTCGGGGCCGCCGCTGTCCCACCGGCTCCTCCGGGCGGGTGCGAGGAACGCGCCGAGCAGCGTCTACAACAGACTGTACCCGGCCTGGACGGCCGCCAGGACCGGACTCCGACTGGTTCGTTCCGACCGATAGGCGACAGAGTCGGGGGGTTCGGGAGCGAAGGGGTCGAGTGATACCTGTACGACCACCACCGTCTGCAGACGGATCGCGAGTAGCTATTCCCGTTGCGCTACCCCCTCGAGTGACGGAACGGGTCCGCTACGAACGCGCGAGGACGGACCGCGGCGAGAGCGAGGTGACCACGACACATGGTCTCGAGTAGCGGATCGACTTCGAACGGGATCGTTCGACGAAAAACAAAAGGTGGGATTGCTATCGATCGAGCGGGTCGTCGTCGTCCTCTGGCTCGTCGATATCGACGTTGATCGGATCGGTGTCCTCGCGTCCGCGCTCGCGGCGGCCGGCGCTGTCCCCACCGACGGGGATCTTCGTCCGGAGGTCCGACGCGAACGACTGAACCTGATCGACCAGCGTGCTCACTTCCTCCTCGAACTCCTCGACCGAGCGCTCGACGTAGTGGACCCGCTGTGCGGGGATCCGTCGAACGATGTCACGACCATCCTCGTCCTCGTCCGTCTTGATGATCCAGTGGTCCTGGAAGTAGGCGACGTGTTCGTTCGGGACCGTCTTTCTGACGGTTCCCTCGTCGGGTTCGTCGTAGACGATCGTTGCCTCACCGACGTCGCGCTCGAGTTCGAGATCCTCGTCGACCATGCGTGACCCTGCGGGCCGATAGGGGGTAGTCGCTATGCTTGCAGGCCGCGGGTCGTGGAGCCGATACGGACACTCGCTCGAGCGCGGGCCCGCCGACCCCACACGGCTGGTCACTCCATGTAGCCCAGCCCCTTCAGTCGATCCTCGACGTCGGAGAAGTCCTCCTCGACCTCGCCGCCTTCGGTTCCCGAGACGGCGACTCGTTCGACCTTCGTCCGCGAGGGGGTCGCGCGCTCGTCGAAGGCGTCGAACAGCACGCGACCGTCGGTGTTCTCCGGAATCGGTTCGCCGATTCCGTGGAGCAGGGTCGGCGCGACGTCGACGACGCGGGCGCCCCGGAGCGTCGCACCGGCGTCGATCGAGGGGCCGCGACAGAGCATGATCCCGGTGCTCCGGTGGCTGGCGGCGTACGTGCCCGTCTCGCCGAACAGTTCGTCGGTGATCGTGTTCCGCGAGTCGTAGCCGTCCCGGCCGTTGACGACCAGATCCGGCGATCGGTCGTCGGTCGGGAACAGCTCGTCGCCGTCGAAGACCTCGAGCACTCGAGTCCCGTCGGCCTCAGTGACGGACTCGAAGATCTCGACGAGTTTTTCTTTGACCTTCGGGATCTCGCGCGGCTCGACGACGCCGTGCTCGAACCGTTCGGTGTCGTTGACGTAGCAGGTGCCTGCGCCGTGGACGAACGCGACGGTTCGGTCGTAGTCGACGTCGTAGAGGGCGTGGTCGCCGGGTATCTGTTCTGCGACCGAGTCGACCAGTCGGCGCGGGAGCGCCGAGACGAGCAGCTCCTCGGAGATGCCGACCCGGTCGAGCGTGTTCGTGATCGTGTCTCGGGAGATTCCCAGGCTCGCGAGCGCGCCGCGAGTCCCCTCGTCCTCCCGTTTGAACAGGTATCCCTCGCGCTCGAGGACGTGATTGACGTAGACGAGTCGGTGGATCGGCCCGAAGCCGTGGTCCGAGATGACGTAGAGATCGGCGTCGTGGTCGTCGGTGTACTCGATGACCTCGCCGAGGATCTCGTCGAGTCGCTTGTAGTGTTCGAGCAACGGCTCCATCTCCCAGACGAGGTGCTGGAACCGGTCTGGTGCGGTGTAGACGAAGAAAAACAGCTGCCAGTCGTCGCCGGCCTCGTCCATCTGCAGACGCATCAGCTCTCGTCGTTTCGAGAGCATCTCGTCGACCGCGTCGGGGAACTCGTCGAGGCGGTCGGCGTACTCGGGGTAGTCGAGGCTAATCTGATACTCCGGCACGCGTCGCTCGAGTCTCGACTGGAACTCCGGTGGGTGAGTGAACTCGCGTTCGGTCGACGGCGTCATCATCCCCGCTACCATCGTGCCGTCGATTTCGCTGGCGGGGTAGGTCATCGGGACGTTGCCGACGTGGGCCGGCGAGAGCTGCTCCCAGAGGGCCGGCTGTTGGCGATCGTGACTCGTGTACATCCGCTGGGAGTACTCCGAAGAAAGCTTCTGAAACCCGTAGATGCCGTGTTTGTCCGGCCAGACGCCGGTCGCGATCGAGGGCCACGCCAGCGGCGTCGTCGGTGGCCGGGTGCTCTCGAGGACCCCGGAGGCGCCCTCCGTTCGCATCCGGGCGAAGTTCGGGAGCTCCCCGGCGTCGGTCCATCGTTCGATCAGCCTCCACGGTACGCCGTCGAGTCCGAGGACGAACGCTCGCTCGGACGGGGTTGAAGATCCGCTCATGATTGGTGTCGAGACGTCGGGAACGTCTACTGTCCTGGAGGTGACCCGACGACCGCTTTGTTATAGATCGGCTTCACTCGGGAACGGGATCGATCGACGGACGATTGTCACATCCTACCGGTGGTCGGTTCGTCGGCGAGACGCTCTCCATTGGGTATCGGAGACCGGTACCGACCGGTTACCGTCCGCAGCGGGCGGCCGGATGGTCGGAACGGCGCCCATAACAAAACGACGCAGGCGCTATCGGCATCCCCATGAACGATCCCCAACGGTGGTGGGCGCTGTGGGCAGCGTCGTAATCTCGCTCGACGCCGAGCTCGGGTGGGGGTTTCACGATCTCGACTCCCCGCCGAGCGCTCGAGTCGAGGCCGGCCGACGCGGCTGGGTGGCTATGCTCGAGCTGTGCGCCGAGTACGACGTCCCCGCGACGTGGGCCGTCGTCGGCCACCTCATGCTCGAGTCCTGTGACGGGCGACACGCCGACCATCCCGTGCCGAACGGATGGTTCGACCGCGAGCAAGGGGAGTGGGCCGATCGCGAGGACCTTCGGTTCTGTCCGGATCTGGTTCGCGCGATCCTCGACTCCGACGTCGACCACGAGTTCGCCAGTCACTCGTTCTCGCACGTCCTGTTCGGACAGCCCGAAACCGACCGCGAACTCGCGGCAGCCGAACTCGAGCGGAGCCTCGAGCTGGCGCGGGAGTGGGGGCAGACGGTCGACTCGTTCGTCTACCCGCGAAACGACGTCGGCCACCGCGACGTGCTCGCCGAGTACGGCGTCGGCGCCTACCGCGGTCGGTCCCCGACCCACGACGGGATTCGCGGCCTCTTCGACTCGACGCTGCGGGATCGGTCGATGATCGTCGAACCGATCGTCGACGAGTACGGCCTGGTGAACGTTCCGGCGTCGCTGTTCCTGTTCGGCTTCGAGGGACCCGCGCGGACGGTCGCCGAATCGGTCTGGAGTGATCCGATGGTCGTGCTGGCTCGTCGCGGCATCGACGAGGCAGTCGATGCCGATGGCCTCTTTCACATGTGGCTCCACCCGAACAACCTCACTCGCGAGCGCGACGACGATCGGATGGGGGCGATCCTCTCCTATCTGGATCGGCGACGAGCCGAAACCGACCTCACTGTCGAGACGATGGCCGACGTCGCCCGCCGAACGAAGGCAGCCGACGGGGTCGACGGAACCCCAAACAGCGTCGACGGTCGGGCGACGGCAAGACAGCCGTGAGTTCGGCCGTCGAGCGAATCGACGTCGTGTAGGCCGCGTATTCGTGTAGAAGGGACGATCTACTCGGCGTCTGACGGCGGTACGGCGGCGATAACAAAGCCCGCAGCCACCACGTTCTCGAGCGAATGCTCTCACAGTTTCGCGGCCGGTCGACCGACTCGAAGCCGCTCTCGATCGGCGTTCTCGGGGTCGGGAACATCGGCATGGTGCATCTGAAATCGGCGCTGGCGATGCCCGGCGTCGAGGTCCCCGCAGCCGCCGACGCGGTTCCGGGGAACCGCGACCGGGCCGAGCGGGCCGGCGTCGACCGAACGTACGACGACTACGCGGCGCTGCTCGCCGCGGAGGATCTCGATGCCGCCGTCGTCGCGCTCCCGCCGTTTCTCCACGCCGAGGCCGTCGAACGGGCCGCCGAGTACGGAATTGACGTCTTCGTCGAGAAGCCCCTGGCCCGCTCGACGGAGGAAGCCGATAGAATGCTCGAAATTGCCGAGCGAGCGGGGATCGCCGTCGGCGTCGACCACACACTTCGGTACCAGCCCGACATGGTCGGCGTCAAGTCGGCCTACGAGGACGGTGGTGTCGGCCACGTTCCCTACGCCTCGATCATCCGGCTCAACGACGGCCCGCTCGGACGTCCGCCCGCAGACACTGCACCGCCGTCCTGGCCGCTCGATCCGAACGCCGTCGGCGGCGGCTCCCTGCTCGAGCTCGGGGTGCACTGCTTCGACGTGCTCGAGTGGCTGTTCGGCGAGCTCGAGGTCCGAGACGCGACGATGGGCCGAACCCTCGAAATTCCCGTCGAGGACGCCGCGACGGTCCTCTTGCGGGCGCCGGAGACGGGGACGACGATCACGGTACACTGTGGCTCCTACCAGTGGGAGGAGCTGCCCGAGGTGAACACGCGGTTGCGCCTCGAGGGAATTACGGGGACGATCACCAACCGGGACCACCTTCCGAAGAACTTCTACGCGGACGCGGCCCGGGCGGCCCTCGAGAACGTCGCCAGCCGCGTCGGCGGTGAGCCGACCGTCTTCGGCCCGACGTTCTACCTGCGGGCCCACTACGACGCGCTGGCCGACTTCTGCGAGGCGGTCCGGGCGAACGAGGAGCCACCCGTCAGCGGGCTCGACGGCCGGCGATCGCTCGCGCTGGCCGAGACCGCCTACGACCTGGCGGCCGAGACCATCGCCGAGGAACTCGAGGTCCCGGAGGTGCGGCCGTGAGCTCCGCTCACCTGGCCGCGATCGACGAGGACGACAGTCGAGGCGGCTGGCGGCCGACCGTCGACGCGCGGCTGGCCCGCCTCGAGTCGGCCGTCGGAGCGGTCCTCGAGCCCCACCGGAAGCGACTCGCGAACGCCGATCGGGTAACCCTCGCTCCGGACGCCCACTACCCGTTCCATCCCTCGACGGGCGTCGTGACCGATCCTGCGGTCGTCGGCGCGGTCGCCGCGTGGCTCGACCGGGAACTCGAGATCGATCTCGTCGTCGTCGGGCGCAGCGACGACCGGATCGCGTTCGAGCGAACGGCGTCGTACCTCGGCTACGACCGACTGGCCGAGCGCTTCGACGCGGCGCTCGTCGACCTCGCTGACGTACCGACGCGAAACGAGTACCGGGCCGTCGACGGGCGCTCGGTCGCGCTCTCGGTGCCGAAGCCGCTGCTCGAGTCGACCGTGATCGTCGTCCCGTCGCTGCGGCCGACCGAGGAGGGAACGGCTGCTGGGGCGGTTCGAACGCTCGGCCGACTCGTAACCTCCGGAGCCGACTCGACTCGGGCCGCGGTCGCCGCGACCCGAACGGTCGATCCCGACCTCGCCGTGCTCGACGGAACGGTCGCCTACGGCGACGATCCCGTCGCGACGAACGTGTTGCTCTCGGGATCGGCGCCCGCCGTCGACGCCGTGGCGACATCCCTGTTGGGTCGAGACGTCGACGCGGACGTCGCGCTCTCTCTGTTGCTCTCAGACGCGGAGCGACCGGTTGCCGTCGAGAACCCCGACGGCGTCGACCTCTCGGGCATCAGGGAGCGACTGGCGGGCGGTCGGCTGCCGCCCTCGGACGACACGCATCCCGCGGTCTCGAGCGCCTACCGGCTCTACGCGGTCGCGAGCGGGGACGCCGTCCCGCCACAGCTCGAGGGACGATGAGCGCGAAGACGGCCGCGGTCACGGGCGCGACGGGGTTTCTGGGAACCCACCTCTGTGATCATCTGCGTGCGGCGGGATGGGACGTCCGGGGGCTCAGTCGGTCCGGCTCGGATCGAGGCGTCGCGGGCGTCGACTGGTACGTCGGCGACCTCTTCGAGCGGGGGACGCTCGAGGCGCTGGTCGACGGGAGCGACGCCGTCTTCCACCTCGCGGGCGCCAGCCTCTGGAGCGCCGACCCCGAGACCGTCCGCCGGGTCAACCGGGAGGGAACCGCGAACCTCCTCGATGCCTGCGCGGCGACCGACGCCGGGCGCGTGGTGTTTACGAGCACCTCGGGAACCCGACGACCGAACGGAAGCGACCCCGTCGCCGACGAGGACGACGTCGCCGAGCCGATCGGGGCCTACCAGGCCTCGAAAGCTCAAGCCGAGCGTCTCGTCGACCGCTACGCCGAGGACTCCGGCGACGCGGTGACGGCCCACCCCACCTCGATCTTCGGCCCCGGCGATCGGAACTTCACGGCACAGCTGCTCGCGATGGGGCTCGAGCGCACGATGCCCGCCTACCTCCCGGGCGGGCTCAGCATCGTCGGCGTCGACGACGTCGTCGCGGGACTGGTCGCCGCGGCCGAGCGCGGCGAGTCCGGCGAACACTACATCCTCGGTGGCGAGAACCTCACCTACGACCGCGCGGTCTCGCGGATCGCCGCCCACCTCGAGGGATCGCCCGCTCGAATCCCCGTTCCGGCGACCACGATCCGCGCCGCAGGTCCCGTCGCCGAACTCGTCGACGCCGCCACCGGTCGGCGCGTGTTTCCCTTCGATCGGCGAATGGCCCGACTCGCGACCCAGCGGCTGTTCTACACCTCACGGAAGGCCCACGAGGAGCTGGGGTACACCTATCGCCCGCTCGAGGCTCACCTGCCGGAGACGATGGCCTGGTACCGCGAGGAGATTCAGTAGCCGGGCTCAGCCCCGGCCATCCTGCGAGGTCGAGCCGACCGGAGCTAACTGTTGTTCTGTTACTAACAACATACCATAAAGACATATACTGTTCGCTCACTGAATTGATACTGCCAGGAGCCCCCTGCTGCGCTCCGGCCCTCCCCCTCGTTTTTCAGATGGGACGTGATCCGGTCTCGCTCCCGCCAACAGTCACCCGCTGCGGCGAGTCTGGTCGGGTCGCTACCGCTTTGCGGGAACTCTCGGGACTCGAGTCGGTACTCGTTTCCCGGTCGCGCGCTCGTAGACCGCGAGCATTCGCTCCGCGGTTCGATCGATGCTCACCTCATGGGCCGCCTCCCGTCCGTTCGAGCGCTCGCCGCGCTCGAGGATGCCCACCAGCCCATCGACCAGTTCCCGATCGGATCGCGCGACGACCGAGGGGTCGACCCCGGCCAGTCGCTCGGGCACGTCGCCGACGGCGAGCGAGACCACGGGGACATTACAGGCCATCGCCTCCTTAACCGAGTTGGGCGACCCCTCGCTGTCGGACGTCAGTAGCAGGGCGTCGGCGGCGTTGAAATACGTCGCGACGGCGTCGTGATCGACGCCCGAGATCGTCTGCAGGCGAACCGGTCGATCGACGCGGCTCGAGACGGCGTCGACGACCCGCTTCGCCCGGGGATAGTTTTTCACCGTGCGTGCGGGCGGATAGGGAAAGAGGACGTGGTACTCGTCGTCCGCCCAGCCGACAGTTTCTCGCGCGCGCGAGCGGGGTTCAGGCCGGAACCGCTCGAGGTCGACGCCGTCGGGGATCACCGTACAGTCCCGACCGAGCGCGGCACCCATCTCGGCCGACATGACGACCACCTCCGCACACAGCGGCGCACAGAGCTTGCTCACGGGCGCGGTCGGGCCGTGGACGTCCGAGCCCCACAGCGAGAGCACGACGGGGAGCCGGAGCTGGGCCAGCGCGGCCGGCGCGGTCAGCCCGTAGTGGGCGTGAACCAGGTCGTACTCCGGGCCCGCCTCCCGGAGCACCCGCGGGACCGTCCGAACGTAGTCGAGCGGGCTCCGGGCGGTGTCGGCGCTCACCTCGCCGGCGACTGACATCGTCGTCACGGAGACGCCCCGCTGCTCGAGGGCGTCCACCTGCTGGGTCAGAAACGGCGCGTCGGCGTTAGCCGTCACGGCGAGGACGTTCATCGACCGAGGCGACCGCCCCGCGACGGTTTGTTATGGACGGAGAAACTCGGTCGGCGGCGGCTGTTACGGGGAGCATACGCCCGACGGAACGGGCTCGACGCTCGAGCACGCGATCGGAGACCGTCCGTCGCTCGGATCTGGAGGCGCGTGTCCGGCTCGAGTCGGCGAACGGCCGGCCGAGCGTGGGTAGCCCGCCGATTACAAAGGGTCGGCGACGGGTACGGGGAGGCGATGCGGATTCTGGTCTTCGCGAATACGCCCGCCCACGTCCACCTGTACCGCCACGCCGTCGACAGGCTCGAGCGAGCCGGCCACAACGTTCTCGTGTTGACCCGCGAGTACGCCTGTACGACCGACCTGCTCGACTTTTTCGGGATGCCGTACCGGGTGTACGGCGGCCACGGCACCGACGCCTACTCCCGACTGCGGTTCGCCCGCGAGCTGGGCGGTCAGCTCGGAACGATCGTCCGCGAGTCGCTGCGCTTTCGCCCCGACGTCGTCTTCGGCCGCGGACCCTACGCGGCCCTTGCGGGGACAGTCACGCAAACGCCGACGGTGCTCGTCCTCGACGACGAGCCGGGCGACTTCAACTACACCGTCTCCCGACCGTTCGCCGACTGCATCCTCTCGCCGGCGGTCACGCGCCGGGATCTGGGCGACGACCACTACACGTTCGAGGGGTTCAAGGAGTGCGCCTATCTCCACCCCGACGTCTTCGAACCCGACGCGCGGATTCGCGAGTATCTCGGCGTCGCCGACGACGAGCCCTACGTCCTCCTCCGGTTCAACGCACTCGACGCGCTCCACGACACCGACCTCGAGGGGTTTACACCCGAACAGCGACGGGATCTGATCGACCGCCTGAGCGAGGACGCGACGGTGTTCGTCTCCGACGAGGGCGGCCGGATGGAGCTTCGGGACACCCCCGCTCGGCCGTACGACCTCCACCCCGCGCTGATCCACGATGCGATGGCCGAGGCCTCGCTGCTGGTCGCCGACACGGGGACGATGGCCACCGAGGCCGCCCTGCTCGGTACCCCCGCGTTTCGCTACCAGGGCACCGACGAGCACGAGTACGGCGAGTTCGAGGAACTCGAGCGCGCCGGCCTCGCCGAGCAGTTCGACTCCTACGGCCCGCTGTGCGAGCGCTCGCTCGAGATCCTCGCCGACGACGAGGCCGACGCCAGCTGGCAGCGACGTCGGCAGGCCTACGTCGGCGAACTGGTGAACCTGACCGACCTGCTGGTCGACGTCGCGACCGCCCGGGGCTCGCTCGAGGGGCTCAGCCCGCCGGCCAAGCGGGCGATTCGGCCTCGATCGCAGTCGCTGTAGCCTCGTCGAACCGCTGTTCCAGTTCGCACGGTTCGAACCGTCGTCCTCACTGCTTCCACCGAGAACCTGCGAAAGTGATCACGAATGCGTGAAATGTTCTAGACCCGATATAAATGCATTATTCGATTAAGAGAGAGGGCAATGCGGTTACAGGACGTCATTCACTTCCATGGTACGATGCACCATGACGGTGGCCGAGTGTTCACATGCATGACACAAACACCATGACAGTGACCGAGGCATCGACGCTGAACCAAAATTCTACCTCCCGACGGGAGTTACCCCGCCGTTCGATACCAGTCGCATCGGGCGTCTCTGGGCGCAACCATTCCGTTGAATCACCGAAATAGATTACCAATGTCGAGAAACCACCACCCGAACCACCCCAATGTCGACCAATCGGATCGTACTGTTCCCAGAAATCTTCGTCAAACAGGTAACGCAGACGTTGACCTCGTGACCTCTACCCGGGTTCGGAAGTCACCGTTCTGGCACCTTTCCGTCGAGGAGGGGTGTCATCAGGCGACGGTTTACAATCACATGTACCACCCCCGCGCGTACATCGACCCCGAAGACGGAGGTGCGGAAGCCGAGTACGAGTTGCTGGTCAACCACGTAGCGCTATGGGACGTCGCGGTCGAGCGCCAGATTCGTGTCGTGGGACCCGATGCTGAGGCGTTCGTCAACTTCGTCATTACGCGAGACGCGACCGACATCGAGACGATGCGTGGCAAGTACGCCATCTGCTGCAACCAGGACGGCGGTATCCTCAATGACTTCGTCCTGTTGCGGCCTGACGACGACGAGTTCTGGTTCTCCATCGCTGACTCCGACCTGATGCAGTGGTTGCAAGGGGTCACAGTCGGCAATGACTTCGAGGTCGAGATCGACGAGATCGACGTCTCGCCGATGCAGATTCAGGGGCCGAAATCGCCCGACGTGATGGAGTCGCTCATCGGTGATGCGGTCGAAGACGTTCCGTACTACGGACTGCTGGAAGCGACTATCAACGACGTCCCGGTGCTGGTGAGTCAGACGGGCTTCTCCGGAGAGGCAGGGTTCGAAATATACGTCCGTGAAGCGACGAAGAACGCCGAGGCAGTGTGGAATCCAGTACTCGAAACGGTCAAAGACCACGGCGGTGCCGCGACGCCAGTAAACGGTCGTCGACGTATCGCTGCCGGAATCCTGTCGTTGGGGCAGGACATGGACTACGAGACGTCGCCGTTCCAGGTTAACCTCGGCTATCAGGTTCCCGACGACAAGGACGCGGACTACGTCGGCAAAGCCGAGCTGGAACGTCAGAAAGAGGCCATCGAAAACGGTGCGTTTCCGTTCACTCACAAACTGGTCGGTCTGAAAATGGCAGGCGACCCGATTTTGGAATGGCCCTCCGACTACTGGCTCATCTCGGACCCGGAGACGGACGATGAATGTGGCTACCTGACGTCGGCGGGGTGGAATCCGGACCTCGAGACCAATATCGGCCTCGGATTCGTTCCAGCGGCAAAACTGCAGGCTGCGACCGACGTTCCGCTCGACGACTCGATATATGACGCGGGCCTCGATGTGGAGTTTGCAGTCCACCTCCCGGACGAGTACGCTGAGGTGTCTGGCGAACCCGTGTATGCGACACTGGCGAAAGTTCCGTTCAAAGAGTCAGTCAACCCCAGCGCCCGTGAACAGGCCAAAATTCACGCCAGGGACGATATAGACGATTGAGGGTCGTTTCTCCGAAGCCAGGTTGGAATGGGTTCAGCGGATTACAGTGGTTCAAGGAGAAAGGTCACGACTTCAGTCGTGGGAAGAAGTCAGAGTTGGGTGTATTGGTCATCGCCCGACAGACCGACTCGTTCATTGAACATATGAGGAGTACGTTAGTTTAGCTTCGGCGTGTCAACCCATCGAATCGTCGCCCAGTCTTTCACAGCCGAATTTTCGACGTCACTGACCGCTCCACGTGACTTATCGGCTCCTCGAGCCAGTGACCGCTCGGTTCGGATTGGAGACTAAGAGGGCGGAGCGCCGTCCCGTCGGGCCCCCGCTACTCGATCGAACGGGGCGCCGCCTCCTCGAGCCGATCCGACGACCCTCCATCGGCGACGTCCTCGTCTGATCGATCGTACGGGCTCACCTCGAGGGGGGCGTTCTCCTCGCGGTCGAGCCAGATGGCGATTCCGAGGGCCACCGTGCCGACCAGTCCGGCGACGAAGGAGGCGATCGCGCCCGTGAAGCTCTCGGCGCCGCGGACCGCTCGAGCGAGCGAGCCGACCAGTCCGGCGAGCCCACCAGCCAGCCCGGTCGCGCCGGCACCGTAGAAGACGACTGCGGGATGGAAACTGCGGACGACGTAGCGGGTCTTGAGTCGCCACAGGAAGCTCCGCAGCAACAGCAAAGAGACGAACTGGACGAACGACGAGTAGCCGATGCTCGACTCCTCGTCGCCGTAGACGGCCGTCATCGGCACGTCCGCGACGCGGAACTCCGCGACGTTGAGGTGGGTCAGGAGGTGATTGAGGAAGCCGTACTCGTCGGTGATCGACTCGAACTCGAGCGTCTCGATGGCCTCCCTGGAGATGGCGGTGTATCCGTTCTGGGGGTCCGACAGCGTCCAGTAGCCGGTGGCGAACTTTGAGAGCCCGGTGAGGGTGGCGTTGCCGATAAATCGGAACGTCGACATCGAGGCGCGATCGTCGGGAGTCAACAGTCGATTTCCCTTCGCGTAGTCGGCCTCGCCGTCGACGACGGGGTCGAGGATCCGATCGAGGATCGCGGGGTCCATCTGGGCGTCGCCGTTCATCACGGCGACGACGTCGATCCCGTCGGCCGCGGCCCGCTCGTAGCCGGTCTTGACCGCGCCGCCGTACCCCCTGTTTTCCTCGTGGCGGATCGGAACCACTCGTCGGCTGTCGCCGCCGTCGGCGATCACCCGCGCCGGCTCGGTCGACTCGTTGATCCGTTCGGCGACCCGTCGGATGACGGTCCAGGAGTCGTCCGGCGAGGCGTCGTCGACGGCGTAGATCCGATCGACGTAGTCGGGGATCGTCTCGATGACACGACCGACGAACGCCGCCTCGTCGTAGGCGGTGACGACGACGCCGATCGAGCGTCCCTTATACATCGGTCCCACCGTCCGTTCGTCGCGGCTCGAGCGGTGCCGATCGACCGTCGTCCGAGCCGTCGCCGCCTCCGAACGGGGCCGACCCGTCGTGGGAGCCCGCGAACGTGTAGTGGCTGTGGGCCGTTCCCGAGAGGTCGAGGGCGTCCCGGCCGTCGACGACGACCATCGGCTCGAGGTCGGACCAGGGAATTGCCTCGAACTCTTCGTGGGCCGTGACGAGGATCGCGCCGTCGAACGGTTCGTCGGGCAGGTCCTCGAGGGCGACCGGACGGGCGCCGTACTCGGCGGGGTCGACCAGCGGATCGATACCGGCGACGTCGGCCCCCATCTCGCGGAGCGCGTCGACGACGCCCAGCGCGGGCGAGGCGCGGGTCTCCTCGACGCCAGCCCGGTAGGTGATCCCGAGGACGAGCACCGAGGCATCCGCGAGATCGGTGTCGGCGCCGGTCGCCGCGAGCCGGTCGGCGAGGCGATCGACCATCACCGACGGCATCGCGTCGTTGAGCTCGCGGGCGGTTCGCATCACCGGCATCGGCTCCTCGAACCGCGAGAGCAGGAAGTGCGGATAGTACGGAATGCAGTGGCCCCCGACGCCGGGCCCGGGCTCGTGGAGCTGACAGACCGACAGCCCGTTCGCGGTGTCGATCGCCTCCCGCACTGAAATGCCGAGCTCGTCCGCGAGCCGACCCAGCTCGTTCGCGAGCGCGATGTTGACGTCGCGGTAGACGCCCTCGAACACCTTCACGGCCTCCGCGGTCGTCGCGTCGGACACCGCGTGGACCTCGTTGCTCGTGAGTTCGCCGTAGATCAGCTCGGCCGCGCGGGTGCTCGCCGCGTCGACGCCGCCGACGACCTTCGGGTACCGTCCCCGGATGTCCCGCAGGGCCGATCCCGAGGCCGTCCGCTCGGGGCAGAACGCGAGCCCGAGCTCGCCGCGCTCGAGGCCGCTCTCCTGGATCAGATGCGGAAGCAGGACGTCCCGGCAGGAGCCGGGCGGCAGCGTCGACTCGGCGACGACCAGGTCACCTGGCTCGAGCCCGGCCGCGATATCCTCGAGCACCGACTCGACGGTCGCCAGGTCGGGCGAGTCGTCCTCGGCGAGCAGTGTCGGGACGATGATCACGTGGATCCCGGCGTCCGCAGCTGCCGCGGCGCCGTCGGTCGTCGCCGTGAGCCGGCCCCGCTCGACCTGCTCGGCGACGAGGTCGTCGAGTCCCGGTTCGCCGACGACGTGGCTCTCGCCGTCGGCGAGCGTCTCGACGACGGTCGGGTCGACGTCGACCCCGGTGACGTTGCCCGTCGTCTCGGCGTAGACGCCCGCGAGGGGGAGCCCCATCTTGCCGAGTCCGTAGACGGCGACGGGGATCTCGCCGCCGATCAGCCGCTCGCGAAGCTCGCGCTCCGGGAGCTCCGAGCCGTAAATCGAGGGACCGAGTGCGCTCATCGGGCGTTCACCTCCGGTTCGCGTCTCCTGTTTCCGAGCCGCGAATCGATCGCCTGGACCGTCTCGAGGGCCGCGATCCCGTCCTCGGCGGTCACTTCGGGCTCGGATCCGGTACGGACGGCCTCGACGAACGACTCGAGCTCGCACCGCAGCGGTTCGCTCGTCGCGATCCGCGGGCGTTCGACCACACTCTCGTGGCGGTAGCGGTTCTGGCCGTCGTCGGTCAGGTACTCGGGGTAGGAATCCCGGTGGATCAGCACCGACTGCTCGAGGTAGTCGACCTCGACGAGACACTCGCGGGCGGTGACGGTGAGTTTCCGAACCTTCTTCTGGGTTACCCGGCTCGCGGTCAGCGTCGCGACGATATCGCCGTACTCCATCGTCGCCGTCGCGTACCGTCCGTCGGCCGCCCCGATCGCCGAGATCGACGTGGGCGTCCGGCCGAGGAGGGCGCCCACGACGTCGACGTCGTGGATCATCAGATCGAAGACGACGTCGCCGGGCGCGTCGCGGTTGATCGGCGGGCCGAGCCGTTCGGCCTCGATCCCGATGACGTCGAGGTCCTCGATCAGGTCCTCGAGCATCCCCACCGCGGGGTTGAACCGTTCGATGTGGCCGACCTGCAGGACTCGCCCGGCGTTCCGTGCCTGTTCGGCGAGGGCGCGGCCCTCCGCGACCGAACCCGCGATCGGTTTCTCGACCAGCACGTCGACGCCGGCCTCGAGACACCGCGAGACGACCTCGGCGTGTGCGTGCGTCGGCACGGCGACGGTGACGACGTCGACCCGTTCGAGCAGCGCCTCGAGGGCGACGACGTCGGTTCCGTGCTCGGCGGCGACCCGCCGGGCGACCTCGCGGTCGCGGTCGGCGACGCCGACGAGGTCGACGGTTCGGAGCTCGCTGTACACCCGCGCGTGATTCTGCCCCATCGAGCCGGCGCCGACGACGCCGGCTCTGACGGTAGATTGGTCGGTCATTGGGTATCGTAGTGGTCCCACACTGCCTCGACGACAGTTCGGCGGTCGTCGGCCGAAAGCGACGGGTGAACAGGCAGGGAGAGCACCTCGTCGGCGGCCCGTTCGGCCTCGGGGAACGTCGCCGCGGCCGTGCTGACCGACCCGTAGGCGGGCTGGCGGTGGATCGGTCGGTCGTAGTAGATTCCGGTGTCGATGCTCCGGTCCGCGAGCGATTCGGCGAGCGCGTCCCGGTCGGTCGTCCGGACCGTGTACTGGTGGTAGACGTGCCGATACCGCGGCGGCTCGGTCGGCGTCTCGAGCGGGAGCTCGATGAACGCCTCGTCGTAGGCGGCGGCGTGCTCCCGGCGAGCCCGATTGAACGACGGCAGTCGCTCGAGCTGGACGCGACCGATCGCGGCCGCGACGCCCGTCAGCCGGAAGTTGTGGCCGAGCTCGAGGTGATCGTAGCCGCCGGTACCGGTCTCGCCCCGGCCGTGGTTGACGTACCGCGCCGCTCGCTCGGCGACGGCCTCGCGGTCGGTCGTGACCATCCCGCCCTCGGCCGTCGTCATGTTCTTGGTCGGGTAAAACGAGAAGCAGGCGGCGTCGCCCAGCGTGCCGACCCGGTCCCCCCCACATTTCGCGCCGTGAGCCTGGCAGGCGTCCTCGAGGACGAACAGGTCGTGATCCTCGGCGAGGTCTACAAGGGCGGGCATCGGCGCCGGCAGTCCGTAGAGATGAACCGGCAGCAGGCCGACGACGTCCTCCCTGTCTCGCAGGACTCGTTCGACGGCCTCCGGATCCAGCGCGTACGTCTCGGGGTCGATGTCGGCGAACACCGGCGTCCCGCCCGCGAGCCGGATCGCGTTCGCGCTCGCAACGAAGGAAAACGGGGAGGTGACGACGGCATCGCCGTCCTCGAGCCCCAGGGCCTCGAGGGCGGTCACCAGCGCCGTCGTCCCGTTCGAGGTCGCGACGGCCCGGTCGGCCCCGCAGAAGGCGGCGAACTCGCGCTCGAAGGCCCGAACCTCGGGACCGTCTGCGAGCGCGCCGCTCTCGAGGACCTCCCGAACGCGGTCGATCGCGTCCGGACCGAGTTCGGGATCGGCGATCGGGATCCCGTCGTCGCTCGGCTCGTCGGTTACGCGCTCGATACTCGTTTCGGCGTCGATCTCGGGATTGGTTTCTGTGTCGGTCATTCGAGCTGGTTCGGTCCCTCGAGGGGGGCGGGAAGCGGTTTCGTTCGCGCCGGTGCGCCCACGGCGAGGCTGTCGGCGGGGACGTCCTCGACGACGACGGCGCCGGCCGCGACGAACGCGTTCTTGCCGACGGTCACGCCCGGCAGGATCGTCGCGTTCGCGCCCACCGAGGCGCCGTCCTCGAGGGTCGGTCCCTCGAGGTCGACCTCGGTCCGGACGGGGTACTCGTCGTTGGTCATGACGGCACCGGGGCCGACGAAGACGTTGTCACCGATCGTCGTCTCGGTCGGCACGTAGACGTTCGTCTGGAGGCTGACGTGCGAGCCGATCGTCGTCTCGCCGTCGACGACGGTCTTCGTGCCGACGAGCACGTCGTCGCCGATCGTGGTTCCCTCGCGGATCAGCACGTCGTGACCGGTCGTGAACCCGTCGCCGATCGTCACGTCGCCGTAGACGATCGAACCGGCCCTGATCGTCGCGTCGGCGCCGACCCTGGTCGGCTCGTCGAACTCGCCGTGATCGATCGTCGCGCCGTCGGCGATCGTACAGCCCTCGCCGGAGACGAACCGTGTCACGGCGACCAGCCTCCGCGCGGGAACGCGACGGTTCGTCCCTGCACTCGTCGGTCGTATCTGGATGTGCTCATAGATGCTCGATACCCGGATGGGTGATCGTCCGGACACAGCCGGTAGCGAGGCTTTGTTATCCCCGGCTTGACGGTCGCGTAGTCCCGTACTACGTCGGCGCTCGAGGGACGAAACGAACCGACACCCTCGCGGATTCGATCGATCGCTACCGGTGACCACGGGGCCGATCGGCCGGAATCGTCGCTACCGACGTCAGTCACGGCTTCTAACCGGTATATGGCGGTTTCGCCCGGGTA
Organism: Natronococcus amylolyticus DSM 10524; assembly: GCF_000337675.1. Taxonomy (GTDB): domain Archaea; phylum Halobacteriota; class Halobacteria; order Halobacteriales; family Natrialbaceae; genus Natronococcus; species Natronococcus amylolyticus. Next base: position 188,974 of record NZ_AOIB01000036.1, on the reverse strand, counting down.
GCCGCGAGATAGTAAAGGGTTGCTCCGTCCCAGTCGGTGGTGTGAGCTATCCGACCAGACCCGATCTCCGGGCACGGGAGACGGGATCGCGAGGGAACCTATGACCGATCGAGAGTTCAGCCAGGCCGAACTGTTCGACGTGTTCAGCAACGCCCGCAGACGCCAGGCGGTCAGGTATCTGAAACGACAGGGCGGGAGCTGCGATCTCGCGCCGCTGGTCGAACAGGTCGCCGCCTGGGAGAACGAGATCGGTACCGACGACGTGACGCGAACGCAGCGCCGCCGCGTCTACATCTCGCTGTACCAGACCCCCCTGCCGATGCTCGAAGATCACGGAATCGTCGACTGGGACCCAGATACGCATACGATCGATCTCCTCCCCAGCAGCGAGGTGTTCGAACCCTACCTCGATCGGCGGCTCGGACAGCAACGACCCTGGCACCGGATCTACGCGGGGGTAACGGCGCTCGGCGTCGTCGCGCTGGCGCTTACCTGGCTGTCCGTCGGGCCCGCGACGGCGACGCTCGCTCCCGCGGTCGCGCTCGCGCTCTGTCTCGCCGTGTTGTTCGTGTCGATCGTCCACCGCGCCTCGAGGAATCCGGAGCTGACGCTACCGTTCGGTGTGGTGGGCCGATAGCTCCATTGGGACTTCCGTCACGAGACTGCACACCGTTTCTCGGCCGGTCGGTCGTCTCCGCTCGTTTCGGCAGTCGCTCGAGGTTCCACGGTCCGACAGCTCTCGAACACCGCACCCGCATTACGCTCGGTCATATCGTTGAACGACCAGCGCCGGCTGTACTCACGCTCCGGGTTCGATCCGATTCGCTCGAAGCCGGCCCGATCCGGTACGGCTCCGGGGGATGAGTTCGAACGACGCGACTCGACGCTTGAGGCAATGGAGGACAGCGAACGGATGCCCAGCACAGCCGCGGACGGAGTCCGTCGAAGCGGTCAGTCGGCCGGCTCCTCGGCGACGGTTACCCAGAAGTAGGTCTCCTCGAGGGCGTCCTCGTTCGTCGCGCCGATCGGCGGGTCGCCCTCGAACAGCAGGACGCTGATCCGAACCGTCTCCCCGGGCTCGGCCGTCGGCGCGACCGGGTACGTACCGTCGTCGGTCTCGCCGCCCGGGACGACGGTCTCGATCTGCTCGTGGTCCGTGCTATCGACGACCTCGCCGCCCTCGATCATCTGCTCCTGGACGACGACCGTGTACTCTCGGGGTTCGTCGCCGCCGTTCTCGACCTCGATGGTCACCGGCACCGACTCGCCCGGCGCGACCTCGTCGGGGAACTCCCCGGCGACGAGGTCGCCCTCCTCGGTCTCCGAGTACAGCGCCAGCTGGTCGTAGCCGCCGGCCGAGGCCGGAAAGAGGAACGCGGCGACGAGCAGCCCGACGGCGAGGACGATCGCGATCCCGAGAACGACCGACGACACCGTTACGCCGCGACCGTCGGCGCCGATCAGTCGCTCGCGGATCGTTCGGATCGAGACGGTAAAGCGGACGGCTGCGGGCGTCCGAAGCCGACGGACGACGCCGAGCTGCGCCAGCCCGATCGTGACGGCGGCGAGCCCGCCGGCGACCGACGCCGCCTCGAGCTCCCAGCCGGCAAACGGGAGCGCGATCACGGTGATCGGCCCGAGTGCCAGCGAGAGCGCGACGGCGAGCCCGAGCCGCTCGACGGTGTCGATCCCGCGCGGCCGACGGTCGGTCGGCGCCGTCGCCGTCTGTTGGGCGGCTCGTTCTCCCGCCGGAAACAGCACCGAGACGAGCGCGTATCCGGGCAGGAACAGCGCGAGCGGAAACGTCACCAGCAGCCGCGGTGCGGTCTCCGGACCGAAGCTCGTGACGGCGAGATACGAGAGCGCCGCCGCCAGCGAGACCAGCGCGAGATCGAGGGGGTACCACCGAAGGAATCCGAGCCGCGTCTCCGTGCTCGTCGGATGACTCACGCGTCGGTCACCACGGCTGGTCGGTCGGTCTGCGCCTCGAGGGCGGAGGCTCGTACCATAGATCGTTGAGCCAGTCCTCGCTCGCGGGCTTTGTTATGTCCGTACTACCGGATATTGCGGCCAGTCGCGGTCATACGGGTCCGAAACGCGCCTCTCGAACTCGTCGTCAGCGCTCGTAGAGTCGAACTACAGGTCGACGTACTGTCGTTCCCACTCGCGTCGTTCGCTGATCTGCTCGTGGCCCTCGTCGGTGATCGCGTAGTAGTTGGTTCGCCTGTCGAGCTCTCCCTTCTCGACGAGTTCCTTGGTGACGAGCGTATCGAGGTTCGGGTACAGTCGGCCGTGATTGATTTCGGAGCTGTAGTACTGTTCGACCTCGTCTTTGACCGTCTGCCCGGACGGACGATCGGCACCTGCGATCACGTACAGCAGGTCGCGCTGAAACCCGGTTAGATCGTGCATTGCTCAATCACAGTGACCGTTCCACTGAGTAGATATTTGTTATCCGTATCATACAGCCGTGCTAGCAGTTCGTTCCCGTCTGACGACCTCAATTAAAATTAGTCTGTAGACGACGATCGTTCGTTCTGGGACGTTACTTGCGCTCTCGAACAGTCCCGCTCGGAGTCCGGCGCCGGTATCACTCGGATTTCGACAGGGAGACATCGATCCCGCTCGAGTCGATTCGGACCGACAGGCCCTCTATCGTCGCCTTGTACGCCGTCGTGTGCGAGCCGTTCTCCTCGAATCGCACACACTCCTCCAGCAGGTCGCTCTCGAGGAGGTTGTTGATGCGCCGATAGACGGTCGCCGAGGAGCTGTCGGTCCGCCCCGTGAGCTCCTTTGCCGTCTTCGGGCCGTCGCTGGTCGCGACGAGGATCGTCCGTGCACAGTCGTCGCCGAGCACGTTGAGCTGCACCGACGGATTCGAGTCCGATTCCACTCGTGTATTGGTCGCTTGCGTTGACATAGTCGTGATCACCCATCTTCGCTGGGGCCGGTGTTCGTCGCCGAGCCGTCCGTCCCCGGCCGGTAGAGCCGCGGCGCGTCGCGATCCGCGGTCGCGTCGCCGCGTTCCAACACGTAAATCGGTAAGCGACAGTGGTATTTGAGAACGGTGGACCTTACACTCAGTTTCAAAATCGCCTGCGGGAGAAACTGTTGATTTCGGTCGGGAAACGAATACTTTCGGCCGGTCTCAACGTGAGAGATCAGGATAGCCTCCGACGAACGAACGAGAACGCGACTGAATTCATCTTGAGATCGGAACGAACCAATATTGGAAAACAGCCTTCAGACGGGCTTTATCGTCCGAAATTAGCCATAAACGACGGGTTTCCGGAGGTATCGGACCGGCTCGGGGGTGAACGGTCTGTGTCCTTTATTCACGTTTGCTCCCCTGGATCCGATGAGACCGGATGGCTCGACGACCGAACTCGCCCGTCGCCCATCCGCGTACACCCACAACCTATGAAACGAACACAACACGGCTGGAAACCGATGGAATCGTCGTCGGCAGGCGCCCGCTGTCGAAACTGTGGGACACACGTCACCCAGCAGTTCGCTCGAGTCTTCGGAGATAACGGTGACGTCGTCCACGGCTGTCCGGCCTGCACGACGTATCGGGAGATGCAATCGGGCGGACACCTACCCAGGTAACAGCCTGACCCGTTCTCGCCGTGTTGGTTTCCTGTTCGGATCGATGGAAGACAATCCTTCCGAACGGACCGATTGGGAATTAATACCGCAGGTTGAAGTTGGTGGTCGGTGAAATCCACGCGTATGTCAGTGGGTGGTGGACCGGTCGGTAACCGTACGTCTTCGAACGCTCTTTGATCAATGTCCGTCCAGACGAACCGAACCGACTCACTCGAGGAAAGCGAGGTTTTTCACATCCTGGGCAACGACCGGCGGCGAGCGATCGTCCAGCTACTCGCCGAGGAAGCCGGACAGGTCGACGTCTCCGAGGTCGCGACCGAGATCGCGTCGACCGAATCGGAGGCCGCATCGGTCCCGAACAACCTCTACAAGAGCGTCTACGTCTCCCTCCAGCAGACACACCTCCCCCAGCTCCAGGAGGACCTGGTCATCGAGTACGACTCCGACGCGAAGACTATCCGCTCGGGACCGAACTTCGACGACGTCCTCACGTACGTCGACGACGAACCGACCGATCGCTCGTCGACCCTCCGTCTCCACCTGGCGCTCTGTCTGGTCGGCCTGCTCCTGATCGCGATGGCTGGCCTCGACGGGACCATCGGCTCGAGTCTGGATCCCGTCCTCTCGAGCGTGCTCGTCCTGCTGGTCGTCGCCGCGAGCAGCCTCTACCAGCTGCTTGGCTAACGGTTCGGTCACGACCTGTCTGAGAATCGGTTTTATTCGTTTCTGGCGCGTTCCGGCGACTTCGAGGCCGTCGGCTCGTGGCCCGGGAGACAGACCAGGTTCTCCCGTCCGAGTCGAAGCTTCGTTACCTCCTCTTCCTCCTCGAGTTCGGCCAGCAGCCGGCTCACCTTCGCCTTCGACCAGTCGACCGAGTCGACGATCCTCGACTGTTTCATCCGGCCGCCGTTCTCCTCGATGAGTTCACAGACCCGCTCCCGGTCAGTTACGAACTCGTCGTTTCGCTGCGGATCCGGCTCCGTGCCGAGCCCCGACGTCGCCGCGAGCTGATTTCGGACGACGAGCGCGCCACCGAGCATCATCAGCGCGACGAGTCCGGCGACGGCCGCGAGATGTGGGTCCCAGACGAGTCCGGGAGTCGACACGACGCCGAGGGTGACCCTCTCACTGATCGACGGAACGAGCGCGGTAATGACGGGTTCGGAGAGCGCATGGATCATGGTGGCTGGAGAGATCGGTCCGTGTTACTGCGATCCGCGGAACGACCGTCTTACGCTGAACCGTCGACAGCACTCCACAAAGTATTTTTTATAAATCATATATTGTTACTCCGGTAGCGGTATGTCACGCAGACGCTATTCTCAGACGACCTAACGCCAGTGTGGATTACTCTGCCTCGGTAAGGAAATGTGATGTGTTCGGTTCTATTATGTGCCAGGGACGCCGGCAGCCTCGAACCCGGTGACGCCGATGACAGCGAGGATGTAGAGAACGACGAGCACCGACAGCCAGGCGATGACAGTGATGACGATCGCCTCGATCCACCCGCCCGGATAGCGAGCGTTGATCACCGCGAGGTAGGCGACGAACACGAGGAGGGGGCCCAGAAGCGGGATCCAGCCGAAGAAGAAGCCGACGATCGCCCAGACGATCGCGCCGATGAGCGCGGTGATCAGGGCGTAGGTGTAGTCCTCGGTGTCGACGACGACCCTCGCGCCGACGAAGATGCCGAACGCACCGATCAGGAGGCTAACGACGAAGACCACGAGGCTGTCAATCATGCCCAGACCTACCGTCGCGGAGCCGTTAGTTATCTCTCACCTACGCGAACCTGATCCGACGTTGAACCGGTCTCCTCACCCGGTTTCGGACGGTTCGGCGCACAAGCGACCAATCCGTTGATACCGGGAGCAAAACGACGATTATCGAGACGAACGCGTTCGGCCTCCGTCTCGAGCGCTCTCGAGTATCGTCCGGATCGCCAGACACGGGCGGCGTCGCGGACAGTCGATGTGCTACCGGGTTCTCGAGCGTGACTCGGTTCATCCCGTCGCCAACCGCGTTCGGGCAACAGAAGCTATATCCGGATCTCGTGGATAGGTGGGGCCAATGACCGTGGATCTCGTCGTGCGAAACTGCACCGTCGTTACACCGTCCGGACGGACCCCCGACGCCGGCGTCGCGGTCGAGGACGGGACGATCGTCGCCGTCGGCCGCACCGATCGGCTCCCCGACGCAGAGCGGGTCCTCGACGCCGACGGAAACGTTCTCGCACCCGGCGTCGTCGACTGTCACATCCACAACCGCGAACCCGGCCTCGAGTACAAGGAGGACTGGGAGTCCGCAACGCGGGCGGCCGCGGCGGGCGGCGTGACGACCGTCGTCGGGATGCCGAACACCGATCCCGTCATCGACAGCCCCGAACATCTCGAGTTGAAGTACGAGCGAGGCGAGGCCGGCGCCCACGTCGACTTCCAGAGCTACGCCGTCGTCACGAGCGAGAACCTCGAGGCGATCCCCGACCTCGACGACGCCGGTGTATTGGGGTACAAGATCTTCCTGGGCTCGACGGTCGGTGACGTCCCGCCGCCGACCGACGGCGAGATCATAGAGGCGATGGAGCGAATCGGCGAGACGGGCAAGCGCCTAGGCTTTCACGAGGAGAACGGCGAGATCATCGACCACTACACCGAACGGTTCAAGCGCGAGGGACGAAACGAGCCGATCGACCATTCCCACTCGAGGCCCGTGATCGCCGAACGGGAGGCCGTCGAGCGGATGATCACCTTCGCCGAGGAGACCGACGCGAGCGTCCACATGTTCCACGTCTCCTCGGGCTCCGCGGCGAAAGCCGTCGCCCGCGGGAAAGGTCGGGGGGTCGACGTCACCGCGGAGACGACGCCGCACTACCTCTGGTTCACCGAGGACGTGATGCGCGAGCAGGGCAACGTTGCCCGGATCCAGCCACCGATCCGCGACGCCGTCGAGCGCGAGACGCTCTGGGAGGTCGGCATGGACCGTGGCGCGATCGACTGTATCGCGACCGACCACGCCCCACACACCCCCGAGGAGAAGAAGGTCGACGACCCGTTCGGGAACACCTGGGAGGCGAGTTCGGGGTTCGTCGGCCTCGAGACCGAGGTGCCCGTCATGCTCTCCTTCGTCGACGACGGGCGGTTCACCCTCGAGGAGTGGGTGCGTCGCCACTCGACCCGGCCCGCCCAGGTGTGGGGGATGTACCCACAGAAAGGGTCGCTGCAGGTCGGCACCGACGCCGACTTCACGATCGTCGATCCCGAGACGGAGTGGACCCTCGAGAGCGCCGACGAGTTACACTCGAAGAACTGCGTGACGCCGTTCGTCGGGGAGTCGTTCGTCGGCAAGGCGACCGCGACGGTCGTCCGCGGCGAGGTCGTCTACGAGGACGGCGGCGTGGTGGGCGAGTCGGGGTACGGAACGAGAGTCGACGTCGACTGAGGCAGAGGCTGGGGCTGTCCTACTCGAGATCCGCGCCGACCGCATCCTCGACCGACGAGAACTCGTCGCGCTCGAGGAGCTCGACTAGTCCCTGGTTGATTCGTTTTGCCGTCCTGGGGCCACCGTAGACGAATCCGGTGTAGAGCTGGACGAGCGAGGCGCCCGCGCGGATCTTCTCGTAGGCGCTTCTCGCCGAATCGACGCCGCCGACGCCGACGATCGGCAGGTCGTCGTCGGTGTGTCTCGCCAGCGTTCGGATCGCCGAAGTCGAGCGTTCCCGAAGGGGGTTGCCGCTGAGACCGCCCCACTCCTCCCCTCGCGGCGACTCGAGGCCCTCCCGGCTGGTGGTCGTGTTCGTCGCGACGATCCCGTCGAGATCACACTCCTCGACGATGTCGACGAGGTCGAGCATCGACTCCTCGGGCGAGTCGGGGCCGATCTTGACCAGGATCGGGACGTCGTCGTCGTTTTCGGCCTCGAGGGTCTCGAAGACGGTCCGCAGGCTGTCTCTTATCCACATCTCTGAGCGGGCTGGNAGAGATGTGTATAAGAGACAGCGTTGACCCCGAGCGGGATCTGTGGCGGGCCCTCTCGCTCGAGACGGTCCCGGACCTGCTCCATCCCGTCGCCGTTGAACCCCATCCGGTTGATCATCGCCTCGTCCTCCTGCAGTCGGAACAGCCGCGGCCGGTCGTTGCCGGACTGGGGGTACGGCGTGACGGTGCCGATCTCGACGAACCCGAACCCCAGCGCCTCGAGCGCGTGGGTCACCTCGGCGTTCTTGTCGAACCCGGCTGCCACGCCGACCGGATTGGAGAACCGACATCCGAAGAGGTCGGTCTCGAGCGCCGGGTGGGCGTACCGGTAGTTCGAGGCGAGCGCCGCTCGCGTCGGCCACGTCGACTGCACCGCTTGCAGCGCCCGTTTGCCGAGGACGTGAGCCGTCTCGGCGGGAAGTCTGAACGCGAGTGGACGGACTCGCGAGTACAGCGTCATTGGTTACTACTGGGAATACCGGAAAGGTAAACCCCTCGGAAAGTCCCAGCTCCCGCGGACAACTGCTACAGTCGCTCGAGCAGGGCCATGATCGCCCCGCCGCCGCCGACGCTCATCCCGACGAGCCCGCGCTCTACGTCCTCGTCCCGGAGCTGGTACGCCAGACTGGTTGCCAGCATCCCGCCGGAGGCGCCGATCGGGTGGCCGAACGCGACCGCGCCGCCGCGGGGGTTCATCCGCTCGCGTGGAACGCCGAGTCGGTCCATGACGTACACCGACTGGGCCGCAAAGGCCTCGTTGATCCAGAACGCGTCGACGTCGTCCGCCTCGAGCCCGTTTCGCTCGAGCAGGCTCGCGACGACGTCGCCGACGGCCTCGTTGAACTCGTCGGGCTCCCGGTAGACCAGTTCGTAGTCGGCGAGCCGGGCCATCGGCTCGAGTCCGTGGTCTGCCGCGACGTCCGCGTCCGCGAGTAACACCGCGCCCGCACCGTCGCTGAGCTTCGAGGCGTTGCCCGGCGTGATCGTTCCGTCCTCGCGAAAGGAGGTGGGAAGCTCGGCGAGATCCGCCAGCGTCGAGTCGGGACGGGGGCCTTCGTCGATGTCGATCGTCCCGCCTCCCGTCTCCACGGGGACGATCTCGTCGTCGAACGCGCCCGACTCGATCGCCTCCGCGGCCAGGCGATGGCTCTCGAGGGCGTACTCGTCCTGTGCGTCTCGAGAGACGCCCTCGCGGTCGACGAGTCGTTCGGTGATCTCGCCCATGTGGACGTCGAGGTTGACGTCCCACAGCGAGTCCATGATCATCGAGTCCTTCAGCGTCGCGTCGCCGTGACGCCGTCCCGTGCGGTAGTCCGGCAGGATCCAGGGGGCGTTGGTCATCGACTCGAACCCGCCGGCGACGGCGAACTCGGCCCGGCCAGCCGCAATCCGATCGGCCGCCAGCGCGATCGCTCGCAGCCCCGAGCCCGAGGCCTCGTTGACCGTCGTCGTCGGCGTCTCGTTGGGCAGATCGGACTCGACGACGGCCTGGCGACCCGGCACCTGTCCGATCCCGGCCTGGATCGCGTTCCCCAGGGCTACCCAGTCGATCTCCGCTCCGGAAACGACGGTTCGCTCGAGCAGCCCGTCCAGCGCCGTCCGACCCAGTTCGACGGCTTCGACGTCGGCGAGCGACCCGAGCAGCGTGCCGTGTGGCGTCCGTGCGCCGTCAACGACGACGATCTCACCTGTCATACGACCGGTAACGATGCCCAGCAGGATCAATCGTCGGGGTGAGTCGCACCGAGCGAGTCGCTACCGTCCGCATCGACCGCCCGCTGGTCGATCGAGTCGGCGTTCGGACCGAACTCGCGCTCGAGCAGTTCGGGTACGTCCTCGGGAGTGACGTCGGCATACCACTCGTCACGAGGCTGAATCGCGATCGCCGCCCCGTCCTCGCTACAGAGGCCGAGACAGCCGGTCGTCGTGACGCCGACCGGCGACCAGAACGCACCGCGCTCGCGGAGCCAGGATTTGACCGCCGCGAGCGTCTCCTCGGCGCCGACGTCGCCACAGCAGGCGTACTCCGAGTCGCGGTCGTTCGTACAGACGAGCACACACGAGCCGAGGCGCTCCCGCTGTCGGGTTGTTTGTCGTTGCATGATCAGGAACTCGTCGAGCGACGGTCGTTCGGGCCGACGACACCGGCCGTCGACGTCGCCTCACGGCGCTCGAGCCAGCTCACCGACGCGGCGAGGATCGCCCAGATCGCGGCCTGGCTCAGCGCGGCCATCGCCTGGTACGCCGAGACGAGTTCGCCGGCCAGCTCGGGGTGGCTCACGATCGTCGGTGCGACCGTCGAGAGGACGACCGTGGTCGCGACGATCGGCACCGTGGCGGCGACGAGTCCGAGCGCCCGGTGTCGGGAGGCGACCCGCCCGTACGAACCGATCGCGGCGACCGAGACGAGCGCGCCGAGTGCGACGAGCCCGACGTAGACCGCCAGTCGAAGCTCGACCGTGTACAGCTGCTCCGCGCCGGGGGCCGCGGGCGGGAGGACGAGCCACGGCGTCGCCGACACGGTCAGGAATCCGGCGCCGGCGAGGACGAACGCGCTGCCCGCACCGCGGCCGGGAAGCGCTGGCTCGAGGAAGTACAGCGCGATCGCGAAGACGCCGCCGAGGAAGATCGCCCAGAGGACGCCACTCCCGACGCTGACGATCGCCGTCGTCGTCTCGGAGACGGCGTGGGCGTGATCGTGACCGTGGCCGTGATCGTGGCCGTGGTCGTGTTGTGCGTGGTGAAGGTACTCGCTGAGCGGATTCGCGACGAACGCCATGAATAGCCCGTACGCGAGGCCGGCGATCACGCCCGCCTGCACGCCCCGGCGGAGGTAGTCATAGAGCATCGGTTCAGTGGCAGGTGATCCCCGCTGCGTGCCGGAAGTTGTGCATCGCGTCGTGTGCGAGCGGGTCCTGCAGGAACACGAGTACGAACGCGATCCCCGCGGCGAACGTCAGGCCGGTTGCGGCCTGGATCGGTGTTAGCACCGCCCGTGCGGCGTCGATTCGGTCGGCAACGGTTTCTCCAGCCATGCAAATCAGCTTTACCTACTGAAAGTGTGATTGTAAAGATTGTGGTTCGATACTGAACCGGTCGACGACGGCGACCTCCGCGGTTATCGCGTCTATACAACCGCCACCGGGCGATCGGTCGATTCGTCGTGGACGCTTGCTCTCTGGTCTACTCGAGTTGGCGGGCACACAATGGGGACATCGCGGCGTCCACACCCGAATCGGGGGTGTGCGTCCGGTCCACGCGACCTGATCGCGAAGAATCTAACATATGGAGATCGATTGCCGATATTAGGCATCGAGCAGGAACAACGAAGCGCAGCTTCCGACTATTTATCGATTCCCTTCGCGTCGGCGGATAACGAAATAGTTTTCCTACGTCTGGCGCTTGGTCCGACTAACGAGAAGAGAGCTATGAGTAGCAAACGACGGTCACCAGGAGGAATCTGCGGTGGCAGCTGAGCGACTGCACGTACCGCTGTCGGACACGGTGGCCGTTCGACAGGCGGTCTCCCGTGGGACCAACGGCCGAACGCCCGCGTCGATCGTCTCCCCATGTCGCCCGGTCGATGCGGGTCGGAAGTACCGACGGAGGTGGGCGACGTGAGCGACACGAACGGCGTGCTCGTTCCGGTGAGCCCATCGCCGACGCTCGAGGAGACAGTCGAGTACGCCGTCGACACGGTCGAGAAAGGGGACGGCAGTGGCGCCGTCCACCTCGTCCTCACGGCCCCGGGCCACCACGTCGGCAATGAGGGTCTCGACCGCGACGAGACGCTTCTTTCGACGGCCGAGAAGTACGCGACCGGGGCAGCCGGCAACGGCGTCTCGATCCGGACGAGCCTGCTGGGCACCGACGAGTACTTCGCCGACCCGGTGAACCACTTCGAGCTACTGGTCGACTACGTCGCGGAGCACGACCTCGACCGGGTGATTATCGATCCCGACTACTCCGTCGACGCAACCGCACACGTGCTGCAGAGCATGGAGACGGTGCTGGCCGAGTCGAACATTCGGTACGAGGTCGCGCCAGTCTCGAGAAGCTGGCGACCGACCGGTCCGGAGCTAATTCGCGGCGGCGTCATCGCGGCCATGGCGTTCGGATTCTACGTCGCCCTGGGTGGGCCGACCTATCCGTTTGCACTCTGGACCGGAGCCGTGACCGCACTGATAACCGCCGTGCTTCTGCGGAACGTCGCGTTCGAGCGGACGCCCCACGTCGGCTCCGCGCTGGCGACGCTCGGTCGCGGCGTGGTGTTCGTCCCCTATCTACTGTGGGAGATCGCCAAGGCGAACGTCCAGTTCGCCTACGTCGTTTTGCACCCGTCGCTGCCGATCGATCCCTGTCTCGACCGGGTCGATGCCGCGGTCGGCGACGGCCTCTCCGTAACTGCCTTCGCCAACAGCATCACGCTGACACCGGGAACGCTGACGGTCGACACCGTCGGGAGCGAACTGCTCGTTCACTCCCTGGCCCCCTCGGCCCGCAAGGACCTCGCCGAGGGGCTTCACGAGCGGGCGGTCCGGATCCTCTTTTACGGCCGCGAGGGCGCCGATCTTCCCGGACCACTCGCTCGAGGCGACATGGAGCCGGTCGTGCAGTCGGCCGACGCCGTCGCCGGAGCCGGAGCGAGCGCGGAAGCGGAATCCGGAGGTGAGGCCGATGACTGACCTCGCCAACGCGGCCATGATACTCGGCGCGGCGATCGTCGTCGTCCTTGCGATCGCGGTGTTGTACCGTGTCGTAGCCGGCCCGACGACGCACGACCGGGTGGTTGCGATCAACGTGATCGGTACCAGCACCGTCATCATCCTGGCACTGATCGCGGCCGGACTCGATCGGCCGGAGTATCTTGACATCGCTATCGTCTACGCCATCCTCAACTTCGTCCTGAGTCTGGCGGTCGGTCGGTTCTCCTACCGGGCCGAGGAGGTGAAGTGGCGATGACGCTGCTAACGGCTGTCATCGTGCTCTTCGTGGCGCTTGGCGTGTTCTTCACGCTGGTCGCCGCCGTCGGCGTGCTCCGCCTTCCGGACGTCTACACGCGCTCACACGCAGCGACCAAGGCCGATACCCTCGGTGCCGGGTTCACGATCGTCGCCGTCGGGATCTACTTCGGCACCACGGGCGAGATTCTTCGAACGATCCTGCTGCTCGTGTTCATCTACATCACGAATCCGACGGCAGCCCACTCGATCACCCGCGCCGCGTACAGTCAGGACATCGAGGTATGGACGACCGACGAGAACGACACTACCGCGGAACACGGAGGTGACTCGCCATGATGTGGCTTGGACTCGAGCTTGCACTCATCCTGTTCGTCGTCGCGGCCGCAGTGCTGGTCGCGTTCTCGCGCGACATCGTCGGCGCGATCGTTACGTTCGCCGCGTTTACCCTCGGAATCGCGGTGATCTGGGTCTTACTGGCCGCGCCGGACGTCGCGCTGATCGAAGCGGCAGTCGGCGCCGGCGTCACGTCGGTGCTGTTCCTGATCACCGTGATGAAAACGACGGGCATGTCCGGCGAGAGCGAAGAGACCGGCGCTCGAACCGCCGAAACCGACGGCGGGAGCACCGCCGACGGGGCGTTCCGGTCGATCAACGTACCGGCGCTGATGATGGTCGGTGCCCTCGCGATCCCGCTGGGCTACGTCATCCTCTCGCTCGAGCCCGTCGGCGCCGAGAACGCGCCCGCGGTCGTCGAGACTTACGCCGACGGCGAACTCACGCCGTACGGCCACTACATCGAGAACACGCTCGAGGAGGCCGGGTTCCCCAACGCGGTCGTCTCGGTGCTCGTCGTCTACCGCGGACTGGACACGCTCGGCGAACTCATCGTCGCGTTCGCCGCAGCAGTAAGCATTCTCGTCGTACTCGAACGGGAGGACATCCTATGACTGGTGACGACACACCCCGCGATGTCGACAAGAGCGACGACGGGATGGACTCCACCTCGGAATCGCGCCCCGACGGCGGCACCGATACCGACGCCGCCGACGAGGACGTCCACGGCTACGTTCCCGAGGACGACCCCGATCCGAAAGAGGCGGTTACCGAAGAGCAGCCGCGGACGGAGACACAGGATACAGCCGAAGACGCCCGCTCCGGAGGGGTCGTCGACGAGCGCGTCGAAAAGACCACGTCGCCGGTCATCCAGACCCCCGTCGTCAAGACGGTAGCGCGGATCCTGACGCCGTTCGTCGTGGCGTTCGGTGTCTATCTGACCCTGTTCGGAACTAGCCTTCCTGGCGGCGCGTTCCAGGGTGGCGTCGTGATGGCGTCGGCGATCGTTCTGATCGGGCTGGCGTTCGGCTTCGACCCGACCCGCAAGTGGATCGATCCACTGGGGCTGGCCGGACTGTTCGTACTCGGCGCGTTCCTGTTCGGTGGGATCGCCGTCGCCGCAGTCCCGCTCGGGGGCGCGATCCTCGAACTGTTCGTCTTCCCGCTGTCGGTCGAAGACATGGTCAAGCTCGCCGAGGTCGCGATCGCCGCCCTCGTCAGTGGCGTGATCACCGGACTCGTGATCTGGCTCGCGGCCGGCTACGAGAAGGCCGAGAAGGACGGGAACGCCACGAGCGAGAGCGACAACGGAAACGGAGGAGACAACGCATGATCGAGGGAACCTATCACTACTATCTGGCGGCGTTCACGCTGTTTCTGATCGGGACGTACATGATGATCGACAACCCGAACCTGATCAAGAAGGTAATCGGGCTCAACTTCGCCCAGATTTCAGTCTATCTGATGCTCGTGACGATCGGTTACGTCGAGGACGCGAACCCGCCGATCATCGGACTCGGCGAGCCGTACTCCAACCCGATGGTTCACGTGCTCGTCCTGACGGCAATTGTCGTCGGCGTTTCGCTGACGGCCCTCGCGCTCGCGCTCGTGATCCGGCTCTACTCGGAGTTCGGAACCCTGGACACTCGCGAGATCGAGGCGATGATCGCTGCCAGCGAGGGCGACGACACGAATACGGGAGGTGGAGGCGATGACTGAGGCGATCGTCGCGAGCGCCGGGACCGAGACCGTCGACTCGCTGCGACCGCTCGCCGTACTGCTCGTCCCGCTACTCACCGTCGGGCTGATCTTCCTCTCGAAGAACCGACCCAACGTCCGTGAGGCGTGGTCGATCCTCGCCGCCGTGGCGATGTTCGGGATCGTGGCCAGCATGGTCCCGGACGTCCTCGAGGGGCGAGTCCACGAAACCGACCTCGGATTCTTCGTCGAGGGTATCGAGCTCATGCTCCGGGCCGACGAGCTCGGGATGCTCTTTGCCCTCGTCGCCAGCGGCCTCTACGTGGTGACCGCGATCTACAGCATCGGCTACATGCGCGGCCACCACGAGCCGTTCCAGACGCGCTTCTTCGCGATGCTGTGTGCCAGCGTCGGCGCGGCGCTCGGCGTCGCGTTCGCCTCGAACCTGTTCATGCTGCTGGTCTTCTACGAGGTGCTGACGCTCGCGACCTACCCGCTGGTCGCCCACGACGAATCCGAGGAGGCCCGGGTTTCGGGGTACAAGTACCTCGCGTACGCGCTCTCGGGCGGACTGGCGATCTTCGGCGGGATGCTCGCGATCTACTGGCTGACCGGCAGCATCACGTTCACTCGAGGCGGCATCGAGGGAATCGCGGAAGTTGCAGCAGCCGATCCGTGGGCCGCACGTGGGGCCTTCGCGCTGCTTGCCGGTGGCTTCGCGGTGAAGGCCGGCGTGATGCCGTTTCACTCCTGGCTGCCCAGTGCGATGGTCGCGCCGACGCCGGTTTCGGGGCTGTTGCACGCGGTCGCGGTCGTCAAGGCCGGTGCGTTCGGCGTCGCGCGAACCGTAATCGACGTCTTCGGACCCGGGGCGGTCGGCGACATCGGCATGGGGCTGCCGCTGACGATCGCTGCCGGCGCGACGATCCTCATCGCGAGTCTGTTCGCGCTCCGCCAGGACAATCTCAAAGCACGACTGGCGTACTCGACGATCGCACAACTGTCGTACATCGTCCTCGGGCTCTCCCTGCTGTCTCAGATGGGGCTGATGGGAGGGTTGCTCCACATCCCGGCACACGCGTTCTCGAAGCTGACGCTGTTCCTGTGTGCCGGTGCGCTGTACGTCCAGCTCGACGTCAAGTACATCAGCGAAATGGCCGGGGTCGGCAAGCGGATGCCGATCACGATGGGTGCGTTCGGCCTCGCCAGCTTCAGCATGGCCGGCATCCCGCTAATGGCCGGTTTCGTCAGCAAGTGGCACCTCATCTGGGGCGGGGCCGAAGCGGGCTACCTGCTGGTCGTCCCGCTGCTCGTCATTTCGGGGGCGCTGAACGTCGGCTACTTCTGGCCAGTTATTTACACGGCGTTTTTCGAGTCCGAAGACGCCGCCGGTCAGAAGCCGGTGCTCGAGAATCCCTTCGGCGGCTCGCCCGGCGAGCGGGCGTACCGTCCGGACGGGGGCACGTCCCCGGACGACGACGAACAGCACGAGGACCACGACAACCACGGTCGTCCCGAGCTCCCACCGGCGGACGGATGGGACCGCTCCGACTGGCGCGGCGGGGAGACGACGCCGTTGTTGCTCGTCCCGCTGATGACTACCGCGACGCTGATGCTCCTGTTCGGCGTGGCTCCGGACTACGTCGTCTTCTTCGATCTCATCGAGGGAATCGTCGACGGAGCGATGGAGGTGTCTGAATAATGAACGAACTACTCTCGATTCCACCGGCGCTGATCGTCGCCGTTGCAGCCCTGATCGTACCGTTCGCCTCTCGGCGAATCGCCCACGGCGTCAGCGTCGCCTCGTTGCTGGCCGTCGTCGCCTGGGCGCTGCTCGTCCCCGAAGGTGTGGGTCCGACGTACACCTTCATGGGTCTCGAGATCATCGTCGTGGCAGTCGACGACTTCTCGAGGCTGATGGCAATTATCTTCGGCGGGTTCGGCGCTGCCGCGGTCGCGTGGGCGTACTTCGCCGACACCGACAACCGCCACCTCCTGTGGGGGCTGGCCTACGTCGCACCGTCGATCTGGACGGTCACGGTCGGCGACTGGCTCGGGCTGGTCGTCGGCTGGGAAGTGATGGCCATCACGAGCACCGTCTTCGTCTGGCTCTCCGGCGGGACCGCGGTGCGGGCGGGCTATCGCTACGCGCTCGCACACGGTATCGGCGGAAGCCTCTTGCTGGCCGGGGTCGTGCTCTACCTGTTCGCAGTCGATCCGAGCCCGACCGCCCTCCACTTCGACGGGACGGGGATCGGCGGCGTTCCGATCGAGGTCGCCGGGAGCACGGTTTCGCTGGCCGCCGTCCTCGCCGGCGTCGGGATCGGTGTCAACACGGCGATGATCGGGCTCCACAGCTGGCTGCCCGACACCTACCCACAGCCCCACGTCGCCACGTCGGTCTTCCTCGCTTGTTACACCACGAAGACCGCCGTCTACGCCGCCTACCGTGCGTTCCCCGACGGGAGCGTCGTGCTCGCGTTCGTCGGCGCCGGGATGGCGATCTACGGGGCGAGCTTCGCGCTGGCACAGAAGGACATGCGACGGCTGCTGTCCTACCACATCCAGTCCCAGGTCGGAATCATGCTCGCCGGCATCGGCGTCGGCTCCGCGCTCGGGATCGCCGGCGCGTTCGCCCACCTGTTCAACCACATCCTCTACAAGGGACTGCTGTTCATGGCCGCCGGCATCCTGATCCTCCAGCTGAAGGAGAACCGGCTCGACAACTTCGGGGCAGTCGGTACCTCCGCCCCGATCGCGCTGGTCGTCTTCCTCATCGGCGCCATGTCGATTAGCGGCGTCCCCGGCTTCAACGGCTTCATCAGCAAGGGGATGGTGATGGACGCCGCCGACTACGACTTCGCGTCCGACCTCGTCATCTTCGGTGACTTCTCGATCGACGTCCTGTTCTGGATGATCGTGATCGGGAGCATGGGGACGTTCGCGTCGTTCATCAAGTTCGGCTACTACGCCTTCCTATACGGCGACCCGATCGAGACGACCGACGCGAACCTCGGGCACGCGATCGTCTCCGGCGCCGTCGCCGCCGCCTGTATCGTCTTCGGCGTCTACTACCAGGCGCTGGTTCCGTACCTGCCGATGTCCGGCGAGCTCGATCTCAACCCCTACTCGTCCGCTCATCTGTTCAAGGCCAGCTACCTCGCCGCCGGGGGGATCGCGATCTTCGTCCTCGGCAAGCCGATCATGGATCGGCTTCACGGCGGGTTCGACGTCGACCAGCTCTACGATCCGGCGACGTTCTACGGGACGCGCGGACTGTCGGGCGGCATCGGCGCGGTCTACAACCGGGTCGACGACCTGGTCGTCGGCACCGGCTGGCGGCTCGTCGGCGCCATCCACGACCCGAACACGGCCATTCGAGGAACGATTCCCGACCGCTGGCGAGACGCCTACGACCGCCGGTACGAGGACACGCCCGGGAAGACCGGCGCCAAACTCGGGGTCGGCCTGACGGTTTACGTGGCCGCAGGCGTGCTCACACTCGCACTCGCTGTCGCACTCTTCATCTAACAATGACCGGGAACCTAACGGAGACGACGGAGACGACTGGACCGGATAGCGGACGCGAACACGGCTGTAGACACGATGGCGACTCGATGGAGGTGAGCTAGTATGGAGGAGTACAGCTGGCTGCTGGCCATCATCGTCCTCCTGCCGCTGATCTCGGCCTCATTGCCGATCGCCGCGACCGTCCGATGGAAGAACGTCGGCTGGGCGTTCGCAAGCGCGATCGTCACCGCGACGCTCGCGATGGCGGCCGCGCTCGCGTGGATGATCACGCAAACTGACGACCGGCAGCTGAGCCACGAGCTCGGCGGCGTCGAGGTCCCGGTCGGGATCGAGCTGTTTGCCGACGAGTTCTCGGTCATCGTCATGCTGCTCGTATTGCTGGTCTGTCTCGGCGTGTTGATCTACACGCGCGTTGACGGCCCGCGGGGGAACGCCTTCTACGCCGGCTTCCTCCTGCTGGTCGGCGGGATGCTCGGCATCCTGCTCACCGGGGACCTGTTCAACATGTACGTCTTCCTCGAGATCATGGCGATCTCCTCGTACGCCCTGGTTTCGTCCTCGAAGTACCGGTGGTCGACCTACGCGGCGTTCAAGTACCTGCTGGTCGGCACCGTCGGCGCCGGCTTCTACCTGCTCGGCGTCGCGCTGATACTTGCCTCGACCGGGACGCTGACGATGCGACTGCTGCCGGAGCTGCTGGCCGACGTCGGCTACACCGACCCCGTGGTGGTCGCCGCGTTCATCCTGATCGCGGTCGGACTCGCGATCAAGATCGCGCTGTTCCCGGTCCACACCTGGCTGGCGGACGCCCACGCCTCCGCGCCGGACGGGATCAGCGCCGTCATCTCGGCGCTCGTGCCCGCCGTCGCGATGTACGCCTTCGTCCGCGTGCTCTTTACCGTCTACACGCTCGACTTCCTGGCGGCCAACCCTGCGATCAGCAACATGCTGCTGGTCGCCGCGCTCTTTAGCCTCTTCGCCGGGAGCTTCTTCGCGCTCCTGCAGGATCACATCAAGCTCGTACTGGCCTACTCGACGGTCTCGCAGTTCGGGCTCATCTTCGTCGGCATCGCGGTCGCAAACGAGACCGCGGTCTTCGGTTCGATCCTGCAGATCTTCGGCCACGGCATCGTCAAGGCCTCGCTGTTCGTACTGGCCGGGATGTTCGCGCTCCGCTTCGGCGGCATCCGCACGCTCGAGGAGTACGCCGGCGTCGCAAAGCGCGCGCCGGTCATGGCCGGTGCCTTCGCCGTGCTCGGGGTCGCGATGATCGGGCTGCCCCCGACGGTCGGGTTCGTCGGCAAGTGGTACATCGCGCTGGGAGCCTTCGAGGAGGGAATGTGGATCGTCTCCCTGCTCGTCCTCGGCAGCACGCTGCTCTCGGCGGGGTACATCCTGCCCTTCATCAACCGGATCTACTTCCATCCCTTCGACGGGAAGGACGTGGATCCGGCCGCGATCACGAAGGGGATGCTGATCGCCATCATCATCGGAGCCGCGCTCGGTCTGACCCTCGGGTTCGCCTCCGCGGAGATCCAGGACGCGATCAGCACGTCCGTCGAGCGACTGGTCGCCTAACGACGCCGGACTGCCGATTTCGTTCTCGATCGTCTTTCGTTCAGTGAACTCTCCCGTCCGACCCGTCGCCTTCGGTGACCTCTCGACGCTGTGCCGATCGCGCTCACACATATTCGAGGCGGAAGCCCACGGCTTCGGTCGCGACTGGTGACCGCAGCGCTAACCGGCGACCGCTCGAGTGCGGAGATCGCGGGCTCGAGCGCTCCGCTCGCTCGTCGTCCGAAGTCGGCACGAACTGATCGAGGCGGTGTTACCGGACAGACTGGACCTAACGGTCCGCGTCGTCACCGGCGACGCCGTTCGGGTAGCAGGTTCGGTCGCTCGAGTAGCAGGAGCGTGGGCGGCGACGGACGGCGACCCGAGAACAGCGACGCGTTAGTGCTCCGGATCGCCTTCGGAGTCGGGGCCGGGTTCGCCGTCCGCATTACGTTCCTCGCTGCGGACGACCCGAGCCGGGAGATCGATAATCGATCCGGGCCCCTCCCGAGACGCCGACACCACGATCGATCGTTCCATGACCGAAGCCCGCAGGGCCGGACTCGAGGACGTCGCCTCGCGGCGGTATCGGCCGTCGCCTCGGCTGTCGTCCCTGGCACCCCGCGGCGTCAGGGAGTCGCCGTCGACCTCGAGTCCCGCTTCCCGACACAGTCGTTTGAGCACCGATCGGGCCCCCTCGGTGGTGATCGCCGGCGGGGCGATCGATCGCTCTCGGGCCAGTTCCGTCGCCGTCGAGTCCGCGAGCAAGGTGTCGATCGCCGCCTCGTCGTGGCCCCGTTCCCGGAGCGCCTCCCGGACTCGACGGGCGATCGAGGGGGCGTGGCGGGTCGGGAACAGCGGCCAGTCGTTCGACGGCGGATCGAGTGTGACCCGGTACCGCCGCAGCGGGGTCCGAACCGCGGCCGGCAGTACCACCTCCTCGAGGCGCTGGGAGCGACCGAGGACGCGGATCGTCCCGGTGTAGAAGTCGACGTCGTCCCAGATCGCACCCGTTCGTCGGTCGTCCCGGGGGACCCGGAACAGCTCGCTCCCCCGCACGTCCGAGTAGAGAAAGAGCGCGATCAGGGCGTACTCCCGCAGGCGGTCGCGACGAGTTTCGCGGTCGCGGTCCTCGCTCGTCGCGGCGATCGCGCGCTCGCGGACGTGGCGCTCGAGGACGTGGCGTCGGTCGGCGGTCCAGCCCGGTTTGGAGCCGGCGTCGCCGTCGACGGTCGGGGGCAGCGCGGCCGTAACGTTCTCGGCCGCGGCGGGGTTCGAGTCGCGGAGCCCGCTCCGAACGCACCACGAGAGGAAGGCCCGGACGACCGCGTAGTAGGTTCGGGCCGTCGAGGCCGCGTAGGTGCCCTCGTCGGTTCGGGCCCGGAGCGCCTCGGCGTAGGCCCGCATCTGGTCAGTTCCAAGCGCCGAGATCGACCGAAGGTCGTGCTCGGTGACGAGCCAGTCGACCCACCGCCGGAGGACGGACTCGGCGTTCGCGGCGTAGGTTCCCGCTCCGGAGCCGTCGGGATCGCCGAGCGCCTTCCGCTCGAGGTAGACGTCGACGGCGTCGGCGATCGAGATGTCGGTCACGCGATCCCCACCTCCGCGGTGTGCTCCGGTGAGCGAGGGTGCGACCGTCGGACTCGAGGGCACCGTCGCTCGATTCGATTCGTGTCCTCGGCGGCGTCCATCTCGTCTGGAACAGTACCGTCGGACCACCCTAAATCTGGCTCCCTACCGCTCGCGCTCGAGGGCGAGTTCGCGGGTGTCGACGCCCGCGCGCTCGGCTCGCTCGTTCGAGTCGAGCAGATGCTCGAGTTTCGCCTCGAACTCCGCCTCCGAGAGCTCGCCGGCTGCGTAGCGGTTCTGCAGCTCGGTGACGGGATCGACCGGTTCACGGACGGGGTCGGACTCGGCGTCGTCGCTTCCAACCCGTTCGGTGAGATACCAGACGAGAAAGACACTGATGACCAGCAGAACGGTGATCGCGACGGCGTAGATCGGCCCGGCGAACAGCAAGGCGGCGATGATAACGATATCGGCCAGCACGAACTTGATGGCGAAGATCTCGGTGAGACTGTAGCCGCCGTCGCTGCCCATACCCGAACTAGGTCGGTGACGGAAATAACTGTAGGGGGAGGCGGTGGCGGATCGGCCGAGCACGAGACGGTCGAGGCGGTCGCCTCGAAGAGAAGCGGTAATGGAGCCGGCGACCGTGGAGCGACCATGCGCACCAGTCTCGCCGTTCCCGACGGGATCCTCGAGGAGTTCGACGCGACCTGGCGGGCCGAGGGGATCGACTCGCGCTCGCGGGCCGTTCGCGAGGCGATGGCCGAGTACGTCGAGCGCCACCGGACCCTCGAGACGACGACGGGGTCTGTAACCGGGGTCGTCGTCTTCGACTACGAACACGAAAGCGTTATCGAGCGGCTCCACGACGTCCAGCACGACTACCAGGACGCAATCGTCTCGACCAGCCACGCCCACCAGGGCGACTGGTGTCTCGAGACGGTGTTCGTCGAGGGCGAGGCCGAGCGAGTCAGGCGACTCGTCTACCGGTTGAAGGATTTCGACGGCGTGCGGCGGGTGCGGTTCATGTTTCTATAGCGTCCGTCGCGATCGAGCGGAGCGAGTAGAGTCACCGGAGAACCGCCGGACGGCCGCGAGTGCATCCGTCCGCTCGAGTGCGTTCTCCATCACCGTCGTGAGCGAAGAGTAGACCGTACTTTCGCTCGGGTCGAGAGTTCCCGTTTCGCTGTAGCTCCGCTGGCCCGTGTCGCCGCTCAATCAGCGCCCGGAAGCAGATCCGTTTCTCCGCTCCAAGACCCGCTCGTGAAGTCGACACCCCCGTTCCAGTACCCGACGAGCGTCGCCACAGCGAGATCACCAGTGACGTTGGTCATCGTCCGTATTCGATCGAGCAGGGGATCGATTCCGGCGATAAACCCGACCACGGCGACCGGGAGGCCGACCTGCGTGAGGACGAGCGTCATCAGGATCAATCCGGCGCTCGGCACACCCGCCGTGCCGATCCCTGCAAGCACTGCGATGGCAACGACGGTAACCTGCTCGACGAGCGTCAACGAGGCGCCGACGATGTTCGCTGCGAAGATCGCAACGATCCCCAGATACATCCCAGTCCCGTCCATGTTGATCGTCGCGCCGAGCGGGAGCGAGAAGCTGTAAATGCCCTCGTTGAGGTGGAGATTGTCATCGGCGTTTGACATCGAGACCGGCAGCGTCGCGCTCGAGGAGCTGATACTCACTGCCGTCAACAACGCGTCCTTGATTCCGGCGAGGAACGCGATCGGCGACTGCTGGGTCAGGAGCAGGATCATGACGCCGAGATAGACGACTGCGATATGGATCGTGACGGCGAGGATCAGCGTCAGTGCGAGCATCGCGAAGGTGCTGAACACTTCGATTCCGGCCTCCGCGAACGCGACGGCCATGAGCGCAAAGATACCGATCACACCGTACTCCATGATCCCCCAGACGACCTTGAACAGCGCCTTCGATCCTGCTTCGGCCACGTTGAACACGGTTTCGACGCCGTCTCGAACGCTTTCGTCGTCGGTGCTTTCCCGGAGAAGCACGAGTGCGAGTCCGAAGACGATGACGAAGAAGATCGTCGCCAGGATATCGCCCGTCGCCATCGCTTCGATCGGGTTCTCCGGGACGATCCCAAGAAAGACGTCCATGAAGCTGGGGGCTTCGTCGGCCTCGAAGTCGGCATCCGTCAACGTCATCCCTGTTCCGGGTTCGATGAGGTTCGCGACAGCCAGTCCGATCGTCACCGCGATCATCGAGGAGACCGCGTAGATCGCGACCACCTGGCCGCCGATCTTGCCGAGTGAGGTCGGCGACAGCTCTTTGATTCCCATGAGCAGTGTGAAAATGATGATCGGAACGACGATCATGCTGAGCAGGCGAACGAACAGATCGCCGAGTGGCTCGAGGACCATCACCGGTTCACCGATAGTCAGGCCAGCGATCGAACCGAGGACGAACGCCGCACCGATTCGGTAAACGATCGCCACCGACCGGTATCGTTTCCACCAGTGGCTAACGGTATCAAAGGCCATCTCTCCTAATAGATAGTTATGGTTACGGGAAACGGCCCGGCCTGCACAACACTGTCGCGACCCGTTTGGAAAGGGCGAGATGACTGGGCTAACGACCAGACGGCGGGTAAAGAAACGTTTCACTCGACACCCTACAGAGAGCGATCGGACAATCGTTCCTCGGAGCCCAAACGTTACACGTGAAACGGACGGTCTCGCCACGGAGCTGTGGGATCGACAGCCGGATGCGTGCTCGCTCGACCGAAGCGACGACTCGCCGTCGTTAGCGTCGGTTGGCGTCGGTTGGCGTTCGTCATCGGGGGCGCTCGCGTGCGATCTGTACTCCACGACCCGAAATGTGAACCCACACGTCCCCGGCGTTGCAGTGAGCGATCGTTTCGGGCTCCGGCGGCCGAACCATTACTGGGTAACTGCGTCCCACACCTTCTTTGGAAACCCCTGCACAGAGGAGGTATGCGACTACTCGTCGGTACCGACTCCGTTCACGCGACCGCGGCGATCTGTGACTACCTCGAGCCCAGACTGACGGAGACCGACGAGGTTCGAATCGTCGCGACGGCTGGGCCGGGCGACGGGACGGCCGAACGTGACGGGAGGGAAGCGCTGAACGTCGCACCCGTTCGACTGGCTGGAGCCGGGAGCGTCGAGACCGAGTTTCGGACGGGAGAAATCGTCACGGAGCTGCTCGAGGCCGCCGCGGCCGTCGACGCGGACGAGATCGTGGTCGGCGCCAGCAGTGCCGATTCGGAGGCGACCGTCGGCTCAACGACGCGAGCGCTGCTCGAGCGAGCCTCCCGTCCGGTCGTCGTCGTTCCGGTGGCCGCCCTCGAGTAACTCAGTCGTCGCTCGGCGCCGCGCCGGGACGGTAGCCGCGACTGATCGCCTTCCAGCGCCCGGTCGAGAACCGGTAGTAGTTGATCGCGGCGGGCGCGGCGGTTTCGGCGACGAACGCGAGGTATAGTCCGGTCAGTCCGAGCGCGGGGATCGAGACGCCGGGGGTCGCGACACTCAGTCCCGGAATCGTCACGGCGGGGATCGTCAGCCCCGCGGCGCCCAGATACGCAAGCGGGATCGCGAGCCCGAACATCCCGACGAGCTGGCTGTAGAACGGCCAGCGCGTGTCACCACTTGCTTTGAGCGCGCCCTCGGCGCCCGTCGAGACGCCCTTGAGGACGATCGCCAGACAGGCCGCGTAGATCAGCGCGACGGCAGTCGGAACCGAGAGTTCGGCCGGATCGTCGGTGAACAGGAGGACGATCGGTTCGGCGAACGCGAAGACGATCGCCGCCGCGACGACGTAGATGGCGACCGCGAAGAGCACGATCTCACGGCCGTAACGCTCGGCGGTCCCCTCGCGACCGTTGCCCAGCTCTTGGCCGACGAGGCTCGAGGCCGCGAGGCCGAAGCCCCAGCCGGGAGTGTTCATCAGTCCCCAGATGCGCCGGGCGATGACGTAGGCGGCGACGACCTGCGGGCCGAACAGCGCGACGATCGCGAGCATGGGGAACTCGGCGACCGTCCAGACGGATTTGGTTCCCATGACGGGGAGGCCGATCGAGGTCAGGTCCCGGATGGTCTCGCCGTCGAAGTAGCCGCCGAACGGATCGACGCTGAACGGGAAGGTTCCGATCCCGGGGAGCCACCCTGCAGTGAGCCCGACCGCGAACGTTGCGGTGACGACGACGTTCGCCAAAACGGTCCCGAGGGCGGCGCCCGCGACGCCGAGCCCGAGCCCGAAGATGAGGACGGCGTTGAGCACGATGTTCGCGGCGGCGCCGCCGGCTCGCACGACCATCGGCGTCCAGGCGTCGTCCATTCCGACGAACGTCCGACTCCCGATGAGGTTCAGCCCCGCGAAGGGCACGCCGAGGCCGACGATCTGGAGGTAGGTCGCGCCCTTGGAGATCGTCTCGGGATCGTTACCGATGATCGAGATCAGCTCGGTCGGGTACGTCCAGAACAGCGCCGTCACCGGGAGGGTGAGGAGCACGACCAGCACGGCACTCGAGCGAACGGCCTGGCCCAGCGAGTCGAAGGCCTCGGCGCCGTAGCGCTGGGAAACGAGTGCGATCGTCCCGCCGGCGATCCCGCCGCCGATGGCGAAGGCCAGCCCCCAGAACGGAGCGGCGAAGCCGACGCCGGCGATCGCCGTCGAGCCGACGGCGACGCCGACCATCGCGACGTCGACGGCGTTTTTCGACATCCGCGCCAGCCCGGTGAGGACGCGGGGCCAGGCGAGGTTCGTTGTTCGGCGCGCTCGCTCGGAGCTGATGAGCCCGAACCGGGCGAGCGCCAGCCCGACCCAGAGGATTACCAGTCGGATCGGATTCGGAGACCGGACCACGAGAATCTACCGTCCGTAGCCGACTGCGGTAAAAGTGCTTTCTCGACGCGGCAGGGGGAACCGCTTTCGAATGCGAGGGACTGACGCTCACTCGACGACGAGCACCGGTCTCGTCGAATCGGTCGCGACCCGATCGGAGACGCTCTTTCGGAGGAAGCGATCCAGCCCGCGGTTGCGACCCATGACGATGAGATCGATGTCGTGGTCGTCGGCGTACTGGAGGATCGCCCTGTGTCGAAGGCCGTGTGTCACCGTCGTTCGGACGTCCTCGAGACCCGCGTCGGCGGCCCGCTCGGCGACGTAGTCGACGGCCTCCTCGCCGGCGACCTCCAGATCCTCGAAGTCCATTCCCGGCGCGATCGCGGCCGAGTTGACGACGTACAGCGCGTGAACGGTCGAGCCGTGGACCCGGGCGAGCTCGATCGCCTCGTCGATCGCCCGATCGGTGTTCTCCCGGCCGTCCGTCGGAACCAGTATCGAATCGTACATGGGCGACGGTTCGGTCAGGACGACCAAAAACGGTCGGTCGGCTCGGGCGTCGAACTCGAGCGGGAGCCGACCGTCGTCGACCGAAACGACCCCGTTCGATCGGGTAGTGAACGGCTACTTACCTTTCGGGTTCCCGAACCGGTTCGCGATGAGCGACGACATTCCGCTGTTCGAGATCGCCTGGGACGAACGCGACGTGCAGAACGCGGTCGACTCCATTACGCGGGGCTCGTACTGGGCCAACGGCCCCTACGTCGAGGCGTTCGAGGACGGTCTCGAGCGCTACCTCGGCGTCGAGCACGCCGTGACGGTCAACTCGGGGACGACGGCGCTGGTCGCGGCCCTCGAGGCCCACGGGGTCGGCGAGGGCGACGAGGTCGTCGTCCCGGCGTTTACCTTCATCGCGACGGCCAACGCCGTTCGTCTCGTCGGCGCCGAACCGACGTTCGCCGATATCGAACCCGACACCTACGGGCTCGATCCGGGGGCAGTCGCCGACGCCATCACCGAGCGGACGGCCGCGATCGTTCCCGTCCACCCCTACGGCGCGCCCTGTCGGATCGCCGAGATCGCCGCGGTCGCGGCCGAGGCGGACGTCCCGGTGATCGAGGACGCGGCCGAGGCGTTCGGAAGCAGCTCTCGAGGGCGGGCGGTCGGCACGTTCGGCGAGACCGCGGCGCTGAGTTTCTGTCAGAACAAGATCCTGCCGACCGGCGAGGGCGGTGCCGTCGTCACCGACGACGACGACCTCGCCCGCCGCCTCGAGCGGTTTCGCTCCCACGGGCGGGCCTCGGCGGAGTACTTCGACTCGGCCGCCAGCGGCGACTACGTCGGGCTCGGCACGAACATCCGAATGTCGGATCTCGTCGCCGCCGTCGGCTGCGCACAGCTCGAGAAGGTCGACGAGCTGATCGCGGAGCGCCGCCGGGTCGCCGAACGGTACGCCACCGGGCTGGCCGGAATCGACGGCATCGAACCACAGCCCGAACCAGCCGATGGGCGCCACGTCCGCCAGCTCTACACCGTGACGCTGGCTCCGGGCGCCGATCGCGAGGCCGTCATCGAGACGCTGTCCGAGCGCGGGATCGCCTCGAAGATCTACTGGGATCCACCGGTTCACCTGACCGACGCGTACCGGGATCGACACGAGCGCGGTTCGTTGCCCGTAACCGAGGCCGTTAGCGGGTGCGTTCTCTCCCTCCCGATGTCTCCCGTTTTCGACAACGACGCCGTCGACCGGGTCGTCGACGGCCTCAAGGCGGCTCTCGAGTCGCCGCGAGTCGCGGGCGTCGCCGATAGACGCGGGTCCCGAACCGCCGACGACGGTCTCGAATCCGGACGGTAACGGAGTGCCGACTGTCGTCCCAGCCGACGCATAACAAAGGCCGTTATTCCGATTCGACGATAGTAGGCGCCGACCCGTCTACGCCGATCGTAACGGGGGCGCACCGAACTCGCAACTATGAGATGGGTACCAATCACGGGCGACGGGACGTCGATCCGGGAGGCGATCGCCCGCATCGATCGCATCGACGGACGCGGCGTCGTCGTCCTCGACGACCGGGATCGACTCGTCGGCTCCGCGACACACGAACGACTCAGGGCGGCGCTGTTCGACGGGGCGACGCCGAACGCACCGGTTTCGTCGATTCTCGACGAGCCGACAGGATCGACCGCCGAAGCGGCGTCGGCTCCCGTACTCGAGGACGGTCGGACCGTCGACGGAATACTGAAAGAGGTTACGAACGGAAACGAACGAACCACCGGATCGAACGCGGAGGCCGTCGAAACCGTGCTCGTGGTCGGCGGCGCCGGCTACGTCGGCTCGGTGCTGTGCCGGCGGCTACTCGAGGACGGCTTCGCCGTCCGCGTCCTCGACCCGCTCATGTACGGGAACGGCGGTATCGCCGCGCTCGAAGGACGCGACCGGTTCGCGCTGCACCACGGCGACGCCCGCTCGGTCGGCGACGTCCTCGAGGCGATCGAGGGGGTCGACGCCATCGTCCACCTCGGTGGGATCGTCGGCGATCCCGCCACCGCACTCGAGCCCCGAAAGACCCTCGAGTACAACCTCCACTCGACGCAGCTGCTGGCGTCGATCTGCAAGTATCACGGCCTCAACCGGTTCCTGTTCGCCTCGACCTGTAGCGTCTACGGACGGACCGACGGGGCCGGGCGGTGTACCGAGGACGACGCCCTCAACCCGGTCTCGCTGTACGCGCGGGCGAAGATCCAGTCCGAGCGGGTCCTCCGGGAGCTCGCCGACGACCGGTTCGCACCGACGATCCTCCGGATGGCGACGGTGTACGGCTACTCGCCACGGATGCGCTTCGACCTCGTCGGGAACGTGTTGCCCGCGAAGGCCCACGAGGAGGGCGTCGTCCCCGTCTTCGGCGGCGACCAGTACCGTCCGAACGTCCACGTCGAGGACGTCGCACGGGCCTACCAGGCGTGCCTGACCGCGCCCTTCGAGGACGTCGCCGGGGAGACGTTCAACGTCGGCTCGAACGAGCAGAACTACCGGATCGACGAACTCGCGACCGTCGTCGCCGACGCGTTCCCCGACGCCGACATCGAGTACCACGACGACCGAACCGACGAGCGCAGCTACCGGGTGGAGTTCGAGAAGCTCCGCTCGAGGCTCGACTTCGAGCCCACGCGAACGATCCGCGATCACTGCCTCGAGCTCAGGGCCGCCTTCGAGGCCGGCGCGTTCGCCGACGTGACGGCGACGAGATACAGCAACTGCGCGACCCTCGAGAGCGCGCCGACCTACGAGGAGACCGACGCGGTACTCGAGGGCGGCGAGCCGCCCGTCCTCGAGAAGCGAGACGAGTCGGCCCCGCTCGAGGCGGAGATCGGGGAACGGCGGTCCGGCGGGACTCGCTGAGTCCGCCGAGGAAACCGCGACGGGATCGGCTGTCGATGCGTTCCACGCGGCGGTTGCGGAAGCACGTGGTGTGGCCGCGCTCGCACCGGAGCGAGACTACAGGACCTCGAGGTGGAACGAATTCCGCTAGAGCCTGCCGATGAATGACGTAGCAATACTTCCGCCGCGTGCTACCGATTCTCGCGTTGCTCCACCTTGTTCAGGTCTCGGGCTGATGTTACAGATCCCGTCTCCTTTGCCGGTTCTGGTATATCTACTCAGTCGTCGTCAGCGGTATACGCGCCTCCACGACGCTTGATTCGAGCAACGACCATTCGGTACTCGTCCCGGTGAAAAGTGACCGCAAGACGGAACTCGCCGATACGCACCTTGCGACGTGAGCTATTCTGGAGCGGTTCACCATAGTCTGGTGGGTCACGCCACGGAGAATCGATGATTTCGTTGAGTTTGTCGATGATGCGCTGCTGTTCGTTCGAATTGAGGGCGGTGAGATCGTCCTGCGCTTTCGATGCGAGTTCCCACGTCCACTCGCCGTCACTCATTCGTCCCGTCAGTGCCGAATCGTTCGCGTGCTTCTTCGGCACTCATCGTCCGTTGTTCACGGACATCTTCGTCGGCTTGGAGGAGTGCAACGAGTTCATCGCGGTCGAACGTGGGGTGTTCGACGGCATCGCGTAGGGTATACCGAATAAATTCGCTACGGCTGTTGAATCCTCGTCCTTGCCACGTGTCTTCGATCTCGTTGAGAAACGACCGTGTGACCTTGAAATTCACCGTGACGATCTCGTCGTCGCCGTTGTTTGTGGCCGCTTCGGACATACACTTGTATTACTCGCGTGTTACTGTAGGTGTTTCGGCGTCCGAACGCTGGAGCTATTGGCTAAGAGAAACAGTAGTAGATCCGTGAAATCAGTGCCGTTTGTTACCGATTCTCACGCTGCTCTACTTTGTTCAGTTCGATCAGCAGCCGGAAGATCGCTTTCACGAGGTTCGCGTCGACGTCGAACTGCTCGGCGTTGTGGCCCGCCCGCTCCATCACCTGCTCTTCCTGTTTCTCGTCGGTCGTCGGCAGCCCCTTCTCGTCTTTGACAGCCGCGATCGTGTCTGCAACGTAGGTTCGCTGGGCAATCAGTTCGACGATCTCGCGGTCGATCGTCTGGATCTCCTCGCGGAGTTCGTCGAGATCCATCTCTTCGGGCGCTCGATCTGTCGTCTCGGCCTCGTCCGTGTCGGTATCGTTGGGTGTCATGTGGTTCGTGTCCCGTCGGTTCGCGTCGCCAGTAATCGTGTCGTTCCGTCCCGTTCGTCCCACCGCTCCCGGATCTCCTCGAGCGTCTCCCGGTCGCCGACGGCCACGTAGCTCGGCCCGGTTCCCGACAGCGAGACGCCGTCGGCGTCGGGCAGCGCCTCGAGCATCGGCCCCGTCGGGAACTCGAGGGCGCCACAGAACGCAAACCCGTTGACGGTCATCGCCTCGCCATAGCGCCCCTCGAGGGCCAGTTCCTCGACGAGTTCGGCCATCGGCGCGATCCGCTGGCAGGCCGAGACGTCGGCGTCGGCGCTGTAGGCCTGCTCGGGCGGCGTGTAGACCAGTGCCTCCCAGTCGACGGTTTCGCGGGTCAGCAGCTCGTCGGTCGTGTTGTCGGTGACCGTCACGCCGCCGAGCATGCTGGCGCTGGCGTCGTCGAACGCGCCCGTCGCCGTGACGCCGGCGTCGCGGGCCGCTCGCACGCCGAGCCGGCAGGCGTCGATCCGATCGACGGCGTCGGTGATCTCGAGGGCGTCAAGGGTCGCAAGCACCGTGGCGTTGGCGGCGGCGCTCGAGCTCTTGAGCCCGGCGGCCATCGGGACCTCGCTGTCCGTTCGGACCCGAGCGCCAACCGCACCAGTGAGCCCCGCGGCGTCGGCGTACTCCTCGAGCGCGAGCTCGACACAGCGTTCGATGAGCCCGGTGTCCGCCTCGGGCCGGTCGGCGACGGTACCGACGACCTCACCGTCGGTCGTCAACTCGACCGCCGCGGTCGTCTCGAGATCGATCGCGAACGCCGATCCGCGACCGGTCGCGAGCGCGTTCAGCACGGTTCCGGCCGCCGGCGCAACAGCCCGGCCATCCATACCGACCCCTCTCGCCCGGGCCGTATTTAGGCTGGCGATCACGGCGAGTAGTGGCTCCGGTTCGGTCTCCGGGAGGCGACCGGACCCGCGAACGTACGGTTTTTCTCCCGCCCGACCGAACCTGACGTATGAGCCAGCGAAGCAACGTCGCACCCAGCACGATCGGCGTCGACTTCGTCGAGGGCGGCGTCGTCGTCGAGTACCTCGACGGACGGGACGTCTTCTACCACGGCCCGCCGAAACCCGTCGAGCGGACGGTGAAGACACCGCCCGGAAAGGAGGTCCACGTCCTGGTCACGGATCCCGACGGCGTCGAGGGCGTCATGACCTACATCAACGACCGCAACACCCAGGCGGAGATCCTCGAGTCGACCGGCGTCGGCCGGGTGATGCTCGAGGGAGACGACGAGGAGGTGCTGTTCCCGGGCGTGACGGTGTCGACGACGGCCTACGCGATCCAGGTCGAGGCGGAGCCGTCGGTCGTCGACGGCCGCGTCTTCGTCTTCGCCGAGGACGAGATGAGCGAACACGCCTACGAACTCGTCGAGGCGGTCGACTGATGCCCCTACAGAAGTCTTGGCGGGAGCTGGATCGGGACGCCGTCGCCCGGGCGCCCGACCGCCCCGGCGTCTACGAACTCGGCGACGGCTCCGGAACCGTCCTCGCGGTCGATCACGGCGTGTTGCGGGACGAACTCAAGACGGCGCTCGCCTACGGAGACGGCGACCGCGTCCGCTGGGCGGAGACGCATACGCTGGAGCAGGCTCGAGAGCTCGCGGCCGACCACCGCGACCGTCTCGAGTAGCCGACCCTCGCCGTCAGCGGCTCGGACGGACGCCAGTCCAGTTTACTGGATGTACGACGGATCGCTGCCGTCGCAGTGTTTCTCGTGTTCCGTCGCGTCGGACTGCTCGTCGAACAGCAGTCCGCAGGTTTCACACTCGAACCAGGTGGCGTCGTCCCGTTCGGTCTGGACCACCATGCCCGAACCTGTGATACGGACCCCCAAAGGCGTTTCTCCGGCATCGACCGACGGTTCCGTCGGCTCGAGGACAATTCTCAAGAGCACGGACGCGAAATCACCCTTCATGAGCGGGTCCGACGCTGACGCAGTGGGGCTATCGGTTCGGGCGGCCGAGAAACGCGACGCCGGCCGCGGCGTCGCGCGGATCCCCGAACGAGCGCGCCGGGAGCTGGGGGTTTTGAGCGGCGATACGGTCGTGATCGAGGGCGAGAAGACCACGGTCGCGAAGATGTGGCCCGCCGATCCGTCGGTCCCCGAAACCGCGATCCAGATCGACGGCGACACGCGTGCGAACGCCGGCGTCCATGTCGGCGACACGGTTGCGGTTCGGCCGAAGGACACGTCCACGATTCAGGAGGCGAGGCGAGTCACGCTGTCACCCCCGCCGTCGATCACCGACGGGGAGCGGCAGGTCGCCGAGCGCGACGCCGCCAAGAAGCTCCGGAACCGGCCCGTTCGAGCCGGCGAGCAGATCCGGATCGAGGGCGTCAGCCAGAACCCGTTTACCGTCGTCGACACGACTCCCGGCGGCGACGTCCGGATCTCGAGTACGACCACGGTTCGGATCGTCGGCCCCGACGCGCGGGCGAGCGCGGCCGGCGACGGCTCTCGAGAGGCGAGTTCGGGCGCCTCGAGCGAGAGCGCGGAGGGCGACTCGGTCTCGGCGGAGGGGACGACGGGGCCGACCTACGAGGACATCGGCGGGTTGGACGAGGAGCTCGAGCAGGTCCGGGAGATGATCGAACTCCCGCTGTCGGAACCCGAGCTGTTCCGGCGGCTCGGCGTCGAACCGCCCTCCGGCGTCCTGCTGTACGGGCCTCCAGGAACGGGAAAGACGTTAATCGCCCGCGCAGTCGCGAACGAGGTGGATGCCTCGTTCGAGACGATCTCGGGACCCGAGATCATGTCGAAGTACAAGGGCGAGAGCGAGGAACAGCTCCGGGAGGTGTTCGAGCGCGCCCGCGAGAACGCGCCGACCATCATCTTCTTCGACGAGATCGACTCCATCGCGGGCGCTCGCGGCGATGACGAGGGCGCCGAGAACCGCATCGTCGGCCAGCTGTTGACGCTAATGGACGGGCTCGACGCCCGCGGCGAGGTAATCGTCATCGGGGCGACGAACCGCGTCGACGCGATCGATCCCGCCCTGCGTCGGGGCGGTCGCTTCGACCGCGAGATCCAGATCGGCGTTCCCGACGAGACGGGCCGCAGGGAGATCCTCGAGGTACACACCCGCGGGATGCCCCTCGCCGACGACGTCAGCGTCGACACTATCGCCCGCCGAACGCACGGGTTCGTCGGCGCGGACCTCGACGCGGTCGCCAGCGAGGCCGCGATGGCCGCGATCCGCGAGCGACCCGCCGACGCCGACGACCGCGAGGAGTGGAACCGCGATCCGAAGGTGACGAGGGCCCACTTCGACACCGCCCTCGCGTCCGTCGAGCCCTCCGCGATGCGCGAGTACGTCGCCGAGTCGCCCGACACCGACTTCGAGGACGTCGGCGGGCTCGAGGCCGCAAAGGAGACGCTCCGGGAGTCCGTCGAGTGGCCCCTGACCTACGATCGACTGTTCGAGGAGACGAACACCGAACCCCCTTCGGGCGTCCTGCTGTACGGCCCGCCCGGAACGGGGAAGACGCTGCTCGCCCGCGCACTCGCCGGCGAGACCGACGTCAACTTCGTCCGGGTCGACGGCCCCGAGATCGTCGACCGCTACGTCGGCGAGTCCGAGAAGGCGATCCGGAAGGTGTTCGAGCGGGCTCGCCAGGCCGCGCCGTCGATCGTCTTCTTCGACGAGATCGACGCCATCACCGCGGCACGGGGTGCGGGTCAGAACGAGGTCACCGAGCGGGTGGTCTCCCAGCTACTCACGGAACTCGACGGGATGCGCGAGAACCCGAATCTCGTCGTGCTGGCCGCCACGAACCGCAAGGACCAGATCGATCCCGCCCTGCTTCGACCGGGCCGGCTCGACACGCACGTCCTCGTGGGTGAGCCAGATCTCGAGGCCCGCGAGAAGATCCTCGCGGTCCACGCCGGCGACAAGCCCCTGGCCGAGGACGTCGACCTCGCGGAGCTGGCGGCCGAACTCGAGGGGTACACCGGCGCCGACCTCGAGGCGCTGGTTCGGACGGCGTCGATGAAGGCGATCCGCGAGGTCGCGACCGCCTACGACCCCGAGGAGGCCAACGAGCGGGCCGACGAGGTGCTGATCGAGCGGCGCCACCTCGAGGCAGCGCGGGAGGAGACGACCGCATCCGGCTGAGGCCGTTTTCGATCCGCCGGCGCCCCGCCGAGACGCTCGTCACCGTCGCGGCGTGACCGGAAAACGCTCCCCGTTTTATATCGCCTGGAATAGCCGAAAGGATCGTTTTCCGGCTCCCTACCGAATCGGTACAATCGTGATGATCAATCAAGAGGGTGATTGTGATGACTGACTCGGAGAACGGGGTCGAACGGGCAGCGGCGATCTGCGAGCGCTGCGGTGACGCTATCGCCGTCCGGATCGGCGCCGACGGCGAGATACGGCCGATCGGAAACGAGAAGGGGAAGTGCTGTTCCTGCGCGGAACCCGACCTTCGCGCCATGAACGACGCGACGGAGGTTCTGGACGACCCGCGGTCGACCGATCCTTCGAAGTAGGCGTTTCGCTACGGGGGTGCGGCCGCGGCGTCTCCATCGTCGGATTCGTACTCCGAGCTCTCGAGTCCCGTCTCGAGCAGTGCGTCCTCGGCCGGTTCGACGACGACGGTTTCGCCGGCAGTCGTCGAGTCGCCCGGCTCGACGGTGATATCCTCACGATCGACGCCCGGAGGGAAAACGAGGTCGACGCGACTGCCGAAGGCGATGTGGCCCAGACGCTGCCCGCGCTCGAGGTCGTCGTCGGGTTCGACGTAGGGGAAGATCCGGCGGGCGAACGCGCCAGCGACGAACGTAACCGTCGACGCCGCCCCGTTCCGGCCGGCACTCGAGTCGGTGTCGTCGGCGACCTCGAGATCGGGGAGGTGGGGCGAGTCGGCGTCGAACTCGACGTGGACCCGCTCGTTTCGTTCTGACTCCTTCGAGAACGCCGGGCGATGCGCGCCGGAGACGTGCTCGACGTCGGTCACTCGGCCCTCAAACGGCGCCCGGACGACGTGGACGTGCCAGACGTTCATGAAGATCCCCAGGCGAACGCGATCGTCCTCCTCGCGCAACACCGAGACGGTCCCGTCTGCGGGTGCAACGACCCCCGTCGGCGGCGGGTTTCGGTCGGGGTCGCGGAAGAAGGCGAGCGTCGCGACCCCCGCGAGGAGGGCTGCGACGCTGGCCGCGACGCTGAACAGCAACGCGAACGGTGCGGCGAGAAGGGGCGGAAGCGCGTACTTCCAGGCCCCGGGAGCGAAGTTCATACCTCGAGCCATGCGAGCGAGTCGTATGGTCGTTACGGACAGTTCGGACGATCGACGCGGTCACGATTCCGTCGCGGGAAGCGTGAAGGTAAACGTCGCGCCCTCCCCGGGCCCGGAGTCGACGCGGATTCGCCCGCCGTGGCGCTCGACGATCCGACGGCAGATCGCGAGCCCGATCCCCGTCCCCTCGCACTCATCGTGACCGTGTAGTCGCTGGAACACCTCGAAGACGCGCTCCTGCTCGTCGGGGTCGATCCCGACCCCCTCGTCGCGAACCGCGATCTCCCACCGGTCCCCGGCGCGATCGGCGCCGACGTGGACGCGGGGCGGCTCGTCGCCGCTGTACTCGATCGCGTTCGAGACGAGGTTCTGGAGCAACTGCCGAAGCTGGCTGGTGTCGCCCTGCACGGTCGGCAGCGACTCAGCCGTGATCTCTGCGTCGTGTCGCTCGATCATCACCTGCAGGTCCGTCAGCACGTCCTCGAGGACGGCCTCGAGGTCGACGGGCTCGAACGGGTCGCCCTGCGAGTCGATCCGGGAGTAGGCGAGCAGGCCGTCGATCATCTCGCGCATTCGGTCGGCGCCGTCGACGGCGTACTCGATGAACTCCTTGCCGTCGATGTCGAGGTCGTCCGCGTAGCGGCTCTCGATCAGACCGAGGTAGCTCGAGACCATCCGTAACGGCTCCTGAAGGTCGTGGGAGGCCGCGTAGGCGAACTGCTCCAGGCGCTCGTTCGAGGCCTCGAGCTCCCGAACCATCTCGTTGAGCCGACGCTCGTAGCGCCGACGCTCGAGGGCGGTGGCCAGGATCGTCGAGACGCTGTCGAGGAAGTCAACGTCGTGATCGGCGAACTCCCGGGGCCGGTCGTCGTAGGCCGCGAGGATACCCCACGAGTCGGCGGCCGGTCCGATAGCGACACCGATACCGCTGCGGACATCGCGGTTCGACAGCAGTGGCGTCCCGTCGAAGCGATCGTCGGTCTCGAACGATTCGACCGCAATCGGGCCGTCCCCGTCACGTGCGGCGGCGGCCAGCGAGTCGGCCGGCGACGGCGACGCAGTTTCGCCCTCGGTGAGCGCGTCGCCGCAGCCGGTGGTGGCCCGGACGCGGAAGCTCGCGTCGTGACTCCGCGAGCCGGTCGCGTCGGTCTCGAGGACGGCACAGCACTCGACGTCGAGCGCCGCGATGACGAGGTCGGTCGCCTTCGCAAGCAGCTCGTCGACGTCCCCGTTCTCGAGGGCGTATCGGCTGAGGTAGGCGACCGACTCCAGCTGGGCGACCTTCGCAGTCAGCGTCTCCTCGACCTCCTTTCGGGGCGAGACGTCCCGGAAGAGGCCGACGAAGTATCGGTCGCCGTCGTGGAAGAAGTCGTTGAGCGAGACCCCGAGGGGGACCTCGTGGCCGTCGCGGTGCTGACCCGGGAGTTCGACGTAGGTCCAGTCGAGGTTCCGTTCCCCGGTCTCGAGGTAGCGCTTGAGGGCCTCGAGGTGGCGCTCGCGGAGCCGGGGCGGGATGATATCGACCTTGCTCGCGCCGACGAGCGCTTCGGGGTCGTAGCCGAGGATCCGCTCGACTGCGGGGTTCGCGTACCGGATCTGGCTGTCCGCATCGAGGACGATGATCCCGTCGGGCAGCGCATCGGCGAGCGCCTCGAACGTCCGTCCGTAGGTCGGCTCGGCCGTCGTTTCCCGCGTCGGCCGCGGATCGACGATCGCGATCGCACCCGGTTCCGAGTCGGACTCGCTCGTCGGCACCCGCTCGAGGCGGATCTCGACGTCGACGACGGTCTCCGCGCGAGTCTGCAGTGAACCCGTCGTCGACGGCGATACCCGGTTTCCCTCCGCTACTGTCCTCTCGAGCGACGCGCTCCCCTCATCGAGAAGCGCCGAGAACTGCCGTCCGATCAGTTCCGAGCGGTCGTAGCCCGACAGGGAGGCGAATGCCTCGGTGACGTCGTCGATCGTTCCCGACTTCGCCAGCTGGACGCTCGGTACGTCTGCGGCCTCGAGCAGCGAGAGACGGCTCCCGGTCGGCCGCGTCGGCTGTGTCACGTTGTCGACTGGCTCGTCGGGAGGCCCCGAGTCCATAGGTGGAGAATCATGCCGGTTTGCGGATAAGGCCGTTGCCGGAAACGGACGACCGGTTCGTCGTGTTCGGGTCTCGGTCGATCAGTCCCAGAACGACTGCGTGCGGGCGTACTCGCGTTCCTTCGAGAGGATGTCGCGGTAGAAGTCGGCCTCGTTCTCCCGGAGCTTGCTGATGATCCGGGCCGCGTTGTGCGGACCGACCCCGCGGGCGGCCATCGCGATCACGGCCTGCTTGCCGTGGCTCTGGACCAGACTGGCGCTGTGGAACGCTCGTTTGGTCATCTCCTCTTGCTCCTCGTCTTTCTCCTCGGCCCGAACCGCCTGGACGACCTCGTCGGCCCACGGGTTCAGCGACGCGATCCGGGTCGAACCACAGTCGGGACACTCGGGCTGGTCGGCGACGCGGCGGACCTTCGTCTTCACCTTCCACTCGTGGCAGTGCGTACACAGCAGGATGACGCGATCGTCACGGATGCGCTCCCTGACGGTCTCGATCACGCTCGCGTCGGCGTTCTCCGGTGCGAGCAGCTCCTTTCCGGACGAGCGACCCCCCATCCCGACGGCGGTGTGGCCGCGATGAGTGGCCAGCTCGAGTTCGTCCGACTGGATCGCCTCGAGCACGCGTCCCGCGTGCGCGACGTCCAGATCCTCGTGGAACAGCTCACGGATCGACTCGTCGTACATCGGCGTGTCCTCGAGAGCCTTCAGCAGGCGCCCGTTCGACATCCGACCGGAGCCCTGCCAGCGCTTGAGCGCGCCGAACTTCGCCGAGACCTGGGCGAGCCGGAAGGCCAGCGCGTCCGACCCCTTGAGTCCGAGTTCGACGATCGTGCCGACGTGGTCGGGGTCGGTGTCCTCGAGCACCGCCAGCACGTCGCTGGTCGCGATCGAGGTCGGCACCTCGAGTTCGATTCGGTACGGATCGGTCTCGAGCCCGACGGAGGAGCCGGCCTGCTGGCCCAGCAGCGACGAGAGCACCCGGCCGAGCGTTTCGTTCGTCTTGTGACCGAAGGGGGCGTTGAGGACGAGCGTCCGACCCTGGCGCTCGAGGACGAGCCGGTCGACCGTCGGCATCGGCGCCTCGCTCTCGACGTGATCTGCGAGCTGCGAGCAGGCCTCGGTGAGCGTGTACTCGTCGGCGGGATACCGACCTGCGAGCTCGCGGCCGACCGCGACGGCGTCGGCACCCTGCCGGAGCTGCGGTTCGGCCACGGCGCGAATCTCGCCGACCTCGCCGGCGACCGCGGCGGGAACCGGAATCTCCTGGCCGATCCAGGAGGGGACCTCGCCGGCGGGGTCCTCGATCGGGCTCACCTTCACCCGGCCCTCGTCGTCGTCGATCTCGGCGATACGCCACATCTCGCCGCGCTGGATGAACACCTCGCCGGGCTGGGCGAAGTTGACGACGAACTGCTCGTCCAGGGTGCCGATCTGGCCCCCGGAGGCGATGTCGTGGACCTCGTAGGTCTCCTCGTCGGGGATCATCGAGAGGTTCGCGTAGACGTACTGCCAGGTGCCGCCGGTGGTCTCGAGGCGATCCTCGCTCTCGTCGAACCAGACGATCCGGTTGCGGTGCAGTTCGCCGAGGATCTCGCGGATCGTCTCCTCGGTGACGTCCCGGAACGGGTACGCTCGGGTGATCGTCTCGACGGCCTCCTCGAGGCGGGTGTCGCCGCGGCTCTGGACGAACGCCGGTAGCTGGTTGGCGACGACGTCGAGGCTGCCCTCGTGGATCGCGGCGGGTTCGACCTCGCCGTCGCGGGCCCGGCGGGCGATCGACAGCGCCTCGAACGTGTCGTCGGGGCGGGTCGTCACGATGGTCCCGCTCGAGACCTCGTCCTGGCGGTGGCCCGCGCGACCGATCCGCTGGAGCAGGCGGGCGACCTGCCGGGGACTCTGATACTGGATGACGTGGTCGACCCGACCGACGTCGATCCCCAGCTCCATCGAGGAGGTACAGAGCAGCCCGTCGAGTTCGCCGGCCTTGAACCGGTCCTCGACGTCGATTCGGGCCTCCTTCGAGAGCGAGCCGTGGTGGATCCCGATCGGCAAGTCGAGTTCGGTAAACCGCGAACCCAGCGCCTCGGCGGTCTGTCGCGTGTTGACGAAGATCAGCGTCGACTCGTGTTCGTCCACGAGGTCCCGGATCAGTCGGACGTGACTCGCCGTCGAGGCGTCGGTAACGAGCTTGCCGGACAGGTTCTCGTCCTCCTCGGTGATTTCGGGGTTGCGGACCGTTACGTCGACGTTGTTCCCGACATCGATCTCCCGGATCTCGCAGGCCCGACCGCCCGTCAGGAACTGTCCGACCGATTCGGGATCGCCGACGGTCGCCGAGAGGCCGATCCGCTGCATGTTGCCGGCGAGATCGTGCAGTCGCTCGAGTCCGATCGCCAACTGTGCGCCGCGTTTCGAGGCCGCGAGCTCGTGGACTTCGTCGATCACGACGTGGGAGACGTCCTCGAGCGCCTCCCGCAGCCGCTCGCCGGTGAGCATCGCCTGGAGGGTCTCGGGCGTCGTCACCAGAACGTCGGGCGGGTCCTCGGCCTGCTTGCTCCGCTGGTACTGGGTGGTGTCGCCGTGGCGGACCGCGACCTCGAGATCGAGGTACTCGCCCCACCACTCGAGGCGCTCGCGCATGTCGCGGTTGAGCGCCCGCAGCGGCGTGACGTAGAGCGCCCCGAACCCCTCGGGACGGTCCGCAACGAGATGGTCGAAGACGGGCAACATCGCCGTCTCGGTCTTGCCGCTCCCGGTCGGCGCGATCACGAGCGTGTTCTCGCCGGCCGACAGCGGCGGAATCGCCAGCCGCTGGGGTGCCGTCGGCGTCGAGAACCCGCGCTCGGAAAGCGCCCCGCGGACCGTCGAGCCGAGGTGCGTGAAGGCGGCGACGTCTCCCTCAGTCATCGGCGCGTCTACGGACGTAGGGCGGATAAGCGCCACGTTCTCCGTGCGACTCGCGGTCCGAAATTTCGACGGTCACTCCTCGCGGAGCTCCTCGGCGACGTCTTCGTCGACCGTTATTTCACCCGGCGTCGCCGGCTCCTCCTGAACGTTCTCGGTCGCCCACTTGTCGATCGCCTCGCCCGGGCGTCGCTCGTCGGCGACGTCCGCGTTCAGCCGATCCTCGTCGACCGGTTCGGCTTCGTCGTCGGCCCGCTCCGACGAGGATTCCCCTCGAGGCGTCGACCGCCCCCGACGGTGCCGTACACGGTCGGCGACGGCGGACGGCCCGCTCGACTCGAGACGCCGGGCGATCGCATCGGCGGCCAGGACGGCCCCGACGCCGACGATCGCC
The DNA here is from genome assembly GCF_000337675.1 of Natronococcus amylolyticus DSM 10524. Classification (GTDB taxonomy): domain Archaea; phylum Halobacteriota; class Halobacteria; order Halobacteriales; family Natrialbaceae; genus Natronococcus; species Natronococcus amylolyticus. The sequence continues at coordinate 147,586 of NZ_AOIB01000036.1, read as the reverse complement.
AGCCCGACGGCTCGAGCGCCGAGCGATCGGTCGGCCGCGGATGGCTCCGGTTGATCGTTCGACTCCGCTCTGCGAAGCTGTCGAAGACTCATTGAGTGTTCTATCGGGGGTATCGGCAAGTCGGTTCGGCCCGCGAGAGCAAGCCCGCTAGCAGCCGGTTAACCCGCTGTATCAGGCAGTTAAGGCCAGTTTAGGGACCGAATAGTATACAGGCATCTCCGATATCATCTGTTTAGATGAAATTCAGCAAATCGAGAATATCTCGTATGAATATGCTTCCTCGTTCGATGATCGACTCCGAAGTGGGATCGAGCGGACGGCGAGAAGGGGGTAGCCGATGAGCCACAACGGCCGAACCGTCGTCGTCCTCGGCGTCCTCGTAGTACTCGCGGGCGTCCTCACCGCGGCGCTTTTCGTCGGCGGGACCGCCGCCGTCGGCTCCGACGACGCCTCGAGCGGAGACGCCCTCGAAACGAACGCGGTGCAATCGTCGACGACGACCGTCTCCGAGCCCGCCGCCGAGATGCCGGTTCCGGAACCCGGCGATGAGTACTACGAGGCGGCCGCACCCGACGGAAGCTGGATCAGCTACATCAATCCCCGGGACGAGTACCGAAGTCCGTACCTCGGGGACGGCTCGGGGAAGATCTGCGTGACCCTGCTCAACGAGGCGGGCGAGCCGATCGTCGGCGAGAGCGTCCCGAACACGACCGCGACCGTACCGACCGGCGACGAACTCGAGTGGCACTCGGGTGCGGACCCGATGGTCGTCGAGTACTCACTGACCGATAACTACGACCGACCGCTCGACGCCGACCAGTTCGGGACGAACGCGGAACTCCCGCAGGGCGACGGCTACATGGACTCCCACTGCATCGAGATGCACGGCCAGCCCGAGGACGGAACCATCGAGTACGGCGAGGTCGAGATCGACGGCGACCACGCCGACGACATCGAGGTCGCCGGCTACATCCAGCAGGCACACGAGGCCTGGGACAGCGACGTCGATCCGCTCGAGGACGCCGAGTCCTACGAGGAAGCGGGCGGCGGCTGGACGTACAAGACCGACGGCTCACACGGACAGGCCGTCGTCGTGCTCCAGCTGGCGGGCGAGGTCGACGACTCGAGCGACGAACCCGAGGAGCGGACCGAGTCGACCACGGAGAACAGCTCCGAGTCGAACGAGTCGTCCGAGGACGATGCCGGCGACGACGACGGTGTCAACGGAGACGACGCGGCGGGCGACAACGGAACTGACGACGACGACTCGAGCGACAACGGCACTGGCGACGACGCCGACGGACTGCCCGGCTTCGGCGTCAGCGCCGCCGTGGTCGCGCTGGCTGCGATCGCCGTTGCGGTCTCTCGACGTCCGTAGTCCCGGTCCGAAACCCACGCCACACGCAGCCGCCCTCGAGTTCGCTCGATCGGCGACGGGGAACTCCGTACCATTTACCGCCTTCGGCGACCGATCTCGAGATAGCGATGACCGACGACAGCCCAGAATGGATGCATCCGGTCGACGAGGAGCTCCTCCGACTGCTCCAGGACGAGGAGCTCTTCATGCCCGACCAGCTCGCCGAGGAAGTCGAGCCCCGCGCCCCCCAGGTTGCCTACCGGTGTCGCGAACTCGCAAAGTACGGGCTCGTAACGAAACACGCGATGGGGATGTACGACATCAGCGACCTGGGCGAGCGGTATCTCGCGGGCGAGGTCGATCCGAACGAACTCGAGCCCGAGGACGACTCGTAGCTTCCCGGCCTCACTCTGCGACGGTCTCGGGAACGCGCTCCTCGAGGAAGGAGACGACGGCGTCAGTCTGTACGAATCCCTCGGCGAGTCGCCCGATCTCCTCGCCGTCTTCGAACAACACGAGCGTCGGCACCGAGCGGATGTCGAACCGATCGACGAGCGTGATGTCGTTGCCCGGGTTGAGGAGAGCGATGGAAACGTCGGTGACGCGAGCGACGTTCCCGAGCACCGGGACCATCGCGTTGCACCGCTCGCAGCCCTTCGTGTAGAACTCCACGAGAGCGACATCGTGCTTGTCGACGAACGCCTCGAGGTCGGTCCCGTCCTCGAGGCGCGCCGGTTTCGCTGACTCGTCCATACCACGGGTAGACGCTCGGGACTGAAACCGGTAGCGTCGGTAGTCGACGCTCGAAGTCGACACGACGTGAACGACAGGCCTGCTGACCGTTCGGGCGGAAGAATCGAATTCGTGTGAACGTCCGTCACCCAGAAACCGGCTGACGGACGAGTTCGTGTGACAAATTCGCCCGAATCAGTGGAAGGAACGATCATTGAGAAAAGGGGCTTTACGCGTCGATTCCCTACTGACTCGCAATGAGTATCAGCCACGACCGCAAGCCGCCCGACGGGCGGAAGACGATGTTATACTGCTGGAGGTGCGACCACGCAAGCCCCATCGGTGGTGACTGGGTTCGCGACCCGCGAGGCGAGGAGATCGCGCTCGTCTGTCCGGACTGCGAAACTGTTCTCGACGAGCGACCACGCGGGAACGACGATCCCAGCCCCGTCGAGGCGTGGAGCCGGGTCGTCAGGACCTCGGTCTCGGTCTGGCGGGCGAGCGTCGGCGTCGGAGCGCGGGCCTCGATGGGGCCTTCGGAACACCGCAAGGACCGGTGATCGTCGGTATCGGTTCGACGTTCGAAGCTTTTCCCTCCGATTCCCCGCCGTCTTTCGACCCGATCCCCGTCTGACGATGGGCTGAATTTACGATTGTCCAACTCTGTTTCGACTCGAGTATATTCGCCCACAACAGTAGAGCTTTAATAGTGGGATCCGTTGGAGAAGTCGAGTAGAAAATGTCAGATGGGAACCTGACCACAGCAGAGCAGGACGTACTGGAGCAGATCGAATCGAAGGGCGTCGACTTCCTTCGCCTGCAGTTTACGGACATTCTCGGCACGGTGAAGAACGTCTCCGTTCCGGCCCGCCAGGCCGAGAAGGCGTTCACCGAAGGGATCTACTTCGACGGCTCCTCGATCGAGGGCTTCGTCCGCATTCAGGAGTCGGACATGCGCCTCAAGCCCGACCCCGAGACGTTCGCCGTCCTCCCCTGGAGAGACAAGGAGGACAGCGCCGCCGCACGGATGATCTGTGACGTGATCGACACCTCGACGGGCGAGCCGTTCGAGGGCGATCCGCGGTACGTCCTCAAGCAGGCGCTCGACCGCGCCAACGAAATGGGGTACACCGTCAACGCCGCCCCCGAGCCGGAGTTCTTCCTGTTCGAGGAGGACGAGGACGGTCACGCGACGACCGAGACCAACGACCACGGCGGCTACTTCGACCTTGCACCGAAGGACCTCGCCCAGGACGTTCGCCGTGATATCATCTACGGCCTCGAGGACATGGGCTTCGAGGTCGAGGCGAGTCACCACGAGGTCGCGCAGGGTCAACACGAGATCAACTTCGAGTACGACGACGCGCTGACGACGGCCGACAACGTCGGAACGTTCCGGACCGTCGTCCGGGCGATCGCCGCCCAGCACGGCTACCACGCGACGTTCATGCCGAAACCGATCCCGAAGGTCAACGGCTCGGGCATGCACACCCACATCTCGCTGTTCACCGAGGACGGCGAGAACGCCTTCCACGACGAGGACGACGAGTTCAACCTGAGCGACGAGGCCCACGCGTTCACGGCCGGTCTGCTCGAGCACGCGCCGGCGATCACGGCCGTCGCGAACCCCACGGTCAACAGCTACAAGCGTCTCGTTCCCGGCTACGAGGCCCCGGTGTACGTCGCCTGGTCGGACCGTAACCGCTCGTCGCTGATCCGCAAGCCGGCCGCCCGCGTTCCCGCCGCCTCGCGCGTCGAACTTCGTTCGCCCGACCCCTCGTGTAACCCCTACCTCGCGATTGCGACCATGATCCACGCGGGTCTCGACGGGATCGAGAACGATCTCGACTGCCCCGATCCGGTTCGCGAAAACATTTACGACTTCGACGAGCAGAAGCGCGAGGAGTACGGCATCGAGACGCTGCCGTCGAACCTCAGCGCTGCCGTCGACGCCCTGGAAGAGGACGAGGTCGTCTACGACGCCCTGGGCGAGCACATCGCCGAGAAGTTCGTCGAGGCCAAGCGCCAGGAGTTCGAGGAGTACCTCATCGACGTCTCCGACTGGGAACTCGAGCGCTACCTCGAGAAGTACTGAGCGACGACGACGAACCGCCGACGATCGATTCTTCGCGTTTTTTACGTTCGCGACCGAACGGGTCCGACGATGGAGCCGTCCGACAAACCGACACCGCCGGACGACCTCGAGCCGGAGCTACGCACGGTCCTCGAAGCGCTCGCCGACTCCGACCCCGAGACGATCCGGTCCGTCGCCGATCACGCTGACGCGCTGGCGACCTGGGCGGAATCTCGCCCGTCTGACAGAGACGACGACACGTACCCGAGCGGCGTCCCCGAGCGGGCGACGGTGTCCACGATGGCGGTCGACGGCGAGGAGTATCGCTACTACCAGTGGCGGGAGGGCGACGAGATCAGATCGAAAACGGAACGCGCGTGAGCGGCTACTCCTTGTCGTCGACTCGGACCGTCGCCAGCGTCTCCCGGTCGCCGAGCAGTTCGAACGCGAAGCCGGCGTCGTCTCGCTGGACCTGAACGTCGAGTTCCGTGACGTCGGCCGTTACCTCCTCGCTCCGGGAGACGTCTCTGTCGCGATCCGGACTCTCGACGTCGAAGTCGTCGTAGGAGATGTGGGTCGACTCCGCGATCAGTTCCTCGCTGTCGTAGACGTCGGCGTCGAGCCCTGCATCTGACTTTCGGACCTCGAGTCGGTACGTTTCGAGCGACATACGCCATCCTTTCCGCGGCCGAGGGATGGCGATTCGGCCTACATGCGCTGGCCGCCGGGGTGCTTGTCCGCCGACTCCCCCCATCGTTCGTATGACTCGGGATCCTCACCGGGAGCGAGCGTCGCCGCCTCGGCGCGCGCGACGCCCTTGACCGTCCGGACGCCGTCGACGCCGGGCGCGACGAACCGCGTCACGTGGTCCCCAACCGTCGAGAGCGGTCGGCCGCCCTTCGCAACCGCGAGCAGCCCCTCGAGGGCGTCCTCGACGGCAACGCAGGCTCGGAGCCCGTCCCGGGAGTCGACGAGCAGGTGGGTCGTCTCCGGCGAGGGCGCAGCCGACTCGAGCAGGGTCGGAATCGGCACGCCCCGCCAGCGTTCGGTGAACCGGTCGCCCGTGGCACAGACGATCTCGATCTCGCGGCTCCGGTGTTCGAGCGCGGCGAGGTCGGTCCCGTCGAGGGTCGTCGTTCGGGTCCCGACGAGACGGATCGGGCGCTCGAGCGCTCGGGTAGCAGCGTCGCTCATAGCGGTCGTTTGCGGCGGATCGGTACTACCCGTTCCGGGCGTTCCCAGTCGCTGGGATCGACGTTGCTAGAGGTCGCGGTAGGGGCCGAGTCGGGTGCCGTCGAGCAGGTACGCCTCGCCCGCCGCGAGCCCGTCGGGGAGAAACGGTGAGAGAAAGGACTGGCCCGGAACGTTCACCCACGTGCCGCCGACGAGGTCGTTGAACGCCGGCAGCACGATCACTCGCGGGGGCGTTCCTCCGTCGAACCAGGAGAGGGCCGCGTACTCCGCTCGGTCCCGAAACGGTTCGGGATCGAGCCGACCGCGGAGCCACACCGGTTCGACTTGGCTGCCGCCGACCTCGTCCTCGAGGCGCACGCAGGGGTGTTCGTGGCCCAGACAAAGTACGTCCGTCTCGAGGGCTGACGGCGCGGGCCAGGTATGGCCGTGACAGACGCCGACCGATCCGATCGCCGTTCCGGCGCCCGGAACCACCGTTGCGTCCCCGACCCAGTCCTCGATCCCGCCGTCGTGGTTCCCCTTTACCACCGTCGCCTCGACCGTCGACGGGAGCGACTCGAACAGCACCTCGAGCTCGCCGCGCTCGGCGCCGCCGGGGTCGCCGATCGAGTGCATCAGGTCGCCGAGGACGACCAGCCGGTCGACGCCGGTTCGCTCGAGCAGGGCAAGCAGTCGTTCGCGGCGGTCCGGCGCCTGGCTGGGGACGTCGACGCCGCGCTCGACGCGCAGGCCGGCCTCGTAGCCGGCGTGGTAGTCCGCGAGCAACAGCGCGCGCTCGTCGCCGACCGTCGCGACGGCGGCCGGCTCGCCGGGAACGGGTTCGACGGCCGGCTCCGGGCGGCTCGCGTCGTCCCCCATCGTCCGATCAGATCGCCTTCAGCGTTCCGTCGGCGGGTTCGTAACACTGCCCGCCCATCAGGGCCTCCTCGATGGCGTCCTCGACGGTGTCCTCGTCGACGCCGGTCTCGGATGCGACGGTTTCGACGACCGTGGATCGGTCCGCGCCGTCGCCGTCGTCCAGTTCGGACATCGTCTCGACGACTGCCGCCTCGAGGTCGACCGACGCCGGCTCCTCGTCGTCGTCCGTGTCGGTCTCGTTGTCGGCGTCCGGCTCGTCGGCACTCGAGACGGCATCCGTCTCCGGTTCGGGTTCGGGCTCGGGATCCGGTTCGGTCTCCGACTCGAGGTCCGAGGCCTCACCGAGTTCCTCGTCAGTCCCGGCGTCGGTGTCAGTGTCCGGCTCGGGGACATCGATATCGTTCTCGCCGGGGTCGTCGACCTCCGTTCCCGTCGCGAACTCCGCGCCGAACTCCTCCTCGAGCTGTTCGCGCTCGTCGTCGTCCATCTCGTACATCCCGCCGCCGTCGAAGTCGCCGAGCTCGTCGTCGTCACTCTCGTCGGTCGCGGACGGCGATTCGAGCTCGTCGTCGGCTCCGAACTCGTCGGCCTCGACGTCGTCGAACTCGAGATCGTCGGTCTCGGTCGCGGCTTCGGGTTCTGCGGACGGGTCGTCGCTACCGATGTCGGTCTCGCCTTCGACGTTCGTCTCTGCGTCGGCAGGCACCTCCTCAGCGGCGGCGAACTCGTCGGCCGTCGCTGTCGTCACCTGCTCCGGTTCGTCCTCGCCGGCGGTTACCTCGCTCGGGTCGGGAGCGTCGGTCTCGGTGGACACCGCGTCGGACTCGTCGGCGTCGAACGCCGGGTCCTCGCCGGCGGCGTCGGTCGGAACGTCCTCGCTCGCGGTGAACTCGTCGGCCGTGGCCGTCGCCACCGGTTCCGGCTCGTCCTCGCCCGCAGTTACCTCGGCGGGGTCGGGAGCGTCGTCCTCGGCAGCGGTCGCGACGGCGGATTCGTCGGGCTCGATCGACCCCAGGGCCGCCAGCGAGTCGAACGTCGCACCGTACTCCGGACTCGAGCCGTCGGGGTCGAGCGCGAGGCCGCCCACTTGGTCACGCTCGCCCGCGACGACCTCGCAGGCCTCGAGCGCACAGTCGCGGAGCGCGGCGAGGTAGTCCGGCGTCGTCCCATAGTGGTCCATCGCGAGCGGGATGCCGTCGGCGAGGCCGGATTCGACGCCCTCCTCGGCAAGCGCATCTGCGAGGACGTCGCCGTCCGCATCGAGGCTCGTCGCGGCCGCGTAGGCGCCGATCCGCTCGAGGGTCTGTTCGGCGGCGCTGACGACCCAGCGGTCGCGGGTGTCGGCGTCGACCGTCGCGATCGACTCGGGTCGGATCGAGGTGTAAACCCGGTCGGCGTCGTCGGGCTGGAAGGTTCGGGCCTTCCCGGTGACGGCGACGAACGCGGGCGGCTCGATCGACTCGAGGGTCGCCAGCTCGTCGGGCTGGTACTGGCCGGCGTAGACGACGAACGCGCCCGTCGGATCGACGACGCGGGCCCGCACCATCTCGTCGTTGACCGACGTGACCTCGGTGAGCGTGCCGGCGACGAACACGCGGTTGAGCCGCGCACCCGTCGGCGTGATCACGTAGTTGGGCGCTCGCTCCTCGTCGCTTTCGGCGTACGAGAGCGAGGCGTCGTCGTACTCGGCGGCGAACAGGCGGTAGGCGATCTCCCGTCCCGGAATCTCCTCGCTGCTCTCGTCGTCGTTCGCGCTCATGCGTCCACCTCCTCGAGGAAGGCCGACGCACGCGCGGCGGGATCGTCGTCGCTCTCCTCGAAGGTCTCGGCATCGAGGTTGGCGCCGTACTCGTCGACCGAGAGGTGACCCCGCACGCGGTACTCGCGGCCGACGACGTTCTCGCGGATTTCGTCGGCGACGACCTCCTGATCCATCGCCTCGCGGGCGGCCTCGAGGGCGTCCTCGAGGTCCCCGCCGTAGACCTGCTGTGTCAGCTCGTCGTCGAGGATGGCCGTGACGGTCCCCGTCCCGTCGTCGAGGATCGCCTTCACCCGCAGGTCGTCGATCCCGTCGACGTCGCCGTGGGTTCGACACTGGCCCTTCTGGATCACGCGATAGCACTCCGGACAGCGCTGGATGAGTCCCGAGCCGTCCCGGATCGCGAGCGCGTTGCCAACGAGTTCGACGTCGTAGATCCCGCCCGTGCGGACGGCCTCGCCGACGTCCATCGTCGTCGCGTCGCTGCCGACGTCGATCTCTCGCTCGAGCGCGGAGACTCCCGAGAACTCCGAGACGTTGACCTCGGGGACGCCGCGGAACTCCTGGACGTAGGCGTTCTCGATGCGGACCGACGCGCCTTCCTCGATCTCGGGGACCGGATCCCAGTTCGTAAAGGGCAGTCGGCCGCTCTCGTCGCCGAGGACGCCGCTCAGGATCTCCGTCTCGCCGTCGCGGCCGTCGATCGTCCGGCGTTCACACTCGAGAACCGCGACCTCGAGGGTTCGGGCCCGGTCGCCCGCCTCGAGGTCGGTGAGTTCGGCCTCGCCGCCGATCTCGTAGGAAATCTCGTCAGAGATTTCGAGGGAGTCGCTCTCGAAGGAGAGCGCGGTGCTCTCGCCCACGTTGAGTTCGGGCTCGCCGTCCCACTCGCGGACGCCCGCGTTGCCCGCGGTGATCGTGTCGCCCGCCTCGAAGCCGAAGTCCTCCCAAGCGGTGTAGTCGATCCGTCCGGTCTCGTCGGCCAGTTGGCCCTCCACGATAACGTGGTCGCTTCCCTGGTAGCGGATCGAGCGCTTGCCCGCCGTGAGGACGGTTCCTGTGACGGTAACCGACCCGTCCTCGGGAGTGATGTCGGCGACGTTCTTCGCCGAGGGGGTTCCGCCCCCGCCGCTCGAGCCGTCGCCGTACTTCCGGCGCAGGCTCTGTTTGGCCTCGTCGACCGGGACGCTGTACTCCACCAGGTTCTGCAGGTCCGATTTGACCTCCTCTTTGTCGACACCGAGGTCGGAGGCGAGCTCCTCGGCATGATCGTCGAGTTCCATCACCGGCACTTCGGTCGGGGGCTTAAAAAGCGTTCCCGGAACGCGCCGGAAGTGAAATCCGGGTGGGTGACCCTCGAGACGGCGAGCAAACGGTACGTTCATCCCGTCGGTTCGTGAACGGCGGGTATGGAACGCATCGGCGCGGCGCTGGGCGGACTCGCCTTCGTCGCCCTGATCTTCGGCGGCCTCGTCACCGTCCGGATCCTCACGCGGGCGCTGTACGCCGTCATCTGGTTCGCCGAAACCGTCGCCACGTTCGGATTCGCGCTGCTCGTGGGGTACGTCGTGTATCGGATTTTGCTTGGCTCGAGCGACGATCCGCGGCGGGGCGTGTGAGCGCGCTGTGCCTCGCCTACTGCGCTCGGTTCAGTATCCAAGGCACTCGTTGAGCGTGGCAAACTCCTCGGGGGTGAGGACGACCTCTGCCGTCACGGTCTCGACCGCATCGAAGTCGTCGTCGAGCGTCAGAATCGTGCTGATTCCCTCGGAGCGAGCGACCTCCGCGTAGTAGCCGTCCCACCCCTCGATATTCAGCGCACCGGCGAGCGAGAATCCCGAGCGGACGACGTCTTCCGGCATCTCGTCGTACCAGTGGACGCGTCTCGCATCCATCAGGTTCCGCATAAGTTCCGACGCCCGTTCGTTCGAAAAACCGTAGTACGACGAGAGCACGTGGTGTGCGCCGACGACCGCGGCGTACGGAACGACGCCGTCGATTTCGCCCGTTATCGCGTCCCGGAGCGGCGAGAGGGCGGATTCGCTGACCGGCGTTCCGGCGTGGGCGAGGGCGACGACGCCGACGTCGAAGAGGTACGGTCCGTCACTCTCCATCGTCGTCTACTCGTTGGGCCTGTCGGCGAATCGTCTCCGCGTGGTCCCTGGCGAGGGCGTCGAGATCCTCGTAGTCGCGTCGGGTCCGGTCGGCTGTGGCCTCCTCGACGAGCGCATCCAGTCGCTCGAGGACCACCTCTGGATCGGTCTCGGGTTCGACGACTACCTTCCCGTCCTCGGTGCTAACCTCCACCTCGGTTCCAGGCTCGATGTCGAACCGCTCTCGGACCTCCTTCGGGAGGACGATCCGCCCCTTCGAGTCTACCGTCGGCATACTCCCACGGACGGTGGGAACGAGAGTAAGCGTTTCGGCGTCGCTCGCCGACCGTCTCCTCGACGGTTTCGATCTCTTTGTCGGTCAGATCGTCGGTCTCCTCGATCTTCACCTCGAATTCATCCGCCTGCTCTTCGGTCTCGTGGTACCCCTCGAACCGATCCCAGCTAACCCAACGCTCGGCTCGCCTATTGTACCTGGCCCACCTAAGCTAGATGAAGTAGCTGGCTCAGGCACCTATTGTACCTCACGCACCCTCACTATCTACCCCCTCGAGCGCTCCGCCACGCTCACCCGCGCCTTCTTTAGGAGCCGCCTCCCACAGGAGGTATGCACGTCGTCGTCAACGCCGCCATGAGCGCGGACGGGAAGCTCTCCTCGAGACGCCGCGAACAGATCGCCATCAGCGGCGACGAGGACTTCGCGCGGATGGACCGCCTCCGGGCCGACAGCGACGCCGTCGTCGTCGGCGTCGGCACCGTCCTTGCCGACGACCCCCACCTCACCGTCAAAGAGGAGTCGCTGATCGCCGACCGACGCGACCGCGGCGAGCCCGCGCACCCCGCCCGCGTGGTCGTCGACTCGACAGGGCGGACCCCGCTGGACGCGGCCGTCCTCGACGATGCCGCGACAACCTACGTCTGTACGAGCGAGCGGGCGACGATCGACGACCGAATGGACCTCTCGAATCGCGCCGAGTTGATCACGGCCGGCGACGACCGCGTCGACCTCCTCCGGACGTTCGCGACGCTGCAGGGCCAGGGCCTCGATCGGATCATGGTCGAGGGCGGGGGCGAACTCATCTTCTCGCTGTTCGAGGTCGGGCTCGTCGACGAACTGCGGGTGTTCGTCGGCCCGAAGGTCATCGGCGGACGGGACGCCCCGACGCTGGCCGACGGCGAGGGGTTCGTCGCGGAGTTTCCCACCCTCGAGCTCGAGGGCCTCGAGCGCGTCGGCGAGGGAGCGCTGCTGACCTGGCGGACGGCCGAGCGCTAACGGGGTCCCGTCAGGTCTTTGCGCGCTCGTTCCCTACGACCGTCCATGGAACGAGCCACGTTCGGCGGCGGCTGTTTCTGGTGTGTCGAAGCGGCCTTCGAGCAGCTCGAGGGCGTCGAATCCGTGACCTCGGGGTACGCCGGCGGTCACACCGAGAACCCGACCTACAGGGCGGTCTGTTCGGGGTCGACGGGCCACGCGGAGGTCGTCCAGCTCGAGTACGATCCCGAGACGGTCGCCTACGAGGACCTGCTTGAGGTCTTCTTTACGATCCACGACCCGACCACGAAGGACCGCGAGGGTCCCGACATCGGCAGCCAGTACCGCTCGGCGATCTACGCCCACGACGACAACCAGCTCGAGACCGCTCGAGCCTTCGCCGAGGAGCTCGAAAAGGAGGGGCTCTACGAGGGGATCGTCACCGAGATCGAGCCGCTCGACACCTTTTACGAGGCCGAGGAGTACCATCAGAACTACTTCGAGAAGAATCCCAACGACGCCTACTGCTCGATGCACGCGGCGCCGAAGGTCGAGAAGGTCCGTGAAAAGTTCGCCGCGAAGGCGACGCCCGAGAACTGATACGGATTGCTGTACCGATTTGCCGGCGTAACCGCCGCCCGGTCGCGGTTACGCCGGAAATGGCTCCAGTAAACCGTATGAAACTCGAGCGACGCGGTCGCTCGGGGAGACGCCGACCGTCCGCAGCCCGTCACTCGGAGATCGTTAGGATCCCGTTGTTCGCGGACACCTCGGTCGCGCCGGCGGGCAGATCGAACTGGAACTGCCGATTGTCCATGACGACGATCACCGTCTCGTCGACGACGTCGACGGACATGTCGGCGGCGTCGGAGCCGAAGTCGACGGTGATCACGTTGCCGTTCTCGTCCTCGATTTCGCGGACGACCGCATCCTCGGTGTGACCGTCTCGGAGCTGTTTTGGGACTCGCATGGTTCGGCTAGGCACCCACCAACCGTAAGCACTACCCCCGCAGCATCCGGCCGTCCGATCCGACGTATCTCGCCGGTCAGCCGCCGGAAACAGAGGGCCGCCAGCCGCACCGTACCGCGTCGGTCTTGCGCCTACTCGAATGCCGTGGCGTCACAAGGACTGGCGGCGTGAGTCGACCCATATGCCAGTCGACAAACTCGGTCCGGAAGACGTCGTAACCGCACGGCCAGTCGATGACTTCGTGGCGACCATCGGCGAGCAGCTCGAGAACGTCTCCGAGACGATCGAGGTCCAGTCGCCGGGCTACAGCCCGTAGCGTCGCGTCCGCCCGTTCCGTTCTCGAAGCCACTCGTCTCAACGAGTAGGGGGAGCCTTCGGCTCGATACCGGCGGCTGTCCGCTCAAACACCGGAGAGCGGTGCCACCGTCCGTCCGGTGGCCGGTACGGAGATCGAGTCGGACGCCGAGTCGTAAACCACTCCTTGCGATACAGAAACCGCACCGAAACAATGCGCCGCGGCGCCGTCGACTCCGACGAAACTCCGTGACGATCAGCAACCGAGCGCTTCGAGAGACCGCGTCACCGACACCGAACCGCGCCGATGAGAGCGAACCGACGGCGGCCGTTCGGCTCGAGGGCGTGAGCCACGAGTACGGGACCGGGAGCGGGGGCGGATTCCGCTCCCGGTCGGATCGAACGGTGACGGCACTCGAGGACGTCTCACTGTCGGTCGAGGCCGGCGAGATCGTCGGCCTCGAGGGACCGAGCGGGAGCGGGAAGTCGACGATCCTCCACGCCGTCGCCGGGCTGTTGGTGCCGACGGCGGGGACGGTCGCGCTACACGGAACCGATGTGGCGGCGCTGTCGGACCGGCGGCGGACCCGTCTCCGGCGCGAACGCGTCGGGATCGTCTTCCAGCGGTTTCACCTCCTCCCCGCGCTGTCCGCGCGGGCGAACGTCGCGCTTCCGCTGGTGCAGGCCGGCGTTCCGAAGGGGCGACGTCGCGAGCGAGCGAGGCGACTGCTCGAGCGGGTCGGCCTCGAGAACCGGGTAACGCACCTCCCGGGCGAACTGAGCGGGGGCGAGCGACAGCGGGTCGCGATCGCGCGGGCGCTGGCGACCGATCCCGACGTGATCGTCGCCGACGAGCCGACCGGCGAGCTAGATACTGCAACCGGCGAGACGGTGCTCGAGGCGCTGACCGATATCGGCCGGGGCCGGGCGACGCTGGTCGCCTCTCACGACGCCGAGACCCTCGCCGTGGCCGACCGAGTGGTCACGCTCCGCGACGGGCGAGTGGTCTCGGGCGAGCGATGACTCTCTCCGAAGTCGTTCGAAACGGTACTCGATCGGTTTACGAATCCTGCGTCCAGAGGCCAACCAGCGGGTTGCTCGAGTTCTCGACGTCGACGCGGAGCGATCGGTCGTCGTCGAGCCCGATCGCGACCCGATCGAAGTCCGCGACGTACCGGGATTTTCGGCTTCGGCTCCGGCCGACCCCGACCGTCTCCCTGACCAGTCCTGCCTCGGTCAGTCGATCGAGCTTCCGGTAGGTCGTCGAGAGGGGACGGTCGATCTCCTCGGCGGTCTCCGCGACCGTCCGTGGCTCCTCGAGCGTCGCGATGATCGCCCGACAGTCGTCGTCGGTTAGCACGCCGAAGACGTGCTCGCGCGAAGGGGCGTCGTCCGACGAGGAGAACTCGAGTGGCATACGGGTACACCCGACTTGGAAGCGAAGCCTAAAGACACGTTTGGTCGGCTATCCTGGATGTGGTAGCTACATGTAGCCGGCGCTCCAGAGCCAGCGTATGAGCGACGACTCTGAGAACGTTCTCGAGAGCACGCCGGGAGGGGGTCGAACTCCCGAAGCCGAACGCATCGAACCCGCGGCGCCCGAGGAGTTCGGGCTCGTCCAGGTCTGGTGGGGCGACGGGAAGGGGAAGACGACCGCCGCGCTCGGGATGGGAATGCGTGCGGCCGGCCACGGCTACCGCGTCCACCTGCTTCAGTTCATGAAGGGCGGCGCCTCGAGCGTCGACGCCGTTCGCGGCGAGTACAACGCGATCGAGGCGCTGCCGGGGATGAGCTACGAGAACCTCGGTCACTACGGCTGGCACGGGATGGCCGACGGCAGCGAGGACGCCGACCACCAGGCGGAGGCCGAAGCGGGCCTCGAACGCGCCCGCGAGCTACTCGCGGCGGCAGACGACGCCGACCTCTCGGCACCGCTTGACCTCGCAGCCGATCCCGAGTCGGGGGTCCATATGCTGATCCTCGACGAGGTGCTGTACGCAGCCGACCGCGGGCTGATCGGCGAGGACGACGTCCGCGAGCTGATCGACGCCAAACCCGACGACCTCGAGCTGGTGTTGTCGGGCAGCCACGAGGAACCGACGTACCTCGAGGACCGCGCGGACCTGATCACGAACGTCCGGAAGGTTCGCCATCCGATCGAGGACGGCCAGCGCGCGCGGCAGGGAACGGAGTACTGAGCCCTCGCCGTCTGCCGATCGCACGGGACTATGAATCGTAATAACGACGCCGCCTCCTCGAGCGCCGCCAGTGTACTTATGTTGTCGATCGCACAGTAGCAGCATATGACAGTCACCCTCGAGACCGTCGACCTCCCGAACGGCGAGACGATCGGCTACCGCGAACGCGACGGCGGGTCGATTCCGGTCGTCCTGTTACACGGCAACATGACCTCCTCGAAACACTGGGACGTCGTCCTCGAGGCGATGGACGACCGCTACGCGCTGTACGCGATGGACATGCGCGGGTTCGGCGAGTCGAGCTACGAGGAGCCGATCGACTCGCTCGCGGACTTCGCGGGGGACCTCGCGCTGTTCGTCGACGAACTCGGCCTCGAGCGGTTCCACCTCTGGGGGTGGTCGACCGGCGGCGGGGTCGCGATGGAGTACGCCGCGACCCATCCCGACC
Source organism: Natronococcus amylolyticus DSM 10524 (assembly GCF_000337675.1). Taxonomy (GTDB): domain Archaea; phylum Halobacteriota; class Halobacteria; order Halobacteriales; family Natrialbaceae; genus Natronococcus; species Natronococcus amylolyticus. The sequence goes on along the minus strand of NZ_AOIB01000036.1, from coordinate 132,339 downwards.
GAGTACGAAAACTCGTTCTGCTCGCGCCCGCCAGCACGCGCGGCTACCCGATCTACCGAAAGGACGAGAACGGGAATCCGACCGACGAGGTGCTGACGACTCGCGAGGAGATCGCAGCCGACCCCGTCCAGGTCGCGCCCGTCCTCGAGGCCTACGAGCGCGAGGACGTGGCGACGATGAAAGCGATCTGGAACCAGCTCATCTACGTCAACGACGAACCCGACCCCGAGCGCTACGACGAGTACGTCGCGGACATGTTCACCCAGCGAAACCTCGTCGACGTCGACTACGCCCTCACGCGGTTCAACATGAGCGACGAGCACAACGGCATCGTGGAGGGCTCCGGACGGGCCTCCGACGTCGAGGCCGACACCCTCGTCCTGCGCGGCGAGGACGACCTGGTCATCACCGAGGCGATGATCGAGGAGACGCTCGCGGACCTTGGTGAGACCGCGACGTTCGTCGAGCTGGCGGGCTGTGGCCACTCGCCGCTCATCGACGACCGCGACCAGCTGCTTCGAGAGGTCGAGTCGTTCCTCGAGGGGTGAGACGGTCTGCCGAAACGATCTACCGGCGTAACCGCGAGATGGCCCGCGGTTGTGCGGGAGACGACTTCCAATAATCCGTACGGGTCAGAACGGCAGTCACTGATCGGATTCGATCCCGTCAATTCGAGAACCTGTCAGAAGCGTCGAAAGCGCCTTTCGACTGCAAGGGGAGGGAAAACCCGAAACCCGTGCAATGTGAGACGTATGAAGGTCGTCTACAAACCGGGCAACGCCTACGAGGAGATCAACTGCTTCGACTTCCGGGAGTACGAACAGGGTGTCGTCCTCCACAACGAGGAGGGGTACAACATCGGCTACGTTCCCCACGAGATCCTGAGCCACATCGAGCCACATCCGGAGGAAGAGGTCACCTTCGACGGCAGCGGACACCGCGGGGAGGAAGCCGACGAGGACAGCGAGGAGTAATCGCTCGAACCAACAGGACGATACCCTGCCCCGCTCGAGTTCGGAGCAATGACGCGGACGCTTCTCGTCGCCGGCACCGCGAGCCACGTCGGCAAGTCGACCGTGGTCGCGGGCCTCTGTCGACACCTTACCGACCGGGGCGTCTCGGTCGCGCCATACAAGGCACAGAACATGAGTAACAACGCCCGGGTCGTGGTCCGTCCGGAGACGAACGACGACTCGGACGGAGACGGGACGAGCGACGGGAACGACCGATGGGGCGAGATCGGCGTCTCCCAGTTCGTTCAGGCTCGAGCGGCACGAATCGCGCCGACGACCGACTGCAACCCCGTTCTGCTCAAGCCCCGCGGGGACGGCGAGAGCCAGCTCGTCGTCGAGGGTCGGGCCCGCGAGCACGTTCCCGCAGGCAGTTACTACGAGGAATACTGGCACGAGGCCCGCGAGGCGGCCGTCGCGGCTCACCGCCGACTGGCCGCCGACCACGACGTGATCGTCGCCGAGGGTGCGGGCAGCATCGCCGAGATCAACCTCCACGATCGGGATCTGGCGAACCTCGAGACAGCCCGCTTCGCCAACGCCGACGTTCTCCTACTGGTCGACATCGAGCGCGGCGGGGCCTTCGCGAGCCTCTATGGCACGATCGAACTGCTGCCCGACGATATCCGCGAACGGGTCGTCGGCGCCGTTATCACGAAGTTCCGGGGCGATCCCGCGCTGCTCGAGCCCGGCATTGAGGAGATCGAGTCCCGAACCGGGGTTCCGATCCTTGGCGTGCTCCCCTACGACGATCCAGGGCTGCCCGAGGAGGACAGCGTCGGACTGCCAGGACCGGGCGAGCGGGGCGTTCTCGGCGACGACGACGGCGTCCCCGCAGAGCGGCGACTGACGATCGCGGTGCCTCGACTTCCGCGGCTCTCGAACGCGACCGACCTCGAGGCGCTTTCGGCCGAGCCCGGCGTCTCGGTCGAGTTCGTTCCCCTCGAGGAGAGCGGGGAGGACGTGGATCCGAATCCCCTGGCCGACGCGGACGCGGTCGTCCTCCCCGGAACGAAAAACACCGTCGACGACCTGCGGGCGCTCCGGGCGTCGCCCGTCGGTCCGGCCCTCGAGCGGTTCTCGGGCCCGGTCGTCGGCCTCTGTGGCGGCTACCAGCTACTGGGCGAGCGGATCACGAACGCCGCGCTCGAGGGCGTCGGCGACGAGGACGTCCTCGAAGGGCTGGGTCTGCTTTCGGTCGAGACTCGTTTCGAACCCGAAAAACGCCTCGAGCGCACCGCCGTGACCGTCGACGGCTCGGGCTCGCCGCTGCTCGCGGGTGCCGACGGCGCGACGGCCCGGGGGTACGAGATCCACGCCGGCCGCACGCGGGCGCTCGAGGCGGTCGAGCGACCGCTCGGCGAGACCGGCGCGGCTCGCGGCTCAGTGCTGGGAACCTACCTCCACGGACTGTTCGATTCGGCGCCCGTTCGGGAGGCGTTTCTCGAGGCCGTCGCGGACTCGGCGGGGATCAACCGCCCCGACGGCGGATCGGCCGAGGACGGAACGGGCGGACGACGCCCCGCGGATCGGGCCGCGTCGCTGGTCGCCGAGAACGTCGCACTCGAGAAACTGGGTGCGCCGTTCGAGACGTAACGAGACTACGTGCGATAGGTGCCGAGTAGCTCCTCGAGCACGAGACACTCCTGTTCGGTCGGCTCGTAGTGGTCATCGATGAACTGCTCGGCCGCCTCGTAGTCGCCACGGAGTCCGTGTTTGCGGACGGTGATGACCGCCTCGAGGAAGCGGGTGCCGCCGTCGGCGGCGGACTCGGTCTCCTCCGGGATGTCGAGTTCGGCCTTGATCTCGTCGAAGTTGAACGTCTCGACGTCGTGGTCCGGATCGACGAGGGTGAGCACGTACTCCGCGGAGAAGCGGTAGAACTCGGACTTGCTCTCGAACATACCGTCGTCGACGAGGGCGTCGATCTGATCGACGACCGCGTCCGGATATCTGACGGTATCTTTCGCCATACCGAAACTCTTCATACCGGCGACTCATTACTGTTTCGGGCGTCGAGAAACGAACGCGCAGTCGGCTGCTTGGAGTTCACAACAGGTTTATTATTTATCATCCGCAATAGGGGGACGCGATGGCAGACGAATCCGAACTCCGTAACCAGATGATCGACGCGTTCGAAGGCGCAGACTACCCCATCTCGAGCCCGATGGACCTCGTTCCGGCCCTCCCGAACGGCCCCGGAACGAAGTTCGAATCGGGCGACTTCTCGATGACCGCGATGGAGCTCAACACCAAAACCTCGGGCGGGGATTTCCCCTACGAGAACCCCGAGGCGTTCGTCGACGACATCATCGAGGATCTCAAGGAACAGGGCGAACTCTAAACCGACGAAATCCCCGCAGCTCGACTTCTCCTGACCGAGCCGTCGATCGTGGTCGGTCGAGACGACTTCTCCCGGCTATGAGTGGTGCGAATGGCAAGCACTTACATCGCTGCCCGATGACTCTCTTCGAGTACGCAACCGCGTGGAGAACCGAGACGCCATGCAAGACGTAACCAACGACGCCACGGTCGCCCTGATCACCGAATCGCCCGATAGCGAACTGTCGGCGGCGATCGAGACAGTCGCTTCGTTCGATGTCCGAACGATCCCCCCCGATCGAGCGCTCGAGTCGCTCCGGGAGACAGCCAGTGAGGGCGAGGTCCCCTCCGGAATCGTCCTCGAGGCCGACGATCCGGCGACGATTCGGTCCGTTCTCGCTCGAGTGCAGTCGGCAACCCAGGCGACACCGGTCGTCGTTGCGCCCGCCAAGGGAGACGAACACACCGCAGCGGCGGCGCTGCGAGCGGGTGCGACCGAGTACGTCACGGCCGACGAGCCCGAGGCGAAGGTCAACCGGATTATCGATGCGATCACCGAGCTCCCGGCCGACGAGACCGCAGAGTACCACCGCATCCTGGCGAACGAGCTCCCCGACGAGGCGTTCGTCATCGGGGAGGACGGCACCTACCTCGAGTCGAAGGTTCGCCCGGATACGGCGACGCTGTACACGACTGCGGCCGGCGAACTCGTCGGCAAGTCCCTCGAGTCGGTGTTTCCCGCGGACGTCGCCGAACGACTGCAGTCGTGTCTCGAGCGGGCGATCGAAACCGGCGCGATTCAGTCCATCGAGTACGGCGCCGATACGACCGAGGGCTGGCGCCGGTACGAGGCGCGGGTCGTCCCCATCGAGCGACGGATCGACGGCCAGCGCGCGGTCGTCTGGCTGGCCAGGGATATCACCGAGCGGGCCCAACGCGAACGACGGCTGCAATCCCGTCAGGACCGCCTCGAGACGGTCAACCGGATCAATCAGGTTGTCCGGCAAGTGATCGAGACCCTCGTCGAGGCGCCGACCCAGGCGGCCATCGAACGGAAGGTCTGCGAACAGCTCGTCGAGTCGGAGCTGTACTGCGGCGCCTGGATCGCCGAACGGACGGGCGAGGGTGAACTCTCGTATCGGACCGGCGCCGGGACGGCCGAGACCTACCTCGAGGCCGTCGAGAGCTGCGACCCCGAGGACCAGCGACCGGCCCAGCACGCCGTCAGAAGCGGCGAGATTCAGGTGATAGACGACGTGCTCGGCGACGACTCGGTTCCCGAGGAGCTTCGCGAGGCGGCCCGCGCGGACGGGATCGACGCGGCGGTCGTCGTCCCGATCAGCCACGGCGGGACGACCTACGGCGTCCTCGCCGTCGTCGCGAACCGAAACGACACCTTCAGCGAGAGCGAGCGAAGCGGGTTCCAGCTACTCGGCGAGACGACCGGCTTCACCATCAGTGCCGTCAAGAACCGCCAGCTGCTGTTTTCCGACACCGTCCTCGAACTCGAGTTCCGGATCGACGGCGGCGAGACGCTCGCGTTCGACCTGACGACGGAGTACGACTGTACGATCGCGCTCGAGTGGGCGGGCTCGACCGCCGACGGTCGGATCTTCCAGTACGTGACCGTCGACGGGCTCGACGGCGAAACCGTCCTCGAGGAGGCCGAGGATCACGACTCCATCGAGGAGTGTCGGCTCATCTACGACGGCACCGACAGCTGCACGCTCGAGATCCGAATGGGGGAGTCGGGCGTCCGCACGCTCGCCCACCACGGTGCGACGATCCGGGACATCGTCGTCGAGAACGGCTCCGCGTCCCTTCTGATCGAAGTCCCTCGAGACGCCGACGTCCGCGAGGTCGCCGAGGCGCTGAAGTTCGTCTACGAGGACACCAAACTCGAGGCGCGTCGGGAAGTCGACCACCCGGTCAGAACCGCCGCCGAGCGCCGCGACGACGTGTTCGGTAAGCTGACGGACCGACAGCTCACGACGCTTCGGCTGGCCTACTACAGCGGCTTCTTCGACTGGCCACGGGAGAGTACGGGCGAGGAGATCGCGGAGGCGATGGACGTCTCGCCGCCGACGATGCACCAGCACCTCCGGAAGGGGCTGAAGACGGTTCTGGGCGAACTCTTCGAGGAGAGCGGCGGCACTGTATAGAAACCGGCGGCGAGGGAAACGGTAGGTGGTGGTGTTTCGAACGGTCCCCGTCGTGCCGGTGCCTTCGACCAACGAAGGCGGGTTCGGGTAGGTGCTCGAGCGGGATAACAGTGCGCAAATCGACCGACGGGACGAGGGTTGCGCCGTCGGTCTATGACGATTAGTCGTCGTCGATCGACGGCGAGTCGCCGGTGGCGCGCTCGATCGTCTCGTCGAGCAGCCCTCGCTCGAGCAGTGTCGCGACCCGATCGACGTCGGTGTGAACCGGCCGATCCGCCTCGAGCGACGGGACGACCTCCCGAACCAAGTCGTAGACGGCGCTCGTCCCGACGCCGAGCGACAGCGGCTCGTCGGTCTCGAAGGCGTCGTCGACGTAGTCGGCGGCCTGGGCGCCACAGACGAATTCGGCTGCGACGACCTGCGTAGCGTTCTCGACGGCCCGCCGAGCGTTGAGCGCGGACTGGCCGCTCATGCTGACGTGATCCTCCTGGCCGCCGCTGACTGGCGTGTTGTCGGCGGAGGCGGCGCCAATCGAGCGCAGCTCGTTGAGCAGTGCCGCCGCGGTGTACTGGGCGATCATATACCCCGACTCGACGCCGCTGTCGGCGGCGAGAAACGGCGGGAGATGGGGTTCCTGCAGGTTGGGATTTAGCAGGCGGTCGATCCGTCGCTCGCTGATCGCCGCCAGGTCGGTCAGCGCGAGACGGGCGTACTCGAGGCGCAGCGCCAGCGGCGCGCCGTGGAAGTTGCCGCCCGAGAGGATCGCCGCGCGTTCGGTGCCCGACGCACGGTCGTCGACGCGGTCGCCCGCGAACACCAGTGGGTTGTCCGTTGCGCTGTTGAGTTCGATGGAGACGGCGTCCCGAAGGTGGCTCAGGGCGTCCCGAACGGCGCCGTGAACCTGCGGGAGACACCGCAGCGAGTAGGCGTCCTGCACCCGGTCGCAGTTGCGGTGGGCCTCGACGATCTCGCTGCCGGCGGTGAGTCGTCGAACTTCGCGCGCACTCTCGAGCTGGCCCGTGTGCGGCCGGGCCTCGTGAATCGCTCGAGCGGCCGTCGCCGTCGTTCCGAGGGAAGTTTCGATCGTCAGCGCGCCCGCCGCGTCCGCACCGCGCACGAGCCGTTCTCCGTCGACGACCGCGAGCGCAGCCAGGCCGGCGGTCAGCTGGGTGCCGTTGATGAGCGCGAGCCCCTCCTTGGGCTGCAGGGAGAGGGGCTCGAGGCCGATCTCGGCAAGGGCGTCGGCGCCGGAGCACCGCTTACCGCCCTCCTCGTTCGATCCCTCGACGACCGCTTCGCCCTCGCCGATCAGCACCAGCGACATGTGTGCGAGCGGCGCGAGGTCGCCGCTGGCGCCGAGACTGCCACGGGACCTGACGACCGGATGGACCCCTTCGTTACAGATCGCGACGAGGTGGTCGACGACGGTTTCGCGAATCCCCGAGTAGCCCGTCACGAGGGCGTTGATCCGGGCGACTAGCATCGCACGGACCTCCTCGCGCTCGAGTTCGCGACCCGCTCCGGCGGCGTGGCTGCGCAGCAGGTTCGTCTGGAGCTGTTCGATCTCCTCGGGCGGGATGCGTTCGTCGACCAGCTCGCCGAATCCGGTGTTGAGCCCGTAGACGGCCTCGCCGCTCTCGATGACGTCCTCGACGCGGGCGCGGGACTCCCTGAGTCGCTCTCGGGCCGCTTCGTCGATCTCGAGCCGGGCATCGTCGCGCGCCACCGCGGCGACGTCCTCCGGGGACAGCGACTCGCCGTCGAGCACGACGGTCATCGGCGACCACCTCCCGCGGCCATCGCCAGTGGGCGGCCCGCACACGAGCGCCCAACGGAAATACGTGCGGACTCCCGAGTGCTGGTCGTATGCCAGACGCAGCAATCGTCGTGCTCGCAGGAACCGAATCGGCGTCCGACCTCGGCCGCGTCGTCAACGCCCTCCAGACAGCGAAGGAGTTCGACGACGCCGGCGACGACGTCGAGATCCTCTTCGACGGCGCCGGCACCCAGTGGGTCGGCGAACTCGAGGACGAGGACCACGACTACCACGCGCTGTACGCGCAGGTCGCCGAGCACGCGCAGGTCTGTGACTACTGCGCGGGCGCCTACGACGTCGAGGACGAGGTTGAGGCGAGCGAGGCCGAGCCGGCCGACGAGTACGAGGGGCATCCGAGCATCCACTCGCTCGTCAGCGACGGCTACGAAGTCATCACTTACTGAGGCGCTTTCCTGCGGTTTCGGTTCGATCGGTCCCGGCGTGGTTGCGGTCGGAGCCATTGTGATACTCGCGACCGTCATTCGACGACCACCTCCCCGGCCTTGACCACCACATCGACGGCCGTCGTGTCAAACCGGTAGGCGAGGTGGGCGAACGACGGCGCCTCGAGCACGACGGCGTCGGCCGGCGCACCCTCCCGCAGCGTCCCCGTTCCGTCCTCGAGGTCGAGCGCCAGCGCGGCGCTGTGTGTCGACGCGAGCAGCGCCTCCGCGGGCGTCATCCCCATCTCGACCGCGCCGAGGGTCTGCGTGAACTCCATACTCCGCGAATGACAGTTCGGGTTGAAATCGGTCGCCAGCGCGACGGGCGCGCCGGCCTCGAGGAACGCCCGCGCGTCGGCGTAGGCCTCGCCGAGACCGAACGCGGTTCCGGGTAACAGGACGGGCACGACTCCGTTCTCGACTAGCGCCTCGACGTCGTCCTCGTTGGCGTGCAGCAGGTGGTCGGCACTCGCAGCACCGAGTTCGGCCGCAAGCTCCGCCCCGCCGAGGCGAACGAACTCCTCGGCGTGGACCTTCGGGGTGAGGCCGTGTTCGAGTCCCGCCTCGAGCACCCGTCGCGACTGGGCGACGTCGAAGACACCCTCCTCGCAGAAGACGTCGCAAAAGGTCGCGATCCCCTGGTTGGCGATCGCGGGAAGCTGCTCCTCGACGACCTCGTCGACGTAGCCCTCTGCCTCCCGGTCATTGGGGACCGCATGGGCGCCCATGAACGTCGCCACGAGGTCGACCGGCTGGGCGGCGTCGGCGCGGTCGATCGCCTCGAGCTGTCGAAGTTCGGTCTCGGTGTCGAGTCCGTACCCCGACTTGACCTCGACGGTCGTCGTCCCGTGGGCGAGCATCGTCTCGAGGTGCCCAGTGAGGTTCGCGACTAACTGGTCGTCGCTCGCCTCCCGGACCGCTCGGACGGTCCGGAGGATGCCGCCGCCCTCGGCGAGGATCTCCTGGTACTCCTTCCCTCGTAACTTCGCCTCGAACTCGTCGGACCGATCCCCGGCGAAGACGGCGTGCGTGTGGGGATCGACGAAGCCGGGGACGACCGCCCGCCCGTCGGCGTCGATCGCCGTCTCGGCGTTCTCGGGCGGATACTCGCGGGTCACGTCCTCGCTCGAGCCGACGGCGATGACCTCGCCGTCGACCGCGACGAGGGCGGCGTCCTCGCGGATCTCGAGGGGTGTGTCGTCGGACTCGTTCCTCGAGGGTCCGACGACGAGTTCGTCGATGCCGTAGACGACGCAGGTATCGCCGTTCGCGCTGTCCGTCCTGGAGTCGGCGTCCTCGGCTGGCCCGCTCATCGTCGTCCCTCCATGTACCCCGCGAGGAAGTGCGCGATCGCACGAGCCGCCGCGTCGGCCGTCAGCCCCTCTCGATCCAGCGGCGGAGCGCACTCGACGATTTCGAAGCCGGCAACCCGGTCGTCGCTCGCGAGCAGCCGTAGCAGTCGGAACAGCTCCCGAGTACGCAGTCCGCCCGGCGTCGGTGCGCTCACGCCGGGTGCAGCGCTCGCGTCGAGGACGTCACAGTCGACGCTGACGTAGAGGGCGTCGACGTCGCCGACGATCTCGAGAGCTCGATCCGCAGCCGCGACGACGTCGTCGCCCACCTCTTCGGCGGTAACGACCTCTCCCCCGCGCTCGTGGAGGAAATCGTGGTACGCGGTGGAGGTCTCGAAGTGTCGAGCGCCGACGCAGGCGTAGCCGTCGAGGCCGTCCTCGAGGAGCTGTCGGTACGGCGTCCCGCTCGTGGGCTCGCCGTCGACCGCGCGGACGTCGAGGTGGGCGTCGAAGTTGATGACGCCGACGGTACCCGACTCGAGCAGCGGCGCGACGTTCGGGTAGGTCAGGGAGTTGTCGCCGCCGAGGAAGACCGGGAGCGCGTCGCGCTCGTGGACGAGCCGAGTCGTCTCGCGGAGTTCGGTCTGGACCGCCGACACCGGCTCGCCTGCCTCGTCCTCGAGCGTCTCGACCAGTGAGGCGACGTCGCCGAGATCCGCGACTCCCTCGAGGGGACCACCGTCGAAGTGGTGGGTCTTGGTTCGGGCGAGCGAACGTCGGATCGCGGGCGGCCCCTCGCGGGCGCCCTGTCGGCCGATGACCGCGCCATCGTAGGGTTCGCCGACGAGGACGGCCTCGTAGTCGCCCGTCTCGAGGGCGACTCGTTCGACGACGTCGCCGAACAGTTCGTCGTTCGCGTCGCCGCCCGCGAGGACATCCCAGCCGCCGGTCGACGCCCAGTCGGGGTTGGTCGCGAACCGATCGGTTCCGCTCACGAGCGATCGCCCTCCGCCATCGGGACGTGGACGTTCGACTCGCGGGCCTCCTCGAGCGCGTCCTCGTAGCCGGCGTCTGCATGACGGATCACGCCCATCCCCGGATCGGTGGTGAACACCCGTTTCGCCTTCTCGGCCGCGAGTTCCGAACCGTCGAGCACGACGTGGTTGTTCGTGTGCAGCGAGTTGCCGATGCCGACGCCGCCGCCGTCGTGGACGCTGACGATGTCGGCGCCGGCCGCGCAGTTGAGCAGGGCGTTGAGGATCGGCCAGTCGGCGACGGCGTCGGTGCCGTCGCGCATCGCCTCAGTCTCGCGGTTCGGGCTCGCGACGGAGCCGGCATCGAGGTGGTCCCGCGTGACGACGATCGGCGCCGAGATCTCGCCGTCGGCGACCAGGTCGTTGATCCGCAGGGCGAAGCGAGCGCGCTCGGTGAGCCCCTCGTCGCCCTCGCCGTCGGTGCTGTACCCGAGCCAGCAGACCCTCGAGGGCAGGCCCTGAAACTCGACTTGCTCCTGTGCGAGGTCGATCCAGCGGTGCAGGTGGTCCTTTGCGGGAAACAGCTCGCGGACGGCGTCGTCGGTCCGGTGGATGTCGGCGGGGTCGCCCGAGAGGGCAACCCAGCGGAACGGTCCCTTCCCGCGACAGAACAGCGGCCGAATGTAGGCGGGGACGAACCCGGGGAAGTCGAACGCCGACTCGTGGCCGCGGTGTTCCTGCACCTGTCCGCGAATGTTGTTGCCGTACTCGACGGCGATCGCGCCCTCGTCTTGGATCGCGAGAATGGCGTCGACGTGGCGTTCCATGGTGTCGAGACTCTCGGCGACGTACGTCTCGGGGTCGTCCTCTCGGAGCTGGTCGGCTGCTTCGACCGTGTAGCCCGAGGGGTAGTAGCCCTCGAGTTCGTCGTGGGCACTGGTCTGGTCGGTGACGACGTCGGGGAGGAACTCGCGCTCGAGCATCGCCTCGAGCATGTCGGCGGCGTTGGTGTGGACGGCGATGCTGTAGGGCTCGCCGGCCTCGGCAGCAGCTTTCGCGTTCTCGATCGCTACGTCCAGGTCGTCGGTCTTCTCCTGACAGTAGCCCGTCTCGAGGCGCCGATCGATCCGCGACTCGTCGACCTCGGCGGCGATGCAGACGCCGCCGTTCATCGTCACTGCGAGGGGCTGGGCGCCGCCCATCCCGCCGAGGCCGCCCGTGACGACGATCGTACCCTCGAGTCCCTCCGTGTCGGGGTAGTGCTGGCTCGACAGCTCCGCGAGGGTCTCGTAGGTGCCCTGGATGATCCCCTGGGTGCCGATGTAGGCCCACGAGCCCGCAGTCATCTGGCCGTACATGATCTTGCCCTCGGCCTCGAGTTCGTGGAAGTGCTCCCAGTCGTCCCAGTTGCCGACGAGGTTCGAGTTCGCGATCAGTACTCGGGGGGCGCGCTCGTGGGTCTCGAAGCGGCCGACGGGTTTGCCCGACTGAACCAGTAAGGTCTCCTCGTCGCCCAGTTCCCGAAGTTCGGCACAGATCGCGTCGTAGGCGTCCCACGACCGGGCTGCTCGCCCCGTGCCGCCGTAGACGACCAGGTCCTCGGGTCGCTCGGCGACGTCGGGATCGAGGTTGTTGTTCAGCATCCGGAAGGCGGCCTCCTGACGCCAGCCCGCACACTCGAGGTCCGTTCCCGTCGGCGAGCCGCGGTACTCCTGCCACTGGTCGCTCGGTGGGGCGTCCCCGAGCGTCGATCGTCGGTCGCTGTCCATACCGATAGCACGGTTCGGGGAACCAACACCATCGGTGTTCCGTACGGAAGTGGATTTATAATAGGTCGGCTGCGTATCGGTATGCATGTACGAGGCGACCGTCGCTATCGCCGACTCGAGCGCCTACACCGCGCCGACCGACGGGACCGACTGCCGGATCGAACTCTGGTGTAACGACCACGCGGACCTCCTCTACGTCGTCGGCTCGTCGGCCGAGCCGGTGCTCTCTCGGGTCCGGGAAGATATCGGAATCGAGGACTGCGTCCGCGGGGACGGCGAGACGGTCGTCATTACGGGTTCCTGTCTGAAGCGACACGAGACCTCACATATCGAACGATACCTCGAGTCCCACGACTGCCTGTTGCTCCCGCCGCTGCGGTACGAGGACGGGCGGAAACACTGTCGAATCCTCGCGCTCGACCCCGAGAACCTCACCGATCTCTACGCCGCTCTCCTCGAGGACGGGTTCGACGTCGAGGTCCTGCGCAAACGCGAGGTCGGCGTTCCCGCCCGGTCGTCCCCGCTGGTTTCGCTCGAGGAGACGCTGCCGGAGCTGACGGCCCGCCAGCGCGAGGTCCTCTCGCTGGCAATCGAGGGCGGCTACTACGAGATTCCCCGGGAGACGACGAGCGAGCAACTCGGGGCCGAACTGGGAATCAGCCGACGAGCAGTAGACGACCACCTCCGTCGGATCGAGCGAAAGCTGCTCTCGGCGCTGCACACCTTTCTCTACTGATCGATCGGAGTACGAGCTCGGGATTCGGAACGACGGCTGAACCGACTCGAACGCGGTAATTGCGTATGCGAATGGAATGTTCGTCCTCGAGTCTGCAGCCCCGGCTAATCACCGTTGGGTGGGACTGAAAGGGGCTGGCCCGCTGGAGGTGCGAGGCGAAGTAAGCACTGGACTGAGCGGAGCGAGGGAAGCGCGCAGCGAGCCGCAGCCCCTCCAGCGGGCCAGGGGCTTTCGGGTGATACTGACGAGTAGCAGGTTCTACTCGCACGAACACGCGGGATTGCCACGTCCTCCCCAACCGATTTCTGCTCACGGGCGCGCAGCGCCCGTTCGCATGGTCCGCGGAACCGTAGGTTCCGCGCTACGCTCACTCGCTGCGCTCGCTCATCCACTGGCAGAGCAAGCTCTGCCAAGCCATTCGCTCGTGTTACTCGCGAAGACCTCGCACAGCATCGTCGACCGTCCTCACTGACGTTCGGCCCGTCGACAGCGCGCGCCACTGCAGGTGGGATGGTCGGACTGAGCTGATGCGTTGTTCACCTGTACTGAACGCGAACTTCACACCAAACCCTGGGTGAAGAATCGCGTTGTCAACTATCGCTACCGACAATTGCTCGGTCCGGAATCGCTATTTGGCTCTACGGCCAGTTCCGATCCCGTGTCACCCCGGACAGGAGGTAGAGACGTCGGGAGTGATGTTTGCTGCTCGAGGGTATCGACAAAACGACCGTCAGCCGATCGGATCAGTTCCGGATTGGGGACACTCAGCCACGTATAACTGTCGCAACTGTTAACCCGACCGACGATAGGACCGGCCCGACTCGACTCGAGTGATGAGCGACCGAGAACGAGGACGGCGAGAAGCGGCTCGAGCGCTGCCGGGGGAGAACGCGTGAGCGAGGAGCTGCGGACCGAAACGGTTCTCGAGGGGTCCGACGGGAGCTACTACACCGGCTGGGAGGTCACTCGCAGAATCCGAGCGGGTGACTGGAAGTGCTGTCTCCGACAGGACGACCCCGACCGACAACTGGTCGAAACGGAGTCGGGCGAACTCCTGTTGCTCGCCCCGGTCGACCCCGGGGCGCTGCCGGCTCGAGCCGAGGTTCGGCTCGAGGGCGAGGCCGCCCGCGTCGTCCGGACGCGACAGCGGTGTCGTCGGCTCCGAGACCGACAGTACGGGTTCCCTGACGGTCAATAGTCCGAATGCAACCGTTTTAGGGCGAGCCATCGTAGTTCGTAGGGGTCGCCAAACACACGCCGAGATCGATTTCAGCGAACATGAACGACGAGGGAGCGAGCGACGAGAGACCGGCCCTGACGCGGCGCCAGCTGCTGGTCGGGCTGGCCGGGTCGACCGCCTCGGTCGCCACCGTCGGAACGCTCGGCTACGCGAGGCGGGAGCCGACCGACCGCCTCGAGGTTCGACTCTGGTTTTCCGATCGAGCCGCGGGGTACGACGGGATCGCCGACCGCGTCCGCGATTACCTCAAGGCGTTGCTTTCCGACGAGCACTGGGAGCTCGAGCTGTCAGTCGGCGGAACGGTCGCGGTCTCGACGGAGGACGGCGCCCGCGTGACCAGCGGCGGCGAGTGGCCCACGACGCTGGCGTCGGGGGCGGTCGGGGTCGGCGACGTCGACCCGGTTTCGGACGTCAACCTGCTCGTCACGGACGGCCAGATGACGACCGCACCGACCGGGTTCGCGCTGCCCCACGTCGCGTCCGTCGGCGGCGCCCGTTACCTCGCGACGCTGCCGCCGATCGCGGAGCTTGGAACGGTTCGGGACGGCGAGGTGGTCCACCGGACCGTTCCCAACGAGCGCCCGACCCGGACGATCCAGATCCTGTTGCACGAGATCGGACACGCGCTCGGGCTCGAGCACGATCACGGGGTCGCCTTCCGAAGCGAGGAGACCGTCGTCGCGACGCCGATGCTCAGCAGCTACGCCTGGGATCCGGACTACAAACAGGATCGGTCGCGCTGTGGTACCGTCTATCCGTCGACGGCGGGACGTGATCGGGCGCTGAGCCTGACGTTCTCGACGTGCTCGAGACGGGAGCTCGAGTCCTACAGCGGCGGCTTGACGCTGTAGCTGGCCCGGAAGCGACGGGGAACCTACTCCTCGTCCGCTTCGTTCTCGCCGCGGGCGAAACTTCCCTACTCGCCGGCCGACTCGTCGATATCCGGGGACGGCCCCTCGATGAGCGACTCGAAGTCGTCGGTCTCGTCGTACTGGTCGCGGTAGACCAGCGCCGCCCGCCCGAGCGACGTGATCTCGTAGAGCCCGGAGCGCTCGGCCGGACCGATCTTTTCGACGAGCCCGTAGTCTTCGAGCACCGGCAGACGGGTGTTGATGTTCTTGCGGCTCTTGCCGGTGTGGGCCGCCAGGTTGGTCGCGACGTTGCGTCCCTTGTCCTCGAGCTCCTCGAGGATCAGGAAGTCAGTTGGTTGTCGTAGTTTCACTCTCTGTCACGCTCGCATCTGCACTATATTTCCAGTGGTGACTAATTCTTTCGACTCCGACCGGTCGACCCGTTCGGAGTGACATATCGAACTCCCCAGCGTTTCTGGCCCCACAAAAGCGAGTTTTCGGCCGATCAGCTACTGACCATCAGAAGTCTGACTCGTCACGGCACTGGTCCGTTCCGAACCCGTTCGACGCCCGTCGTCGCGAACCACTCGAGTAACGAGGCGACCTGCTCGGGCGAGCGGACGCGCCCCGACGCGGCTGTCGGCGCGTCGTCGCCGACGCGGACGCCGACGCCCCGGGGTTCGACGGTTCGAAACGCGGACTCGTCGGTGACGTCGTCGCCGATGTAGATCGGCACCGTTCCGTCCGAGCGGTCGGCGACGAGCATCCCGACGGCGTTTCCCTTCCCCCAGTCGATCGAGGGGCCGATCTCGAGGATTGCCTTCCCGGTCGAGAGCTCGAGGCCCTCGCCGCCGAACCGGGAGACGGTCTCGCGGGTGAGTCGCTCGACCTGCGGTCTCGCGGGTTCGGGCACCGACCGATAGTGGACCGTGGCGGTCAGGCGCTTGTTCTCGACGCGGGCGTTCGGAACCGGATCGAGGGCGATCTCGAGGGCCTCGCAGACGGCGTCGACGCGCGCGGCGCGCTTTCGGGCGATCGGGTGGACCGCGACCGAATCACCGCGCTCGAGTTCGAGGCCGTGGTTCCCTGCGTAGATCCGCGGGCCGTCGACCCGCTCTCGAACGTCGGCGAGCCCGCGCCCGCTGACGATCGCCGTCGTCACGTCCGGCTCGTCGGTGATCTTCTCGAGAACGTTACTGACGGCCCGCGTCGGGGCCGCCTCGTCGGGATCGTCGACGATCGGCGCCAGCGTACCGTCGAAGTCGAGACACAACAGGAGTTCCGTCGCCTCCTCGAGTCGCGTCCGGATTCGGGGTCGGAGTTCGTCGATCGGGTTCGGCTTCGTTCGCTGCTGTTGCATGTTATATCTGTGGGGTCCGCGCGCCGGGATCGTCGTCGTTCGACTCGCTCGGGTCGTGCAGGCGTCGGATCGAGTCGAACTGGCTGTCCATCCACGCCTCGAGGTCGGCCTCGAACACGTCGGTCCGCATCGACCGCATCCGACGTCGGCGCTCGCTGGCCGGCATCGCCAGCGCGGTCTCGAGTTCGGCGGCGAACGCGTCGGTGTCGGTCGGATCGATCGTCACCGCGTCGGCGCCGAGCCGTTCGTGGGCGCCGGTTCGCTCGCTCAACAACAGGACGCCGTCACCGTGGGGCTCGCCCGGCGCCGCTCCGCTGGCGGAACCCTCGCCGACACAGGAGGCGACGAACTCCTGGGCGACGAGGTTCATCCCGTCCAGCAGCGGACTGATGACCATGACGTCGGCCCGCCGGTAGAGGCCACAGAGCTTCTCCTGGGGGACGTACTCCTCGGTGTAGACGATCGGCTGCCAGTCGTCCGTGCCGAATCGGCTGTTGATTCGGGTAACCTCGCTTCGAACGAGGTCGCCGAGCCGTTCGTAGGCCGGAATGCCGGTTCGGGAGGGCGTCGCCTTCTGGAGGAACGTAAACTCCCCGCGTCGATCGGGATTGCGCTCGAAGAAGCGCTCGAGGGCGGCGAGACGTTCGGGGATCCCCTTCGAGTAATCGAGGCGGTCGACGCCGAGTCCGAGCGTGACCTCGGGAGAGACGCCGAACTCCTCGAGCAGCGCGTCCGGATCTTCGACTGCTCGGGCGTGCTCGTCGTATGTTTCGGCGTCGATCCCCATCGCCGCAGTCGCCAGCCGGGTCGTCCCCTCGTCGTAGTCGACGAGCCACTCCTCGTGGTCGACGACCGCGCCGTCGAGGTACTGCTCGACGCACTCGAGGAACAGCCGCGCGTACCGATCGACGTGAAATCCCAGCAGGTCGTTGCCGAGCAGTCCCTCGAGGAGCTCCTCGCTGACGGGACACTCCGCGAACGTCTCCGGCGTCGGCCACGGAATGTGCCAGAAGTGTGCGATCGTCGCGGCCTTCGGGATCCGCTCGCGGATCAGCCGCGGCGCGAGCCCGAAGTGGTAGTCCTGGATCCAGACGATCGACTCGGCCGTCGCGTGCTCGGCGACGGCGTCGGCGAACCGCTCGTTGACGGTTCGGTACCACTCGAAGTCGTTCGCCCAGTCGCCTCGCTCCTCGATCAGGTCGGGGAACTCGTGACAGAGCGGCCAGAGAACCTGGTTACTGAACCCGTAGTAGTAGGAGCTGACCGCTTCCTCCGAAAGGTCGATTCGGTGGAGGGTGTAGGCGTCTTCCCCGGGGGGGACGGAGACACAGTCGTTCGCGTCGGTGACCGCGAAGTCGGCCTCGCCGTCGCCCCAGGCGATCCAGGTCCCGTTTGCCTCCTGAACGACCGGGTCCAGTCCGGCGGTCAGCCCGCCAGCGGGCTCGTCGACGACGATGGATCCGTCGTCGCCCTCCGATTCGGACTCGTACTCGTGGCGGTACGGCTGACGGTTCGAGACGACGATTAGCGACCCCGGACAGCCCGGACCGTTGTCATCGTCGTCCGTCTCGTCGGGGCGGCTCCCCCCGTCCGCACGTCGCCCGTCGGTCCGTCCGTCGGGCAGCCGGTGCTCCGTATTTCGCATTCGCTGAAGGGAAACAGGTCCCTAGCGGGTCGGTTCGCGGCTTGCACCCGCATGGGCCTCTAATACCCCCTGGTGTCGTTTCGGCCGGGAGACCCGTCACTACGCCGTCCGTTCGACACCGTGACCCGAACGCTCTTTTCGAGACGGCCGAAACCCTCGAGGTATGCACCCCCCGTTCGACGCCCGCATCGAGGCCTGTCGGCGCCGACTCGAGACCGTCGGCGCGGAGCTACTCATCTGCTTTCCGAGCCCGAACCTCACTTATCTAACGGGGTTCGTCGAGTCGCCCTCCGAGCGCCACTTCCTGCTGTTCGTTCCACGAGACGGGGCGCCCGCGATCGTCGCGCCCGCGATGTACGGGGCACAGCTCGAGTCCCTCGGCGTTGCGAACGTCAGACTCTGGGACGATGAGACGGACCCGCTGGCCGTCGTCGAGGACGTTCTCGAGGGAATGGCGCTCGAGAGCGCAGACAGTGCCGACGAGCCAACCGTGTTGCTCGACGACCGCATGTGGACGACGTTCAACCACGACCTGCGCTCGCTGCTCCCCGGCGCCGAGTTCGGCCTCGCGAGCGCGGCCCTCGAGGAGCTTCGCATCCGCAAAGACGAGACCGAGCTCGCGGCGCTTCGCCGGGCGGGCGAAATCGCCGACCGCGTCTCCCTCGAGATCAGATCCCGCGGCGAGGAGCTGGTCGGGACGACCGAGGCCGAACTCGCGAGCGAGATCGACTCGCTGCTGGCAGCGGAGGGTGGCGGGGAGCCTGCCTTCGAGACGATTGTAGCCGCCGGGCCGAACGGCGCCCGCCCCCACCACCACCCCGGCGATCGCGAGATCGAACGAGGCGAGCCGATCGTGCTGGACTTCGGCGCGTTCGTCGGGAGCGACCTCGAGGCGGGAACCGCGCGGTATCCGGGTGACCAGACCCGAACGATCGTCGTCGGCGAACCGCCCGCGGAGTACGAACGGGTTCACGAGGCCGTTCGCGAGGCCCAGCGGGCAGCCGTCGAGGCTGTCGAACCCGGCGTCGAGGCCGGCGAGATCGACCGCGTCGCTCGCTCGGTGATCGACGAGGCGGGCTACGGCGACGCCTTCGTCCACCGCACGGGCCACGGCGTCGGCCTCGAGGTCCACGAGCCGCCGTACATCACCGCGGGCAACGACCGCGAGCTCGAGCCCGGAATGGTCTTTTCCGTCGAGCCGGGGATCTACCTCGAGGGCGAATTCGGGGTGCGGATCGAGGACCTCGTCGCCGTCACCGACGGGGGCTGCGAGCGACTGAACAACTCGCCACGGGGCTGGGAGAGCGGCAGGGACGTCGATCGATAGCGGTAGACCTAGTACGACTCTTCTGGTGTGAAACTCGCATACGACTGAGAGACAGCGCAAGCAGTACTCACGCACCCATAATGACGAACACGAGAATATAGGAAATCAGTCCGAAGACGGCGGTCGCTCCCATCCAAACAGCCACTATTAGCGCTGCCTGTTTGCCAGTCATTTCCTCTCCATCGAGGAGTTCGCCAAATTGTGGTAACATCCCAGAGACACTCATTATGATGATTCAACGTATTGGTCGAATAGCGACGCCCAGAGGCGCTCGAGGGAACTGGCATAGAACGGTGGGGTGTTCCCGGCAGGGAGGTAGAATTTTGGTTCAGTGTCGCTGCCTCGGTCATCGGCACGGTGCTTGTGTGCCATACCAACATGTACCGGTCGTACCCGCATTGGTCTCTCCCTTAATCGAATAATCCGTTTATATTGGGTCTGTAAGTGTCGTGAGCGAAAGTCACTGTATATTCAGCACAGGCCAACTATGAGTCACTTTGGTTCAACGAACTCTCCTGCGGTGGCGCGTGCTTGGCGACGGCGAGCGCAGCAGGGCGCGAGCCGTCGTCCGAACCTACGCGAGGGATGAGCGAGCGGAGCGCGGCGCTGTGCGCCGCGGCAATGCGAACGGCGGAAGCCGTGAGCAAAGCGAGTGAATCGGCTGGGGAGGGGGTGGCGAACCCCTGTGTTCGTGTGAACAGGACTGATACCGTCGCCACTACCGGGAAAACCCCTTTCAGTCCCACTCGGCGGTGGTTAGTCAGGGGTGTAGACTCGAGGCCGGGGCGTTCCACTCGCACGCGCCACGTAACGATTCGGCATATTCGGTCGCGACTCAGGCAGGATACAGAACCCGTCGCCTCAGCTACCGACTAATCCTCGAGGAACGACCGCAGCTCCTCGCGGTAGGCCTCGGGTCGGTCTTCAGGCACCCAGTGGTTCGCTTCCTCGAGCCCGACGAGGTCGGCGCCGTCGATATCGCGCTCGAGGCGCTCGGCGTACTCGATCGGCTGGAACTCGTCCTCGGCGCCCCACAATAGGAGCGTGCGGGCGGTCACCTCGGCGGGGTCGATCTCGGTCGTGTGGCTCGTGTTCGTGCCGATCGCGTTCCGGGACAGCGAGACCATCCCCTCTTCGGAGGCCCACTGGTCGACCATCCCCTCGACGAAGGCGTCGTCGGCGTCGTCACCGTACAGCGTCCCGCGAAACACCGACTCGAGCGTGTCGGTCAGCTCGTCGACGCTCATCTCGTCGATCGTCGACGGGAGCCCGAGATCGACGATCGTCTCGATCGGCCAAGAGTCGTAGCAGACGGCGTTCGAGAGCACGAGCTCGTCGACCGACTCTGGTTCGTGGACGGCGTAGCGCAGGCCGACCCCGCCGCCGAGGTCGTGGCCGACGAAGGAAACCGAGTCGAGGCCGAGCTGGTCGAACAGGTCGGCGACCGCCTGCTCCTGGGCCCGAATCGAACGGTCGAACCGGTCGTCCATCGTCGACTCGCCGTAGCCGATCATGTCGGGGACGATCACACGATAGTCGTCGGTGAACTCGAGCGCAACCTGCCGCCAGAGGTACGACGAGGTCGGTATCCCGTGGAGGAAGACCAGAGGCTGGCCCTCGCCCTCGTCGGCGTACGCCATCTCGAGGTCGTGGCCGTCGACGGTCACCGTCGTCGACTCGAGCCGGTCGGTCCACTCGTCGTGTTCCATAGGTATTGTTCCGTCCGACAGCCCGATAGGAGTTGGCCCTGACCGCATCCGGGATCGCGGGTCGACCGAGAAACGCTTAGGGGTATTGGGGCCACACACTCGAGCGTGAGCGAAAATCGCGTCGTTCAGGGACGAATGGTCACGGCGAAGAAACTCGCGGAGCTCATCGAGGACGACTCCGTCATGGACGCCGAGGCGATCGAAGAGGCCGACAGGGAGTGTCCCGACTGCGGCGGGGACGTCCTCGAGGTCGGTTACATGCCGTCGGTGACGGAGTTCGTGACGGGGCAGAAGTGTCAGGACTGCGACTGGAGCGAGACCGATCGGGACTGAATCGGCTGGTTTTCAACGCAGCGGCGTACCGAACGTAGCTACCCGAGTTTGTCCCGGTTGACTCCGGCGGGCGACGATAAACGTTGGAGGAGTAACTTCCGCTCGAGACGGGTTCGCGAGCGGAAACGAGCCGACGGCTACGGTCTGATCGGCGTATAGAAAGTTCGAACGGTGAGCGATCGTCTACGTCTTAGTGCTTCGTCTTTTTCTTCTCGTCCTTCTTGTCTTTCTTCTCCTTGTCCTTGCCGTTCTTCTTCTCGTCCTTCTTCCCTTTGTCGTCCTTCTTACCCTTCTTCTCGTCCTTCTCGTCTTTTTCCTCGCCGTCGCCATCGCCGACCGCGCGCGCCTCGGTCACCTGGACGTTCTGGTTCGCCTGGTAGTTCAGCTGTTCGGCCGTCGCCTCGCCGCAGCGGGTGGCGTAGGCGATCGCGCTGAACTGCTCGTTGACGTTCACTTGCTCGACGAACTGGTACTGGTCGATCCCGGCAGCGGCCTCCTCGAGGTCGACGTCGCTGTCGCCGTTCTCGTAGGCCAGCGCCCAGGAGCCGTCGTCGTTGGTGGCGGCGCCGTTGAGCACCGTAGACGCGCTGCAGCGTCCGTCGCTGACGTTCAGCCCCTCCGCGGTGGCCACCTGCGCGTTGAAGTTGCCCTGGTAGCTCACCTGTCGGGCGGTCGCGTCGCTGTCTTTCTTGGCGAGAGCGATGGCGGCGTTTTGCAGGTTGATGTTCTCCTGGCCGACGCACTGGACCTGCGTGATCTCCGCCGATGCCTGGCCGTTCGACTGAGCCTTGCCGTCGTCCGTTCGCTCCACGGCGTCTTCCGGAAGCTCGCCCTCCATCTCGGCGCACTTGAGGATATCGTCGGGCGACCGGAAGCCGAAGCTGATCGCCGTCGCGTCGGCGGTCTGCTCGTTGACGTTGAGCTGGGAGCTCAGCTGGTAGGCCTCCGCGGTGCTGCACTTACCGACGGCGATCGCGATGGCGACGCCCTGTTCGCTGACGTTGAGCTGAGAGACGTCCTGGGCCTGCTCGACCGACGCCTCGGCTCCCTGTCGGTCACCCTCGCCGATGTTCGCCGCGACGGCCTCGGCGTGCTGGTAGTTCTCGTTTGCCTGCCAGCTACGCTGGTAGGACCGGGCGCAGCTCCCTTTCTCGGCGACCGCCATCGACGTGCTCTGGCTGTTGTAGTTGAACTGATCGACGGTCTGTTCCTGCTCGATCGTCGCGGTGGCGGACGCTCCGTTCTCGTAGGTGTCCTCTCTGGAGACCCAGCCGGAGAACGTCCGGCAGCCGGTCTCCTCGGCGAAGACGATGTGCACTCGACTGGGGTCGTAGAACGTCTCGTCTCGCGTCTCGTATGAGCTGTCTATCGACTCCGCGCTCGCGTCCTGGACGTTGACGTTGTCCTGCTCGGTCTCCTGGACGGCCGTCGCGTCGGCGCCGTCGATGGCGATGCTGACGGCGTTGCCCTGCTGGAGCACGTTGAGCTGGGAGACCTCCTGGTACTGGATGACGTTCGGGAGGGACTCCTGTGAGTCGCCGTTGATCTCGTCGCGGTGCTTGTCGACCCAGCCGCCGAGATCCTTCTCGGACGAGTCGGCGCCGAAGATCAGGTACAGATCGTCGCCCTTGAGATCGTGCGTCTTCGCTTCCTCCTCCTTCTCGTCGTTCTTCTTCTCGTCGTCCTTACCCGTATCCGCATGCGCACGGGTGCTCGCGACAGAAAGCGTCCCGACGCCGAGTCCGCCCGCTGCGAGTCCTTTGAGATACCCTCTCCGCTTCATCGTGCCGCGGTTCGTGTTCTTTTCTGCCATAGCGCAGTTGGACCGATGAGCATATCACACTCTGTAATTGACCGGCTTCCAGGAATAACTGGCCATCTAACGGGTGTTGCAGCATCGAAACCGGCGAAGAAGCTGGACAGGTCACGGATAATTATATACACCCATCGAGTCCGGCACCGATCCGATCAACAGATGTTGCACCGACGGAGCGACCGTACTCGCGACACCGCATAACCCCTCGAGTGGCCTCGAGCGCCACCGATGGCGACGCCGTCGGAAACTGGAGTCGATACGACCGGAATCCCCAGTCGAAAGGAATAATAGCTGCTGCTAGCTGTCAACAGACATGGGATACTCCGCAGTGGTGCTCGCGGCAGGGGAGGGGAGACGACTTCGGCCGCTGACCACCCACCGGCCGAAGCCGATGCTTCCGGCGGCGACGAAACCGATTCTCGAGCACGTCTTCGACGCGCTGATCGACGCCGGCGTCACCGACATCACGGTCGTCGTCGGCTACCGCCGGACACGGGTCCAGTCCGAGTTCGGCCCGAGCTACCGGGACGTGCCGCTGACCTACGTCACGCAGGACAAACAGCTCGGCAGCGGCCACGCGCTACTCGCGGCCGAGCCGGCGACCGAGGGGTCGACCCTCGTCGTCAACGGCGACCAGCTGATCGACAGCCGGATCATCGAGGACGTCATCGCGGCCCACGACCGCGAGCCGGCGACGGCAACGCTCGGGCTGGTCCGCCGAGCCAACGTTACCAGGTACGGCGGCGTACTCCTCGAGGACGGTGCGGTGACGGAAATCGTCGAGAACCCGCGAGACGATCGGGGCTACCAGCTCAACGCCGGCGTCTACGCCTTCGAGCCGTCGATCTTCGAGGCGATTCGCCGGAGCGAGCCCCGCGACGGCGAGCAGTCGCTGGTCGACGGGATCGCGACGCTGCTCGAAGTCGGCGAGGAGGTTCGAGGGGTCGTCTCCGAGGGAACCTGGATCGACGCCACCTACCCGTGGGACCTGCTGCGGATCGCCGACGACTTACTCGAGGACGGCGAGGAACGGCGGATCGCCGACAGCGCGTCCGTCCACGAGGACGCAACGGTGCTCGAACCGGTCGTGATCGACGACGACTGCGTCGTCGGTCCCGGCGCGGTCGTCGGACCGAACGTCTCTCTGGGCGAGAACGTCACCATCGGCTCGAACGCGACGGTCGAGCGGTCGGTGCTCGACGCCGACACCCGCGTCGACAACGGCGCGACGATACGAGACTGCGTCACCGGACGAGGTGTCGGGATCGGTCCGAACTCGACCGTCGCCGGCGGCCCGAGTGACGTCGAGATCGGCGACCGCGTTCACCGGGAGACGATCCTCGGCGCGGTGCTGGCCGATCACGTTCGCGACATCGGTGGGGTGACCTACGAGCCAGGGACTGTCGTCGGCCACGGCGCGGTCTGTCACGGGGGGTCGACCGTCAGCGGAACCATCGTCGCCGACGCGGAGGTGTGGAGCTGATGTGCGGGATCATTGGCTACGTCGGCGCCGATCGCTCGAACGCGGCCGACGTCTTGCTTCACGGCCTCTCCCAGCTCGAGTACCGGGGGTACGACTCGGCAGGAATCGCGCTGGCCGACGGCAAACTCGATGTCCACAAGCGCCAGGGCGAGCTCTCGGCGCTCGAGAACGCGCTGGCGGGTGCCGACATCGGCAACCAGACTACGGGGATCGGCCACACCCGCTGGAGCACCCACGGGCCGCCGTCGGACCGCAACGCCCACCCTCACACGGACGCCGAAAACCGGGTCGCGGTCGTCCACAACGGGATCATCGAAAACTACCAGGGGCTGCGCGACGAGCTCTCGGCCGAGGGCATCGACTTTCGCAGCGAGACCGACACCGAGGTCATCCCTCATCTGATCGCCGGCTTCCTCGAGGACGGGCTCGACCACGAGGCCGCGTTCCGCGCGGCGATCGACCGACTCGAGGGAAGCTACGCCGTCGCCGCGGTTTTCGCGGGCTCCGAGACGGTGTACGCCGCGCGACACGAGTCGCCGCTGGTACTCGGCCTCGCCGACGACGGCACCTACCTCGCCAGCGACGTGCCCGCGTTCATCGAGTTCACCGACCGCGTGATCTATCTCGAGGACGGCGAGTTCGCCCGGCTCGAGGGCGACGAGATCTCGGTCACCGACAGCGAGGGCCGGGTCGTCGAAACCTCGATCGAGACGATCGAGTGGGATCCCGAGGACGCCGGCAAGAGCGGCTACGACCACTACATGCGAAAGGAGATCAACGAGCAGCCGTCGGCGCTCCGGGAGTGTTTCCGGGGACGCCTCGACGAGCTCAGCGGCCGGGTTACTCTCGAGGAGTTCGAGGGGTTCGAGCTGAACCCGCCCGTAACGTTCGTCGCCTGTGGCACCTCCTACCACGCGGCGCTGTTCGGCGCACAGCTGTTTCGGGAGTGGGGCGTGCCGGCCCACGCCTACCTGGCCAGCGAGTTCGAGGCGGAGACGATGCCGATCGACACCGACTCCGTCGTCGTTGGCGTCACCCAGAGCGGCGAGACCGCGGATACCCTGCGCGCGCTCCGGGAGGCGAACGCCGCCGGCGCGACGACGGTCGCCGTGACGAACGTCGTCGGCAGTTCGGCCGCCCGCGAGACCGACCGCGTGCTGTACATCCGGGCCGGACCGGAGATCAGCGTCGCCGCGACGAAGACCTTCGCCTCCCAGCAGGCCGCGTTGACGATGCTCGCAGCCGCGTTGAGCAACCACCGCTCCCGTGATCTGGTCCGCGAACTGCGATCGGTGCCAGACCGAATCCAGTCCGTCCTCGACGAGGACGCCGCCCGCGAGGTCGCCTCGACGTACGCCGACGCGAGCGCCTACTTCTTCATCGGACGAGGGTATCACTACCCAGTCGCCCTCGAGGGCGCGCTGAAGATGAAGGAGATCACGTACAAACACGCCGAGGGGTTCGCGGCCGGCGAACTCAAACACGGACCGCTCGCACTCGTCACCGAACAGACGCCGGTGTTTGCGATCGTCACCGGCGACGGTCGCCGCGCGGAGAAGACCATCGGGAACGTCAAGGAGGTCGAGGCTCGGGGGACACCGGTCGTCGCTATCACCGACGGCCGATCGGAGGTCGGGCGCTACGCCGACCACGTCCTCGAGGTGCCGTCGGCCGGCGAGATCACGAGCTCGATGGTCGCGAACGTCCAGCTTCAGCGGGTCGCCTACTGGACGGCCCACGAGCTGGGTCGGTCGATCGACAAGCCTCGAAACCTGGCGAAAAGCGTCACGGTAGAGTAGCAGGACCGGTCTCTCGCCCACAAAGTGGGCGTTGCTAACAGAGAGTGATTACGAGGGGGCGGGATGAACGCTCGGAGTCTGCGACGGCACCCAGGGAGTTCGAGACCGCCAAAGCGCTCGATTTAGGGTGGTTCAGACGTACACGTCAGCGAAGCGAGCTGTGATCGGATCTGCCGGACGAGACGACGAAGTACTATCGGCTCGAAAACGGTCGACGCCGTCGAGCGGGACTCGACGCGAGCGTCGACACGGTCCGTCGGCGTCGGACATCGATCACACGGATAGCCGGTTCTCGCCGGCCCGTGCCCTAACGGTCGGTTTCCGGCAATCGTATTCCCCGCAGTCACGTCGACCACTCACGCGGAAATAGTTCTGTCGACCGATTGAGTATCTTGAGAACGTGCGAGGAACCGACGGTCGGCTCGGTGGGCGGTCAGCTCGAGTCGCGCGCCGAACGATCGGGAAGGACGCGCTCGAGCAGCGTTCGGACGGCCGCGAGTCCGGGATAGCCGTCGCGTCGCCAGACGATGAGTGCGACGGCCGCGAAGGCGAACTCCGAGAGGAAGTAGGGGTCGCTCAGCGACTCGAGGAAGAGGGCGGTTACTGTTGGCGCGCCCGACTCGTAGCCCTCGACGGGAAGGGCGGGCCACAGCAGGAAGCTCGGATCGGTCCCACCCCACAGCGCCGGCAGGGCGTCGACCAGCGTGTGCGAGATCGCACCGAGTCCGAACGCGAACCCGTACTCGGGACGGCCGTACCGCCGTGCGAGGAGGTAGACGCCGACCGAAACCGGAACCAGAAACAGCAGGGAGTGTGCGAGGGTTCGGCCGGTCGGAATCACACCCAGGTACCACGCCAG
Source organism: Natronococcus amylolyticus DSM 10524 (assembly GCF_000337675.1). Taxonomy (GTDB): domain Archaea; phylum Halobacteriota; class Halobacteria; order Halobacteriales; family Natrialbaceae; genus Natronococcus; species Natronococcus amylolyticus. The sequence goes on along the minus strand of NZ_AOIB01000036.1, from coordinate 105,393 downwards.
GGGTTTGTCGATCAGATCGGGAAACTGGGTGCCGACCAGGAGTGCGAGGACGGCGATTCCACCCGGGGACCGGTCGAACCGGGTTCGCGTCGCGAGCGTGTAACAGAGATAGCCGATAGCTGCGTGTCCGAGCGGCCACATACGGTTCGAGCGATGGGAGCGACGCCTATAACGGACCTGGTTCGGCTCAGGACTCGAGGGCTGCCACCGTCGCCGATCGGCTCGCGTACCAACCCGTGACGAGCGCGACGAGTATCCCGACGACGAGCGCAACGGTGAACCCGAGGACGAACACCTCGAGGGGCGTCCGGAGGAGGCGCTCGAACCCGATGACGCCCGTCGAGAGCCGGTTCAACCCTGCAGCGAGTGCGGGCGTCGCGGCGACGCCGATCGCTCCACCGAGGAGGCCGATGAGCGCACCCTGAACACCGACCGTTCCGGCCAGCAGTCGCCGCGAGAGGCCGATCGCCCGCAGCGCCGCCAGCGTCTCGCGTTGCTGGTAGGCAACCAGTACGAACAGGTTCGCCGTCAGCGCGACGCCGCCGACGGTCGCCAGCCCGACGAGGGCGACCCCGCTCGCGACGACGAGGTGTCGGTCACCCACCATCGCAGCGAACTGGTCGTCGGCAGTTCGGACGTCGTACGTCGGGTACTCGGCCCGAACGTCGTCGGCGAACGCCTCGCGGTCGGCGCCGTCCTCGAGGTTGACCGTGACGAACGAGGCCCGGCTCGAGCCGGCGGTACCGGTCATCGATTGCAGTTCGGGCAGCGGGATCGTCGCGGCCTCGGTTCCCAGGAACTGCGAGTAGTACGAGCCGACGCCGACGACCGTGTAGGCGTCGACGGCCTGGCGTCCGGCGCCGACGTAGACGGTGTCGCCGACCCCGACGTCGAACCGATCGGCGGTAGCGGGATCGAGCACGACGACGCTCGAGCGATTCTCCTCGTCTCCGTCTCCGTCGGCGGTCATCGCGCCGTCGAACCCGTCGCCGTCCTCGAACTCGAAGTGGCCGTGGGTGCCCTCGACGCCGACGGCGGCGATCGGCTCGACCGCGTCGGGATCGGTGCCGAGGTAGACGTCGTGCATCGCAACAGTCGAGACGTCGCCGACGCCCTCGCGCTCGCGGAGGTCGGCCGCGACGGTCGAAGCGTCGACGACCTCGTTTTCGCCGCCGGCCGCGGGGCCGCCGGTGATCCAGATGTCCCGGCCGGCGTCGTCGAACTGCTCCTGGCCGGTTTCGACGACGCCGACCCCGAGGCTGGCGAGCAGCGTCACGGAGAGCACCGCGAGCACGACTCCGCCGACCGCGAGCGCGGTCCGACCCGGAGAGTGACGAAGCTGGGCGAGTCCGAGGCCGACGACGGCGCGAAGCCGGGCGAGCGAGGCGCGACTCACCGCCCCACCTCCGCGAGAGCGTCGGTTCGGGCCGCGAGTGCGAGCGGGTACGGCAGGGCGAGCAGCGTCGAGACGACGGCGACCGCAAGCGCGTACGGAACCAACAGCGGGTGCAGAGCCGCGACCGCCTCGGGAGCGACCGTCGCGGTCGCGAGCGCGTTCGTCACCCGGATACCGACAACGCCGAGAGCCACACCTAGAATGGCACCGGCAGTCGCGGTCGCGATCGTCGTCGTCGCGACGACCAACAGCCGGCTTTCAGTCGGGAACCCGACCGCGCCCAGCGTCGCGAGCGTCCGGCGATCGGCCTCGACTCGCATCCCCGCGGTGGTCGCCACCAGCAGCGAACAGACGCCGAGCGCGACGACCAGCGAGAGGATACTCGTCGCGAGCGCGAGGCCGTCGCCGAACAGCGCCCGAGCGTCGGCTGCCCCATCGTTCTCGAGCGCGGCGTCGGGGTACGCCTCGGCCGCCCCCTCCTGGATCGCGGCGTCCTCGCCCCAGATCAACACCTCGTCAGCCAGTCCGCTCCCTTCGGTACCCGACAGCGACTGGAGGACCTCGAGGTGGACGAGCGCGACGGGCGGTTCGTCGTCCGGCCCGTCCTCGACGGCGCCGACCGTCGCCGACTCGCGGTGCTCGGCGCCCTCCAGCGCGAGTTCGTCACCCGGTTCGACGCCGAGTTCGGCGGCGGCGGTCCTCGAGAGGACAAGTGCGGCGTCGTCAGCGGGGGCCCGTTCGTCCTCGAGGCCCCTCGTCGGGAGCTTCGCCACCGTCGACGGCTCGTCGCCGGGAACGACGCCGACCAGCAGGAGGTACGCCGAGCCGTCGGCATCGGGGGTATCGACTCGGATCGGCTCCCGGAGGACGGGCGAGGCGTGGTCGACACCGTCGCGGTCGGCGATCCGTTCGGCCCGGTCCGGGCTCTCGCCCAGCCGCGGCGGTTCGACGCCGGTGACCGAGCCGTGAATATCGGCGTCGTCGGCCATGATCCGGGCGTCGGCGTCGTGGTCGGCCTCCCCCTCGTCGGCCAACGCGAGCGCGACGCCGGTGACGAGCACGAGGTTCGCGACCGTCAGCGCGACGACGAGGATCGTCGCGAGCGTGCGACCACGTGCCGTCGTCAGCTGCGTTCGAACGAGCGTTACCGCGACCGCGAGCAGCCCCCACCATCGGCTCGAGCGCCGCGAGCCCTCCCCGGAGCCGAGATCCCGTCCTGACATCGGTGGCGGTCGAGGGAGCCGTCATCGCGTCGAGCGATCCGAGCGACCATCGGCTCCCGGTCACGCCGAGACAGTCTGACGAGTCCTATTGTTTGTCTCTCGTTACTTTTCGGCTGCTCGAACCGACGTTCCGTTCGACTTGCGGAACGGCGGTGGGCTCGCTTCCGGACACGGTCCCGGTTCCCCAACTTCCGGTTCGTTCGGGCCGACGACCCCGGGTCGCCCGATACACTTATCGTGTCAACCGTTGACAATCATGGCGATGGTCGGAAAGCTCATCGCCCTCCTCACGCTCGCCCTCCTGTTGCTCTTTCTGGCCGGCGCGCCCGCGATCGCCGAGTTCACGGCCGCTCAGCTCTGCGGCCCGCTCGAGTCGATCGAGTGCTGAAGATCGGAGCGACGACCGCGACCGCGACGCAACGCCGTTAGTCGATCGGTGCCGCCCGCGCGAACGGGACGTCACCGGTATCGTCGAGTCTGCGTTCGAAGAACGCCCGGTTCTTGCGGATGCGTCGATCGCTCCACTCCCACCACTCGAGTTCGAGCAGCCAGGATCTGATCTCCGGTGGAAACCGCCAGCCGATCCGGTCGGCCGGCACGCCCCCGACGATCGAGTACGGTTCGACGTCTCTGGTGACGACCGCTCCTGCGCCGACGACGGCGCCGTCCCCGATCGTCACCCCCGAGAGGATCGTCGCTCCCGTCCCGATCCAGACGTCGCTGCCGACCGAGATCGGTCCATCGGCGGTCGGCGGGAGCTCGCTGTCGAGGACCTCCTCGTAGAGGCGGATCTGCATCGACGGCTGGTCGATCCGGTGGTTAGTCTGCTGGAAGGTGCTCTCACGGGCGATCGCACAGAAGTTGCCGATCTCGACCTCGCCGACGAGATCGCAGTCGGGCTCGAGGTTCGTCCGTCGCCCGATGCTGACGTCACCGTCGAGGATACAGCCCCGACTGAGCCGGGCATACGGCCCAATATCGACCCGGTTGCGGAGCAGGCAGCCGATCGAGATTCGGGCCGAGGGAGCGATCTCGAGTTCGGTGGCGTCGAAGTACCGATTGAGAAGCCCGTGGGTTACCGGCGGGTAGCCGAGAGCGGAGGCCGACCGTTCGACGATGGTATCGAGACTCATGCGCGTAGACACCACCCAACGCGGTTCGGGATATAGTTTGTTCGAGTAGTTGGTAGAGTCAGCGATCGAGACCGTTCGCAGCCCTCGGCTACCGAGGGTAGGTGGCACCTGTCGACGTTTCGATCCGGAAACCGAGTCGGCAAAACCGGACAGACGGCGGCTACCGCGGGTCGACGCCGATGCCCTCCTTCGGAAGGGTGTTCCGGACGTCCGCCGTCCCCGGATCGTCCGCCTCGAGCCCGGATTCTCGGCCGAACGGTCGAAGCGAATCTGTCGAACGGTCCGGTTACCGTTACTATCGTCACAGTAACACCAGTCGGATAGCTGGGAGGTCGGTCCATAACAAACCGTGGTTCGGGGCTGGTCTCGGGTGGACCAATGGACCGACGAACCTATCTCGTGACCGCGACGGGAGCAGTCGTGGCGCTGGCCGGCTGTTCCGAAATGGGCGGGCCCGGCGAGACCGACGACGAGGACTACGACGACGGCGCGGCCAACGGCGACGACGACCACGACGAGCCGGAGACCGACGACGAGGAAACCGAGGAGGAGGAAGAAGAGACGGACGAGGACGACGACTACGGCGACCTCGTCGGCACCTACGACGACTTCGAGGATCTCGACCCCTGGAGCGCGTTCCAGGACATCGGTGCGGTCGAGGCCGACACGGAACAGTACTACGAGGGCTCGCAGTCGGCGCGGCTCCTGCCCGATTCCGAGGACGGCCAGATCAGGGCGCGCCGCGAGACCGACGAGCCGATCGACATCCGGGGTGTGACCCCGGGCCTCGCCATGACCGCCTCCGACAGCGGAATGGTGTTGATCCAGCTCCAGGACGAGGACGGCGACTACGTCGAGTACAGCCAGCAGGTGATGGGTGATATGCCGCTGGCCCGGCACAACTTCGGTCTCACCCGCGTTCGCGGTGATCCCGACCTGGAGGAGATCATCGTCCTGCAGATCATCCGCTGGTTCGGCGAGCCCGCGGACGACGAGGACGAAGACGAGGACGCCGACGGCGAGGAGATGTGGGTCGACGACTTCCACTTCGTCCCCACTCCCGAGACGCCGACGGTGATGCTCCAGTTCCACGGCGGCTACGAGACCCACTACGAGGAGGCCCTGCCACGGGTCGCTCAGTACGACTTCCCGGCGACGACGTTCGTCCCGCCGGACCGACTCCGAGACGACGCCGCCGTCGAGGGTGACCGACTCACCTACGGACAGGTCGAGGAGCTCGAGTCGAACGGATGGACGATCGGCTGTCAGACCGCCAACGGATCCCAGGCAGGTGATATCGACGAGATCGGGGCCGAGGACGCCATCATCGAACCCGCGGAGTGGCTCGAGGAGGAGGGGTACGACGACGACGGCCGGTTCTTCGCGTTCCCCGGCTCGCAGTACACCGAGGAGACGTACGAACTCGTCCAGGAGAACTACGATTTGGCCTTTGCGGGCCAGACCCAGTCACAGGGGTACGCCGGCAACCCCCACCTCTGTTCGGTGGTCTCGAACCCGAGCGGCGACGAGGGCGAGAGCCTCGTCGAGTGGACCGCGGAGATGGGCGGCATCACCTCGATCGGCTTCTACCAGCTCGAGGAGAGCGAGGCGATCGAGGGACTCGAATCGACGCTCGCCGCGCTCGACGAGTACTCGGGTGAGGTCGACGTGATCACGCCCGGCCAGATGGCCGACGACTACGTCTACTGAGCGCCTCGGCCTCCGGGGATCGGATGTCGCCTCCCTGTTCGTTCGTACTCGTCCCGCTCGAGCGTTCGCTCATTCCGGAGTTCGGTGGGGACCGAGAGCTGATGCCACGGCGACGGCGACCGCGATCGCGTACCCGCCGAGCTCGAGGCTCCAGTGGATACCCTGCGTTGTCGACAGCAGCCGAACGGCGACCATCGCGAGCGCCGCGAGACCGAACGCCGAGTGGCTGCCCTCGAGCCGAGTCGGGCGGCGCTCGAGTGCGTACCACGCGCCGACGGCACCCAGCGCCGCGCCGACGGTCGCCGGCATGAACGCGCGGGCCGGCGTCGCGTACGAGATCGCGGCGAACGCGCCCGCCAGTGCGAACAGTCGTCCGGGATCGATCGTCGGGAGCCACAGCACGCCGACGGCGATACCGATCCCGATCGCCGCGCCGGCAACGACGTCGCCGACGTAGTGGACGCCGAGGACGACCCGGGAGAGCGCGACCAGGACGATCAGGAGACCGGCGACCGCGTAGCGCCGACGCGGTCTGCTCCACTCCGCGGCGATCGCGACCGCGCCGTAGACCGCCGCCGCCCCGAGCGCGTGCCCGCTCGGAAACGCGTAGCCGCCGTAGTCGTCCGCGGCGAAGGCGAGCTGTTCGACCGGCCGCTCGAGGACGAACACCCCCTTTAGCCCGTTCGTCACCGCGAACGCGACGAGCGCGACCGCGAGCACGCGGGCGCCGCGCTCGCGGCTCGAGCCGATCCAGGCGAACCCGAGCGCGACGACGAGCACCGTCGCCGGATCGCCGAGGTGAGTCACGGCCTCGACGATCGGACGAAGCGGGTCGGGGACGGCCGTTCGGATCGTCTCGTTGACCGAGGGGTCGAACAGCGGCGTCTCGAGGGCGCGACGAATCACTGACCGGTATCGACGGAAACGTGTTGCAAAGTCCTATCGGTGGATTCGGTCGGTCACGACGCGGCTGCCGTCGGTCGAACTCAGCGTGGACGAAAGCGACGGGAACGCCGAACTGTGGTTTTCTACAGGGCGAACGCAGCTGGGAACTACTCCCGTGGCATCCGCAGCGTCAGTAGCGTTCCGAGCGCGATGATCAGCGCCAGCAGGAGGTAGCCGGCGTCGAAGTAGCCCCGCTCGGCGACGACGCCGAACACGAGCGGTCCCGAGGCGCCGAGCACGGAGGCGCTCGAGCGAATCACGCCCAGTCCCGTCCCCTGGATCTCCGGCGGGATGATCTCGGCGAGGTACGACTGCGTGATCGCGCCGGAGCCGAGCATCGTACTCGAGAGGACGGTGACGAAGACGAGCCCGACGAGTCCGTCGACGAACGGCAACAGCGCGAGACCGACGATCGATCCCAGCAGAACGAGCGGGAGCGAGCCCCGAAGCCCGATCCGATCGTAGGCCATTCCGGCGACCGGTTTGACGACGACGCCAACTGCGAAGAAGAGACCGAACAGCCCTCCGGCCATCGTCGAGGACAGCCCCTTCTGTTCGACGAGATAGGTCGGATAAAAGGCCGAGAACGTCTGCCAGACGAAGATGAAGAGAAAGAGGATTACGCCCATGATCGCGAGGACGGGACTGCGGAGTTCGCCGATCACGTACCGCAGGCTCTCGCTCGAGTCGTCGTCGCCATCGTCGGGGACGGGGTCGGGCGCCGGGAGCGTCAGCCAGATGACGACCGCGGTGATACAGAGCAGCGGCAGGACGAAGCCCAGGCCAAGTCGCCAGGCAACTGCGACCGCCAGCACGCTCGCGATCGGGGGTAGCACGGTCTGGCCGATGTCGCCGGCCGCCATCGTGACGCCGAGCGCCCGCCCGATCCGATCGGGGTAGAGATCCGACAGCGCGGTGATCCGGGCAATTGGGTACTGCGAGAGCCCCAGCCCGACCAGGGCCGTCGCGCCGAACAGGGTTGCGGCGGTCGGCGAGAGCAGGACGACGATCACTCCGACGACGACCATCGAGACGCTCGCGGTCAGCACGGAGCGCTCGCCGTGTCGATCGGCGAGCATCCCGCCTGGAACCTGCCCGACCGCGTAGCCGAGCCAGATCAGCGTGACGAGCAGGCCGGCCGTCGAGAGCGTCAGATCGAACTCGGCGCTGAAGTAAGGTAGCAAGACGGGGTAGATCATCCGCGTCCCGTTCAACAGCCCCCAGCCGAGCGCGATAGCCAGCAGCGTCTTTCCGGTGCCGCCGGCCCACAGCCCGACCAGCTCGCGACGGATCGAATCCAGGCGACTCATTCGGCGTGTGCGTGGCAAGGCCGGTCCCGTTGAAACCGTTTTAGTTCGAGGCGGCGGTTGCTGATTCCGGGTTTCGCTTCCCGTGGTCGGAGTGGCGAAGACTGATCGACTGGTTCGCTCGAGCCGGCACTCCCCGTGTGCGAAGTGAAACGGTGCCACGGCCGACGCCGACCACACCCCGTGTGCGAGATGAATTTTCCGGGTCGAGCGCCGGCTCGATCGGCCGAAACCGACTCGAGTGACGCTCGAATCCCCCGACACCCCGTGTGCGAAATGAATTAGCGGGGACGACGGGTCAGCTCTCGCCGGTATCGGCGTTTCGATCCACCCTCCCCGTGTGCGAGATGAAATATGCTTCGGTGTTGGAATCCGCTCCGGTGTCGAAATCCACTCTGATATCGTTGAGCTGGCGGCTCGAGCTCGAGCGAGAGCGGGTCGGACTCAGGTTTCGTCGAAGAACTCGTCGATCTGTGCGTTGACGACGGACTGGATCAGCTCGTCCTCGCCCTCGATCTCCTCGAGGCGGAAGTCGGCCTGCAAGGTCTCGGCGACGACGGCCGGATCGTCGACGAACGTGTACTCCTTGTGGACGCCGCTACCGTAGCCGCGACCGCGTTTCTCCGAGGTGATGAAGTTGTACGTCTCGGCCTCGGTCATGTACCGAAGATAGGAGTCGCGGGACTTCTTGTCGGCGTCGAGCCGCTCGGTCAGGTACTGGTAGACCCGGTAGGCGACGGTGCTCGGAATCGCGTTCAGGCTTCGCTCGGCGTGGACGGGAACGATCGCCGTGGCGTACAGGGAGAGCTTCTTCTGGGTCGAGAGTCCCTGCATCTGGGTCAGGGTGCGATCGCGCTCGGCCTCCCGCTGGGCGTCGCGCACGTGGTCTTCGCGGACCGTCTCCTCGCCCTGGCGGTTCGCGATCTCGCCGGCCTTCCGAAAGAGGTCGATCGCCTTCCGCGCGTCGCCGTGATCCTGGGCCGCGAAGGCCGCGCTCAGGGGAATGATCCCGGCCTCGAGGACGCCGTCCTGGTAGGCGTCGCGTCGGCGGTCGAGGATCGCCTGAAGCTGGTTCGCGTCGTAATCCGAGAAGACCACGTCCTGTGGGTTGAACGAACTCTCGGCGCGCCCGTCGAGATCCTCCATGAACCGAGGGTCGTTCGTGAGCGCGGCGACCGAGACGTGGCCGTCGATTCGACCGAGCTGTGAGGCCCGCGAGAGCTGGTACAGCAGCTTCGAGTAGGCAGGTTCGTCGTTCGGGTCGCGCTGGCGACCGACCAGGAGGTCGACCTCGTCGAGGATGATGATGACGGAGTCGAACTCCTCGCTCAACAGCCCGTACAGCCGGTTCAGCTTTCGGTCCGTCGAGACGCCGCTCTCGGGGACGCCGACCTCGACGCCGGCCGTCGTCGCGGTGTTTTCGACGAGGCGGTACACCGCCCGGTCGTGGGACTTGATCGTCTGGCAGTTGATCTGGATGACGCCGAAGCGATCGCCCTGGGCCTCCGCGAGCTCGACGACCTGCTCGCAGACGGCGTTGATGATCAGCGACTTCCCGGTTCCCGAGGGACCGTACAGCAACATGTTGGGCGGGCGGTTCCCCTGGAGCGCGGGCCGGAGGTAGGTGATGATGTCCTCGAGCTGCTGGTCCCGACCGACGATCCGATCCTCGTCGATGACGGCGTCGGGGTCGAGCAGTCCCCGCTCCCTGAACACCGACTGCTGGACGCCATCCTGCAGTCGCCCCTTGATGGATTCCGAGAGGGAGTGACGATCGTCGCCGTCGGTCATACCGTGTCACTCGTACCGACTTCATAAATACGTGACGAGTACCGCGTGCGAGAGCAACGGTGCCACAGCCGCCGTCGAGGGCGTCCGTACGACACGAACACGCTTCGGGGCCGAAAACCGTGGGCGAGATTAAATACGGAGGGCGAACAGGGAAGCACGCGACTGAAAGCAACACCTGGCGGGGGATCCCTGTAGCCAAGCGGAACAGGAGGAGACGGTCGGCGACACTGCACCCGTTGTCGGTGGGACACCCCGTGTGCGAGATGAATTCTTCCCGGAAACGAGCGTGTGGACTCGAGGAGCCCCCCACGTGCCGAATGAATTTTCGTTCCGCTCGCATCCCCTCCAGTTCGAGTGCGTATTCCGGGCACGGAGAGTTCGCGAACGACGGTCGTCACCGGACGACAGTGTGGTCACTGGACGGCAGTACGTGACTGCTCGTACGACATATGGCGGAAACGGGAGGGCCTCCGAGACGAAGGAGACAGGTGGACCGTCGGATATCGTGGACGATCAGATGACGGTGACGGCGGGAACGGACGAGCCGAGAGGAAGCGTTCCGTCAACCCCCTCCCCCCGTGTGCGAAATGAATTGGGGTCACGAACGGGGCGGGGTGGGGGGCGGTGACCGGGTGGTAGAGGAGAACGAGAAAACGGCGAATCGGGCGGACTTACGGCGCCAAGCGTCGAAATCACAGTGATCGCCGTCGGTTTCTCGATCGGCGCGATCGCTTCTCGGATGTCATGTGTCGGCCCACGAAGGACTCTAGTACCGGTGGTTTTATGTTCTTTCTACAGCAACAGAAACCGTACTGGATCCCGATCGGCTCGAGAAGAAAACGACGCTTCGAGACCGATCGGAAGAGGCCGCGGAACCGTCGAACTCGTCCGTTCTCGCACGGCGATACTATCCACGTTGCTCCCAATGGGAGTCGATTACGCCGTCCTCTCTCCCCCGCCCCCGGTTTCGCACCCGATTTCATTTCGCACACGGGGGGAGGGGCCGCCTATTCCTTACGCACTTTCAGTCCCCACGTCCACTCCCTTCCGACGCACTAACGGCTCCCGGCCAACGGGTCGAAGAAATCACACAACGAGCGGTCGACTCGATCAGTCCGAACTGATGACGATCCTGTCGTCGATGTTCTCGATGCACTCGAGGGGCAGTCGGAACCGGCCGTCGGCGTCGAGTTCGATCCGTCCGGGAACGTGGTCCTGTGGTTCGACGACCAGTTCCTCGATCGTTCCGGGCTCCGCACCCATGGTGATGTTCTCGAGCGTCCCGAAATCGGTGCCGTCGATACTGACGATCGTCTTCCCCTGAAGCTGTCGTGCCAAACGGGTTGCCATACTCGTCGTTTCGCGGACTCCTACTAAACACCGTGGGATCGATCACAGTTTCCGAGAGCGGCCACGCTTCGGAGATCGACGAACTGACCGCTTTCGGATTATCGAAAGGAAGGAAGGCCCCCGACCGATGTCGGGGGGCACCACTGAACCACGATTGCGAACCAGCAACGGAATGTCGTCCAACGCGGGAGACACCTGGGATGCGCTGCTGGTCACGAAATATTACACTCGAATACAAAAGTACCTCTCGGTTCGCGTCGGCGGAAATCCGTCGTCGCGAACGGACCCACAACTCGCCTCTGTTCCGGAATCTGTACCTCTCGCCGCCGCGACGAGCCGATCGAGTCGACCCGGCCAGTTTCCAATATATAACTGTTGGGGACCGTATGGTGACTCGTCAGCCCTGCCTTGGTTTACAGGTGGATGGCACCCGTCGACTCGAGTATGGCAGCGAATCACACTCGCCGACAACTGCTCGGTGGACTGTCCGCTGCGGGGGCGGCGGCCCTGGCCGGCTGTACCGGTTCGACGCCGTTCGTCGGTCGACGCCTCGCGGACGAGGAGACGATCGCTCCCGACGACGCCGAATCGATCGCGATTACTGGCTCTGTCGGCGACCTGACGGTTACCGGTGCCGACCGCGAGACGATTCGGCTGGATCTCGAGAAGCAGGCCAGCTCCGTCCGGACCGACCTCGAGGCGCTTCACCTCGAGTCCGCCCGGGAGGAGGAACTTCTCGAGTTCCGGGCCGAGTACGACGGCGAAACGGGCTGGTTCGAGAGCGAGCCGGCGATGGATATCGACGTCGCCCTCCCCGACGGACTGTCGGTCGATCGCCTGCTCACGGGAACCGGTCGGGTCACCGTCGCCGACGTCGGCGGGGATCTGGAGGCTCGCTCGAGCACCGGCAGCGTCGAAATCAGGAACGTCGACGGGACGGTCGTCGCTGAAACGAGCACGGGAAGCATCGACGTCGCGAACGTCGACGCCATCGGAAACCTGACCGCGAGCACGGGGAGCATCGAGGCTGCGGTGCCGGCGATCGACGGCGACACCGCAATCACGGCGAGCACTGGTAGCGTCGAAGTCGCACTCTCGCCGACCATCGACGCCGACCTCGAGGCCCGAACCAGCACGGGGAGTCTCGAGATCGACGACGACGGGCTGGAACTCGGGGAGTATCGCCGCGAGAACGACCGCGTCAGCGCCGTCGTCGGCGAGGGCGGTCCGCGGCTCCGGATCGAGACGAGCACGGGAAGCGTCGAGATCTCGACGCTCGAGGAGTAGGGCGGCGTTGCGAGGGGGCCGCCGTCACGGCGATGTGGGATTCCGGTACGTAGCGGTACGGCTCGCCTCGGACCGAAACGCACCGCACCCCGCTCGTTCGGGGCGGACGGCGGAAGGAGGCCCGGGCCCAATGGACGACACGATCATATCTCGGACGGCAGCCCTTCCTCTCCTCCCGGTGATCGTGGTGGCGGCCGTTCGATTTCGGAAACCGTAGCCGAATACAACACCTGGAAGATAGTTCCTGTCTCAGCGCCCTACACCCCGGAAAACGGGAAGAAATGTATTTATAATTATTTATCGTAACTATACGATGGCCTACATCGAAACCACAGATGGTGTCCCGCTGTACTACAGGGAACGCGGCGAGGGGGAGACGATCGTCCTCGTACACGGCTGGACGTGTGACTCCGAGTACTGGTGGCGAAAAAACGTCGACGCGCTCGCCGAGGAGTACCACGTCCTGACGTACGACCTCCGAGGACACGGGCTCTCGGGGAAAACCGACGAGCGACACACGCTTTCGGACTACGCTGCAGATCTCGAGTTCCTCATGGAGTCGCTCGACGTATCGTCCGCCGTCCTCGTGGGTTGGTCGATGGGCGCCGCGATCACACTGACATACCTCGAGGAGATCGGCGACGAGCGGGTCCGAGCGATCGCCGTGATCGATCAGACCCCGAAGTTCTACTCCGACGACGGGTGGGAGTTCGCTCTCATGGGAGAGTTCTCCGCGGATGGACTCGCCGAAATCACAGGCGGTCTCGAGTCGAGTCGCGCCGAGGCGGCAAAGCCGATCATCCAGGCGTTTTTCGCCGACCCCCGCTCGGAAACGCAACTCGACGAGATGTACGCCCGGACGACCCTGACGCCGACCTCGGTCGCGACCGCCATGCTCGAGGACATGGTTCCTCGAGACTTCCGGGACCAGCTACCGCCGATCGACGTTCCGACGCTGCTGCTCTACGGCGAACAGAGCAAGATATTCCCGGGACCGCTCGGCGAGTGGATGCACGAACAGATCCCGGGTTCGGAGCTCGTGACGTTCGAGGAGAGCGGACACAACCCCTTCTGGGAGGAACCCGAGAAGTTCAACGCGGAACTACTGGAGTTCGTGAGCCGACTTGCGGAGCGAGAAGAGGCACCGAGCAGTCACTAGCGTCGACGGCGAGCAGTCACTAGCGCCGATTTCGCTTCTTGTCTCGAGGAGTTCGTCGGGTCCGAACCCGTGCTCGAGAATATCATTTATTCGACACTCTTCTCGGCCTCTCACGTCTCGTCACGGCCCTCGAGCAGCGACGCGGCGACGACGGCCGAGACGCGACCGAGGAGGTTCGCGAGGTACAGCGTCCCGAGGCCGACGAGGAGGCCGCCCGTCGCGGCACCCAGCGCTCGCGGAAGCGTCCCGATCGTGATCGGATCGCCGACGCCGACGGACACCACGAGGTCGGTCCCGTAGACGAGGGGTGTGACCAGCAGACTCGTCGCGAGCGAGACACCGACGACGAGCGCGACGAAGCCGACGATCCCGAGCAGGATCTTCCAGCCGAGGTACGCCGCGCCCAGCCACGTTTCTCGTCCGAGCACGAGCCGTTTCAGGAACGGAACGAGCCCGTCGTCGGTCGGCGGAAGGGACGGCGTAACGTCGATGGCGAGCAGTCCTCGAGTGAGGGCGCCGTCGAGCCAGGCGAGCGCGACGACCGACAGCAGCGTGGCGACCAGCGCGATCGGGCCGAGCAGCGTGAGGCTCAGTCCGACGGTCATCGAGAAGCCGACGGTGATCGCGACCAGGTAGGCGATCCCGAGCGGGAACGCGAGCAGGACGTAGGCGAGCGATCGGTACGTCCAGGGGTCGATCGGTGCGACGCGAAACGGACGGCTTCCGCTCCCGTTCGACGACTCGGTCGGGACGACTCCGCCGGAGCCGGCGGCATCGGATCGGTTGGATAGCATACGAACGGATCGACGGCTCCCGAGGCGGTAAAACGGGGTCGCGGGCTGTCGGCTCGACCAGCGTGCGAAACAGCTTTGTACTAGGTTCCCTCGAGCGAGTAGAGGATCGCCACCAGTCCGGCGATGGTCACCCAGAGCACGCCGAGCAGGCTGGCCGCGTCCGACAGCGAGAGCAGCGGGGCGAGCCCGTAGCTGACCGCGACCGGGCCGACGGCGATCAGCGCGATCCCGACCGAGAGGTAGAACATCGCGAGGCTGTCGTTGCGACGGTACCCACGGTAGGCGTAGCCGGCGACGACGAGCCCGACGATCGCGGTCGCCAGCGCCGTCGCGAACAGCACCGTCGCGGGCTCAACGGCGACCATGGATCACCCCCAGAATCACGACGAGCCCGAGCAGCTGACAGGCGGTAACGATCGTCTCCTGCCAAACGATCGCCACGCCCCCGACGTTCGACAGCGCGAGGCGCAACAGCAACGGGACGGTCGTCAACAACACGAGCCCGACGCCCAGCAGGAGCATCGCCCGCCCGCCGCCGGCGCGGTAGCCGCGGTAGAGCCGCAGCGCCAGGTACACCGACAGCAGCGTCGCGAGCACGAGCGAGAGAAACACCAGTGCGATCACGGTCGGGGACCCTCCGACCGTCGACAGGGGAGTATTCTCGAGTATCGATCCGAACCGGAGCCAAGCCGGCAGCCACGGCTCCGAGGTCGACACGAACTCGAGGACCGTCGGACGCGCTCGCGGACTCATTTGAACCCCTCGTAGAGCCTGGTGAAGCGGTCGGCAGCCGATTCTTCCCGTTTGATCTCGACGTCGTACCCCTCCTCGGCGAGGCGGATCCGAACTTCCCGAAGCCGGGCCGCGTACACCTTGTGGTGGTGGCCGTCCGGATCGAGCTGCTGGTGGGCCTCGAGCAGGTCGGCCTCCGTGAGCCGCTCGACGCGCCGATAGATCGTCGAGGGATCGGCGTCGCAGGCGTCGCTCAGGGCCCGGACCGACTGGGGTTCGGCGCGGGTGCGGACGAGGATCGTCTTGGCGTAGTCGTCGCCGAGGATCTCGACGACGTCCACCTCGCCGTCGTCGGCCATCGGCGTGTGGTACTCGAGCAAGAACAAAAGCTTGTCTCCCGTCCGACACCTCTCTCGAGCGTATTCGAGTACTGTGAGCCTGGCCGATTCGAAGCGGATCCGATCCGAAGGTGGTTGCTGACCGGGCCGAACGTTTATTTTTCCGCGCCGGGGAGTCATCCTCGAGATGGCGTCTCCGACGGCCGAGCGACTCGACCTCGGCGCCGACCGACTCCGTGGCGGACTTCGGTGGTTCGTCTCGGTCCCCGTCCGACGGGAGACGTACCGTCGTCTGGGCTACCTGTTGCTTGCCTTTCCGCTCGGGCTTGCGTACTTTGTCTTCCTCGTCGTCGGCCTCTCGGTCGGCATCAGCCTCACGATACTGGTCGTCGGGCTTCCGATGCTGGCGATCGTGCTGGGAGTGACGCTGCTCGCGGCCCAGTTCGAACGCTGGCTCGTCACGCTCTTGCTGCCGGTCGAGATCGACAGCAGCCGTCGACTCGAGGGCGACCGGCGGCGGGATCAAGCGCTCGACCTGCTGACCGACCTCCGGACCTGGACGCCGTTCGTTTACCTCCCGTCGGTGTTCGTCCTGGGTCTCGTCTCGTTCGTCGTGCTCACGACCGGGCTGTCGACGGCGCTAGCGATGCTCCTCGTGCCGCTGTACTACGACCAGCCGGGGCTGTACGTAGGGGTCGTAACCGATCGGGCGCCCGAGTTCCACCAGACCGTTTACCTGGCGTGGAACCAACTGCTGGTCGGGTTCGAGGCGGTCCTCACGGTCGGCTACTGGGAGATTACGACGCTTCCGCAGGCGATCGTCGTCGCCGGTAGCGGCCTCCTGCTTGGCCTGCTCACCCTCCACGCGCTCAACGGACTGGCCTGGCTGTTCGGTCGGTACGCCAAAATTTTGCTCGAGGGCGGGTACGACGTGACCGCGCTGATCGACTCCTCCTAACTACGCCGGCACGTTTTCCCGCTCGCCGGATCTCGCCCGCTCGAGGAACCGTTATGTGGATCCGATTCCCGAGGCGGCTACTGCTCGCTCCGGATCGCTCTCGTAGTAGCCGGACTTTCTACAATAGGTGCCTCAGCTTAGGCACCTAAGATACAATAGGTGGCTACCGTGCTGATTCCTGCTACTCGAGTGTGCCGAGCTCGTGAGACGGAGACGAGACCCCGCTCGAGGATCGTACCGTTCACCGACCGACGTTTCGACGAATCGACTCGCTCGCGAACGCGCCGAACGGTGATACTGACACCGTTCGCGACGGCCAAAACGCCGTTGCTGTGCAAGCCTCAGACTCATTGACCAGTCCGTTGACGGTTCGGTATGGCAACACTCGAGTCGACACAGGAGCAGACCCGTTCCGAAATCGCCGCGTACCTCCGACAGTTCGCCGACGAACTCGATCCGGATACGCGATCGGATGCCACCGATCGCGGCGGGAACACCGCCGAGACGGTTGGAACCGGGTCGACGGGGACGGCCGGGACCGGAACCGGTACTGGATCCGAAGGAGCGGACCGACGAACCGACGGTACCGAGACCGGCGACCGCGCCGGAAGCGTCGGGGACAAGGTTACCGTAATCACCGGAAACGAGAGTGCGACGATCAACCCGCCGCAGACGTGTTCGTTCGACGTCACGGTCGACACCGACTCCGACCTGCTCGACACCGGTGCCGAACGGAGCACGACGTTTACGATCCGGTGGGACGCCGACCACGTCGAAGCCGACGACGAGCTACGCGTCGAGTAGCCGCCGAAACGCCGCTGGCCGCTTTTCTTGCGACGACCGAGTTACACTCGAGAGAAATCGTAGCGATAAGAGCGGTTAGCAGACCCCGTGGCGTTCGTAGAACCGGCGAACGCGCTCGTCAGCTAGCAGCGGGCCGTTGATCTGCATCGCCTTGAGTCCGGGGTGATCGTTCGCTTCGATGACCTTGAACGAGCCCTCGTCGTCGGTGAGCACGAGGTCCCAGCCGACGTACGGGAGCATTGGATGGCTCGAGGCCAGCTCGAGAACTCGCTCTCGGATCGTCTCCCAGGCTGGAACCTCCGTACCCTGGATCCGCGTTCCGGTTTCGGGATGGTGGGTGTGCCACTCGAGGCGGTCGCTCTCGTAAGGAAGCTGTGCACCCAGACCGAGTTCGCCGGTTTCGACGTCGATTTCGGCACTGAGCCCGCCCTGTGAGAAGTTGTCCATCGAACCGGATAGATCGGAGCCCATCCGCTGGATCGCGGCCGCGATAAACGCCTCCTCGGCCTCATCGTCGTACATCGTGAGCACGCGGATCGTGTTGGGCGTCTCGGGGTAGAGAGCGGCCGCGTACGGCCCCTGCTCGACGTGCTCGCAGACGAGGTAGTTCTCGAGGTCGTCGACCCTGGCGACGAGGGCACCACGATCGTAGTGCTCGCCGTTGATCTCGTAGCCGCTCTCGGTCCGCGAGCAGAGCAAGACGTTCTCGCCGCCACCGCCACGGATCCACTTGAGAACCAGCTTCCCCTCCTCGTCGAGCCGGTCGGCGACCCACGCACCGGCCTCGTGGCGAACAGCGGTCCTCGAATCGACCGCCGGCTCGAGCGCCGCCGTTCCGTCGCCGGCGACTGCCGCGGGTGCCGGCTCGCGGGAGTCGTCGAACTCGTGGAAGAGGCCGCCACGGACGAGTCCGTAGACGACCGTGCGGTGGTCGCCGTAGGCCCGCATCAGCCAGTCGAAAAACAGCTTGTTCGAGAGCGCGACCGACCACGTCCCGTTGAGGTTCTTCGTCCGGACGAACCGCTGATAGTCGCTGACGAACGCCTCCGGGTCGTAGCGCTCGAAGTCGTAGATAACTCCGGCTCTGCTCAGAAAGCCGCGCCGCCAGAGTGCGAGCCGGCGCGGGAGCGACTGCGAGCACGACGGGGAGTCCCGTTCGGTGTCGACGAGGTCCTGGATTCCCTTCGCCGTGAAGTAGTAGTCGCGAACGTTCATACTATCACCTGCCGATCACCCGGTGTGAACGTTGCGTTTGTCTCCAACAACGGTTGAATCAACGACATCACGCTCCCGGGATCGGCACCCGGAGTCACGCGCCAGTGACCCCCGGAAACCGTACTCGTGGGACGCTCGAGTTGCACTCGTGGGACGCTCGAGAATCGCGTCACGAGACGCCCGAGGGCGAGCCACCGGCGGGAACAACGCTTTTTCCCGCGGTGTCCGGAGTAGAGGTATGAACCGCCGTCGATTCCTGGCAACCGCCGGCGCCGCGCTCTCGCTGTCGCTCCCGATCGCGGGCTGTTCGGCCGCCGACGAGGACGGTGAGCCCGGCCGTATCGACCCTCGAGGTCACACGCTCGGGAACGAGTCGCCGATGTACACGTTCGGCCACGCGAGCGACGACGGTCGGTGGGGCGTCCTCGGGAGCTTCCCGACGGCAGAAAGCGACGTCGCGAGCACGCTCGTCGACCTCTCGGAACTCGACGAGCCGACGGTAACCCACGAACTCGAGAGCGCGAACCCGGAGACGCGGTCGAACGACGTCAAGTTCGACGCGCTTCGAGAGGGGCTCTACTACCGGTCACAGGAGGCTGACGGCGCGAACGGGCAGGAGGGACTCGAGGTGATCGACTTCGGCTGGGCCGAGGGAACCCCGACGGAGCCCGAGCGGATCGCCCGCCTCGAGACGCCGAACACGGGCGTCCACAAGCTGACCACCCACCCCGAAGAGCCCGTGCTCTATCTCGTCGACCTCGACCCGAACGTCGACGTCGGCGTCATCACGGTCGACGTCGGCGATCCCGCGGCGCCCGAGCTCGTCGACGCAGTCGGCCCCGCGGGCGGGTGTCACGACCTCGAGTACGATCCGGTCCGGGAGGTCCTGCATGCGGCGTACATTATGGGTCCCGGTGAGGGGTACGTCGTCTACGACGTCGACGACCCGCTGCGGCCGACGGTGCGGAGCCACTTCGAGTACGCCGATCGGCCCGACTACGAGGCGGTCGGCGAGCCGGGGTTCGAACTCTGCCACCAGGCCCACCCCGATCCCGAGCGCGACCTCGTGATCGTCGGCGACGAGGTCGAAACCGGCGTTCCTGGCGGAAAGCACGTCCTCGACATCGGGTGGGACGAGGGCTCGCTCGACGATCCGGAGCCGATCGGGTTCACGCACGCGCCCGACGCACGCGAGATGGATTCCTCGGAGGCGTTCTGGTGGACGACCCACTTTCACGACCTCGTCCACACCGACGACGAGGCGCTGCTCGTCGACGGCGGCTACCGCCAGGGCGCGTGGGTCGCGAACGTGACGGATCCGACGAACCCGGTGCCGACCGAGCGATTCGGGACTCTCGGCGGCGTCGACGAGGTCGAGGCGCTCGAGGAGACGGTCGCCCCGTCGACGCCGCCGTTCGCCTGGAGCGCCGTCTACAACGACGAACGCGAGTTCGTCCTCGCCAGCGACAGCGTCAGCGGCGCACACGTCCTCGAGCTGTCGGCCGAGCCGGCCCGAGGCGAGGACAATGCGGGCCCAGTGGACCACTACGACCTCGAGTCGATCCGATCGGATGACGCGGAGGCGATCAACGACGCTCACGATCGATAACATCCCTACCCAGAGAGGCGTTCGGCTCCACTCGTCGAATTTCCCAACCGTCGGGAACGGACTCCACTCTTGAACATACGTCGGCGTCTACACCGAAGCGAAGACAATGACCGACCACACCCGCCGAACAGTACTGAAGGCCGCAGGAGCATCGACAATTGCCATCGCGCTCGCCGGCTGTGCCGGCGACGACGACAACGGTGACGACAATGACGACGAGGAGAACGGCAACGGCGCCGACGGCGAGTTCGAGATCGAGGCCGGCACCGAGATCGTCCTCGACGGCTACTCCTCGCACTGGGAGGGCCTCGAGCCGAGCGAAATTGAGGGGGAGGAGAACCCGACGCTCGTCCTCGAGGAAGGCGAGGAGTACACGATGGAATGGATCAACGCCGACGGCGTCACCCACGACCTCCAGATCTGGGACGAGGACGACGAACTCGTCGACGATCTGGCGACCGACAGCATCGACGACGAGGGCGAAAGCGACTCGCTCGAGTTTACGGCCGAGCCCGAGATGGTAACCTACGTCTGCGAGTACCACGAGACGAACCAGATCGGCGACCTCGTCGTCGAGTAACGGCTGCGACCGACTCTTTCAGCGTCGGTCCGCGACCGATCCCCGCCAAACCCGACCGGGCGGGAGATCGCGCGAACGGGCGAACCCGATTCCGTCGTCGGCTCCGATCGGCCGGTCGGCGGAAAGCCCACCACTTGCGGTTCGACTACCGGCCTCACCAGCCGTGTTCACACGAGGAACCGTGTTCATGGGAGACACTCCCTCGAGACGGAGCCTCGCCAGCTTTCCCGACCGCTCTCCCGCGGATATCTGGCGTCTTCGGTTTCACTCGCACAACGATTTCATCGCCGTCCCGAATCCGTCGACCCTGCCGTTTTCGGCGCCGCTGACCCGCTACTCGAGTCGCCCGGATCTGCAGGCACAATGCACTTGCGTAGCCCGATGATGTCCTAAGACGCCTCGGAACTAACACGTACTATGATCCACAACCCGTCGCACCGACGCGTTCAGTACAGTCGTTTCACCCTCCCAGCCAATGTCGATTGAGATCGATATCGAATCCGCCAGCTTCGACGAAAAGCTCGAGAAGTCCCTCGAGGTGCTCGACGAGGCGTGGGACAGGTTCGACGATCCGACCTTCACCTGCAGCTTCGGAAAGGACTCGAACGCCGTTCTCGATCTCCTCGTGAGGTCGGATGCCGACCTCGAGAACGACGTCACCCTCTCCTTTCTCGACCACGGGAACCACTTCGAGTCGACCTGGGAGATGAAAGCCACCCTCGAGGACCACTACGGGGTCGAGTTCGAGACGTACGAACCCGACTCGAGCTACGAGGAACTCGTCGCCGAACACGGTCCGCGCGTGAACCAGCGCAAGCCCGAACTCTGCTGTCAGACGCTCAAGTCGGCGCCGATGGAGCGGATGGTCGACGGCCACGACGGCTGGATCACCGGCTACCGGATGGACGAGGGGCTCGACGACGGCGAGGGCGAGGGCAGCTACGAGTGGCGAAAGCACCTCGACTTCTTCGAGGAAAAAGAGGCGGTAACGCGGATAAACCCGATCGTCCACTGGACGACCGAGGACGTCTGGGAGTACCACGAGCGCCGAGAGATCCCCTACAACGACCTCTACGACGAGGGGTTCGAGTGCCTCGGCTGCAAGCAGTGTACCCTCGACGGCGACCCGCTCTTTGCCTACGACAGCATCCGTCGGGTCGGCGACGGGACGGAACCGGAGGAGGCCGGCGACTGACGATGACGGTCGACAAGCAGTCCCCGGACGAGATCGTCGATCACCTGCTCAGGAGGACCGACGACGACGAACTCGTCCTCTACCTGGACGAGGAAACCGAACTACCCGTCTCGATCAGGCGTCCGCTGCACCTCCCTAGCTCCGTCCAGGGAGGTGTCGAGGGCGGCAGCATCCGGTACTCGGTGCTGGCGGATGACGAGGCAGTCGACGAACTCGACCTGCCGGCTCGAGAGGGCGTCATCGCCGCCGAGGAGCTCGAGCCCGACTCCTGGACGCGCTCCCGCCTCGAGTTCCACGACCAGCACGCCGAGAACGAGTTCGGCGACCTCGAGCGCTCCGACGAGGTCGTCGCGGTCGCCGACGCGACGTAGTCGGTCGTACCGCGTCGTGATTGATCGCCGACGTTCTTTCGATCCGCTTCGAACCGAGTAGCGACGGGTGTGTGCCCGTCAGTTCTTGATCGCGGTCACGACCAGCGAGAGTGCGATGAGCGCGAGCAGGCCGACCGCGATGGAGCTGTTAAAGAGGAACGCGGTGGCGCTCTCCCCGGTCAGCAGCCAGCCGGTGACGAACCCGGACTCGGCGATGTCTCCGAGGATCACCCCCAGCACGAGGCTGACCAGTGGGTAGTCGTAGACGACGAACAACACGCCCAGCAGCCCGAACAGGAGTACGATGTAGAGGTCGACGGGCGCGTTCCGGACGGCGAAGCCGCCGACGACCGCGAGCACCGCGACCGACGGAATGATATAGCGAATAGGAATGTATGCCAGCTTCCCGAAGTACTGTGAGCCGGCGAGTCCGTAGACGAGGATCAGGACGTTGCCGACGAACAGCGAGAGAATCATCGCGTACACGATGTCGCCCGAGGCGTCGAACAGGCCGGGACCGGGGTTGAGTCCGTGCAACGCGATCGCACCCAGCAGCGCCGCCGTCGCGCCGCTGCCGGGGATGCCGAGGGTGAGCGTCGGGATCAGGGCGCTGCCCTGGGTGGCGTTGTTGCTCGAGTCCGCCGCGATGACGCCCTCGATGATCCCGGTGCCGAACCGATCGGCGAGTTCGTCGTTCGCCCAGCGCTTGGCCTCGTTGTACGAGACGAAGTTCGCCACGTCGGCGCCGGCGCCGGGTAGCGAGCCGATGAACGTCCCGATGAGCGCGCCGCGGACGAACCCGACCGGTCGCGAGATGACCGCTCGAGCCGCGTCGTACACCTCGGAAGCTCCACGCTGGATGGTGTTTTCGCCGGTGACGACGGTTCCGCGGTAGGCCAGCCAGAATACCTCCGCCAGCACGAACAGTCCGATGAGGACGACGACGAAGTCGACGCCCTCGAGCAGCGCTGTCTGGCCGAACGTGGCGCGGGGTTGGGCGAGCTGCGGGTCGTTTCCGATCGTTCCGATCAGCAGCCCGAACGCCCCGGCGAGCAGGGCCTTCGAGAGCGACGAGCCCTTCGCCGCGGGGATGATCGTCAGGGCGAACACCGCGAGCAGGAACATCTCCGGGTTGCCGAAGTTGAGCGCGAAGTCGGAGATCGGCGGGGCAAACACGAGCAGGAACGTCGCCGCGATCAGTCCCGCGAGTCCCGAGACGATCGCCGAGACGGCGAGCGCGTAGATCGCCCGGCCCTGTTTCGTGAGTTCGTACCCGTCCCAGCAGGTGACGATCGAACCCGGCGCACCGGGGGTGTTGATGAGGATCGCCGGAATCGAGCCGCCGTAGATGGCCCCGCCGTAGGCCGAGACCAGAAAGATCAACGCGACGGTCGGCTCGAACGGGATCGTCACCGGGGTAAAGAGGATGATCGTCATCGTCGCGGAGAACCCGGGAATCGCGCCGAAGACGATCCCGACTGCCGTTCCCAACAGGATTGCGAACAATACGTACGGGCTCGAGAGGATGCCGAACGCGCCGTCGATCGCCGCGGGAAAGAGCACTCCGAGCATGGTCACAGGGGAATCATCAGCCACTGGACGAACACGAGCCAGACGCCGATCGCGAAGCCCAGCGAGTACCCCGCGAGTGCGAGCGGGTTGCGCTCGCCGAACAGGTACAGCGTGGCCGCGAGAAAGGCGACCGTCGTGGCGAGAAAGCCGATCGGTTCGAGNGGTGTCGGGGTCGAACGCGGCCGCCGCGCTCTCGACGCCGGTGTCGCCGTCGTCGCTGCCATCGTCGTCGGTACCGTTGCCGACGGAGACGGCCTGGACCGCCACGGTCACGACCGCAAGCGCGATGGTTATGTACAGCAGTGGCCCCGCGTACAGCATCGAGAGCTCGGGCAGCGCGCGCGTATTCCAGTAGTAGAACAGGCAGAACGCCAGGACGAGCCCCGGAAACAGTAGCTCGCCCGTATCGACCTCGAGCGTTCGCGAACCGGTACTCATCGTCATCGTCGGCGGCGTGATTCTCGTCATCGTCGTTATCGATCGTAGATGAAGTTCTCGACCACGTCGGCGTACGCTTCCATGAACTGTGAGGTCTCCTCGACTTCGGCCTCGGTGTCGTCGGGGCCGTGGTACTCGAGGATCTCGTCGAGTCCGCCCTGGTTTTCGGCCTCGGCGAGGAACGCCTCGTCCTCGAGAGCCGCGGCGTAGGTCTCGGCGAGGCGCTCGAACTGTTCGGGGTGGTTCTCCCGGAGCCCGCCGGGAACCACCATGAGCTTCCACTGGCCGAGTCCTTCCTCGACGAGGGGAACCTCCTCGAGACCGAGATCGGCGAACGACGGCGTATCGGGCCACAGCTCCTGTGGCTCGGCGGTGTGTGATCCCAGCGCGAGCACGTCGTCGACGTGGTCAGGGTTAAACGCCCACGGCTGGTTGACGCCCGCATCGACGTCGCCGGCGAGGACGGCCTGGCGGACCTCCGCTCCGCCCTCCATGTTGACGACCGTCAGCTCGAGGTCGTAGGTGTCCTCGACCAGCAGCGCAGACAGCGCCGTGTTTCCGATGGCCGAGGTGATTCCGACAGTCGCGCCGTCTTCGCGGGCGTACTCGACGAACTCCTCGAGGTCGTCGTACGGTCGGTCCGGCGGGGCGAACCACATCGTCGGGTCCCAGTGGTGCGTGCCGAGATAGTCGAACGACTCCATCCCGTAGGGGGCGTTCTGGAACAGCCACGTCGCCTGCATCTGTGGCATGTTCCACATCGCGACCGTGGTCCCGTCCGGGTCGGCGTTGTACAGCTCCTCGCCGCCGACCTGGGTCGAACCGCCGGGGTAGTTCTCGACGACGAACTCGATGCCGAGCCGATCGGACCATGCCGGCGTCGTGATCCGCATCGCCCGGTCGGTTCCCCCGCCCTGGGCCCAGGGAACGACCGCTGTAACTCTCGCCTCGTCGAACCGTTCGGTGACGCCGAACGCTTCGGCGCCGTACGCTGCCGTTACCGAGAGTCCCGTGACGCCGGCCGCGAGAAACTCCCGTCTACCGAGATCTGTGAGTGCCATTGTCTGGTGTGTCCGTCCCCTGACGCCGTCGCACCGACCCGATCGGGGACTCTCTCGGGTCGATTTTCGTCCGATAGCTACCGAATCGAACGCCCCTCCGACGGAATCGACGATCGCGACGACCCGTCGGGGCGGTCGTTCGTCGCCCTAAATGTTATTTCGTGTACGTGTACGGATAGTCCGCTTTCGGAGTTGGGGGTTCTGCCTGCGTATGCGGGAACGATCATGATGGATTCCGCGATAGCGAACCTCGCGGCGAGTCCGATCTGGACTCTCGAGGATCGTTTCGGGAGGACTCCGACCTATCGATCGATAGATAGCACCGAATCTCGCGGCCCGTGACACCTTGCAACAAGGACTTGCCACCCGATAGCGATACGTTCTCACATGGGATCCGGTTCACCGGCGACGACGCCGAACGCGCGCTCGCTTCCGCCCGAGACCCTCGAGGCGCGGGTCGACGACCTCTGGGAGCGCTACGCCGACTGCGACCTCTGTGCGTACGACTGCGGGGTCGACCGAACCGCGGGCCGCGTCGGTACCTGCCAGGTCGACGACACGGCGTACGTCTCGACGTACTTCCCGCACTTCGGCGAGGAGGACTGTCTGCGCGGTCACAACGGGAGCGGGACGATCTTCCTCGCGAACTGCAACATGAAGTGTGTCTTCTGCCAGAACTTCGAGACCAGCCACGAGGCCCGCGGTGAGCCGGCGACGCCCGCGGAGATCGCCGAGATAGCCCTCGAGCTCGAGGCGAAGGGCTGTCACACGATTCGAGGAGGAAGCCCACGACTGTAGTCGTGGGAGGAATCCGACAGTCCCTCTGATCCCGCCGCCGATAGCACGGCTGGTTTCGCCACCGCTACCATTAAGTGTCAGTGGAACCACAATTAGATTCCACTCCCGGTCGACCAAATGTGTCGGCCGTGGAGGGGCCTCTGTAGGTAGGCTCTGAAGTCGGGGACGGATGATACAGCGCCCCTCTGGTCGGATTACCCGACTATGAAGCGGTGAGAGTCCACCGATAATTAAAGCGGTGTGAGGCAGATTCGGACGCAGACCACGGGTCGGAAAACCACGCAGGAAACCCCTCCGTGTGACTGACCTTCTGCCGTACAACCCGCCCGTGACGGCGGACGAAGCGTGGGCCGAAACCCCTCGCGGGGGAAAGCCCACGACTTCAGTCGTGGGTAACTTACAACGTCAACTTCGTCTCGCCGACCCACCACTCCCCGCATCTGGTCGAGGCCGTCCGGATCGCCACCGAGGCCGGACTGGACCTGCCGATCGTCTGGAACTGTGGCGGGTACGAACGACCCGAGATCCTCGAGCGACTCGAGGGGATCGTCGACGTATACATGCCCGACGTGAAGTGGGGCGAGGACGCCGCCGCGGCGCGGTACTCGAAGGCGCCGAACTACTGGTCGAACGTCACCGACTCGCTGCGGGAGATGCATCGACAGGTCGGGGACCTCCGGCTCGACGACACCGGGCTCGCGCCGGGCGGGCTCCTCGTGCGCCACCTCGTCATGCCCAATCACGTCGAGAGCGCGAAGCGGGTGCTCGAGTTTCTCGCCGCCGAGATCTCGACGGGGACGTTCGTCGACGTGATGGCGCAGTACCAACCCCACTACAAGGCGGCCGAGGAGGAGTTTTACGCGGAGATCGACCGTCCGATCACCGCCGAGGAGTACGCCGCGGTGGTCGACCACGCTCGCGACGTCGGCCTCGAGCGACTCTACCTCGATCGCTCGATGCTCTGATCGCTCGGTGCTCTCCTAGTCGAGCAGCCGTTCGGCCCGCTCGACGTCCCCGGGCGCGTTGATATTGATCCGGTCGCCCGGCAGCCGAACGGCGTCGATACGTCGACCCGCCCGGGTCAACAGGCCGACGGCCTCGCTGAGTTCGTACTCGCCGCGGTCTGACGGCTGGGCGAGCGCGAGCGCGTGGAAGATTTCCGGTGGCAGGACGTAACAGCCGGTCGTCACCAGCCGGGAGGGCGGGTCGTCGGGCTTCTCGACGATCTCCCTGACCTGGCCGTCCTCGACGTCGACCACGCCGGTTTCCCGGGCCGCTTCCGGGTCGACCCCCTCGAGGAGCAGCGCGCCCTCCGCGTCCGTGGACTCGACGCGCTCGAGGGCGGGCCCGATCCCGCCCCGGAAGACGTTATCGCCGTTGAGGACGACGAACGGGCCGTCGACGTGCGGTTCCGCCAGCGAGACCGCGTGACCGAGCCCTCGCTGTTCGCGCTGGTGGAGGTAGCTGATCGGCACGCCCGCGTAGCCGTCGCCGTAGCGGTCGACGATCGCCTCCTTGCGGTAGCCGACGACGACGAGGAGCTCGTCGACGCCGGCCTCGAGCAGCGTCTCGAAGACGTGGGTCAGGATCGGTTGTCCGTCGACCTCGACGAGCCCCTTCGGTTTCTCGTCGGTCAGCGGACGCAGCCTCGTTCCTTTCCCGGCCGCGGGGACGACTCCCTTCATGCGAACCGGTATCGCACTCGCTCAGTTAAAGCCGTAGGCTTTCGTTCGTCAAATTAGTAAGAAAAAGAGAAAGTATTTATTACAATAGTTTTTATTTTGAATTGCAGCCGGTGGAGTCATCGACACCGCACCCCATGCAGCTCGGTCGGCTGCAACTCCCCCACCGTTTTCACGACTGTGCGGTCGGTCCCACGAGGGCTCGAGACCCCGAACGAACGGACTGTGACTCGAGCCACGCCTCCGCGTCGAGGGCGGCCATACTTCCGGTACCCGCCGAGGTCACCGCCTGGCGGTAGTCGGGATCCATTACGTCGCCCGCGCCGAAGACGCCCTCGATCGCGGTCTCGGTCGTCATCCCCTCGAGAGTCTCCAGGTGGCCCGAATCGGCGAGCTCGACGCCGGTGCCCTCGAGGAACTCGGTGTTCGGAACGTGGCCGACGCCGTAGAAGATCCCGCCGACGTCGACGGTCTCCTCGACGATCCCGTTCGCGGCCCGTGGCGCCGCGCTCGCATCGAGCTTCTCGGTCGGGTGGCCGTCGGGATGGGAGACGAGCGTCGCGCCGGTGACCCCCTCCTCCCGGGAGCCGTGGATCTCGAGCAGCTCCGCGTTCCAGCGAAACGAGATGCGCTCGTGGTCACGGGCTCGCTCGGCCATAATGTCCGAGGCGCGCAGCTCGTCGCGCCGATGGACGACCGTCACCGAGTCGGCGAACTTCGCGAGGAACAGCGCCTCCTCCATCGCCGAGTCGCCCCCGCCGATCACGAGGACGTCGTCGCCGCGGTGGAAGGCGCCGTCGCAGGTCGCACACGTCGAGACGCCGTAGCCCATCAGCTCGTCCTCGCCGTCGGCGCCGACCCAGCGGGCGCTGGCGCCAGTCGCGACGATCAGCGCCCGCGTCCGAACGACGTCGCCGTCCGCAAGCTCGAGTTCGAACGGGCGATCCTCGAGCGCCGCGTCCTCGACGGTTCCGTGGCGAAAGTCGGCGCCGAAGCGCTCGGCCTGTTCCTTCCCGCGCTGGATCAGCTCCATCCCGCCGACGCCCTCGGGGAACCCGAGGTAGTTCTCGACGTCGGTCGTCAGGGTGAGCTGGCCGCCCGGCTCGGGCCCCTCGAGGACGAGTGGCTCGAGGTCGGCCCGCGCGGCGTAGACGGCGGCCGAGAGGCCGGCGACGCCGGAGCCGACGATCGTGACGTCACGAACGACCGTGTTCGTTCCCTCGCTCATTCGGTGTATCGCTCGATCAGGCTGCGGAGTCGGTCGGCCGGCAGGGCGCCGGTGTGCTGTTCGACCTGCTCGCCGTCGGCGAACACGAGCAGCGTGGGGACGCCGCGGACGCCGTACGTCGCGGCGAGTTGCTGGTTGCTGTCGACGTCGACTTTCGTGATCGTCGCGGCCGTTTCGGCAGCCAGCCCGTCGAGGACGGGCTCGAGCATCTGGCAGGGACCACACCAGTCGGCGTAGAAGTCCACGAGCACGACGTCGTGTTCGCTCACGATCGCCTCGAGGTGGTCCTCGCCGTCGACGTAGAGCGGTTCGTTCGTCGGTCGGTCCGTCGGGGAGCTAGTTGCGTCGGTTGTCATCACGTTCACGTACGGACCAGAGGTGCTTAAAGGTTTTGTGAGTAGTGTGCAATATAGAGGAACGCAAAGTCGTATAGAACGAATCTTTCCCGAGATATAGACACGGACGAGGCTATTATACGACGTATGGAATCGGATTCGAGCTCGAGCTCTCGGCCGATAGCTCGTTATAATTGTGCAATATCCACAAAAGTCAGATTCCGCACTCGGGCCGTAGGCTACGAGCGAACGATCCGGGGCGGTTCGCGCCTGGCTGGTCGAGCGAACCTGCTCCGACGACGGCCGCAGTACCCGTCGTCCCGTCGAATCTCGGCTCCGTCGACAATCCGGAGCTCCGAGAGCAGCGAACCCCATGCCGGTGCTGCTCTCGAGGCTACCGTCGGTCGTCGCCGTCCGACGTCGGCCGGGCCGTCGTCTCGGCTCTTCCGCTCGATGCGAGAACCTGATAGAGGATGATCGAGGCAACGGCGAACGACGAACCGACGAGCAGGACGACGCTGAGGGCGTCGAGCGAACCCACACCCAGCCAGTTCCCGAGTTCGCTGAGTCCGATCCCGGCACTGGCGAGCAGCATCATGATCCCGAAGTAGATGATCACGTCGTCCTCCTCGACGATCGCGGTCGCGGCCGATCCGATCCGCGCGCCGAGCGCGCTGCCCACCAACAGCAGGGAGACGACCGTGAGGTCGACGCCGCCGGACATTCCGTAGGTGAAGGTGCCGAACGCACCCGAGAACAGTCCGGCGAACAGGCTCGTTCCGACGGCGGCGGTCAGCGGCGTCCCGATCAGGTAGTAGATCGCGGGCATCCGAATGAACCCGCCACCGACGCCGATCAGCCCCGAGACGAGGCCGACGCCGCCGCCGGAACCGAGGATCGTCCACAGCGAGGCTCGTCCGCCGGAGCTCAGCGAGAGCATCGGCGCCACCTCGTAGGACTGGATCTTTCGGGCAATCGGGGGAATCTCCTCGTCACTGACTCCATCGTCGTCATCGTCAGTGACCTCCTCGAGCCTGTAGGCCCGCCGCAGAAACAGGAGTCCGATCCCCGCTAGCAGAACGACGTACGCGACGCCCGTGACGAGTTCGGCGACTCCCAGGGCCTCGAGGCCGAAGACGAGCCGGCTCCCGAGTTCGATTCCGATCGAGAGGACGACGAAGAGGACAGCGCCGAGTTTGTAGTCGACCTGTCCGACGTCGTAGTGTTTCAGTACGGCGATGACGGACGTGCCGAAGTAAAACGCAAGTCCACTGCCGATCGCGACGGGCGCCGGATAGCCCAGTATCAGTAGCGTCGGGGTGATCAGGAACGACCCGCCCATCCCGAAAAACCCGAACAGCACGCCGACCATGAAGCCGAAGCTTACGAACAGCGCCAGCAGTGCTGGGGAGAGGCCGAGGAGTTCCATCGATTACGCGCTCGTGTTTGCAACTCGATCGATCAACGGCGAGACGAGTCGCTCGAGGACGCCGTAGCCGGCGTAGAGGACGACGGCCTGCACGAAGACGACGCCAACGAGGGCCGTCGCCTGTACGACGGGTGGGAGACCGGCGGATTCGATCATTCGTCTCGACCTCCGTTCGATATGAGTTGTGTGCGTGTCATGGATTTCCACTCACTACTCACTACCCGGGATGAGTGTATAACGCTTTTGGGAACTAAGAACAATATTACTGCAGAGAATCACACGGATATCCAACGAGAATATTTGGATACGTTATGAGGATATAGGATCGCTGGCCCGGCAGCTCGATGGTGCTCGAGTGCGGCGCTCGCGCGGTCTCAATCGGGACGGGTTCCGGTCGCACCGGTCCGTCGCGCTTGCCCATCGGTCGTCGGTTCGTCGATCGTTCGGTCGGCTTTCATGTAATCGGTATTGGTTCCACCAAACAATATTATAGCACCGGGTCCGTACTAGGGGTATGAAAGCGGTGCTCGCGACGGATCTCTCGGCGGCCAGCGAGGCGACGATACAGAACGAGACCTGCCTCGACTGCCTGGGCCGGATCGG
The DNA here is from genome assembly GCF_000337675.1 of Natronococcus amylolyticus DSM 10524. Classification (GTDB taxonomy): domain Archaea; phylum Halobacteriota; class Halobacteria; order Halobacteriales; family Natrialbaceae; genus Natronococcus; species Natronococcus amylolyticus. The sequence continues at coordinate 74,350 of NZ_AOIB01000036.1, read as the reverse complement.
GATCGACGAGATCCACCTGGTCACGGTCGTCCCGTCGAACGTTCACTCGGGAATGCCCGGAATCGACTTCGAAAAGCGCCGAGAGCGTTCGATTCGACGGTACCGACGGGTCATCGAAGCCGCTGGGTTCGACGTGGAGGTCCACGTCGTCCGCGGGACCCCCCACCGGCGGATCATCGGCATCGCAAGTACGATCGGCGCGAGTCTCACGGTCGTCGGCTCCCGCGGAAAGAGCCCGCTCGAGAACCGCGTCATCGGGTCGACGGCGCGCAACCTCGCGCGCACGACCGAGACGCCGCTGCTGGTCAACCGGATCGAGCGCGGCGTCGACGATCCCGTCGTCCTCAAACAGCACCTCTTCCAGCGGATGCTGTACGCGACCGACTTCTCCGAGAACGCCGAGCGGGCGTTCGAGGCGTTCTCCTATCTCCGACACGCCACGCAGGAGGCAACGCTGGTCCACGTGGCCACGCCGAAGGATCCCGCTCTTCCCGAGGGCGTCGACCCCGAGCAGCGACTGGGAGAGCTGGCGGCACGGCTCGAGGACTGGGGGATCGACGCCGAGATCGTCGTCAGGCAGGGCGACCCCGCCGACGAGATTCTCGCCACGGAAGCTGCGGTGAACCCAACGACAGTACTGGTCGGCTCCCGGGGGCACAGCCGCCTCCGTCGACTGTTGCTGGGCAGCGTCTCCGAGGATCTCGTCGCTCGAGCAACCGGGAACGTGATGCTGATCCCGCCAGCGTAACGGAGTCTGTGTTCACGATCCGGTCTCGTGCGGACGAGTTCGCCACACCGAGCTTGCAATGTAAGGGCCCGTGAAGCGCTGTGACGCTCGATCCATGTCGGAAGGTTGAACTCGGCGCTGGCGCAAATCGGAGGCAGGATACTCGTTTCGATCCGCCACTGAACAGTCCGTTTCGCCACCATGCTCGAACTCACGCTCCTGGCCCTTCTCCTCGTCGCCGTTCTCCTGTTGGTCCACTCGTACTTCCTCTACATTCCGCTGCTGGCGCTGCTGGCGAGACTGACCCCGACTCCCGACTCGTCGGTCCCCGACTCGCTTCCCTCGGTCGCACTCGTTATCGCAGCGTACAACGAGGAAGATATTATCGCCGAAAAGATCGAGAACAGCCTCGAGCTCGAGTACCCCGACGACCGGCTCTCGATCGTCGTCTTCTCGGACGCCTCTTCCGACCGGACCGACGAGATCGTTCGCTCCTACGCCGACGAGGGGGTCGACCTCGTCCGCATCGAGGGGCGGGTCGGCAAGACCGAGTGTCAGAACCGGGTCGCCGACGCCGTCGACGAGGAGATAGTCGTCTTCTCGGACGCGAACAGCATGTACGAACCCGCCGCGATCCGCGAGCTGGTGGCGTCGTTCGGCCCCGACGTGGGCTGTGTCGTCGGCGAGCTCAAGTACCGCGACTCGAGCGACGTCGACGGCGAGTCGATCTACTGGCGCTACGAGTCGCTGATCAAACGTCTCGAGTCGGCGGTCGGCTCGTCGGTGACCGGAAACGGCGCCATCTACGCAGTCCGCAACTCGTCGTACGTCCCCCTGCGGCGGGGCGCGATCAGCGACTTCGCCGAGCCGCTGGCGATCGTCGCGAACGGCGAGCGGGTCGCGTACACCGCCGACGCGGTCGCCTGGGAGAGCACGGAGGAGACGGTCGACGACGAACTCGACCGTCGGAGTCGAATCGTCACCCGATCGTGGCACACCGTCGCGAACAACGCCGGGCTGCTCAACCCGGTTCGCTACCCGGTGTTTTCCTTCCAGCTCCTCTCTCACAAGGTGCTCCGGTGGCTCTCGCCGATTCTGCTTGCCGTCGCCCTCCTCTCGAACCTCGCGCTCGTCCTCGTTTCGACGAGCCCAATCTATCTGGCGCTGCTCGGGGCGCAGCTGACGTTCTACGCCCTCGCCCTCGCCGGCGCCGCCCTCGACCGAACCTCGCTCTCGCCGCCGACGCTCGTCCACGTTCCCCACTTCTTCCTCGTCGCGAACTACGGCATGCTCGTCGGCCTGTGGAACTTCCTCCGGCGAGAGAACATCGTCACCTGGAATACGACCGCTCGAGACTCGAGCCAGAACGAAGAGACCGAACCATGACCCACGTCGTCCACCTCTCGTCCGTCCACTACCCGTTCGATCCGCGCATCTTCCACAAACAACTACAGACGCTGTCGGCCGCGGGCTACCGGACGACGCTACTCGTCCACCACGACGAGTCGATCGTCCGAGACGGCGTCGACGTGCGCTCGGTCGGCAACGTCAACACCCGACTCGAGCGCTGGCGCAACCTGCCGACGCTGTTCCGCGAGGCTCGAGCCGAGGACGCCGACGTCTACCACGTCCACGATCCGGAACTGTTGCCGATCGGCGTCCTGCTGTCGCTGACTACGGACGCGAGGGTCGTCTACGACGTTCACGAGGACTACGCGGATGCGATCCGCGTCCGCGAGTGGATCCCCGATCCCGTCAAACCCGTTCTGCAGCGGGTGTTTCCGGCGATCCAGGGAGCGCTGACCCGACCGCTGGACCTCGTCGTCACGGCCGACGACGCCACCCGGGAGAGCCTCGCCTCGCGAACGAGTACGCCCGTCGAGACGATTCGGAACTTGCCGAAGGTCGCGGGGATCGAGACCGACCGGATCGACCTCGAGCGCTCCCACGAGCACGTGCTGGCCTACGTCGGCGGACTCGACCGGGAACGGGGGCTGTTGAACATGCTGCAGGTTACCGCCCGCCTTCGTGAGCGGGGGCTCGATGTCGGGCTCTGGCTACTCGGGCCGTTTCAGGACAAGGAGATCGAGCGCGAGGCTCGCCGGTACATGGAACGTGAGGGGATCGCCGAGCACGTTCGGCTGTTTGGCTACGTCGACTACGACGAGATCTTCTCCTATCTCTCGGCGGCCGACATCGGCCTGCTGCTGGTCGACGAGGCGCGCTTCGAGCGCAACGTCCCGACGAAGTTCTTCGAGTACCTCTACTGTGGCCTCCCCGTCGTGCTGACCGAGGTGCCGTCGCTCGAGCCCTACGCGGATTCGGACTACTGTGTCTCCGTTCCCGAACGCGACCTCGAGCGGGCGACGACGGAGATTGAACGCCTGCTCGAGGATTCGGATGCCCGGCAGGCGATGAGCGACGCCGGGCGCGAGGCGGTCGTCTCCGAGTACAGCTGGGAGGCCGAGCGGGACCGACTGCTCGCTGCGTACGCACAGCTGACCGGGTCCCCGGGCACCGACGGCATCGCAGGACCGACCGACGAAACTGCACGAACCGACGACGAGTACGAATGACCACCGTTTCAGTTATCACGCCGACGTACAACCGGGCGGAGACGCTTCCGCGAGCGATCGAGAGCGTCCTCGCACAGAGCTACGGGGGGTTCGAACACGTGATCGTCGACGACGGCTCGACCGACGACACCGCGGCCGTCGTCGAGGGGTACGACGACGACCGAATCGAGTATCTCCGGCTCGAGGGCAACAACGGGGCGAACGTCGCCCGAAACGAGGGGATCCGTGCGGCTTCCGGGAAGTACGTCGCATTCCTCGACTCCGACGACGAGTACTACCCGCGCAAGCTCGAGACCTGCGTCGCCGCCCTCGAGTCGTTGCCCGAGACCTACGGTGGCGTCTTCCACGGCTACGACATCTACCGGGGCGAGGAGTACCTTGGTCCGGAGGCCACCCACGAGGGCCGCGTGACGCGGTCGGCTCTCGGCGAGGCGAACGTCCCCGGCAGCTTCATCACGACGACGGTTCGCGCGTCCGTCTTCGACACCGTCGGCGACCTCGACGAGGCGATGGCCTCCTCACAGGACTACGAGTTCTACCTGCGGCTGGCTCGGGAGTACGACCTCTACGGACTGGGCACGATCCTGGCGAGACACTACCGTCGGGCGGACTCGATCTCGCTCGACGTCGCGGCGAGACGCGAGGGGAAGACCCAGCTCGTCGAGCGCCACGGCGACGTGTTGACCGACCGCCGACACGCCCACCATCACTATCTGCTGGGGTTGACCCACGCGAAACGCGGCGAGATGGCGACAGCGCGACGGGAGCTCGCCAGAGCGATCAGGCTCCACCCGACGAACCCGTTCCCGTACGTCCATCTGGCGACCTGCGTGACGCCGCGAACGTTCGCCGCCGGGATGGACGCGAAACGGCTGGTGAAGCGTCTCATCGGCCGATGACGGGCTACCTACCGGTTTCGAATTGGCAAGACACATCACCGACACTCAAATACTACCCATAGATGCGTCTCCACGACGAGGATCTCGATGCCGCCGTCGCCGTCTGCTACGTGGCGTTCGTCTTCTCCGGCGTGTACAAAAGCGCCTGGTACCTCGAGTGGTCGCCGATCGATCTGACGGTGTTGCTCGGCGGGATAACCGTCGGGCTCTCCGCGCTGTTGGTCGCCACCGGGCGACTCGAACTCACGCTCCCGTCGGTCGTCATCCCCACGCTGTTCGGTCTCTTCGCCGGCTACGCCGTTCTCTCCGGACTCTGGACTCCGAGCACCGAGTACTACTTCTTCAAGTCGTTGCGGCTGGTCGGCGTCACCGGGCTGGCGCTCGGTGCCGGCGCGGTCGTCGTCGCGACGTCGTCTCGCCGGCTCCGGTACGCCGGGTTCGCCACGGCGGGGGTCGGGTTCGTCACCGCCCTCGAGATGTTGTACCGATACCAGCGGGCTGGCGGCGGCGAGCTCTCTCCGTTCGGGACGAACTACCTCATAACCGGTCGGGCGATCGGGTTGGGACTGTTGCTCGCGGTCGGCTACCTCGTCCTCTCGAGGGAGGATCGAACGCTCACGATCGCGGCGCTTTTCGGCGCCGTCACGATGAGTTACGCCCTGCTCGTGAGCGGGGCTCGCGGGCCGACGGTCGCCGTCGCCGGTTCGATCGGACTGCTCGTTCTCGCGGGAATCGTTCTCGGAACGCTGCCGAACGGCCGGATCGCGCTGGCGGGGTACGGCGCTGTGGGACTCGTCTCGCTGATCGGGTTCGCCACCGTCGCTCGGCAACTGCGGGGCATCCAGCGACTGCTCACGCTGGCCGACGGCCCGGGGCGCTCGCTCGGTCTTCGCTTTGGCTACTGGACGAACACGTTCGACGCCCTGAACCCGGCCATGCTCCTCTTCGGCGAAGGATTGGGTGCCTGGCCGGTGCTGATCGATCCGGGCTACGACACCCGCTACTACCCGCACAACATCGTCCTGGAGGTGCTGTTCGAACTCGGCATCGTCGGGCTCGTCCTCCTCGGTGCGCTGTTCGGCTACGCGCTGTTGAACGCCGCCCGGGACTGGCTCGAGTACGAGGAGACGACCCACGTCGTTCTCGGAGTCCTCTTCGCTTACATGCTCGTGAACGCCATGGTGACCGGTGACCTGAACGACAACCGGTTCCTGTTTGCGATCGTCGGCGTGATGGCCTACGCCGTCGGGAGTCGACGAATCAGCTCCCTTCGATCGGTATCGGCCCCCTCGAAAGCGCGGTAGCGAACTCGAGGACGGGACGCTTTTCTCACCGGTCCTCGCGAATCGACCCGCCGCTACTGGCGCGGCTCCGCTCGGTGTCCGAAGACGAGGTAGCCGATCGCGGCGGTCGCGAGCACCGCGCCGACGGACCAGTCGAACATCGTGTAGGACTCGAAGAACTGGTGGATCGCCCAGCCGACGGCGAGCGCGAGCATCGCGACGTCGACCTCGCGGTAGGCGACCGTGCGCGCGACGATGCTGCCGGCGACGAGCCCGACGTAGGCGAGCCCGCCGACGAGCCCGGTCTGGATGAGTACCGAGAGATACGAGTTGTGTGGCGTCGGTGCCCCCTCGCCCGGGAGATAGGGCTCGATGACGGTGCTGGCCGGCCCGCTACCGTGACCGAACAGGAGGGGACCGTCGTTGATCGCGCTCAGGCTCGCGGCCCAGAGTTCGAACCGACCCGTCGCGGAGATGCCGACGACTTCGAGCGCCATCGCGGCGATGACTCCGAACACGCCGAGGGTAGTCGCCGCGACCGCGACCGGAACGAGCTTACGCTCGCCGACGGCGTAGGCGGCGTAGATCGCCGTCGCAACCGCCGCGGCGAGCATCGCCGCTCGAGCGTTCGAGAGGAAGAGGCCGATCCCACAGGTGACCGCGAGCACCGCGGCGACGGGCGTGCCGATCGGTCGCCGTTCGTCGAGCGAACGGTGGAGTTCGACGCTCGCGGCGACGAAGCCGGCGAACGACAGCAGGCCCAGCCCGTTCGGGTTCGGGAAGACCGACTGCAGCGTCAGGATATCCGGATCGAACCCGGGAACGCTGGGCGAAGACGCGGTGTACCGGCCGACCTCGAAGAGCCACAGCGTGTAGTCGCCGACGACGTACGTTGCCAGTCCGAGCGCGACGACGGTCGCGGCGAACACCGAGAGGACGCGAAGGAACACCCGCCCGGGAACGAGCTGAGGAACCACGAAGAGGCTCACCCCCATCACGACCGCCGCCCACACCGGCCACCGCGACTGCGTACTCGAGGGAACGAACGCGAGCGTGTGTGCGAGGTAGACGCCGACGATCACCGCAAAGCAGCCGACGACGGCCCACTGGCCCGCCGTGTACCGTCTGGCGTCGGTGACGACGAGAACGAACGAGAGGAGAACGACGACCGCAAGACCGATCGCGAGCACTCGGCTCGAGCCCACTCCGAACCCTGGCGAACTGGTCTGGTAGAGCAGGCCGGCGAGGGCGCCCGTGATTCCGAACACGGAGAGGATCGCCGCCCACCGGTGTGTCCGACGATCGTAGCTAACGACGGCGAGCCGAGTTCCCAGAACCGCGCCGAGGACGATCGCAGCCACCGAGAGCTGCCACGCCGGGACCGCGTCGGTCACTTGTGCGACGAGAACCAGAAACAGGTAGAGCGCGAACAGCCCGTAGACCGCGCCCTCGAGGAGTCGATCGGCTTCCGGGCTCCGGGCGGGAGACGTCGCCGAGTCTCGCTCAGCGGTACTCACTGTCCTACAGATTCGAAGTCGGGAACAAATATTTGCTCCTATTCGCACGGACGACCTCGCGACTTCGAGGCCAGATCGGATCTGACCCGACAGTGGATCGAAGCCGTTCTGAGCCCACGCAGTGCTCGTCTTGCGGCCGAACTATACAAAATAAATACCGGTCCGTACCAGAACGTTATTGTAAGGAGAGACTCACCAGTTAGTGTCAATGCAAGCCGTCGTACTCGCCGCCGGAGAGGGAACGCGACTCCGGCCGCTGACCGAAGACAAGCCGAAGGGACTCGTCGAGGTCGACGAGAAGCCGATCATCACCCACTGTCTCGACCGCCTCGTCGAGCTGGGCGCGAGCGAGTTCGTCATCGTCGTCGGCTACCTCAAGGAGAAGATCATCGACCACTACGGCGACGAGTATCGCGGCGTGCCGATCACGTACGCCCACCAGCGCGAACAGAACGGCCTCGCCCACGCGCTGCTGTGCGTCGAGGAACACATCGACGACGACTTCATGCTGATCCTGGGCGACAACGTCTTCGAGGCGAACCTCGAGGACGTCGTTCGCCGCCAGCAGGAGGAACGCGCCGACGCCGCGTTCCTCGTCGAGGAAGTCCCGTGGGACGAAGCCTCGCGTTACGGCGTCTGCGATACGAACGCCTACGGCGAGATCACCGACGTCGTCGAGAAGCCCGACGACCCACCATCCAATCTCGTGATGACCGGGTTCTACACGTTCACGCCGGCGATCTTCCACGCCTGTCACCTGGTCCAGCCCTCCGACCGCGACGAGTACGAGATCAGCGACGCTGTCGACCTGCTCATCCAGTCGGGACGCACTATCGACGCGATCGGACTGGACGGCTGGCGCATCGACGTCGGCTACCCCGAGGACCGCGACGAGGCCGAACGGCGCCTCGAGGAGAAAGTACCGGCCGAAGCCAGCTCCGACTGACCGCCCGGGACTGACCGCGGCAGGTTCCGACGGGACTATACGATTCCGACGGCGATGCGTTACTACCTCCGAGATGTCTACTGACGATGCCGAGCATATCTCTCGGCGCGACAAGATCGACGCACTGCTAGACGTCGCCCGGTTCAGCCCGAAGTTCACGACGCTGATCGTCGGCCTCGGGCTGCTCGCTGCGGTTCTCGAGGGAATCGGACTGAGCTTCATCCTCCCGATCATCGAGATCGTCCAAGCCGACGATCCCGTCGCCGAGGCCGACGGGCTGATGGAAGCGTTCGTCGTCGCCTACGACGCCCTCGGCGTCCCGTTTACCCTCGGATTCGTGGTGGCCGGCGTCGCCGTCGTAATGACGGTGCGGTACACGGCGAGTTTCCTCGTCGGCTGGTTCCGCGAGGCGCTGCGGACCTACTACATTCGTGATCTGCAGGTGCGGGCGTTCGACAACGCCCTCGACGCCGAGGTCAAATACTTCGACGAGGAGGGCTCCGACGACATCCTCAACGCGATCGTCACCCAGACCTACTACGCGGGACGGGTGATCCGGCGCGTAATCAAGGTCCTCGAGCAGCTCTTTCTCTCGCTTGCGTACCTGACGATCGCGCTGGTGATGGCGCCGACGCTGACGCTGATCGCGATCGCCATCCTCGGCGGACTGACGGTCCTGCTTCGAGGCGTGCTCGAGGGCGGATACGACCTCGGTGACGAGGTCGCCGACGCCAACGAGCGCCGACAGGAGGCCGCCCAGGCCGGCACGCAGGGGATCCGCGACGTGCGGATCTTCGGGCTCGCCGGGGAGCTGCGCGGGAACTTCCTCGACGCCGTCGACCAGTACACGACCGCGCGAATCAAACTCCGACGCAACGAGGCCGCGATCGACAACTTCTACAACCTCGGCGTCGCGGTCTCCGTGTTCGTTCTCATCTACCTCGCGCTCACGTTCGCCGACCTGTCGATCGGCGCCCTCGGCGTGTTCCTCTTCGCGATGATGCAACTCGGCCCCAAGGTCAGCGCGCTCAACGAGTACTACTACAAGGTCGAGAACGACCTTCCCCACCTCGTCCGGACCCAGAAGTTCATCGAGGGCCTCGAGAACCGCGAGGAGGTCAACGAGCCGACTCGCGAGGTGCCCGACACAGTCAACCACGTCGAGTTCGACGACGTCGAGTTCTCCTACGACGGCGACGAACGGGTGCTCAAGGGGATCGACTTCGAGGTCGAGAAGGGCGAGTTCGTCGCGTTCGTCGGCCAGTCGGGCGCCGGCAAGTCGACGATCGTCTCGCTGCTGGCTCGGCTGTACGAGGTCGACCGCGGCGAGATCCGCGCCAACGGCGTTCCCATCGGCGAGATGGACGTCGACGAGTGGCGCGAGCGGATCTCGATCGTCCGCCAGGACCCGTTCATCTTCAACGACACGCTGCGGTACAACCTCACGATCGGTAACCGGGACGTGACCCAGGCGGAGATCGAGCGGGCGTGTTCGATCGCGAAGATCGACGAGTTCCTCGACGATCTCCCGAACGGGTACGACACCGTCCTCGGTGACGACGGCACGCGGCTGTCGGGCGGCCAGAAACAGCGCGTCTCGCTCGCCCGAGCGCTGCTCGAGGACACCGAACTCCTCATTCTGGACGAGGCGACGAGCGACCTGGACTCGAGTCTCGAACAGGAGGTTCAGGCGGCGATCGAGGGGATGGATCGGGACTACGCGATGCTCGCGATCGCCCATCGGCTCTCGACCGTCGAGAACGCGGATCGCATCTACACGGTTTCGGACGGCGAGGTTGTCGAGGCCGGCCAACACGGCGATCTGATCGACCGGGGCGGGCAGTACGCCGACCTGTACGCGATCCAGTCGCGCAAGTGATTCGAATGACGCCGACCGACCGCTCACACGTCGAGTTTCTCGGCCCACCGGGAGCGGGCAAGTCGGCGGTACACGGACGACTCACGTCCGATCCGCGGTACTACGGTGGACTCTACGAGAACGGTCTCGAGCGACTGATCCAGGATCGCTACGACGGCCCTACTCGGCTGGCGTACCGACTGCTGCCGTCGCGTCCGCGCTCGTACGTCGAGACGCTCGTTCTGCAGCACCCGATTCGGAAACGGCTGTTCTCGTCGTTCCTGCTCGAGCAGCCGTCGTTTCCGGACGCGATGGTCGGCGCCCGACAAGCGGTCTCTCAAGAACCCGACCAGGCTGCGTCGCTGCTCAGGAACATCGCAGAGCGCTACCAGCTTGGGGTCGAGACGGTCCGGTCGGACGAACGGTTCTGTATGGACGAGGGGTTTGCGATGGGGGCCGTCTCGACTCTCTGGCGGGGTGGAGACCGGTTCTCTCTCGAGGCGTACTTCGATCGCGTGCCGACGCCGGAGACGCTCGTCTACGTCACCGCGCCGACGGCGGTCTGCCTCCGGCGCCAGCGCAGCCGGGAGAAGTCTCTCTCGGAGCGACACGGCGTCGCAAGGATGGACGACGCACAGGAGCGACACGAGCGAGCCTGTTCGGAAGTCGTCGAGGCAGCCGAGGCCGACGACTCGATCACCGTCGTCAGGGTCCCGAACGAAGGGCGTCTCGAGGACGCCGTCGCAACCGTCGATCGGGCACTGCGAAGCGACGGGAGCGGTTGATCGCTCGCTCGCGACCGATACTGACACCGACTCGAGTTCGAGGGCCGGCGCTCGGGGGTGGGAGGCGTTCGATGCGACTCCGATCCCCGCGTCCGACGACTCGATAGCCTTTTGAATTAGAGCTAGCAGGTATGCTGTAACGCACGCGCCGAGAACCGATGATGGGCTGTGTATCGACGCGGGGCGGTCTCCGCGTCCCGGACTCGAGGGGTGAGCGGACGACCGATCGCGGCGTCCGCGGGTCGCCGTGAGCCGTAGCCTCGGCGTGATGGAGGCACTCCGAACGATCCTTCCGGAGTGGTCCCTCGAGGCGTTCGTCGCGGCGACGCTGTTCGGGGACCTCCTGTTCGTCGCCCCCGCACTGGTGCTGTTTTACCTCGTCGACGTCGGCTCGTCGATTCGGCGCGGCCGACGGGAGGAGCCGCTGTGTTCCGACCGAACGGTCTCTCTCATCGCGACCATCTTCGGCGGCCTCTCGCTCGTCGTCCTGCTCGAGTCGGTGTTCGCGCTTCCGCGTCCACCCGCGGAGTACCACGTGATCGAGCCCAGCGAGTTCGGCTTTCCGAGCGGGCACACGATGGCCGCCACGGTCTTCTGGGGCGCGCTGGCGCTGTGGCTCCCGCGCGGCCGGCGGTCGGTTCGAATCGGTATCGCCGGAGCGATCGTCGCCCTCGTCGCCGTCTCCCGGCTCGCACTAGGTGTGCACTACCTCGTCGATGTCGTCGCATCTGTGGTGTTCGGCGCCGTCTACCTTGCCACGGTCGGCCGGCTCACGCTTGACCGACCGCTGCGGGCGTTCCTCGCGGCGCTCGGAATCGCGCTCGCGGCGGCGGTCGCCACCGGGGTCAACGATCGGGCGTTCCTCGCGCTCGCCGGGACCGCCGTCGGACTGGTCGGCTGGTGGCTCGTCGAACACCCGGCAATCCGACGACGGGTGTACGGCGTATACGACCGTCTCGTCCCGGGTTCGACCTGAGAGCTTCCGGAACCGTTCGGTCACTGATGCGCTCGAGGAATCGTCCGCGCGCTCGGCTCCGGTCTCTTCAGTCGCCAAAGAGCAGGTAGCCGATCGCCATCGACGCCAGCACGCCGCCGATCGACCACTCGAACAGGGTGTAGGACTCGAAGAATAGGTGGATCGCCCAGCCGACGACGAACGCGAGCATCGCGACGTCGACGTCGCGGTAGGCGGCCAGCCCGCGAGCGACGCTGCCGGCGATCAGCCCGCCGTAGGCGAGGGCACCGACGAAGCCGGTCTGGATCATCACCTCGAGGTAGGAGTTGTGTGGCAACGGCGCCGTCTCGCCCTCGAGATAGGGTTCGATGACGAGGTTCGCGGGACCGCTGCCGTGGCCGAACAGGAGGGGGCCGTCCCGGATCGCCCGCAGACTCGCGGTCCAGAGTTCGAACCGACCCGACGTGGAGATGTCGACCACGTCCGCGTACATTGCAGCGAGCAGTCCGAAGACACCGACGGTGCTCGCCACGGCGGCGACGGGGACGGCGATGCGGCCGCCAGCGACGTAGGCGGCGTAGATCACGAGAACGATCGCCGAGGCGAGCATCGCCGCCCGGGCGTTCGAGAGGAAGACGCCGGCCCCACAGAGGCCGGCGAGCGCAACCGCGAGTGCGGCTCCCAGCGGTCGACGGGCGACGACCGAGCGGTGGAGTTCGACGACCGCAGCGACGAGACCGGCGAACGAGACCAGCCCGAGGGAGTTGGGGTTCGGGAAGAACGACTGGATCGTCGAGCGTTCGGTTTCGATCAGGGGCACCGACGGAGTCCCCGACCACTGACGAACCTCGAACGCCCACAGGCTGTACTCGCCGACGACGTACGTTCCGAGACCGAGTATCACGGCGACCGCCGCCAGCCGGGGGAGAAACCAGAGGAAGATCCGTTTTGGAACGAGCCGCGGGACGACGAAGAGGCTCGTTCCCATCACGACCGCGGCCCACAGCGGCCACCGCGACTGCGAACTCGAGGGATCGTACGCGAGCGTGTGGGCGAGGTAGATCCCGGTCAGAACCGCAAAACAGCCGACGGCGGCCCACTGGCCCGCCGTGTACCGTCTGGCGTCGGTGACGACGAGAAAGAAGGAGACGGCGAGAACGAACACGATCGCGATCGCGAGCGGACGGCTCGGACCCAGACCGAACCCGGGCGAGGAACTTTGGTAGATCACGCCGAGGACGACGAAGGAGATGCCGAGCACCGAGAGCAGCCCCGCCTGGAGCTGATCGAACTCCTGGTAGGCGTTCGCGACGAGCCGACAGCCACAGACTGTTCCGAGCAGGACGGCAAAGGCCGCCAGCTGCCACGCCGCGACGGCGTCCGTCGAGTACGCGAGAATCACCAGAATCAGATGCAGGCCGAACAGACCGTAAATGAACAGGTTCACGAGGCGCTGGGGGTCCCATCTCTGGGCGAACAACGTCCCCGGCTCCCGTTCGACAGCACTCACGTCTCGAGTAATTATCGGCGACGAATAAATAACTGAGCCAGTAACTATATCCCGGCGGTTCGTTCCCCGCACGGGGCTGCCAAACATCGGACCGCGAACCGCGCCGTTCGCTCGTCGCTTCCGCTCGAGGATCGACGAATCGGCGTACCCGGCTAACCGGTCGGCAGATCCGCACTCACACATAAAAAGTCCGATGTGTTTTTGGGAGTCGGCGGTCTGTTGGCGAACGATGCGCGTTCTCGTCACCGGCGGCGCCGGATTCATCGGAGGGCACCTCGCCGAGTCGTTCGCGAAAGCGGGACACGACGTGACGGTGCTCGACAACCTGGATCCCTACTACGACACCGGGATCAAGGAACGAACGGTCGAACTCGGCCGAGCGGCTGCGGCGGAAAGCGACGGCGCCTACGCCCTTCTCGAGGGCGACGTTCGAGATGCGACCCTCGTCGACGAACTGGTCGGCGACGCGGACGTCGTCTACCACCAGGCGGCCCAGGCGGGCGTTCGAACGAGCGTCGACAATCCGCGCAAGCCGAACTCGATCAACGTCGACGGCACGCTGGACGTCCTCGATGCGGCCCGCGAGACCGACCTCGAGCGTGTCGTCCTCGCGAGTTCCTCCTCGGTGTACGGCAAACCGGAGTACCTCCCTTACGACGAGGATCACCCGACGACGCCGGTCAGCCCCTACGGCGTCTCGAAGCTGGCCGCCGAACAGTATGCCCGGGTCTACCACGAGGTGTACGGCCTCCCTACAGTTTCGCTGCGGTACTTCACCGTCTACGGCCCGCGGATGCGTCCCAACATGGCGATCTCGAACTTCGTCTCGCGCTGTCTGAACGGGAAGCCCCCGGTCGTCTACGGCGACGGCACCCAGACGCGGGATTTCACGTATATCGACGACGTCGTCGGCGTCAACCGGCAGCTGCTGGCCGACGACTCGGCCGATGGCGAGATCGTAAACGTCGGGAGCACCGATACTATCGACGTCCGGACGCTGGCGGCGCTGGTTCGCGACGAGATCGACCCCTCGCTCGGCCTCGAGTACGCCGAGCGACGGACGGGCGATGCCGAACACACTCATGCCGACGTCTCGAAAGCCCGCGAGCTGCTGGGGTACGAGCCGTCGACGTCGATCCGGGAGGGCGTCTCGCGGTTCATCGACTGGTACCGTCGGAACCGGCACTGGTACGAGCCGCTGGTGTTGGACTCGTAATCCGACCGGCCCGAGCGATCCGTGCCGTATACCCTACAGCTCTACTCGAGCGGCTGTAAGCTTCCGAAGAAAAGGTAAAGGAAACGGGCCTCCCCTTACTGAGCCATGGCGAAGACGGCCGCAGCGTCCGTCGGCGCTGCACTCAGCGTCGCGGGGCTCGCCCCGACCACGTGGCTCGTCGATTCCGCCGTCGGCTACGTCATCTCCGGGAGTATCCTGCTGTCGATTTTCGCGCTCGGCGCCCTGTACGGACTCGAGGACGGCCGGCTGACCGGCGCCTCGCTCGAGTGGCCGGTCGTCGCGCTCTTCGGCCTCTACTGGGTCGGGCTGGTCGTCCAGTTTGGCCTCACGGGATCGACGTCGTTCGTGCCCTACATCCTGCTCACACCCGTGGTCTGCATTACGCTGTGGTACGTCTGCCCCCCGCTGCTCCTCGCACGCCCGAGGCAGTTCGTGGGCGGGCTCGTCGGCGCCGTCACCGCGCTCACCCTGCTCGGCATCGGCCTCCTCGGCCTCGAGACGGTCACCGCGGCGAACTTTCCGTGGACGGGCAACAGCGTCCTCGGCCGACCGGGCCTTCGCGTCGCGTCGGTGTACGGCAACTCCAACGCCTTCGGGTTCGCGGCCGCGGTCGCGAGCCTCGGCGCGCTGTGGGCGCTCCTCGAGTCGCGGCGCCGACCCTGGGGCGCCGCGTTGCTCGTGACGCTGACGGGGCTCGTCCTGAGCGACGCGACGATGGCGCTGTTGTCGTTCGGGGCGGGAACGGCCGTCCTGCTGTTCGTTCGCGCTCCGATAGCCGGGCTCGCGTTCGCCGCCGTCGGCGCGATCTCGGCGTCGGCGTTTCTCCTGACCGATCTCGGCGCATCCTACCTCGCGCTCGTGATCGAACGCGGCGGGAGCGAGCGCCTCGTGTTCTGGGGGATCGCCCTCTCGCAGGCCGCCGAGAGCCCCCTCATCGGCGCCGGATTCGACGCCGGAGTCCCGACCCACAACTCGTTCGTCGCGATCGTGTTGAACGCGGGATACCTCGTGGGCGGCGTGTACGTCCTCGCACTCGCCGGGGCGGTCGCTTCGGTCCTGCAGAAGGTGCGGGCGCGGAACGATCCGTCGTGGAACGGGTTCGTCCTCGCCGCGTTGACGCTGCTCGCGTTGCAGATGCTGACCGAGTCGTTCACGCTCGGCGGGCTGTCCACGCCGTCGCTGATGCTCGCGACGTTCGTCGGGTTCGCGCTGGTCGACCCGTCTGGGAAGACGACGATACCGCTCTCCCGGACGTTCGGCAAGACCCCCGACTCCGGCGGCGTCGATCAGTAGCCTTATTCCGCCCTGCTCGGAACGAACGCCGAGATGGCGCTCGCAGCGAAGATCGTGTCCGGGCTCAAGGCCGACTTCGCCTCGCAGGTCGTCCGGAACCTCTCGAGCGGCCTCCTGGTCGTCGTCCTCGCCCGGCTGCTGGAGCCCAACGAGTACGGGCTGTTGTACCTCGCGATCTCCGTCTTCGCAATCGTGACGGTGATCGGTCGGCTCGGACTCGGCAAGTCCGCCGCCCGCTACCTCACCGAGTACGAGGAGCGCGATGCCGGCCAGATTCCCCACATCGTCGAGACCGTCGCGCTCGCGCTCGCGGTCACCCTCGGGACCGTAACCGTCGCCCTGATCGTCGCCCGCGAACCGCTCGCGGCGCTTTTAGGCGAACCCGGGCTCGAGGAGCTGTTGCTGGTCGGCGCGCTGTACGTCGCGGGCCACGGGCTCGTCAACTCCGGGCGAAACCTCTGTCAGGGGTTCAAGGAGATCGAGTGGGCCGCATACATCACGCTCGTCGAGGCGGTCGTCCGTCCTATCGTCGCGATCGGGCTCGTACTCGCCGGTCTCGGCGCGGTCGGTGCGCTCGTCGGCTACGTCGTCAGCTCGCTGCTCGGCGCCGCGCTGTTCGCGGCGGTTATCTACCGGCTCTATTCGCGCGCGGAGCGGGGCGAACTCGAGACGGGACTCCGCCGCCGGATCGCCGAGTACGCGCTCCCGATCACGCTGACCGAGAACGGAAGCACGATCATCAAGCGCGTCGACGTCGTCCTCATCGGGGCGTTCCTGACGCCGCTCGCGGTCAGTTACTACGTCGTCGCCAAGCAGCTCCTGACGTTCGTCAAGTCGCCCGCGAACTCGCTCGGCTTCGCGATCTCGCCGCGCTACAGCGAACAGCTCCAACGGGGAAACCTCGAGACCGCCTCGCGGCTCTACGGCGAGGCGCTGACGGCCACCCTCGTGTTCTACGTTCCCGCGGCGGCCGGGCTGGCGATCGTCGCCGAGCCGACGCTCGCGCTCGTCTTCGGCCCCGAGTACGCCGGGGGTGCGATCGTCCTGCAGCTCCTGACGATCTACCTCGTCGCGCAGGCGGTCTCCTACGTCACCAGCGGCGGGCTCGACTACCTCGGCCGGGCGAAACACCGCGCGTACGCGAAGGGGGCGGCGGCGGTCGCGAACCTCCTGTTGAACCTCGCGCTCATTCCGACGATCGGGATCGCCGGTGCGGCGATCTCGACGGCGGGCACGTACGCGGCCTACGTCACGGTGAACGTCTACCTCATCCACCTCGAGCTCGACCTCGACTGGCGGGCGATCGGTCGTCGCTGTGCCAAGGTCGGGGCCGTCACGGCGGTCATGTCCCTCGTCGTTCTACCGCTTTCGCCCATGGTCGACGGCGTCGTCTCGCTCGCGGCGGTCGTCGCCCTCGGGACGGCCGTCTGGCTCGGGGCGACGGTCTCGATCGGCCTGCTCGAGCGCCAGCAGCTCCGTTCGGCGGCGCCGTTCTGACCGCCTCGAGTAGGTGTCAGGCTCGCGCCAGCACGTCCCGCCACCGGATCGGGATTCGACCGACGTAGGTTAGCTTCGGGTGTTCGTCGAACGGGTTCGC
The DNA here is from genome assembly GCF_000337675.1 of Natronococcus amylolyticus DSM 10524. Lineage (GTDB taxonomy): Archaea > Halobacteriota > Halobacteria > Halobacteriales > Natrialbaceae > Natronococcus > Natronococcus amylolyticus. The sequence goes on along the minus strand of NZ_AOIB01000036.1, from coordinate 57,167 downwards.
CGTGTCGCGGTGAGCCCGCCACCAGCGGTCGTGGACGGCGTTGATCCGGACCGGTATCTCCTCGAGCCCGACCAGCTGTGACGCCACCAGCCGGTGGAACCCACAGGAGTTGAAGATCAGCGCCCCCTCACGGCCGACGTTGACAGCTACCTGATCGTACCGGTCGGCGGTTCGCTCCGCCTGGGCGGTGTCGTACTCGAGTTCGATCCCCCGTTCCCGGATCGACGCGAACAGCTCGTCCAGGTAGGCCCCGTACCCGGACGCTGCGTAGGAGCGGGCCTCGCGCTCGGGGTAGCCGGCCTCGCGCAGTCGCTCGGGAGTGAGGTCGCCCTTGCGGACGCTCCCCTCGTAGTACCCCCGAAGCAGCCGGTACTTCGGACTCTCGGACAGCGGCTTCGCCTGCAGGTCCCACTCCCCGGGCTCGATCCGGCCCGCCGAGCGGTACTTTCGCAACACGGTGTACTCGAGGTACGTCCGGATCTCGCGGGGATCGACCCGACAGATCACGAACGGCGGAACGGTCGGCCCCGTGATCGATCGCGGGAGGGCGTCTCGCAGCTTCAGCCGGAGCAGGTTCCTGTCGATCATGGGTCGGACCGCGTCGGCACGCGGCGGTTACGGCTCGAGTAGCGACCCCAGCCGTATAGCTCTCGGTGGTCGCAGTCGACCCCGTCTCGCGAACGCTTGCAACCTCTCGCGGAAGCGACACGCTGAAGGCGCCGAGGGAAATTTCACCGGTATGGCGACCGTCAGTGTAGTGATCCCGACCTACGAACGTCCCGCCTTCCTCGAGGGCGCCGTCGAAACTGCACTGGCCCAGACGTACGACGATCTCGAGGTGATCGTTGTCGACGACGGCTCCGAGACCGACTACCTCGGGGCCGTCGTCGACGAGTACCCGGAGCGGGTGGTCGGGATCGAACACGAGGAGAACCGGGGGCTCTCCGCGGCGCGGAACACGGGGATCGAGCGCGCCTCGGGTGAGTGCGTCGCCTTCCTCGACGACGACGACCGGTGGCACGAGACGAAGATCGAACGGCAGGTCCGACGCCTCGAATCGGACGACCGGGTCGGCCTCGTCACCTGCCTCTCCGTGTCGGTAACCCCCGACGGGGAGGTTATCCACGTCGAACGTGACGCACCCAGCGGCGACCTCTCCGACGCTATGCTGCGAAAGAACCTGCTCGGCTCGCCCTCCCGCGTGCTCGCCCGACGGGCCGCACTCGAGGAGGCCGACGGGTTCGACGAGAACCTGCCGACGAAACAGGACTGGGACCTCTACATTCGCCTCTGCCAGCGCTGGCACGTCGGCGCCGTCGACGACCACCTCTGCTTTCGGACGTCCCACGAGAGCATGTCCAGTTCGCCCGAAGCCGTGACCCGCGACTACCGAGCCGTGCTCGAGAAACACGAGTCGCTGATCCGCGAGCGTGGCTACTGGGAGCCGGCGACGGCGGCGGTCGCCGAGCGAGCGGGGCGGGCGTACCTGGATCACGACGAACTCCGAAGCGCCCGTAGCGCCCTCAAGGCCGCCCTCTACGCGGAGCCGACGAAACGTAGGGCGGCGCTGCTGGCGCTTTCCTACACCCACCCCGCGGTCGTTCGATCGGCGATCGCCGCGACGCGGTACCTGCGCTCGAGGCGCGACTCCAGCGGGTTCGAGTACGGGGAAGCCGTCCGGTCCGGGTCCGCGTAGCGCCGTCCGCACCGAAGCCTTTACCCGTCCGATCGGAAATCCCTCGAGCAATGGTTCGCGTCCTCGCCGTCCTCACGCACGTCAAGCCGACGACCTTCTCCTACGAACTCTGCGAGGCGCTGGCGGCGATCGACGGGATCGAGGTGACGATCGTTTCCTACTACGACGCCGCCGTCGAGGAGACGGCGATGGCGCCGGAGTCGGCCGTCGAGTTCGTGCCGCTGAACGCGAGTTCGCGTCTCGATCCGACCGCAATAGCCCACCTTCGCTGGGTCCTGCGGACGAGGTCCTACGACGTCCTCCACACCCACCACAACTTCGTCGGCTCGCTGGCCCGGCTGCTCGCCCCCCGCGGGACGCGAATCGTCGACACCGAACACGCCGACCACGAGCGTCACTACTCGCTCCCGCAAGTGCTGGTCAACGCCGCGACGCTCCCGCGGGCCGACCGGGTCGTTGCAAACTCGAGGCGGACCCTCGAGTCCCTGTACTGGTTCGAACGGCTCGGACTGGACGACGAGCAGTGCTCGGTGATCTACAACGGGATCGACGTCGATCGGATCGACCGCGTGCTCGAGGAGCCCCGCGACTCTCGGGAGGGCGAGGGGCCGCGAATCACGTCGGTCGGCCGGCTGAGCGAGACGAAGAACCAGTCGACGCTGCTCCGGGCGTTCGCGTCGCTCGCCGACGACTACCCCGAGAGTCGGCTGACGATCGTCGGTGACGGTCCCCTGCGCGAGGACCTCGAGTCGGTCGCCGACTCGCTCGGCGTCCGAGCGCGCGTCGAGTTCACGGGCTTCGTCGACCGCGAGGAGGTGTACCGGATTCTCGCCGCGAGCGACCTCTACGTCCAGCCGTCGCTGTCGGAGGGCTTTTGCGTCGCCCTCGTCGAAGCGATGGCCTGTCGGCTTCCGGTCGTCGTCAGCGACGTTCCCGTCCTGCACGAGGTCGTCGGCGAGGCGGGCGCCTACGCGACCCCGACGGAGCCCGCCGCGTTCGCCGACCGCCTGCGACGGCTGCTCGGGGACGACGAGCTGCGCCGGGAGTTCGCCGAGCGGGCGTCCGACCGCGCGCGAACCGAGTTCCCCCTCGAGCGGACCGCCGACGCCTACGCCAAGCTGTACCGGGAGCTGCTCGAGTCGTCGTAGGGATCGAACCGGAACCGCTTTTGCCCGAACGTCGGACGATCCGACCGTGACGGGGTCCGCAGACGGCACGGCGACGGTGGAGTTCTTCGGCGTTCCCGGAGCGGGAAAGTCGACGATCGCCCGCCGACTGACCGAGCGGCTGGCGGCGACGGGACGACCGGTCTCGGAACCGACGTACGAACTCGCCCACGGAGTCTCGAGCGCGCGACGGTATCTCGCCAAGAGCGGGTACGCCGCCACCGGAACGTGCCGGCGGCCCCGACAAGCGCTCGCGGCCGCTCGAGCGATCGCCGAAAGCGGTCAGCCCTCCCCTCGAGCGCTGGTGAAGACGACGTTCAACTGGCTGTACGTGACCGGCGTGCTCGAGTCCCGAAAGTCCGGAGAGCTGCAGGTGCTCGACCAGGGGCTGGTACAGGCCGCCTGGTCGGTCGGACTCGGCGCCGAACGGGATCGAACGACCCCGCTGTGCGAACTGGCCGTCGACGCGCTCTCGCGGGCGGGTCCATCGGTGGTCGTGGTCGTCGACGTCGCGCCCGAGACGGTCCGCGAACGGCTCGCGAGTCGCGCGGACGGCGACACACGGGTCAGTCCCGCTGGCGACGGTCACGGCGTCAGCGAGGCGTTCGAACGGAAGGATCGAATCGAACGCTCGCTCGCGGACGCCGTCGCCGACGAACCGTCGGTCGACCTGCTCCGCGTCGACAACGAGTCGCAGGCAGACCTCGAGGACGCCGTCGCGACGGTTCTCGAGCGCCTCGAGGGCGAACGACACCACGGTTAGCAGCCGGTGGTGGGTCGACTTTCCGCACACTGCGTGAAACTCGTGTTACGTCCGGCTCGAGTGAGCAAAGGAGCGGCAATCAATTCTTCTGATAGCTGTCCAGAGAGGCGTACTGGCGACAGAGTATGTACTGATCACGGCGACCGGATTCGTTTCTCCCGGTCGATTTTAGATTCGTTTGATCTGGATGGATACGATTGGATACCGCTGAATCTATCGGTCGTTCGGAACGGCGGTTACGAGCCGGCAGTCGGCAGGAGTAGCGCCAGCAGAAGGCTAGCGCCGGCGATGGCCCCGAGTCCGAGGAAGGCGCCGTCGAAGTACCCCCACTCCGCGAACGTCCCGATGATCAGGGGTCCCGTTGCCCCGAGCGCGATGTACCCCGTTCGGAGGAGACCGAGGCCAGTCCCTTTGACGCTCGAGGGAAGTTCGTTGACGAGGTACGTTTGAGTGAGCGGTGTCGCCCCGAGGAGCACGCTGGCGACCGTCGTGACCAGGAGGAGCGAGCCGAGCGTCTCGGCGAACGGAAGCGCGAGCAACACGACCGTCGAAACGCCGGCGACGATCAGTAGCATGGGCCGGTAGCCGAACCGATCGCCGCCGGCTCCGGCGGCCGGTTGGACGGCGATGCCGACGACGAAGAACCAGCCGAAAAACGCCGCGGCGGCGGTCGGCGATAGCCCCTTCATTTCGACGAGGTAGATCGGGTAGAACCCGGTGAACCCCTGGTAAACGAAAAAGAGCACGAGGTGGACGCTCGTAATCAGCAGGATCAGTCGATCCGCGATCCCGTCGATCACCTCCCGGAACGTCGCCACCGTCAGCGAGTAGCCGTCCGTTGCCGTCGAGACCCGGCCGGGGATCGCCCAGAAGATCAGCACCGCAACGAGGAAAAACAGCGGAACAGTGATACCAAAACCTACCCGCCAGGACAGCACCCCCGCGAGGACGCCGGCGACGACGGGGAGGGCGGCGTTACCAGCCTCGCCGGCCGAGAGCGTCAGGCCGATGGCGGTGCCGTCCCGCCGCTCGTAGATAGCCGAGAGAATCGTGAACCGCGCGGGGCCGAATAGCGCGGTCGAGAACCCGAAGACCGCGGTGGCGACGAACAGCATCACCGGCGTCGTCGCGCCGGCGACGGCGGCGATCGCGATTCCCGAGCAGACGGTGCTGATGACCAGCGCGTTCCCCTCGCCTAACAGGTCACCGACGATCCCTCCGGGGAACTGTCCGAGTGCGTAGGCCGTCCAGAGCACCGTGACGAGCAACCCGAGAACCGCCAGGTTGACGTCGAACGTCTCCCGAATAGACGGGAGGAGTGCGGGAAAGATCAATCGGACGCCCAGGGATAGAAACCAGCCGCTGGCGACGCCGACCAGAATCCAGCCGCGGCCGTCACTCCAAAGTTCGTACGCGACGTCCCGAACACTTCCGAGCCGGTTTCTATGCACGCCTTACTACCTCGAAAAGCGTATGCGCTCTTAGTTGTTCGCTCGCGTACGGTACTCGTCGCTCTTAGCTTCGAGGAGCGAACCGCGTCAGCGGTGAGCGAGTAGGGTGGGGAATCACCGGCGGCTGACTTCCCGGAGCACGCTCGTGGTCCGCTCGACGGTCGACCGCCAGTCGTACTCCGGTCCGGGACCACCGTCGCTCCGGGCACTCGAGCGCGAGAGCTGCGTTTCGATCCCGTCGGCGAACGCCTCGACGTCGCCGACGGGAGCGACGCTCCCGCCGTCGCCGACGACCGCAGCGACCTGCTCGAGGTCCGAACAGACGACGCGAACGTTCGAGGCCATCGCCTCGAGGACGGTTCTGGGGACGCCCTCCGTCCGACTCGGGAGGACGAGCACGTCCGCCGACCGGTAGACGCGGGGCATCTCCTCGTAGGGGAGGTGGCCCAGAAACTCGACGCCGTCGCCCAGCCGGTCGGCGGCTCGCTCCTCGAGGCGTTCGCGGAGCGGCCCCTCGCCGCAGAAGTACAGCGTCACGTCGGGGTACGTCTCACGCATGCGTTCGACGGCCGCCAGGGCGTCCTGCGGTCGCTTTCCCTCGACCAGTCGACCAACGAACAACACGATCGGTCCCGACGACTCGAGCAGGTCGCTTTCGGGACCCTCAGGCCGAAATCGCTCGGTGTCAATCCCGTTCGGGACGACTTCGATCGGCGTTTGGACGCCGAACTCGCGGAGCTGGCGCTCGCCGACGTCGGTGTAACAGAACGCGACGTCGGCCTGGTCGAACGTCCACCGGCCGACAGTCTTCAGATACCACTCGAACACCCGTTCGGGCGCCGTCTGGGAGTACAGCCCGTGGTTCGTGATCGCCAGCGGCGTCCCCCCGAGCCGACGCTTCAGCGCCGCCAGGTTCGTCGAGAAGTACAGGTGTGAGTGGGCGTGGACGACGTCGAACCCGCGGGCGTCGTGCAGGTACCGTGCGACGCCGACCGAGAGGTCGTTGCCCAGCGGGCTGACCGTCGGATCGTATCGAACGACGGTGTAGCCGTCTCGCTTCTCGAGGTGGGGGAGTTCGGGGTCGCGTCGCACCGTCAGGACCGTAACGTCGTGGCCCATCGCGGCCTGATCCCGGCTCATCGCGTGGACGTGGTAGGCGCCGCCGCCGTTGACGTCGGGATAGCTCTTCTGTGCCACTCGAAGGATTCGCATCGGTCGATCCGCGTCGGGTAGTTCGAGCGACATTCCTGAATCCACTCAGTCGTTCTCCACGAGCCGCGAGAGCCCCTCCTCGAGGCCTACCGTCGGTTCGTAGCCGAGTTCGGTTCGGATCTTCGAAATCGCTGCCTGACTGTGTTCGATGTCGCCGGGTCGGGGCTCCCCGTGAACGATCTCCGAGTCCGAGCCGACGACCTCGCGGATCGTCTCGGCGAGTTCCCGGATCGTCACCGACGACCCGGTACCGACGTTGAACGACTCGCCGACGGCGTCGGTCGTCGCCGCGAGCAGGTTCGCCTGCACGACGTCCGAGATGTGGACGAAGTCCCGCGTCTGGGCGCCGTCGCCGTCGATCGTAATGGGTTCGTCGGCCCGGGCCTGCTCGAGAAAGATGCTGATAACGGCGCTGTAGTCGCCGCCGACCTGTCTCGGGCCGTAAACGTTGAAGTACCGAAGCGACACCGTCGGCAGACCGTACAGCTCGTGGTAGAGCCGGGCGTACTCGTCGACGGTCGCCTTCTCCAACCCGTACGGCGAACTCGGTTCTGCCGGGTGGTCCTCGTCGATCGGCGTGTACTCGGGGTGGCCGTAGATCGCCGCGCTCGAGGCCAGTACGACCCGGGCGTCCTCGGCGCGGGCCCGCTCGAGCAGCGTCAGCGTCCCGTCGACGTTGACCGCGTGGCTCTCCACGGGATCGTCGACCGACCGCTCGACGCTGACGAGGGCTGCCTCGTGGAAGACGAGATCGATCCCGTCCGTCGCTCGCGCGACGGCGTCCTCGTCCCGAAGGTCGCCCTCGACGAGGGTCACGCCCTCCGGAACGCGGTCACGGCGACCACTCGAGAGGCTATCGAGCACGCGAACGTCGTTCTCGTCGGCGAGCGCGTCGACGAGATGACTACCAATAAACCCCGCTCCACCTGTTACCAGAATCGTCTCTCCCGTCGGCGGCTCCGGTCGTTGACCTGACATCAGCTGCTACTCGACTCTTCGTCGCCGTCCTTAGTTAAGCGTTCAGACAACAGGTCGACGACGTCCACCGTGACCGACCAGATCTGGACGGCGACGAGCCTGAGGTCCAGCCACAGCGACCGTCGTCGTACGTACTCGAGGTCGTACTCGAGTTTCTTCGCGGGTTCGAACCCCGTCACATCGTTGATCTGTGCGATACCGGTGAGCCCCGGTTTGACGAACCAGCGCCTCGACCAGTCGATGCCGTCGGCTTCGATCTCCCGGTCGATCTCGGGGCGCTCGGGTCGCGGACCGACGACGCTCATCTCGCCGCTGAGAATTGAAAACAGCTGTGGGATCTCGTCGAGGTGAGTCTTCCGGAGGACTCGACCGACCCCGGTGACGCGGGGATCGACGCCGCCGGCGTCCTCGTCGCTCAGCTCGGCACCGTCGCTTTCGGCGTCGGTGACCATACTCCGGAACTTCGAGAGGGTAAACGTCCGCCCCAGCGTCGACGTTCGGACCTGGTTGTAGAGGACGGGACCGGGAGAGTCGAGTTTGACCGCCACCGCGACGAGCAGAATTATCGGCGCCAGTACGAGCAGTCCCACCGTTGCGAAGGTCAGATCGAACGCTCGCTTCGTTAGCCGTCCGTACCACGGCCACGGCTGGAGGTCGACGCGCACCAACGCGTCGCCGACGGGTTCGTCCTCGAGAACACGGTCGGCGAGCGAGTCATGGACGAGCGCGTCGACGCCCTGTTCCCGGCACGTCCGCAGGACGCCGAAACACTCCTCGCGGTCGCCGTGAGCGAACGCGAGCACGACGGTGTCGACGTCGCGCTCCCGGACGACTCGCTCGAGTCGCGAGAGCCCGCCGAGGCGCTTGGTTCCGGCGATCAGCTCGAGTCGGTTGAGCTGGGCATCCGTCCGGAGGCCGCCGTCGGTTCTAAGAACCTGTTCGTCGTCGGAATGTCGGTCCGGTACCGAGCTACCGGGATACGACATCTCGATCGACTGCTCGGTCAGTACCGGTGATAGGAAGCCGAGGGGCGAAACGGGAAGCGAGAGGACCGAGGATTTGATCAGCGTGGGCTCGTCGCCGACGATCAGGACGCGTTCGGGGCGGTCACGACGACGACAGTGTGCGTACCAGGCAGGAAGCGCGAGTGCGAGGATGGTACCAGAGACGAGCGTCGTCGAAACTGCGGGGGCGATAGGGACGCCAGTGACCGCGAGGGAGATAAGAACGAGGCAGGCGATACCGATCTGTCGCCAACTCTCCGAAAGCACCGTCGTTACCGAGCGTGGTCGGGAGACGTACAGCGGGGTCAACGCGACGCTGACGACCCCACCGACGAGTGCCGCGGCGAGAAGGCTCTCCCCGAGCGTCGTCGGCACACCGGTGAGGATACCCGCGACGAACCCCGCCGCGAGTGCGAGCAGCAGCGTCCCTGTGGCTGCGGCACCGCGATATCCCCAGCGTAGTAACATTCAACATATTCTCTCCCTCAGACGCCGTATTAAAGCTTGTGAGACGGTGTAAGGTTAGTATACGACTAGTTCAGGATATTCGACTAATAGTAGTTCGTTGCTACCTATCAGACGGTTTATGACAGATCTAACGGTCGATCGTCGCCGGCTGACGGGACGGCAAGCGATCCAGAATTTTTGGGATCCGGTCGCGGACAGCGGAACGGATAACTAACCGACGGCTATCGCTCTCCCATCGAAGTTTGCCACAACGAACGCGACCTGAGCCGGTAGGTCACGGACAGTTTCGGCATCCACAACGTCCCGTTTCTCGGTTATGTGACTATTACTAACCACGTTCTCGAACGAAGGGGACACCATGAACCGACGGAAAATCCTTCTCGGAGCCGGCGCCGCACTCACGACGACGATAGCAGGGTGTGGAAGCGCGGACGGAGAGGAGTCGGACGAACCGAACGACGCCGACGAGATGGACGACACACTCGAGGACGATTCCGACGACGCCGACGACACACCGACCGACGAACTTTCCGAGGAGGACGGCGAAGACGATGAAGACGACGAGGACGAAAACGACGACCCAGTCGAGGACCGGATTCCCGGTTTCGAGGACGACTCGTTTACCATCGACAGTGACGAGATTTCGCTCAAGGAGGTGACCCGTGACGACGAGACGGTTACCGTTCGGATGGAGGCACACTCCCTCGACCAGGAGGCCCTCGAGGACGACCTCGAGGACGCCGGTCGGGCGTTCGTCGGGGCTATCGACGACGTCGACGAGTTTACCGGCACCGTCTCGACCGTCGAGTGGGACGTCGAGCACGGTGGCACGAGCCTCGCCGACTTCTACATCGAATCCGAGTGGCTCGAAGCCTACGAAGCGGAGGAGCTCTCGGAGGACGAACTCCTCGATCGGATCATCGACACTGGATCGATGGACTAAGCTTCCGAGAAATCGAGTGGTAAACGGCATATCGCGATACAAAAACGGCGGCGAAACGCCGATCACAACTTCGGAGTTTACCCGGTTGACAAACGAAAACCAGTCCGCCAACCAATTCTGTTTATCTGAGAAATCAGGTCAGAGAAGATACGAATTTAAAATTATTTACTAATATAAAATACAGTTGGTTGTTGACGAAAATAAGAAGTGCTAACGAGCGATGCAACTACTCAAAAAATGAACGCGATAACAACAATCAGTTACCCGTATTCTTTCTGCGGCTCAACAAAAACTGCCATCAACTCCACAAATTCTCCGGCTGTTATTGGTGGAGACTCACCAAGATCCGCATCCACCAAGTCCCGAAGAACAAGATTCGTTAACCGCCACAGATTGTACATCAGAGTAGCCGCAATAAAATAGAACATCCGCATGCGGTAGTCTTTCGAGCAGGTGACCGGCAGGAAATCCGCTTTGATCGACTTGTACTCGTTCTCAATCATCCATCGGTCCCGGTACTGAGCCACCAAACCTTGTGCCCGATCCGGAGTTACATCTGCATTTGTTGTGAACAGTGCAGAACCCTCACCCGATTTTGACGGGACATACATGAAATTCACTTCATGTGTTCTGCCATCAACTGAAAGCGGAACATCTTGTTCGACTGCCACATCTGCGTAAGGATGTTGCTCGACTTTTTCAGCGTTCTCGGAATCCTTCGAGGCACTGAACCGCTTCGGAATCAAGTAGGTCATTCCTTTCCAATGAATTGTATCTCGAACAAGATGGGTGTCAAACTCCCGATCTGCCATCACCTTGTTGATCTCAACATACTGCTGCGCCTTATTCAGAAGCCGCTCTACTACATCCGCTACTGGTGTTGATCCAACGCCATCATTTTCCCATGCAGAGTGACGTTTAACTGGTTCAACAGCAAGAATAATCGGGGTGTTTGCTCCTACTACAGTTAACGTCGCAAACTCATATCCACGAACACCTCTCTCCTTCAACCCTGCAACCATTTCTGGATAGTCTTCCTTCGGAAGATCCCGGTCTCTGTCCTTCCATGGAGAGGGATAGAACTGCCATGGTGTAATGTCAATGGCGACGTTAACTGGTTCCCGAATATCGTTTTTGAGTGTGGATTCCTCTAAGAGATGTTCAATAGCGTCATCGAACGGATCAAGTAACTGTTTCCGAATCCGTTTCCAATTCACCGTGTCTGATCCATCACTCCATTCTTTGAGACTGGTTTGGGGATTAGGAGCACCAATTTTCTTTATTGTTCTTTCGTGTGTGTCGCCATGTGGTGTCTCGCTTCGTTTGCTCATCCGAGCAAAGCGCCGACCGCCTTGTGCAGTCCCACATCTAACCATCGACAAGTAGGCCTGCATCTCCCAGAAAATGTTATCGTCGTATTTTGCGTTCTCAGCACGTCCTGTGCTGAACGGTTTGAATACGTGTTTCCGGGCGAGTTGCGTGGCCCGTCGAATTTCTTTCTCAGTTAGCCCACCGTCCTGAATTTCGTCCGGTGAAATTGGTGGAGAGTCGTTTGGAGCATGAATCAGACCGTGTTCTTCCGCGATTTTCTGGATTTGAGATGCAGCATCACGCAGGAATAGCCAGTCCGTGCGTGAAAAACGTTTTTTGCGCGTGTGTGACAGTGTTGCTTGTCTTGGAGAACGGTCCAGCCCGAATTTCATCAGTATGTGTGGCCATTGCTCCAAGTGTCGTGCAGTTTCTCGTTGGCTGAGGCCGCGAACTTCTTTGTAAAGGAATATGCGTACCATTCCCTCAAAATCGTAGAAAGCAGATCCATTATGCTGGTCTGTGAACATTTCGTCTGAAAATTCGAGATCAGCAATTACTTTCGAAATATGGTCGCGGACTTGGCAGCGCTCTTCTGTCTGCTCGATTAGGTCGTTAAGATGAGAATCGTGGTTTGATGGTTTCATGGTAGATGTCCTCTGGTTTTAAACTAAGATTTAAGTGCGGAGTTTCCGATTTCCGGTAATCGGGGTAGTTGATGGGTGTATTTAATCAAAAAGGTGAGAGCGTGCGCTAAATTAGAGTGTACTGTAGAATTTAATATGTTGCAATATGAATCAGAGATTAATGTCAGGAGATGTTAGAGGGTTTCTGTGGAAAAAAGGGTCAATACGAATGGTGTGTGAGATGGGATATAATGGGTCTCGTTTCAACGAATTAGATGATGCACTCGACATTAGTCAAGGAACATTAACTAAAAGGTTGAAACGGGCAGAATATTTGTCACTAGTTGACACTGAAGTAGTTGATGGAGAGAAGGGAAAATCACATGCGTATATTTTGACGAACAGGGGAAGGTATTTATTGATGAATATGGAGCATATTGGCTTAGTTCACTATCATTACGAATTAAGAGATGCGCGTAAAGGATTCGATGATGCGCGTGACAATGTGTTAGACACTATTGTAGATGGTTATGAAGAAATGGACAAAGAATATGCGGATGATGAATTTATTCCGATTGCACCTACGCTGTACACCACTACGGACCCTGCAAAGGAAGAACAAGGAAGAGTAGACAAGGATGAATGACTGCTGGTAGTAGTTGGTAGTATATCGTCTGGAATGTGAATCCAAATTGGTCGCACGTTACGTATAGAGTGCGCACTGAACGGCTCCAAACCGAGTAGATTTATATGTCTGCCGAACGACAGTATAAATATGAACCTGACTAAAGCTCAACTGGGCCGTATAGCAGGGATACTCGGGATTGTTATTTCTCTGTTCATTATCGTCAATGGGCTCGGATTAATCTGATCCCTATCGTATCGTTCTACGGATTCTCTCTACGTAAAGCGAGTTTCAGATAACTTTCTCAATGAAGAAACCGGACTACGGAGTACTAATAACTGAATCGGAAAAGCGGAAATTCACCACTTCCACTTATTTAGGATGCTGTTGAAGTATGCGTTATGATAACAGACGCACGAGTCCTCCAAACCGAATTCGTACCCAAAGACCTCGTTCACCGCGATAACGAACTCACCACACTCTCCGCCGCCCTCAAACCACTCACTAACGGCGAACCAGGAGAAACCACCCTCCTACATGGACCCCCAGGCGTCGGAAAAACCTGCACTACACAATACATCCTCAACCAACTCCACGAAAACGTAATCGACCTCAACACACAATACGTCAACTGCTGGAAAGACCACACCCAGTTCCAAACCCTCTACCGCATCCTCGAAGGCATTGACCAAACACTCGACATCCACCGCCAATCCACACCCACCGACAAACTCCGTGACCGACTACACAACTACGACGGCCCACCCTACATAGTCGTTCTTGACGAAGCAGATCAACTCGAAACCACCGACGTACTCTACAACATATACCGCACACCAAACATCGAAATGGTTCTCATAGCGAATCAAGAGGCAGATCTGTTCTCTCGGTTGGATACCCGTCTCAAAAGCCGTTTACAGACAATAACACGCATCCATTACAAACCGTACCGGAGCGGTGAGATCGTATCCATACTTGAAGACAGAGTGCACTGGGGGTTGGAACCAGATACAGTCACTCGTGATCAGTTAGAGCGCATTGCTGTCGCGTCTAAAGGCGATTCTCGCGTTGCAATAGGAGTGCTTCGGAGAGCTGCACGACTGGCTTCACAAGACAATGAGCGGGCTATTTCGGACGAGTATATTGATGAAGCAGTACCGGAAGCGAAAACGGAAATCAAGCAGAAAAACGTAGAGAAACTTACAGAGGATCAACGGATACTCTATGATATTCTGACCGAGGAGGGAGAGATTTCGGCTGGTCGACTGTATGAATCCTATCGGGATCGGGCTGATGAGCCGAAGACAAGACGAATGATGCGGTACTATCTGAAGAAGATGCAGCACTACAACCTTGTTGTTGCTAACGGCGAAAACCGAGGACGAACGTATAATACCTCTTCCTAACCAGTGATAACTGAAAATGTGTGTCCTTGCTGTCGGACATAGATAATTGCTGAAGAAGAAAACATACGAATATATCACATAGAGCAACAGTCCTGTTTAAAACCTCATACTTTTAAATGTTGAATTCATATATTAAATATGGTTAGTTTGGAAGGGGACAAAACCTATGGTGTCTATATGATTCTCATAGGGGTGGTACTCCTGTTGTATCTTATCTTCGTCCACGGTAACCCTTTGTCATTGGAACCCATGGGATCACGGAGACTTCGAAGACCAATCGTAGGAACACTAGTTAGCACGGGGAGTATTATACTGGGGTGTTTGACGGTTTTGGGATACTACGATCAAATTAAAGAACATTTCAAATAGATCTTTAACCCATCTCCTTTTCGACAGATTTCAGCTTTGCACTGAATATTGGTGATGAGATACTGTAGGTACATGCTTGATCTTCCGGAAATTTCGCCCCGTCTGTTTTGTTATCTCTTCCTGATGATACAGTTGTGATGATTCAAGAAATAGATCGGACACACGTCGCATGGGACATCGAAACAACAGGGTTCGGGTGGTCAGACCAGATCACGGTCTCCGGGTTTTGGTTCCCGACAGGACGAGCAGAACTCGTAATCAATACTGATGGAAGTACACTGTCGTCTCAGGAAAGCGAACAACGACTTGAAAGTGTAAGCGGAGGCGTTCCCATTTCAGTGACCGTAGTAGAAAATGAACGGCATCTTCTGAAAGCATTACAGAAAATCATCTTTGAGAAGTTCGATAGAGACTACAATCGGATCATTGCGTACAATGCGGACTCATGGTCTGGTGGCTTTGACCTTCCATTTCTACGCACTCGATGTATCAAGAACGATCTCAACTGGGTATTCAACAACCTCCAATTCGCAGATGTGTTTGAACCAGTCAAAAAACGTCTCAACACGCAACACACCGCCTACGGTAATGGCTCAGATGTAAATACGCTCGTCGGATCGCATGAAATCTTGTTCAATGAAGTTGATCAGGTTCCGATAGAGACTACTTCCGAAAGTGTGGATCACATTTGGTATCAGGGCGAGCCGTATGATCCGTTCGAGGACTCTGGGAGTGCTGTTGAGCACTACAAACGCGAAGAATTCCTTCCGATACTTCAGCATAATTTAGCAGACGTACATCGCACTTGGGAACTTGGTGAACTGATTCGTGAATATGTGTCTTCAAAAGATCTTACATACAAGAAGCTGTGATAAGGTACTGATCAGCGTCGGCAGTGTCGGTTTCCATGATTAGCAAAGCGAAATCTGTTATGTAGGAAACAAGGACGTACTGTTCAATCTCATAGATATTAATACGCAAACTGATATACCCCTATTGCCACCACTACAAATGCCCCAATCACACTGATTGTTGCCCAAACATCACCATCACCCTGTAGAATCCTCACTAGCATGGCACCTCCAGCGATGGCCATAGCTACGCTGAAAAAGATAATGCGTCGATCTGACTCGCCCGAACTTCCCATACAATAGTGTCAGTTTGAGAATTGATAAATATTGTCCAGTTCGCATCTGTAGATAGCAATCTGTCTTACCGTTCTTGCAAACCTTCCATAAACAGGTAATATATCCAATAGACTGCGATTCCAGCAACTACGATTCCAACAACACCAAACAACAGATGCCCTCCGGTAACCGCTTCCATTACCCCAGCGAGACCTACAATTCCGGCTATTGCAAGTAGCGCACCAAGTATTGAGCGGTGAATTGAAGCAACGAATTTCCCACCGTCAGATTTGTTCTGACTCATATGTAATAGTTATAACTCTATCACTAATAAGTTTCCTCCACTTCCATTCACTCACCTACATCACATTCTGATTGTCTTTGATTCAGAACTGGTGTTAATCGGTTTCATTCCCTACCAATCACGTATGTCCGAATATAGAAACATCACTATTTTGGTGATTTGTCAAAATCCATCCTCCGAAGTTCTGCGCCGATCCTCGTGGATCAATCCCAAGGTACCCCGGCTCGAGGTGATTGCGGCTTCGCAGTGGCGGTTTCGGGTGCGCTGATCGCGGCGGCCGTATCGAACCGTCTCGAGACGGAGATCTCTGTCGGCGGTTCTTCCACGGTACCGGACTCTCGTCCGTCCGCTTCTACGCTCCCTGACTGGCCGCTGCCGTCGGCTCGTTTCTTAGCGTGGTACTTCATCCGGTGCTCGATACGATTACCGTCTATCGAATCCGAGAACGAGTACACACGACGGATGTCGGTCGATAACGATGCTGCGACCGGCGCGATCCGAGCGGCACGTTAGGGGACAGTCGCTTCCGACGTCCGTTTCGTATCCGGTACCGTCTCGGCAGGTGGAGTACCTCGGGGGCCAAGTGGTTCGGGAATCGTAGATTCTCGTCATCAAGCGAGACCGGAGGTCTCGCGGACCTCGCGGAGTCTGGCGGGACGTACGTTCCGCTGGCCTCGCGGGAACTTCGTTCCCGCTTAGCTTCGCTCCGCTCAGTCACGGGAGAGCGAAGCTCTCTCGAACGACCCCGAGGCTTCACCGTTTTGTCCGTGTCGCCCGGAAACCGGAGGACGGGCGCAGACGAATTTCCGTCCCCTCGAGCTGTCTCACTCCTCCCACGCGCTGGGAGCAATACCGAGGGCTTGAACGGCGGGCCGATACAGAAAGACGAGGACGAAGATGATCGCGAGATCGACCCAGAAGCCAACGTCGCCGACGAGCGTTCGCACGATACCGAGCACGAGAAACACCAGCAGTAGCATCGCAACGTAGTGGGGAACGAGTTCGAGTAACCGGTCCGTATCCATGGACAGCGTTCGACGACGGCGACTATATGCGTACTGGGTGGCTGGGTCCGCCTCGAGCCCGCTGGCGGATCCACAGCGTTCGGTGTGCGAACGCGGTTGGCTCGGAGCCGATCGTTCCTCGTGGCCGACCTCAGGTGTTGTAAAACTTAACTACTATTGTGGTATCTTCCCTGCAGAATAGGTCACTTGGCCTCCTGGCTCTATCCAGTTTAATAAACATCCAGAAGTTTAGCGTCGGGTTCAGTACTGTTCTCGAGAGTGAAGGAGGCGACTGCGGTCGATACCAAACCCGTGTCGGTCCTGTTCGGTGACCTCCGTCGGTTCACAAGCTATCAGATACCGAAAACGACGAGCGTTCCGAAGCACATCCTCTCTCGGTGATTTCAGGAGAGCCAACGTTCATTATCGGCGAACCGGAACTACGTCAGTAGATGTCACACTACAGGCAGGCCCCTCGAGGCGAGGAGCGACTGCAGCGCCAGCAGCGCCAGCAGCGAGTAAACGCCGACGACGGAGGGAATCGGCAGCGATGACCCGCGAGAGCACCGAGATCACCCTTATCGGGACGGACGAGTCGGGAGTACTCGCGGAGCTGACCACCGCGCTTTACGATCGTAACGTCGAACTGCTCGAGCTAGATCAGGCCGTCCGCGACGGCACCTTCCGGGTGAACGCCCGGGTCGACACCGATGGAATGACCGTCTCGCAGTCGGTCCTGCGATCGGAGCTGCAGGCACTCGGCGACGAGTTCGACGCCGACGTTCGGGTACGCTTCCCCTCGAGTTGCGACGACCAGTCGATCGCCGTCCTGGTCACGAAGGAGAGCCACTGTCTGGAGGCGTTACTCGAGGCCTGGGACGAGGGCGAACTCGATGCGGATATCGGCGTCGTCATCGGAAACCACGATGATCTGCGTCCCCTCGCCGCGGAGTACGACGTCCCGTTCCACGACGTCGGCGACGAGAGCGGCTCGCCCGACGAGGACGAGCTCCTGGAGCTGCTCGCGGAGTACGACACCGACCTCGTCGCGCTGGCCAGGTACATCCAGATCCTCTCCCCGGAGGTCGTCTTCCGGTACGAGGATCGCATTATCAACGTCCACCCGAGCCTCCTGCCGGCGTTCCCCGGCGCTGCGGCCTACCGCCAGGCCCTGGAGAAGGGGGTCCGGGTCGCCGGCGTCACCGCCCACTACGTGACCACAGATCTCGATCAGGGACCGATCATCACCCAGCGCGCGTTCAACGTTCCCGCCGACGCGGCCGAGGCCGACCTCAAGGCGCGCGGCCAGCCCCTCGAGGCCGAGGCCCTGCTCGAGGCGATCGAGCTCCACCTCGAGGACGAACTCGTCATCGGTGACGGCCGGGCCATGGTCGAGAAACCGGACCGGGATGCGACTCAGCTCGGCGCACCCGCAGCGCTGGATCGGGCCAACCCCGAGGCCCCGGTCGACGAGCGCGAGTCGCTCGTCGCCGACGACCGCGAGGGGACGGCCGTTGCCGACGACTGACGTCGATTTCGTTCTTTCGCTCCGCGACCTACGTCCGTCGACCTCGCCCGAGAGTCGTCCACTTTCGTCCTCGGTCGTACCACGCACGATCATTCATCTTACGTATTGTGTTTGAACACTCACGCTCGCAAGATACTTACTCCGGGTTCTCGCTACTCGTAGTATGGCGTTCGACCAGCCACTCGACAGCATCTCACCGAGCGTAGCGACGGCCATCGACCGCGAACGCGATCGACAGGAGTCGACGCTCGGCATGATCGCCTCGGAAAACCACGTCTCGGAGGCCGTCCTCGAGGCCCAGGGCAGCGCGCTGACGAACAAGTACGCCGAGGGCTACCCCGGCGGCCGGTACTACGGCGGCTGCCAGCACGTCGACACGGTCGAGGAGGACGCGATCGAGTCGGCGAAAGCGCTCTTCGGCGCGGACCACGTCAACGTCCAGCCCCACAGCGGGACCCAGGCGAACATGAGCGTCTACTTTGCCGTCCTCGAGCCCGCCGACAGCATCCTCTCGCTGTCGCTGTCTCACGGCGGCCATCTGAGCCACGGCCACAGCGTCAACTTCTCCGGACAGCTCTACGACGTCGACCAGTACGAGGTCGATCCCGACACCGGCTACATCGACTACGACGACCTCGAGCGGCAGGCTCGCGAGACCGATCCGGAGCTGATCGTCAGCGGTTCTTCGGCGTACCCCCGCGAGTTCGAGTACGAGCGAATCGCGGAGATCGCCGACGCCGTCGACGCGCTCCACCTGGCGGACATCGCTCACGTAACCGGGCTCGTCGCGGCCGGCGTCCACGCCTCGCCCGTCGAACACGCCGAATTCGTCACCGGGAGCACGCACAAGACGATCCGCGCGGGGCGGGGCGGGATCGTCATGTGCGACGAGGAGTTCGCCGACGACATCGACTCGGCGGTGTTCCCCGGCGCGCAGGGCGGCCCGCTGATGCACAACGTCGCCGGCAAGGCCGTCGGCTTCGCGGAAGCTCGAACCGACGCGTTCGACGAGTACGCCGAACAGGTCGTCGCGAACGCGAAGCGACTCGCCGATGTCTTCGTCGAGCGAGGACTCTCGCTGGTCAGCGACGGCACCGACAAACACCTCCTGCTGGTCGACCTCCGGGACTCCCATCCCGACCTCACGGGCAAGCAAGCCGAGTCGCTGCTGAGCGACGCCGGCATCATCGTCAACAAGAACACCGTTCCCGGCGAGACCCGATCGCCGATGGTCACGAGCGGGATCCGCGTCGGCACGCCGGCGCTCACCACGCGCGGGCTCGAGGAGGCGGAGATGGAGACCGTCGCCGACTGTATCGTCGACGTACTCGACGCGCCTGACGACGAGGGTGTCACCGATCGTGTGGCCTCACAGGTCGACGAACTCTGTACGGCATACCCGATCTACGAGTAGCACAACGGCCCGTTTTCTCTCGACGAAACACCGTTCGGAGCCAGACCGTCGATGGCAAGACAAACTCGAGCACATCTCGGCGGTGGGATCGACGACACGTTGGCGGTATCGCATCGGCCTTTTCGCTCAGGAAGGGACTCTCGAGAGCACTCGCCGTACTCGCCGTTCGAGTTCTTGCGGTCGGGAGGAAGCCGAGCGAACGGGACGAGCGGCGCGACGCCCGCTCAGTCGTCGGACGGATCCGCGGTCTCGGGTTCCGTGCGGGTTCCCTCGAGGTCGGTCGAGCCGAGCGAGACGTCGTCCTCCTCGCGGAGGAACAGCGGTCTGCGAGCTCCGAACGCGGACATCATCGAGATCACGGCGAGCAGAGCGATGATCGAGAACGGGCCGCCGGTGATGATCGCGGCCTGCTGAAGCGCGTCGACGCCACCGGTAACCATCAGCAGGGAGGCCAGCGCCCCGATGAGAAAGCCCCAGATGACGCGGTTGATCGTCGAGGGCTCCTCGACGCCGCCGGTGGTCAGCATGCCGAGTGCGAGCGTCGAGGAGTCGGCCGACGTGATCAGGAACGTCGTCACGAGCACCAGAAAGAGGACGGTCAACACGCCGCCCAGCGGGAGCGCCTCGAACAGCGGGTAGCCCGACCCCGCCTCGCCGAGTTCACTGACGACAGCGAGGATGTCGGCCCGATCGTTTCCCTGGAGGAAGATCGCCGTTCCGCCCATCGTTGCGAACCAGGGAACCGTGATTCCGGTCGAGGCGATCACGCCCGTAACGGCGACCTGCCGGACCGTTCGGCCCCGTGAGATCCGCGCGATGAAGAGGCCGACGAACGGCGTCCAGGAGAACCACCAGGCCCAGTAGAAGATCGTCCAGTCGCCGACCCACTCCGCGACGCCCGCACCTCCCGTGGCGCCGGATCCAGTGTAGAAGCTCATCGTGATGAACTGGTTGATGTAGGCGCCGAGCGCCTGGGTCCCCATCGACATGATCTGGGTCGTGGGTCCGAGCAGGAACGTCGCGACGGTCACGAGCGCGAACAGCCCCATATTGAAGTAGGAGAGCCGTCGGATCCCCTTTCGAACCCCGAGCGCGACGGAGATCGTGAACGCGACCGTGAGGCCGGTTATCACCACCACGGTACCCGCGTCGCCGACGCTGGCACCGGTGGTCCACTCGATGCCGACGAGGAACTGGCTTCCGACCAGCCCGAGCGTCGTCGCGACGCCGCCGATCGTGGCGAACACCGCGAGGATGTCGATCGACTTCGCGAGCGGGCTGTCGAGATTCTCGAGGCCGACCCACGGTGCGATCACCGTCGAGATCCGAAGCGGCGCGTCGTACCGATACGCGAAGTACGCGATCGGCAGCGCCATGACGACGTAGGCGGTCCACGCGGAGACGCCCCAGTGGAAGAAGGTGTACTGGATCGCGCTGACCGCGGCGCCGGAGGACTGGGACTCGGCGTCGACGAACGGCGATACCGCGTCGTAGTGGAAAATGGCCTCGGCGGGCCCCCAGAATACGATTCCGGCAGCGATTCCGGCGGAGTACAGCATCGCGAAGTACGCCGGGAAGGCAAACTCCGGCCGTTCGTCGTCGTCGCCGAGTTTGATGTTTCCCCACGGCCCGAAGATGAGGAAGCCGACGAACGCGACGAGGATAAACATCGCGACCAGGTACCACCAGCCGGCGGCGGTCCACAGAACGTCGTTCGCGTCGGCCATCAGGCTCGACGCGGCCTCGGGCCGAATCACGAACGCCAGTACCGACACGGCCGCGATGACGAAGCCGACGGTGAAGACGGCGACGTCGAGTTCCTCGGCGAATCGCGCCAGCGGCCCGGTCGACTCAGAGCCGGCCACGCGCTCTCACCCTTCTGTCTCCGGGTCGATCCGGGTCTCGGCCCGCTCGCTCGGTTCGTCGTTCGATGCGTCGTCCCGTTCGCTCGGTACGCTGGCGTATCATGCGTGTTAGTATCTCACGTTCGTGTTGGTTCGACGGGCGTCTGCTATCGTCGCCCGTAGCGTTCGCAAATCGTGTTCGGTGCGAGGGCGTCTCCGCTTATTCGCGGTTGACGTCTTCGACGTCGTACCCCTCCGCTTCGATGCTGTCGATGATCGCGGCGGCGTGTTCGATCCCGCTCGTCTCGATCTGGAAGACGAGGTAGGCCTCGCCGACGTTCAGCGATTCGACCGCGCGGTCGTGGCGGACGGTCTGAATGTTCGCTCCGTGGTGGGCGATGATCCCCGAGAGCTCGTTCATCTTCCCCGGCATGTCGTCGATCTTCACGCGCAGGCGCAGGATCTGGCCTCGGCCGGTGAGCGCGTGGATCAACACCGTCTGCAGCATCGTCATGTCGAGATTGCCGCCACACAGCAGCGGCATGACGGTCTCGCCCGTGACATCCAGATCGTCGCTCAGCAGCGCCGCGACCGACGCCGCGGCCGCGCCCTCGACGACCTGCTTCGCTCGCTCGAGCAACAGCAAGATCGCGCGGGCGATCTGGGAGTCGGTGACGGTGACGACCTCGTCGACGTGTTCCTCGATGAGCCCCAGCGTCAGTTCGGAGATCCCACCGGTGGCGATCCCGTCGGCGATCGTATCGACGTCGTCGAGCGTCACCGGGACGCCCTTGTCGAGGCTCTCGTGGACGGTCTCGGCGCCTGTCGCCTGGACGCCGACGACTCGCGTCTCGGGTGAGAGGTGGTCGAGCGCCGTGGAGATCCCGCTTATCAACCCGCCGCCGCCGATCGGGACGACGACGGTGTCGACCTCGGGGAGGTCCTCGTACATCTCGATTCCCAGAGTTCCCTGTCCCGCGACGATCGCGGGATCGTCGTAGGCGTGGACGAACTCGACCTCGTCGTCCTCGCTGGCGTACTCCTTCGCGTGGGCCATCGCCTCCTGGAAGTCCTGGCCGACGAGTTCGACCGTCGCGCCGTAGCTCCGGGTGGCGTCGATCTTCGCCTGGGGGGCATGTCTCGGCATAACGATCGTCGAGTCGGCGCCACACCTGGTCGCAGCCAGCGCGACGCCCTGGGCGTGGTTGCCGGCGCTTGCGGCGACGAACTCGTCGGCGCCGTCGGCGACGGCCTGGCTGATCCGGTTGTACGCCCCGCGGGTCTTGAACGAGCCGGTCCACTGGAGGTGTTCCATCTTCAGGTAGACCTCCGCGTCGACCAGCTCCTCGAGGGACGTGGAGCGCTCGATCGGCGTGCGCTTGACGACCGTCTCGTCGGTCAGTCGCTCGCGTGCTCGCTCGATGTCCTCGTACTGGATTTCGGGTTCGCGTTTTCGTGATTCGTTCATGGTCTGCTCTCGACGGCCTATCGGATTATTTTATCGCGGCCGGGGTCGAACAGCGGCTCGTCCCGAACCGTCGCGTCGTAGCTCTGCCCCTCGCACTCGATTCGGACCGACGTGCCCGTCTCGGCGTACTCGCTCGGCAGGTAGGTGTACGCGATCGACTCGCCGATGCTGTAGCCGTAGTCGCCGGCCTGGACGTACCCGAGAGTGGCGCCGTCTTTCGAGACCGGACGGCCGCTCAGCATCACGTCGCTCGAGTCGTCGAGGGTGAGGCAGGCGACCCGGTTGTCGATCCCCTCGTCTTTGGCCTCGACGAGCGCCTCCTTCCCGATGAAGTCGGTGTCGAGATCGACCGCGAACGGGAGCCCGGCCTCGTAGGGGTTGACGTCGGTATCGACGTCCGTCCCCCACAGCCGGAACCCCTTCTCGAGGCGCATCGACTCGACGGCCCCGGCGCCCATCGGTCGGACGCCCAGATCCTGGCCGGCTTCCCAGAGGGTGTCCCACAGCTTCCCCGCGTACTCCGTCGGCGCCCACAGCTCCCAGCCGAGTTCGCCGACGTAGGAGAGCCGCAGGGCGATGACGGGGACGTCGCCGACGTAGATCCGCTTTCCGCTGAAGTAGGAGAACTCGTCGTTCGAGAGATCCGCGTCGGTCGCCCGCTGGAGGAGCAGTCGCGCGTTCGGCCCCCAGAGGCCGATCGTACTCCTCGCGGACTCCTCGACCGTGACCGACACCGACTCGGGGGCGTGGCGCTCGAGCCAGGAGCCGTGGATCCCCGGCGAGTTCCCCCCACCGGTGGTCACCACGTACTCCTCGTCGTCGAGGCGAGCGACGGTGAGGTCCGCGAGGACGGTCCCGCCTTCGTTCAACATCGTGGTGTAGCGAACCTGGCCGATCGAGAGGTCCATATCGTTGCTACAGACCCGCTGGAGGAACGCGCCGGCGTCGCTGCCCTCGACCACGATCGAACTGAACGTCGTCATATCGAACATCGACACCTTCTCGCGGGTGTGGAGATGTTCGGCGCCCTCGATCGGGGAGCGGTTGACCCCCTGCCAGCCGTCCTGGTCGGGGATGCGGTCCTCGTACGTCGAGAGGAGGTCGGCGTTGGATTCGTACCACTGCGGGGTCTCCCAGCCGCCGCTCTGGTAGAACTCCGCACCCAGTTCCTGCTGACGGTGGTAGAACGGACTCGTCCGGAGCCCGCGGCGGTCGGCGGGCTGCCAGCGGGGCTCGACGATGCTGTAGACCTGCTGGTAGCGCATCCCGCCACGGTCCATGAAGTACTGCTTGTTTCCTGCGTGAGGCTCGAACCGCTCGACGTGGATTCCGCTCGTGTCGACGGGGCCGGAGGGGAGTCGGGGGACGCCCGTTTCCATCCACTCCGCGAGGATCTTGCCGTAGCCGCCCGAGTGGGTCCACCAGATCGCGAGCCCGGTCCAGAGCCCGTCGACCGCCGCGGTCTCGCCCAGTACGGGCATCCCGTCCGGCGTGTAGACGAAGATTCCGTTCTCGGTAGCGTCGAACTCTCTGCCTTCGGTCGCAGGAAGCAGCTCGTCGAACGCCTGCTTCGGCGACTTCTCCCGATCCGGGTGAGTCGCCTTCCTCCAGTGTTTCTCCGTGAAGCTGTGGACGGAGGCCTGGCTCTCCTCGGAGTTCGACCCCATCTCGTCGGGGTCGACCACGAGCTGCTCGTGGTTGTACGAGCCGAGCCCGTACCCCTCGCCGTGGGTTCGGAAGTATAACGAGTTGTCTTGATCCCGGCCGACCGGGCGGTCCGGCGGCTGGGCCATCGACTCGGTGATCTTTCGATCGCCCGGGATCTCGAGCCCGGTGACGGCGTCGTCGGCCCGTTCGTTGCCTCGCAGCTCCTCGAGCGGTTCGGTGACGACGTACTGGTGTTCGACCGGGGCGATCGGCAGGTCGACGCCAGCGAGCTGTCCGGTCTGGTAGGCCCAGTTGTTCGTTGCCAGCACGCAGCGGTCACACTCGATGCGCCCGCGGTCGGTGACGACCGCCTGCACCTCCCCGCCGTCGACCTCGATATCGGTCACCTCGGTGTGGCCGTGGAACGACGCCGGCGTCGTCTCGAGGTACCACTGGAGCGCGTCGGTGCCGGCGACCTGGCCGTCGGTCGGCGAGTAGTAGCCGCCGAGGATCTCCTCCTCGTCGACCAGCGGCAGGTAGTCGGTGACTTCCGCGGGCTCGAGCAGCTCCGGCTCGGGGAGCCCGTACGATTTCGCCCACTCGACCCGGCGCTGGAGGAAATCCATCCGTTCCTCCGAGCGAGCGAGCTCGATTCCGCCGGTCTCGTTGTAGACGCCGGCTTCCTTCAGCAGTCGAGTCGTGTAGTGGGCCGTCTTCGTCTGGAGCTTCGACGGCGAGGTCTGGAACATGATCCCCGGCGCGTGGGTCGAGGAGCCGCCGGTCACCGGCAGCGGTCCCTTGTCGAGGACGACGACGTCGTCGGCACCGAGTTCGGTCAGGTGATAAGCCACGCTGCACCCGACCGCCCCGGCACCGATGATCACCGTCCCGGCACTCGAGGGCGGGCTGTCTGTGCTCATATACCACACCGTGGTACAGTGGGTATCATAAGTGCATCGGTGAGAGGGCGGACGCGGTCTTCAATCCGGGTACTGCGGGCCCACTCCGGCGACGAAGGGACAGTGTTGATCGACAGTCCACAAACAGTCATCATCCAGACACGTATTGCGTCCCAAGGTTAGTCGCTCGAGGACGCCGTTCGACGACCGTGACTACGGCAGCGAAACCGGAACGTCCATCTAGATACTCGCGGCCTTCACCGTGTTGTAGAGGTGCATGGCAATCGTCACTGGGCCGACGCCGCCGGGAACGGGGGGTATGGCGTCTGCTCTCGCCTTCGCGCTCTCGAACTCGACGTCCCCGACGAGTCCGTACCCCTTCTTCGTATCTGCATCGACGCGGTTGACGCCGACGTCGATCACGACCGCTTGTCGCCGATCATCGAGCCGTCGATCAGTTGGGGGTAGCCGGCGGCCGCGATCACGATCCCGAGGGCAATGTTCGGCGTTTCATCGCCGAGACGGCTTCTTGACCGCGATTCCCGAACTCTCGCGCGGCATAAACACCACCAGTATTCCACCTGCACCTACTTTGAGATCGGATGTCAACGTCGAGGTGACACCTGTTGAGGGGTGTCGCTGCCATACGAAGGGAGGCGTGTCGTTCTTCCACGCCTCCACTCCCATAGCATCGGTCCGAAGGAGTGCGGTTCCGGGCCGTTTCGGACCTCGTACCGTGTCGAACTGACCACTCGAGAGCCAGGAGACGTCACTACGCGTCGATAGCGAGTCGAAAAACCGCTCGAGGTCGAACTACAGCAGCGGTCCGTCCTGAACCGTCGCCGCGTAGCGTTCGCCCTCGTGGAGAATCTCGACTTCAGTGCCGGGCTCGGCGTACTCCGGCGGGAGGTAGGCGTAGGCGACGCAGGCGCCGACCGTGTAGCCGTACTCGGCGCTGTGAACGTACCCCAACGATTCGTCGCCGTCGAGGACGGGCCGGTTCTTGAAGACGACCGCGTCCTCGTCATCGAGGGTCAGACAGGCTACCTTGTGATCGATCCGCTCGCCCTCGGCGGCCTCGACGACGGCCTCCTTCCCGATGAACTCCGTCTCGAGGTCGACGGCGAAGCTGAGCCCCGCCTCGTAGGGGTTGTGCTCGGTGTGGAGGTCCTCCCCCCACAGCCGGAACCCCTTCTCGATGCGCAGGGAGTCGAGCGCGCCGTTGCCGTACGGCCGGAGGTCGTGGTCCTGGCCGGCCTCCCAGAGGTGCTCCCAGAGCCGTCCGCCGTACTCGCTTGGCGTGTACAGCTCCCAGCCGAGTTCCCCGGCGTAGGAGACTCGCAGCGCCCGCACCGGGACGTTCTTGACGAACATCTCCTGGGAGGTGAAGTACGGGAAGGCGTCGTCCGAGAGATCGGCTCGGGTTACCTCGCTCAGCACGTCGCGGGCGTTCGGCCCCGTGAGGACGAACGAGGTGAGTTCGGAGGTGACCTCCCGGACCGTGACGTCCTCGGGGGCGTGTTTCTTGACCCAGGCGACGTGGTTCTGCCCGACCTCCCGGCCCGTGGTGAGCACGAGGTAGCGATCGTCGTCGGTCCGGGTGACGGTGATGTCGGCCCGCACGCCACCCTCCTCGTTGCACATGAGGGTGTAGCGCACCTGCCCGACGTCGATGTCCATGTCGTTGGTACAGAGGTACTGGACGAACTCGCCGGCGCCCTGCCCGCTGACCTCCATCTTGTTGAACGAGGTCATATCGTGGATGCCGACCTCGTTGCGGACGTGCAGGGACTCGGCGCCCTCGATCGGCGACCAGTACTTCGCCTCCCAGCCGTCCCGCTCGGGAACGTCCTCGCCGTAGCGTGCAAGCAAGTCGGCGTTCGAATCGAACCACTGGGCCTCCTCCCAGCCGGCCTCGGCCCACAGCTCGGCGTCGAGCTCCTGCAGTTTGTGGTAGACCGAGCTGCGGCGGATGTCGCGCTGGTAGTCCGTCCAGGTCCACTTGGGGTGGACGATGTTGTAGACGATCCGGTACTCCTCGCCGCCGATGTCGCGGGCGAAGTCCCAGCTGCCCTCGTGGGGCTGGAACCGGTTGACGTTACAGTGCGAGAGGTCGATCCGTCCGTCGGAGAGCTTCGGCGCGCCGGTCTCCATCCACTCGGCCAGCGCTCGCCCCGCGCCGCCGGCGTGGGTGACCCAGATAGCCGCGGCGGTCCAGAGCCCGTCGTACTCCTGGACGGGCCCCATCACGGGGAGGCCGTTGGGCGACTCCGCGAACATCCCGTTGTACTTGTGCTCGAGTTCTTTCCCCGCGGTCGCGGGCAACAGCTCGTCGCTGGCCTGGCGGGGTGCCTTGTCCGGCCGATCGGGGTGGGTCGCGTTGTTCAGGTGGTAGTCGGAGAACTCGTGGATCGAGCCCTGCTCGCCGCCCTCCTCGTTACCGCCGAGCTCCTGTGGGTCGGGGACGAGCGGTTCGTGGTTGTACGAGCCGATCCCGTAGGCGTCGCCGTGGGTCCGGAAGTACAGGGCGTTGTCCTGGTCCCGGAGGATCGGTCGGTCGGGGTTCGCGAGCAGGCGGTCTGCCTTCTCGCCGGAGACTTCGCGGTAGTTCTCGTAGACCGGGTCCTGGGTGACGTCCTGGTCGTCCGACAGCTCCTCGAGGGACTCGGTGATCGTGTACTGGTGTTCGACCGGCGTCACGGGCAGGTGGACTCCGAGCTGTTCGCCAAGCTGGCGCGCCCAGATGTTCGTCGCGATCACGACCTCGTTACACTCGATCTCGCCGTGTTCGGTGACGACGGCCTGCACCTCGCCGTCCTCGACCGCGACGTCCTCGGTCCGGGTGTGGGGGACGAACCTCGCGCCCCGATCCATCGACGCCCTCGCCAGCGCGGCGCAGGCCTTGACACCCGACACCTGGCCGTCGGTCGGCGAGTAGTAGCCGCCCTGGATGACGTCGCTGTCGACCAGCGGCAGCTTCTCCTCGACCTCCTCGGGCGAGAGGAGCTGGGGGTCCGGAACGCCCCACGCGGTGCCGTACTCGACCCGGCGCTGGAGGAAGTCCATCCGCTCGTCGCTCCGGGCGACTTCGATCCCGCCCGTCTCGCTGTAGAGCTGGTTCCCGTCCTCGTCCTCGAGTTGCGAGTAGAGCTTGCGGCTGTAGTTCGCGAACTTGGTCAACACCTTGTCCTCGGCGGTCTGGAACATGATCCCCGGCGCGTGGCTCGAGGAGCCGCCCGTGGTCGGGAGTGGCCCCTGGTCGACGACGACGACGTCCTCACGCCCGAACTCGGTCAGGTGGTAGGCCGTGCTGCAGCCGACGATTCCGGCCCCGACGACGACGGTGTCGGCCTCGGCCGGCAGACTGTCGTGTGTATTCATTACTCACCTCGATATGCTGGTGGGGGTCAAATATAGCTGTCGCCGTCCCGGATCGTCCAACGAACGATACGAAAACTGAGAGATAGTGTTTCGGACGACCCGGCAGTCCCGACGACCGCGCGATGCCGTCGTCGGCCGTCGTCGTTCCGTCGAAGACGACCGAGGGCCCGACCGAACGGCCCGTCGGATCCAGTTCGCTCGCTCGCGGATTCTCGGTCCTCACGTCCGCTTCCCGGAACTCAGCCTCGAGCTATATGAAGGGACGGAGTATTCCCCACTCAGTATTACCCCGACCCGAGTCCAATCGTAAGCATATCATGAGGATCGGTGACTCGGTTGATACACTCTCGCAAATAGTAGACCGGTACGAGGCGGACGGCGGCGTGATCCGGCAGGTCGACGCGACGATCTCGGGGCGGGCGGACGCGACCGCTCCGAGCGTCTCGGTCGACGTCGTCGCCCCGCTGTGTAACGGGACGGCGGCCGAATCGGACACCAGCACGACGCCCGAAACGGCACGCCTGGACGACGACGGGGGGCTCTCCCTCGAGTTCTCCCGCTCGGCGCTGCCCGCGATAGCGGAGTACGCGCCGGACGGCGTCGTCGTGACGAGGGACGACGCCCGCGTGACCGCCGACGGCGACGTCGTCGTGACGTTCGCGATCGGCTTCGAGGAGGAGGCGACGTCGGCTCGAGCCGAGCCGCCGGCGGGTTCAGCGGCCGAATCGGACGCCGGGACGGAACCGACCGAAACCGACGGCTCGCTCGAGACGGGTGACCCCCTCGACGAGGAGGGAGTCGGCCCGGTATCGACGGGCGCTCGACTCGGGAGCGAAGCCGAAGCCGAGTCCGCGATCGACTCCGAACTCTCACGGGCCCTCGAGGACGCGCGCAACGAGGAGCTACCGCCGTACGACGACGCCGAGTACCTGCAGTGTCTGTACGAGTCGTTCGAGACGTTCGCGGCGATGGCCGACGTCCTCGAGATGGACGTCGCAGCCGAGACCGTCCGTCGGTACATGATCGACGCCGGCGTCCACGACCCCGTCTCCTACGACGTGGCCGACGCCGAGGAGACCGAAGAGCGAACGGAACCGGTCGACGAGCCGGACGACCAGTCCGCTGCCGAGGGATCGGACGCTACCGCGAGCGACGCGGAGCCGGCTCCTGCTCGTCCCGACGGGACCGCGGACCCGGTCGAGGACATCCCAGAGCGGCCCCTCGTCGCGGACGGGATCGGTCTTCCGGACGACGTCGAGGTCGAGGGACTGATCGACGCGGTCGAGTCGGCGATGACGCTGTACGACGTCTCTCGAGCGCTCGACCTCGAGCGCGACCGGACCCGGGAGCTGCTCGAGGAACTCGATCTGATCGATCTCGTGGTCAGACGCGTCTACGCCTCGAGAACGCCGGAGGAGGGGCCGTCTCGGGAGGAGATCGCCGAGCGGATCCGCGGCAGCGACCAGCACCGATCCGAGCGACGCGCCGGGGATGCCCACTCCGGCGATCGGCAGTCGGCCGTCCCGTAGCGTCGCTCGCCGATCGACACCGGTCCGCAACCGTCGACCGAGTTCTTCTCTCCCGTCCTCACATCACCGTTCTCTCTCGGCTCGTGCGCTACGAGCCGGTTTCGACTCCTTTGAGAACCGGGTCGGTTCGAGGCGTCACCTTCATGGGGGTATATATTGGTGTTCAATAGCACGGGTGAACGACTTTCAGTATATCCTGTGTTGGTGGTGCCATATGACACAGTGGGACGACTCACAAGCCGCCGCGGTGAGTGAGAACGTTACGGACGAGTCGAGCACCTCGTCGGCCAATCAGCTCGCCGACCCCGATCCCTTCGAGACGGAGAAGGAGACGGTCTTCGGCAGAGACTGGATCTACGCCGGCCACGCCAACAGCATCGCCGAACCGGGACAGTTCTTCACCCGAACCGTCGGCGACCGGCAGCTGATCGTCGTCCGCGGTCACGACGGCGAGAGCAAGGCGTTCGACAACGTCTGTGCCCATCGCGGCTCCAAGATGGTCGAGGATACGCCGATGACCGATCCCGGCGGTGGGAACCGGATCCAGTGTCCGTACCATCTCTGGACGTACGACCTCGACGGCGAGCTCCGGAGCACACCGAAGAGCTTCGAGGACGCGAGCCTGAACCCCGACCTCGAGAACGAGGACGTCCAGGAGTTCGACTGCGAGACCAACGGCCTGAACGACGTTCACATTGACAGCGTCGGCCCGCTGCTGTTCGTGAACCTGAGCGACGACCCGCCGGCGCTGTCCGAGCAGGTCGGTCCGATGGCGGATCGGCTCGAGTCGCTGTCCCTCGAGGCGGCCGACCACGAGCGTCGGGTCGTCGAGGAGGTCGAGTGCAACTGGAAGACGGTCGCCGGCAGCCTCCTGGACGCGGTCGACCGTCAGGATCGGCTTCCGGGCGTCGAGTCCGCGGAGACCGACCTCGAGACCGACGACCACTGCTGGTCGCTCAGTTCGACCGACGACGATGGGAGAGCGCAGATTCACTACTGCTGGCCGAACGTCACGATCGAGGTGGACGGCGACGACGGGTACGCGACGTGTATTATCGACCCGGTCGACGCCGGCCGCTGTCAGCTGATCGTAGACTACTACGCTCGGGACGGCGATGGCACCGAAGCGGAACGAGAGTTCGTCCGCACGAGCCGCCAGCGTCGGGCCGAAGCGATCGAACTGGCCGAACGCCGCCGCGACGCGGACGGAGCCAGCACCCTCGAGCGGACGCTCGGACCGAACGAACACACCGTCCACGACCTCCACGGGCTCGCACAGGAGTCCAACTCGTGATCGATCCATGAGCACACAACAACAACAACACTCAACGTATGCCGCGAGCTGTCCCGACTGCGACGTCGATCTGCACAGCGAGGACCCGAACGAGATCGTCGAGTTCTACCGCCGCCACTCGAGTGTCACGGGCCACGACGTGGAGTTCACCCGAATCGGACCCGACCTCGTGGACGCGGTGACAGAGGACGACCTCAAGGAGGTCTACACGCTCAAAGACGTCGTGACCCAGCTCGAGGCGGAGTACGAGAACGGGGTTCCGATCGGCGCCGTCGCAGCGGCGATGAGCGAGCAGGGACTGTCGATCGGCGAGACGCTCGAAAAGATCCACGAGATCCGAATGGGCGGCGGACTGTACGAACCACAAGACGACCACCTACGTGCGTTCTGATCGAGGAAACCCCCGGTCGGCGGTGTATCGGCTTCCGGCCCCTCCTACTGTCGACGAACGACCGTCCTACACTGCGAAGACGACCGCCCGAACGACCTCTTCTTGACGCGGCCACGACTGGCTCCCAGTACCGCCGGGAACGGCGGTCAGTCGGTGGATTTCGAACCTGAGTCACGACACCGTCGGCAATGCTCGCTCGACGGACGAAGGCGACGCCGGGCGACTCCAGGCCAAGCGGGAACGCGACCAGCGCTGTCGAGAACCACCCGTCATATAAATGGGCGCAATATACCTAGTTAACTTCTTTCATGAACTCTATCATCATAGTGAGTATATGACACAGTGGGAGCACGCTCGGACAAAGCCAGTCAGCCCGGATATCACGGAGAAGTCGAACGCGCTGCCGGCGAAGTACTTCACCGAGCCCGAGACCTTCGAGATGGAGAAGGACAAGGTCTTCGGGCGGTACTGGGTGTACGCCGGCCACGCCAGCTGCATCGCCGAGCCGGGACAGTTCTTCACCCGGAACGTCGGCGGTCGCGACCTCGTCGTCGTCCGCGGAACGGACGGCGACGTCGAGGTCTTCGAGAACTTCTCGGCGCGAACCGGCTCGCCGGTGGTCGACGAGACGTCGATGACCGATCCCGGCCGCGTCGACCTCGCCGACTTCGAGCACGCCGAGTCGGTCCGCGTCGACAGCATCGGACCGCTTTACTTCGTCAACCTGAGCGACGAGCCGATGTCGCTCTCCGAACAGGCCGGTGTGCTGAAGGAGCGACTCGAGTCGCTGCCCCTCGAGGAGTACGAGCACGGCTGCCGGGTCGTCTCGGAGGTCGAGTGCAACTGGAAGGTGTTCGCGGGTAACTACTCCGAGTGCGACCACTGCCAGGCCAACCACCAGGACTGGATCAAGGGGATCGAGCTCACCGACTCCGAACTCGAGGTCAACGACTACCACTGGGTGCTCCACTACACCCACGACGAGGACATCGAGGACGAACTCCGCATTCACGACGAGCGCGAGGCCCAGTTCCACTACTTCTGGCCGAACTTCACGGTCAACATGTACGGCACCGCCGACGGCTACGGCACCTACATCATCGATCCGATCGACACCGGCCGCTTCCGGCTCATTGCGGACTACTACTTCCGTGACGGCGACATCTCGGAGGAGGAACGAGAGTTCGTCCGCACGAGCCGTCAGCTCCAGGAAGAGGACTTCGAACTCGTCGAACGCCAGTGGGCAGGGCTGCGGACCGGCGCGCTCGCGCAGGCCCAGCTCGGACCGAACGAACACACCGTTCACAAGCTCCATCGACTCGCTCAGGAAGCGTACGACGCCTGATTCTCGAGCGGCTGACCCCACTCACGCGTCGATGGCGTCGACGGCGTTGACGGCGTTAGCTCGACGGTGAAGCCAGATCGCACAGGCAATCGTCACGAGCCCCGCGACGGCGGCGATCCCGAAGGCGACCCGGTACCCCGTCACCGTGTAGACGCGGACGCCGCCGACGAACTCCCCGGTCCAGTAGGCGTCGAGCACCCACCCCATCGCCGTCGGAAAGACGGCGGCGCCGAAGAACGAGGCTCCGTTGATCGCGCCCAGCGAGATCCCGCTTGCCCGGCTCGAGTGGCGCTCCTTGATCAGGGGGTAGGTGAGGACGAACGTCCCCAGCAGCGCGCCGGCCACGAAGAAGACGGCTCCGACGACCACGAGCGGGGGGTCGCCGACGATCGCGAGCAGCGCGAGCGCACCGGTGTAGAGGAGCCCGCCGCCGACGATGAACTCGGTTCGGCGCTCGAGGCGGTCGGAGAGCCAGCCGAACGCGGGCGGGCCGACGGCGCTCCCGACGCCGCCGAGCAGCGTACACAGCGACGCCACGGTCACCGAGGTGTCGTACACCTGGACGACGTAGGGGATCCCCCAGAGGCCGAACAGCGTGAGATTCACCCCGCCCGTACAGAACAGCAGGACGCTGACGACCCACGTCCACCGATCGCGCAGGACGGTGGCGCCGTGGGTCCGGACCTCTCCCAGCGTGAGCCGGGACTGCTCGGGAACCCCCTCGATCGGTTCGAACCCCGCACGTTCCGGCGAGTCTCGGACGACGAGCGCCGTCACGACGGCAGCGACCAGTCCGACGGCCGCGAGCATCGACAGCGAGGTTCGCCAGCCGGTCGCGTCCACCAGCACGGCCAGGGGCGTCGTCGCGAGCACGCCGCCGACGCCGCCGACGGCGAAGCTCAGGCCGTTCATCGTGCCGAACTCGTCGACGCGGTACCAGCTGGCACAGAACCGCAGCATGCAGACGAAGATCACGCTGCCGCCGAGTCCGATCACCAGCCGACCGCCCAGCGCAGACGGGTACCCCTCTGCGAGCGCGAACCAGAGCGCGCCGGCGTTCATGGTCACCGCGCCGATCGCCGCCGTTCGACGGATACCGATCCGGTCGACGAGGATGCCCGTCGGCAGCTGCATCAGGGCGTAGACGAGGAAGAAGACGGCGTGGAGCGTGCCGAGCTGCCCGCCGGTCGTCCGAAACGCCGCCATCAGGTCGTCGGCGAGTACGGCCGTCGAGAGCCGGTAGACGTTGACCAGCAGGAAGGAGACGGCCAGAATCCCCCATAGCAGCCAGCGACGGTTCCTCGGCGACGACCAGTAGTCCATACGGGAGGTCTCGAGTACGACGACAAAGCGTTTGATATTACGAACGCGAACGGGGGACCCGTCGGGAACCGGTCGGCGGGCGACGACTCGAGGCGTCGTTCGCTTCCTAACATCGTCCCATTATATGTGGGTGGTCGAACAGGTCGTGTTTTCCGGTGTACCGCTCAGCCGGCTGTTTACAGTCATATGGGTGTATAGAATCACTCCTCGGCGGGCGGCCGGGCTGTCGTCCGACGGTCCGAGAATCGCTCGACGGCTCGCTCGAGCCCGCATGAGGTCGCTCGAGGGAACAGCGAGGGCGCTCGAGTAGCGGCGTCCCTACCCGGACCGAGCAGACTCGACCGCGGCGACGAACTCGGTGGCGGTCTCCCGGACCCGAGCCATGTCGCCGTCCGCGATCGCGTCGTCGTCGACGATCGCGCTGCCGACGCCGACGGCGAACGCTCCCGCGTCGAAAAACGACGCGACGTTGTCGACGGAGACACCTCCGGTCGGCACGACGCGAACGTCTCTGAGCGGACCCTGCAGCGCGCCGACGTGGTCTGGACCGACGGTCGCTGCCGGAAACAGTTTCAGGATGTCGGCACCGGCCTCGATCGCCGTTACGGCCTCCGTCGGCGTCGTGACGCCGGGGATCGAGACGACGCCGTGACGGTTGCACGCTCGGATCACGTCGGGGTTGCAGTCGGGCGCGAGGACGAACGTCGCCCCCGCGTCGACGACCGACGCCGCCGTCGCGGCGTCGCGGACGGTCCCCGCACCGACGACGGCGTCGGTGTCGCGCAGTTCGCGGTCGACGGCCGCGACCTTCTCGCGAACGCGAGTTCCGTCGGCGGTCACTTCGATCGCGCCGACTCCGGCGTCGTGGATCGCTCGAGCGACGGGGGTGATCCGATCCTCGTCGATCCCGCGGAGCACCGCGACGACGCCGCTGTCGCCGATTTGTCGTTCGACGGCGTTCGATTGGGGCATATGAATGCTTTCTCGATCGCGGGCTTGAACGTAGCGGTTCGTCACCCGGACGAGGGCTCGATTGTGTTCCACGCGACCGGGACGGCCGCCGTGTGCAATCGACAAGCTCCGTCCGCCTGGGTGAGTGGAGTGATTGACAAACTGACATTTCGGGTTCACCGATCGATTCGAAAACTATCCGTAATCAGGTAATTTCTTCAAGTTATTAGAAACGATGCTAGACTGCTGCTCGGAATAGAAGGGTATACGTTCGGTTTCTCTCTCGTCCGCTCCGATCCGGAACGGGCCTCGTCAAAACCTCTCCCTGTCGCACGCCGCCTGTTCTCGAGAACCCGCTCCGAGGAAGAGGTGTAATAGGTAACTACTGAGCTGATCGGTAGTGTTACCCTGAGCTCAGCACGAGCAGTTCTACCTATTTCCAACAATGTACTAGAAACGCACAGCACGATTGGAACGGGCTGTCGACTCGTCTCGGGACCGGGCCAAGTTCGCTTTCGTCGGTTGCGCAAGCCGATGGGTCTGGCCCGCGTGGTTCGTCGATCGGCGAAAACACTCATATCGGCTCATGCGGTATTTTCGGGTATGACACGTCCACTGCGGATCGTCGGCCTCGCCGTCGCCGGCATCGTCGTCCTCTGGCTCGTGCTCGAGCTTATCGCGCTCGTGTTCGGGCTCGTGACGTGGATCGTGAGCACGATCGTCTCGCTGGCCGTGCTCGCGCTCCTCGTCTACGTCGGGTATCTGCTCGTCTCCTCGGTAGGTACCTAATTCCGAACAGCTGCAATAGGTGACTATTTAACAAAGTAGCCTCTTCTGCACACCACCACTATTCTCCTGAGAGGGCGTCCGCAACCGCGACGAAGCGAAGCCGACGGTAGTCGGCAACCCACGAGCCGTCGCGGAACAGCGTCGGACGAAGTCGGTCCTCGACCCCCTCGACGATTGCGTCACGCTCGGCGTCGGGAACCCCCTCGAAGAATTCGTCGCCGAACATCCCGATCCAGTTCGCGAGGCCGTCCGCACCGTTCTCGAGTTCCGTCGGTCGGTCGAACAGTTCCGCCGAGCGCACCTCGAACCCGTGGGCCTCGAGCCGGGGCGCGTACTCGCCGATCGACGGGAAGTACCAGGGGTGGTCGGCGTCGTATCCGCGGTCAGCGAGTTCGGCCTCGAGCGCGTCGACGATCGCTCGGACGTTACCCGTCCCGCCTAGCTCCGCGACGAACCGGCCGCCCGGCCGAAGCGCGTTCTGCACGGTCTCGAGGACGGCATCCTGGTCGTCGATCCAGTGTAAGGCCGCGTTCGAGAGCACGGCGTCGAACGGCTCGTCGGAAGCGAACGTCGTCGCGTCGGCGCGAACGAACGAACAATCGGGGTGGGTCTCGCGGGCGGTCGCAATCATCTTGGCGGAGCTGTCGATCCCGACGGCGGTCGCGCCCGCGTCGCTCACCGCCGCCGTCAGCTCCCCCGTTCCACAGCCGAGGTCGAGTACACGCTCGCCGGCGGTCGGCTCGAGGAGCTCGAGCAGGTCCCTGCCGTACTCGTAGACGAACGAGTGGTCGTCGTCGTAGGCGGTCGCGTCCCAGTCATCTCGAGGAGACGTCATCACCGGGGGCTACGGTGTCGGGTTGCCTATCCGTTCGGGTTACAGCCGGAACTCCATCCACGCTCGCACCCACAGCCGAGGTAGCGGATGGAGGTCAGACCGGGAGCGGAATCGGCGTGAACTCGGCTGCGAGCAGGTACGCCAGCGCGAGGGCGACCTTACCGGCGATCACCAGCAGCCCGGCGATGGCGTAGGACGTCGCCGCAGCGGTCGCCGAGACCGCGTCGCGACGCTGGCCGACGACCGTTCCGACCGACAGCAGGATCGGCACGATCAGCCCGGCGATCACGACGACGCCGACGAACAGCGTCGCGTGAGTGGTCAGCAGGTTCTGTACCGCCGGCTCGGCCGCGGGAACCTGCTCCGGTAGCAGGAAGACGGTCGCGAGCACCGCCGCCAGCGTCGCCGCCAGCAGTCCGGCGGCGCCGAGCGCGTAGTTCTGGATCGTCGGGCTGACGGACCGGTCGGCGACCGCCGTCAGCCCGACGGAGACGGCCAGCCCCGCGCCGAGCCCGCCGAAAATCTGGACCGGAACCAGGAACGTCTTGTCCCACAGCGCGACCCGTTCGGTCGCCCCGGAGCCGTACGCCATCGCCGAGTAGACGAGGACGCCGGCGGCGAAGATCGCAAAGACGCCCCCGAGCGCGAGGCGGATCGGCTCCGAGGGGCGGGTGTAGTCGGCGAGCGAGTCGAGCCGGTCTACGAGTCCGAGACGCTCGAGGATGCCCCGGATCCCGCCGGTCGTCCCCCCCGTTGCAGCCCTGGCGGGTCCGTCCTCGGCTCCGCCGTCGGAGGCGACGTCCCGTCCGCCGTCGGCCGCGAGCGTTCCCTCGCTCCCCTCGGCGACGGTCGGTGAGTGCGGTCGGCTCGCCCCGAACGCGACCCAGACGAACATCAGGAACGAGCCCAGGCCGAACCCGAGCAGCATGTACGCCCCGATGGCCATCCACGAGCCGAGGTTCGTCATCGTCAGCGGGATCAGCATCGCCCGGAACGGCGTCGCGAGGTGCGACAGCAGGACCGGCGGGCCGATCGCTAGTCCGAGCAGTCCGACGAGGTAGCCGTACTTGGCGATCCGACCGTGCTCGCTCGCGTTGCTCCTCGCCGAGAGGAGGTCCGCGACGTAGCCGGTCAGGTACGCCCCGCCGGCGATCCCGATCATGGCGATGTAGACGCCGATTCGCCAGTTCCACTCCGTGTACGGAAGTTCGAACGCGATTTCTGTTGCCATCGTGTATCACTCCCCCATGATTTCGTCCGCGTCGTCTCCGAAGACGATCCGTGCAGCCTCGTCGGAGAACGGCGTCGAGACGTGGTCTTCCTCGAGTTTTTCCGAGAGTTCGTCGGGCGTGCCGAACAGCAACGCGTCAGTCGGACACTCCGAGGAGCAGGCTGGCTCGAGGCCCTGCTCCTGGCGTGGCTCACAGGTCGTGCACTTGTCCATCAGGCCGTTCCCGCGGGCGCCCAGCGGCGACGCTTCCTCGGCCTCGGGGACCTCGGCGTCGGGGTACTGGGGGGCGCCGAACGGACAGCCGACGCCGCAGTAGTGACAGCCGATGCACATCCCCGCGTCCACCCGGACGGTGCCGTTGTCTCGAAACCGAAGCGCGTCGGTCGGGCAGACCTCGACGCAGGGCGCTTCGGCGCAGTTGTAACACTGCATCGGCTTGTTCGTCTCGTCCTCCGTGCCGTGGGCGAGCGCGACGACCTGAATCCGGTCGCTTTCGGGCGGCAGGTCCCACGTTCGCTGACACGCGACCTCGCAGGCGCCGCAGTCGATACAGGACTCCCAGTTCGGGATTACCCGGGCCGTTCCTCCGTCTGATTGGTGTGTGCTCATCGGTTTCACCTATCGCTTGTGGCGGCTCATGCGCTGTTCTTGCCACTGAAGCTGCCGATCCGACAGCTCCGGGATCTCGCCGTCGTCAGCCACCCGGACGCGACATAACGTCACCTTCGTCTCCTGCATCTGGGTCTCGCGGTCGTAGGCCGGCGCCGTCCCGGCGTTGATCGACTCGCCGATCACCAGCGGTCCCAGCCCCTCGGGGACCGTCTCCAGCATACTCTCCCCCTCGAGGATGCCGCTCCAGTGGTAGGGGGCGAACGCGTGATCAGGGGCGACCCGCTCGGTGACGTTGGCCTGAACGACCATCTCGGCGTGGGGCGTCTCGACGACGATCCACTCGCCGTCGTCGACGCCGAGGTCGCCGCCGACGTCGGGATGGAGCTCCAGGTACATCATCGGCGACCGCGATGCCGTGCCGAGCGTGCTGCGGGTCTGTGCGGCGGCGCCCTGGTGTTCGACCTGCCGGCCCGACGTGAGGACCAGATCGTACTCCTCGTGGGCGTCGATGTTGTCCTGCTGGACCCGTTCGTTGTCGAGCTCGACGCGCCAGTGGTCCTCGACGCGCTCGTTACACGGGTAGTCCTCGACGAGATCCGCGCGCGGCGTGACCGCGGGCTCGCGGTGAACCGGAATCTGGTCCTCGAGGTTCCAGGCTTTCATCCGGGCTCGGCCGCGACCCCACGGGGCGTCGGGCTGTGGGTTGTCGAACGCCGCGTACCGCTCGAGGTCGACGTCGTACCCCTCGTCGGCAAGCGCCTCGGCGGTGTCGGCGACCGACTGGGACTCGTCCTCGGCGTACTCCACCGGGAGCGTCGCCGCGGCCGGGGTCTCGGGGTCGGGCAGCACGGTCGAGAACAGCGGGTACTGCGGGACCCCCTCGAGTTCGCCGTCCCACCACTCCGGCTCGAACGGCTCCCGGAGTTGGTCCTCGGGCTCGACCTCGGGATCGTCCTCGTCGACCGCCGCGTCCCACCAGTTCGCACGGAAGTCCATGCCGCCTTCCGCGGGGTGGAGCGACGCGTCGTAGAGGATCGGCGTCCCGGGGTGGTCCTCGTGCCAGGACGGCCACGGCAGGCCGTAGTAGTCGCCGTCGAGTTCGTCGTACAGCTCGTGGTCCTCCTCGAGGTCGGCCCGGAGATCCTCGACGCTGAACAGCTCCGCGTGCTCCTGGTGGAGCTTGAGCCGTTCGGGCGTCTGGCCGACGTAGCCAATCGAGCGCGTACCCAGGTTGATCTCCCGCAGGATCTCCTCGGGCTCGTCGTAGTCGAAGTGCTCGCCGAAGCCGAGATGCTCGGCGAAGTCACACAGCAGCTCCCAGTCCGTCCGGGAGTTGTGCCGCGGGGTAATCGCCTGGTTTCGCCACTGGAGCTGCCGGCCGGTGTTGGTGGCGCTGCCGGCTTCCTCCATGTTGGTCGCCGCCGGCAGCATGTAGACGTCGGTGTCGCTGTCGGCGAGCTCGGCGACCTGGTTGGGGTAGACGTCGACGTTGACGATGAACTCGAGTTCGTTGACCGCCTCCCGAACCCGCTTGTACTCGCTGAGCGAGCCGAGGCCGTGCCCCCAGAAGACCGCCGCCCGGAGCGGATCGGGCTGGTAGATCTCCCACTCGTCGTCGAGGACGCCCTCGAACCAGCGGGCGACAGTAAAGCCGTTCTTTTCCATCAGCTCGGTCGAGTGGAACCGATCGACCAGTTCGTCGTAGCTGATCTCGCCGGAGGTGCTCTCGGTTTCGGTCCAGACGCTCGTCCAGTGCTCCCAGGCGCCCTCGTCGAGCCCGTAGTAGCCCGGCGTGTTCCCGGAGTCGACGCCGAGGTCGGTCGCGCCCTGAACGTTGTCGTGGCCCCGATAGATGGGCGTGCCGCCGCCGGACTGGGCGGCGTGGCCGAGCGTCAGGTTCAGCATCGCGTAGGCCCGAACGTTGCCCGTCGCGTTGTTGTGCTGGGTTCCACCCATCGCCCACTCGACGCAGCTCACGTCGGCGTCGGCGAGCGTCTCGGCGAGTTCGGCGAGGTCGTCCTCGGACGTCCCGGTGATATCCGAAACCGTCTCGAGGTCGTACTCGGGAAGGACATCGTCGCGGAACTCCTCCCAGGTCGGTACCATCACGCGGCTCTCGATGAACGCCTCGTCGTGGAGATCGTTCTCGACGATGTGGTGGATCAGCCCGTAGATGAACGCGACGTCGGTGCCCGACCGGAAGTGGTAGTAGTCGTCGGCGGCGGCGGCCGTCTTCGTGTACCGCGGCTCGGCGACGATGTGTCTGCCACCTCGGCGCTGGGCCTCCTGGAAGTGCTGCCAGGCGACGGGGTGGCTCTCGAGCGGGTTGTGCCCGATGATGAGGTTAACGTCGACGTTGCGCATGTCGTTGTTGTTGTTGGTCATCGCGCCGACGCCCCAGGTGTTGGCGATCCCGGTCACCGTCGTCGAGTGACAGATCCGCGCCTGGTGGTCGATGTTGTTCGTCCCGTAGAACGCGGCCAGCTTCCGGATCAGGTACGCACACTCGTTCGTGTGTTTGGCCGACCCGACCCACATCGTGGCGTGGGGGCCGGTCTCCTCGCGGATGTCGTCCAGTCGGCCGGTGATCTCCTCGAGGATCGCGCCCCACTCCATCTGGGTCCACTCGCCGTCCTCGAGTTTCAGCGGCTCCTTCAGCCGTTTGTCGGAGTTGACCGACTGCGCGAGCGACGCCCCCTTCGAGCAGAGCCCGCCCCGGTTGATCGGGTTGTCGTCCCACGTCTCCTGGCCGACGAGCGCGTCGTCCTCGACGGCCATCTGTACGCCGCAGCCGACCGAGCAGTGCGTACAGACCGTCTTGACCAGCTCGTCAGCCGCGTCGGGATCGACAGTGTCGTCGTCCTGTGCCTCCCCCCGCTCGAGGAGCGTTCGCCCCCCGACCGCCGTCGCGAGCGTCCCGGCAGCACCGGCCTTGAGGAACCCCCGACGATCGAGATCGAGCGTCGATCGTGACATACAATGACAAACAGGGAGATCAGTAATAAATATGGCCGGTACCCGTACATTCTTTTGATAGTTATTTTTGCTGCGTTTATACTCACCGGCAAAACGCAGTTCGCTCGCTACCGCACACTCGTCGGCGAACGGACGCTGTCGCGGCTGACGCTTTTCCTCGCTGTCGGCGTCGAGAGCCTACTTCGGAACGGCGAGATGAAACGCTCGCTGAACGTGGACACAAATATGGTATTCAATAGCATACCTCGAACCATGCGTGTACGATGTACC
Source organism: Natronococcus amylolyticus DSM 10524 (assembly GCF_000337675.1). Lineage (GTDB taxonomy): Archaea > Halobacteriota > Halobacteria > Halobacteriales > Natrialbaceae > Natronococcus > Natronococcus amylolyticus. The sequence continues at coordinate 14,990 of NZ_AOIB01000036.1, read as the reverse complement.
CTCTGCAGGCGGACCATCCCGGATCGGTCCCTGCAGCGTGTCTGCGAGTGCGGCTGGTGTATGGACCCGAACTGCCGGCGGAACCACGAGTCGTTCTGCCCGGTCCACGGCGAGGATCGGTGGCTCGGCGCCGTCGAGATCTAGCGTCAGCGACCCGTACGGTTTTCTTGCGGGCTTGCGTTCGTATGCCATGGCTCGAGGGGCGACAGTGACGGGAATCGTCTGCGTGCTTCTGGTAAGCGGGCTCGTCGGTCCGATCGTCGGAACAGCGATGGCTCACTCGGGCGGCGCCGCGGCGGATGAACTCGACGACGCGGCTCACCCCTTGACTGACGACACTGCCGGGTCGGCCGCGGACGATCAGATCGTCGGTACCGAGGTCGATCGACTGATCGGGAGCGTGATGGCCGAACACGACGTCGCGGGCGCGTCTGCTGCGGTCGTCGAGGGCGACGAACTCGTCCACGCCGAGGGGTACGGCAACGCCGACGCCGCGGCCGGAACCCCGGTCGACCCGAACGAGACGTCGTTCATGGTCGGCTCGGTCGGCAAGCTGACCGTTTGGACCGCGGTGATGCAGGGCGTCGAGAACGGCGACCTCGAGCTCGACGAACCTGTCGGCACCTACCTCGAGAACTACTCCGTCGAGGGCGAGGACGAAGTGACCCTCGAGCACCTCGGAACCCACACGCCAGGGTACGAGGATCGCCTCCAGGGGCTGTTCGTCGACGACTACGACGAGGCCGACAACTGGGAGCCGAAACTCGAGCGGGAGCTGCCCGCCCACGTCAGACCGCCGGGGGAGACGGTCGCCTACTCCAACCACGGCACCGGGCTCGCGGCGCTGGTCGTCCAGGAGGCCGTCGGCGAGCCGTTCGAGGAGTACGTCGAACGAGAAATCTTCGAGCCGCTGGCGATGGAGGGGGCGACGATCGAGCAGCCCGTTCCCGACGACCGAGAGCCGGTCTCGCAAGGCCACGTTCCGACCGAGGACGGGTTCGAGACGGACGACCCCGTCATCATCGGCGTTCCGCCCGCGGGCTCGATGAGCGCCACCGCGACCGATATGGGGAACTTCGCGATCGCGGCGCTACAGGACGGCGTGTTCGAGGACGACCGGGTCCTCGAGCCCGAGTCGGCCGAGGCGATGCTCGAGCCGCGAGCGACGAACCACCCCGACGTCGGCGGCGTCGGCTACGGCTACATGCTCGGCGAGCGCGGCGGTGAGGCCCTCGCCTGGCACACCGGCGGCACCGAGTACTTCAACACGCTGTTCGTCCTGTTTCCCGACCACGACGTCGCGCTCTACGTGAGCTTCAACACGGCCGGCTCCGGTGCCGGCCTGGCCGACGTCCTCGACGGGTTCATCGAGCAGCGCTTCGACAGCGAGGCGGGCGAGGCGACCCTCGAGCCCGATCCGGCCACCGCCGACCGCGCGGACGCGTACGAGGGCGAGTACCGGAGCACCGGGTTTCAGACGACCCCCGAGAAGATCGTCGGGCTCGCCGACGCCCACCACGTCTCCGTGACCGACGAGGGGTACCTCGAGCTGGGATCGCCCCTGCTCGGCGGCGAGACGCGCTGGGTCGAGCTCGAGCGCGGCGTCTTCGCGCCCGACCCCGACGAGGACGACGCGATGTTGACCTCGAGGCTGGCCATCGAGGACGGGACCCTCTACACGGATGCACCCGCGGCTCCGTACGAACAGGTGTCGTGGTACGAGACGACGACGGCCCAGCTCGGTCTTGCGGTCGTCGCCCTCGGCGCGGTGCTCTCGACGCTTCTGGTCTGGCCGATCACTGCCTATCGGAGCCGGGGGTGGGGACGGATGCGGACTCACCTCACCCGCCCGCGACTGGCGATCCTCGCCGGTACAGGGCTCCTCGTCGCGTTCGTCGTCGGCCTGCTCGCGAACGGGGTGGGCGACCCGAATCAGTTCGTGTACGGCTATACGCCGTGGCTGCGGCTCACCCTCGCGTTCTTGCTCGGGGTTCCGCTCGCGGCCCTGGTCGCGCTGGCGTTGGTCGGCCTCGAGTGGTACCGGGTGGCCACGGCGCGGGATCTCGAGGCGAGTTCGACGACGCCGCTCGGGCTGGCGTACCTGACCGCGCTGACGGTCGCCCTGCTCGTCTTCGCCTGGCAGCTGTGGTACTGGAACCTGCTGACCGCGGCGACGTTCTGACGGCCGAGCGGGGGATCGTCCCTCGAGCGCGGAGCCGTCTAGAACGGCCCGCCCACCGCCGCGACGCCGACCAGCAGCGCGGGAATCGTCGCCGTCGCCAGCGCCACGAGGTGGGGTGCGGGCGTCTCGTCGACGGCGGTCCGCGCGTTCGCCGCAGCCGCGGCCGTGAACGTCGCGCTGGCGGCGAGGAAGAGCACGATCGACCAGAAGATGCTCCCGTTGTATCGAGCGCGGACTGCCGGCCGATCGAGCGTGTAGTGGAACGCGAACAGGTCGGCCCACTGGGAGTTGTGGAACGCGTAGAGTTCGGTCTCGTACACCGGCGCGATGTGGTGGATATCGGGGAACAGTCCCCAGAGCCCGCCGACCGCGACGAGCCACAGCGGCAGCCACGTCGGCAGTCGGTACCGGAGCGCCAGCGGCGTGACGAGCAGGAGGACGAGCGCTGCGCCGACCAGAAAGTGGACGATTGCGGGAGCCATTGGTACGGACCGGCGGGGACCCGGTCGAAAGATCGGATTCGACGGTCTCGCGCTTCAGTAACCGGTGAGTACACGGACTCGGACGAACGACAGCCGACGAGTACCGACCGATTTCCGGCTCGACGCGTCGGGAGCGACGCCGAGAGGCGTCTCCTCGAGCGCCGTCGCGACCGACCTCTCGATCAGCACGGGACTACCGGAAGCCCGGCGTCGAAACGACCGGCTCCGGTAACTCGGCGTTGTCTCGAGCCGGCCGGAATTCAGCGGGCTTATGCGTGTGCTCCGGCGAAGTGGTGGACGTTTCCATCATGCGCTGGCGGTATCGAACGACGGTCCTCGCGCTCTGTCTGCTCGCCTTCTTCGTGACGTACTTCGCACGGATGGCGATCAGCCCGGTAATCCCGTTTATCGCCGCGGACTTCGACGTCACGAACACCCAGATCGGGTTCGCGCTCTCCGGGATGTGGCTCGCCTACGGGCTCTCGCAGTTTCCCAGCGGCGTCCTCGGCGATCGGTACGGCGAGAAGCCGGTGATCCTCGTCGCCGTCGGTGGCACGGCGCTGGCCAGCCTCCTGCTCGCGTTCGCGCCCGCGTTTCCGGCGTTCGTCCTGTTCGCCGTGATCCTCGGACTGGTCGCAGGGCTGCATTACGCCGTCGCGACGACGCTGCTGTCACGGACGTACGACGAACTCGGCCGCGCGGTCGGCATCCACTCGATCGGCGGCCCGCTCGCGGGGCTGGTCGCCCCCGTCGCGGCGGCCTGGGTCGGCACACGGTACGGCTGGCGCCCGGCCGTCGCGCTCGCGCTGCTCGTCGGCCTCCCCGTGTTCGCCCTCTTCGCCCTCCGAGTGCACTCGACCGAGCCGCGACGGCCCGACCAGCCGATGCGCGACCGGTTCGAGCTCGCGGCGCTTCGCGAGCTGGTGACGCGGCCGGCGATCGCCTTCACGCTCGGCATCGCCATGCTCGGCACCTTCATCGTCCAGGGGCTGCTCACCTTCCTTCCGACCTTCCTGATCGACTACCACGCCTACTCCGCGACGCTGGCCGGCGTCGCCTTCTCGGCGTTTTTCGTCGTTCGGACCGTCGGCCAGTCGATCCTCGGCGAGTTCTCCGACCGGTACGGACGCGACCTCGCGATCGGCATCGCGATGCTCGCGGGGACCGTCGGCGTCCTCGGGATGGTCGTCGGCCCGGGGCTCGTCACGGTCGGGATCGCCGTGTTGCTGACGGGCCTCGGCTCGAGTTTCTTCGCCGCGCTCGATCCGCGCTTTCTCGACCAGTTCGGCGACACCGAACGCGGCGCGGGCTTCGGGCTCGTGCGTACGGTCTACACCGTCGTCGGCTCCGCCGGTTCGGTCGGCGTCGGCCTGCTCGCGGACCTGTTCGGCTGGGGCGTTTCCTTTCTCGTCCTCGCCGGCCTGTTTGGGCTAACGTTTACCGCGCTCGCGGCGAACTGGGCGCTCGAGCTGGGCTACTGAGTCCGGGCTGGCCAGGGACCGCCGCCGGCATCGATGTAGTCTCGAGCGACTCGGAGGCGACGCTGTCGACTCGAGTGAAACGTTCCCAGTACTACAGGTAATGGTCTACCAAAGGCCAAGCTTTTTCCAGTCCGATTACAGTAACATCTCGGGTAACGGTCAATAATATCCGCGCCGTTCGATTGTGGACTTATTCAACTAATATGGTGTTCGCAGGAAGACAAAAGTATAATGTAATCATAGACGAGACGCGTTTACGGAAGATGATGAAAGATAGCGGACGACGGGAATTTTTGGCGACGGCTGCCGTCGGCACGACAGTCGGAGTAGCGGGGTGCACCGACGCGCTGACGCCGGACGACAACGGAGCCGATTCGGGGGCGGCGGACTTTCCATCGGACGACATTGAAATTATCTGTCCGTTCGACGAGGGTGGTGGTACCGACCTGACGGCGCGACAGCTGTCCGAGCAACTCGAGGAGCAGCTAGATACGTCGTCGTTCGTGACGAACTCGACCGGTGGATCGGGCAGCGTCGGATTCAGTGAGATCGCCTCCGCCTCCGCCGACGGCTACACGCTCGGGATTCTCACGGTCGAGATCTGTACCGTCTCCCACCTGGATATCGGAGACGTAACCAACGAGGACATGACGCCGATACTGCAGTACAACTTCGATCCGGCGGCGCTTACGGTCCACGAGGACGCACCCTACGACACCTTGGAGGAGTTCATCGAGTACGCCGAAGAGAACCCCGGTGAGATCAGTGTCTCGAACTCGGGAACGGGTGCGATCTGGCACCTCGCGGCGGCGGAGTTCGAGCAGGCCGCCGACATCGAACTCGACCACATCGGCTACGAGGGCGCCGCACCCGCGACGGAGGCGGTCCTCGGCGGCGAGGTCGAGGCGACGACCTCGAGCGCCGCCGAGGTCTCCTCGCAGGTTCAGGACGGCGAACTCGAGATGCTCGCGTTCTTCGGGGACGAGCGCCATCCGGCTTTCGACGACGTCCCGACCCTGTCGGAGGAAGGGTACGACGTTACGGTCGGTGCCTGGCGGGGCATCGGCGGCCCCGAGGGCATGGACGAGGAGATCGTCGAGACCCTCGAGGACGCCTTCGATGATATTTACGACTCCGAAGAGTTCGAGGAATTCATGGAGAACAACAATTTCCAGCTCGAGCACCGCGACGCGGAGGAATTCGGGCAGTTCATGGACGAGGAGTACGACCGATTCGGCGAGCTCATCGACGAGCTGGGAATCGAAGGCGAGTAACCGGTCGCTCGAGGACGAACCACGGTTATTTAGCGATACTGTAGGATCAGAATGGGATTACACGTACCACACACTGACAAACTCGGATCGATTCTCTGGCTACTGTTGGCGGTCGGGATCTTCGTCGTCTCCACGGACCTGCCTACCGGCACCGGAGAGACCGGAGCGGCGTTCTACCCGAGGGTAATCGCCGTGCTCATCGCCGTCTTCGCCTGTCTGCAACTCGGCCGTAGCTTCTACGACGAGGGGCACCAGGTTCGTGACGTATCGAGACAGCAAACACGGCGCGTCGTCGCGGTCGTCGCCCTCGTCACGATCTACGTGCTTTCGCTCCCGTGGTTCGGTTTCGTCACCGGGACGGTGCTGTTTCTGATCGTGGGAATGCTCTACTCCGGAGCGCGTTCGCCGATCCGCATCGGAGTTGCCGCCCTCGGACTGACGTTGGTACTGTACTACGTCTTCGCGGTGCTTCTCCGGATTCCGCTGCCGGAGAGCCCGTTCATTCCAGTCGAAGCCGCGCTTCCCGGATTGATCCACGCCGGGCTGGTTTCCGGGGTGGTCGGCTAACATGCTCGCCGGATTGCTCGAAGGACTGTCCCTCGTTTTCCAACCGCTCGCGCTCGCGCTGATCGTCTTCGGCGTCGTCGTCGGCATCGTCATGGGATCGATCCCGGGGATGACGGCGACGATGACGGTTGCCGTTCTCGTTTCCTTTACGTTCGGGATGAACCCCACCGAGGGAATGATGCTCCTGCTTGGCATCTACGGGGGTGCACTGTATGCAGGCTCGATTCCCGCGATCCTCATTCGGACACCCGGGACGCCGAGCGCCGCCGCGACGATCTTCGACGGGTTTCCGCTCTCCGAACAGGGACAGGCGGGAAAGGCGATCGGTATCGCCACGATCGCCTCGTTCGTCGGCGGGGCCGTGAGCGTTGTTCTCGTTACCCTTCTCTCCCCACAGATCGCCAACGTCGCGCTCAACATCGGCTCGCCCGAGTACTTCGCGATCGCGTTTTTTGGCCTTACGATCATCGCGAGTATTAGCGGCGATTCGATCACGAAGGGGATGCTGTCGGGACTGCTCGGCATGCTGATCGCGACGGTGGGACTCGATCCGACGCTGGGTCAGCCTCGGTTCACGTTCGGATTTCCCGAGCTGAGCGCCGGAATCGAATTCATCGCAGTGATGATTGGCCTGTTCGGGCTGGCCGAGGGACTCAATCGGTACCGAGAGGGGATCGGTTCGATCGATATCCAGCAGGATCTCAGCGGCATCACACCCTCGCTCGCCGACCTAAAGAACATACGGAACGTCACGATCGGCTCGAGCGTCGTGGGCTCGATAGTCGGCTCGATACCGGGTGCCGGCGGCGACATCGCGTCGTTCGTCACGTACAACGAGGCCAAACGCTGGGCGAAAAATGCCACGCCGGAGTTCGGGAACGGGAACATCAAGGGCGTCGCCGCGGCTGAATCCGGAAACAACTCGAGTACGGCGGGTGCGCTCGTTCCGACGCTGACCCTCGGTATCCCCGGGGACTCGGTCACCGCGATCCTGATCGGCGCCCTGCTCGTCCACGGGATTCAACCGGGCCCCGGACTGTTCGATAACGAACCGGGGCTCGTCTTCTCGATCTTCATCGGCTTCTTCCTGGTGTACGTTGTGATCCTCGTCCTCGGCCTGCTCGGCGCACACGTCTGGGTGCGTGTCATCAACTTCCCCGCGAAGTACCTCTGGCCGAGCATCTTCGTCCTCTGTGTCGTCGGCGCGTTCGCGCTTCGCGGGAACCTCCTCGACATGTGGGTGATGGTCGCCGCCGGCGTCCTCGGATTTATTCTACGGATGGACGGCTACCCCCTCGCACCGATCGTTCTCGGAATGATCCTGGGACCGATCGCCGAGGAAAACCTTCGTCGATCGCTCGAGATCTCGAACGGAAGCTGGGACATCATCTACACGAGCCCGATCGCGATGGTGATCCTGTTACTCGCAGTCGTGTCCCTCGTCGCGCCGATCGCGCTTCAGTACCGGGAAAACAATTGACATCCTCTCCGCCCTAAAGGGCGAGGATTCCCCGAAGGGGATATTCAGGTTGCGCGTTTCCTCGAGGTTCAAGTACGCTTTCGCGTGACCCGTCAACGGTCGCCGCCCAGTTGTGACCACGGACGTGCTTTGCAGCGCGTACAGCCCTGTCAATGGGGCCTTCCTCCCCGCAATCTGCGGGCGTCAACAGCGTGGGACAACGTCCCACGAGCAATCGGGCGCAGCCCGATGACGACGGCTGGTTATTCAACCAGCGAGGGAGCACGGTTCGCGTCAGCCGAACTGCCTCGAGCCGGGCAAGCGCACGTTCCACACCCTGATCCCGGCAATGCGCTGCAAGAACGACGAACCGTATCTGTGCTACGGTACGATGGGTGGCGAGGGCCAGCCACAGACCCAGGCCGCGATGGTCACACGATTGGTCGACTTCGACTACGACGTCCAGCAGGCGATCGAGACGCCGCGCTGGTTGATGGGTCCCACCTGGGGAACCGACGCCCGCGATCTCTCGCTCGAAGGGCGCATCGACGACGACGTCGTCGAAGAACTCGCCGAACGCGGCCAGCCGACGACGGTACTCGACGACTGGGACGATAATATGGGACACGCCCAGGCGATCCGCATCGATCCCGAGACGGGATACCTCGAGGGCGGCGCCGACCCTCGCGGCGACGGCTCCGCACAGGGGTTCTGAGACCGTCCGACGGCGAGATGGGCGTGCTACCCGTTCGTTTGGGGTCCCTGGCCGCCCGGCGGTTCGAGGCGTAGCGATTCGCCGTGCCACTCGATCTCGAGCTTTCCGCGTGAGAGGTACGGTGAGAGGGAGTCTGCCGACAGCAGTCCGCAGTAGCTCCCGTCGCTGACGACGGGAAGGTGTCTGACGCCCGCGGCCTGCATCGTCTCCGTCGCCGCTTTCAGCGTCGCCGTCGGTTCGATCGTCGTCACCGGTGTCGACATGATCTCGCCGACGGTCGGCTGCTCGGCCGTTTCCGCGACCATCGCGACGATATCTGATTCGGTGACGATGCCGGTGACGACATCGTCGAGACAGACTACAAGAGCCGGAACCGCAGGACGGCGAAGGTGCTGTGCCGCCTCCGCCGCAGCCTGATCGGGCGACACGGTCGGCGGGGCCTGCACCCCGAGGCTGTTGACTGTCATCTCGATCATAACTGACTAGCGTTAGCATACATCAGTACATAGCATTACTGGACATATGGTGCCAATATGCTAGAGTTGCTAGTAGTATTAACCCACTATTCGGCCGATTTGTGTGACTGTGAACAGCCTGGATTCAGTGGGCGACCAACGGCACCTCGCTTGCCGATCGTGCGTGGTAGCGACTACCTGGACGAATAGCCGTCTGAGAACCTGTCCCGCACGCTGACGTCAGACCTCCCTCGAGACTCGCGATCACGGAAGCTCGAGGCCCAGCCCGATGTGTTTCGAACGCGGACGTCGTCGACGGGTCGAAACGCCCCACGACGCGGATTCGGCGGCACCTACCGGCTCCGATAGGGGTATCCCAGGGAGTCGTCCGGCGGCCAGCACTCGAGTTCCTCGGAGAGCCCGAACACGCGGTCCGTGCGCTCCCCGTCCGCCAGTGAGACCGACTCCTCCCAGTTCGAATCGATGATTCCCTCCTCGGCGAGTTTCGGCAGGTGCGTGTGTCGGAGTCGATATCGGGCGCGTTCGATCTCCCGACCGTCGAGGTCTTCGGGCGGGATCTGGTGTCGGCGGGCGGCCACGCTCCGTGAGAGACCCTCGAGTGTCACCGTTTGGTTCCGTTCGACCAGTTCGTGCAGGACAAGCTGGCGGTCGGCGCTGGCGAGCACCGCGAGTGCCTCCGTCCGGTTCATCTCTGAGAAGAGTTCCGGGATCGGGTGCAAAAACGGCTCGGTCAAATCACGTTGGGAACGCTCGCAGTAGCACCTCGCAGCTCTCGAGGTCGGTTGCAAAAGTAGGCTTCAGAGCCGACCGAGCGCCGGGGCCGCAGTGGTGACCACGCAAACGCTCGGAGCCGGGCGTCGGCACGGATTTTCTGCTACCATATAATCATTAGTAAAATCTCTCGACCTACGAAAGTAGCCAATAGAACAAAACCCTAGAAGTTCCATTACAGAAACATGGTGGGGACATTCACCGTCGACCTGCGGGATGGACGGAGCGTTCCGTTCGACGAAATCGTGGTGCTGGAGCGGAAGAACGGCACGTGGATCCGCTGTATCAGGGACGAGCCCAGCCGGCGCGAGCAGCTTCCGGAGACGACGAAGTACTACCGCCTCGAGACCGACGTCGAGCGCATCGTTATCGAGCCCAACGGCGAGTCATACGAGACCTCGCTCTCGCCGGGGGCAGAGGCGGACGCGCCGGACGGAGTCGTCGCCCTGCTCGAGGAGGCCGACGAGGAACTCGCCGACGACGAGACGGTTCAGCGACTGCTCGAGTAGGGACGACGGGGCTGCCCCCTCGGCGTGCGACCGTCCGCTCGCCCGGCGCCTGACTGTCGTCGGTACGGGCACGGACGGCCCGTCGACCTACTCCTCTCGACGGGCGACGTCGGTCGACTCTCCGACCACCTCGAACTCGTTCGATCCGCAGCGACAGCCGTCCCTCGAGCCAATCGGCTGTACCGCTCCGTCGGCTGCAATCCTGGCAGCATGACATCCTCCCCGGCGTGAACGCCGGGGTTTCCTCGCGCTGGGAGTCTCGGCTACGCCGAGTTGGTTCGAGAGAGCAAGCTCTCTCGTCATCACGAGACGACAAAGTCGTCTCGAACGACCACGGAGGCAACTTGCGGGTTCGTGTGCTCCTCGTTGGGACGGGGAGAGCGTGGAGACTCCAACCAGTCGTGGCTGTCCCACTTGAGGCACACGGGCCGTGCCATCGGCCTTGCTACCGTTTCGTGCCGTCTCAGGAACGTCTCACTTGCCGCGAGGTCCGCGTGGCCCTCGAAGCCGCAGTGACAGGTCAGCGTGTCCTGATGCCGCGTCGTGTCCTCGGTCGAACCGCAGTTCGGACACGTCTGAGAGGTCCACGCTTCCGTTCGCACTTCGACGGTGATGCCGAACTCCTCGGCGGTATCGGCGAGCCGCCCAACGAACCGCCGGAAGGTCCAGAAGTTGTGCAGCTTGGCGTTCGTCCGAACCGACCAGTGCGTTTCGAGGATGTCCGTGAGGTCGCCAACATACACCGTCGAGACACCTTCGTCGTACAGCCGTTCGATCAAGTCGCGTACAAGCGCGTCCATCGCATGGTTGCGCCGTCGCGTCCGGCGTCGGTACAGCGATTCGATTTGCTTCGAGCTGTACCGGCCGTCCTCGAGTTTCGACTGAAGTTCGGCAATCCGTTGCGTGGTTTCGCGGAACCGTTTGAACAGGTCACGTCCGTCGTACAGATACTGCTCGCCGGTTGTGGTCGTACAGGCGACGATGTTGTTTGCGCCAATATCCAGAGCGGCGGTTTCGTCCGCCAGTGGTTGTGCCAGTCGAGAATTGCTGATTGTGACTGGCTGAAAGGCCCTGAATGTCTCGCTCACGTCGTCGTAATATAGTTCCAACCGACCCTGCTTGTCGTACTCGTTCCAGTTGGGTTCACCCCGGACCTCGAGCCGGAGTCGTTCTCGATATCCAAGACCGTACTCCTTTTTCAGGTCTTGGCCGACAAGAATTTCGAGTCGGGAGTATTCGCCCCACTTGACCGAGTACGAGGTGTTCCGGATGTACGTCCGAAGATCGCGGCCCTCGTCTTGGTTGCCCCAGAAGCCGGGCTTGCTGTTGGCTTCGCCCTTCTCTCGGAGTGCAAAGAACGAGCGCCACGCTTCGCGGTTCTTGCGTTCGATCTGTTGAACTGTCGAAGCACCGAGCGTACCGCCGTACCGACCGCGGTACTCGTCGATCTCCCAAACGTCGCCGTCTGGATCTTCGAAGTTGGTTCGGCGCTGGTAATTGATCTCGTTCCAGAGGGCGGCTGAAGCGTCCAAGAGTCGGCGAAGCAACTCCTCGTCTGCGTCGGACTTCGGAACTACTTCGAACTCGTTGGTTCGCTTCATTCGCCGTAACACTCAACACGTCCTTACGTCTATTAAGTCTTATGCGTCCAAACATAGACCTCTCCCACGCAACGCATGGTCGTGTGAAAGACTTTGCCGAAGAACGAGATATTACGCTCACCGAGGCATACGAACAACTCTTGAACGCTGGACTCGACGCCGTGGAGACTCCAGATAGGGAATAACCGGTGGTTTGCGTAGCCGAGTGACGCGATTCACGCCCGTCCCCAGAACGCTCCGCGTTCTGGTGTGCGAACGAGACGCAAAGCGTCTCGTCAACGCCGTAAACGGCGGGACTCTCTCGCTGTTTAAAGGTAGGCCGATCCGCACTTCGTACAGACCGCCATTCTTCGTTCCTCCTCACCCATGCGCTATCACACGACATAGAATGTAATTATATTATTGACAGTTCCGACGATTCCTCGTTCGGGTGAGTCCGACGTCCCTCGCGGTCGCATTCGACTCCCTCGTCCGTTCTCAAGTTCGTCAATATACTTTTCGGCCGCGACTTACCACCGACTCGGCGGTTCGTTCTCCGACTCGAGTCAGACGTGTGACGGCCGAGCGGTGCCAGCGGCGGTCGACCAGAGTCCAACGAGAACCGCGGCGAAGGTGAGGGCGATTGCAATCGTGAAACTCCCGGTGTAGGCGACGCTCGCGGTGCCGAGCGGGGGCATCGCCAGCGCGGTTACGCCGATCGCGATGTTGAACACGCCGACGATGGCGGTGTCCTTCTCCGGAGAGTAGATCGTCATCACCAGCGGGATGTACAGCGTCGCGGAGCCGCCGAGTCCGAGCCCGATCAGGAAGATTGCGATCGGGAGCATCGAGTCGGCCGGGGCGAACAGCAGGCCGATGCCGGCGGCCGCGGCGGTGAGCGAGGCGAGGAAGGCCCGCCGGGAGCCGACGACGTCGGCGAGGTAGCCGCTGCCGATCCGCGAGATGATGCTCACGCCGCCGATCAGTCCGAACGCGGCCGACGCGCCCGCCTCGGTAAGTCCACGGTGGGCGAACAGATCGACGGCGTAGGCGGCGAGCAGCTGGTACCACGCGAACGAGAGCGCGATTCCGACGAACAGCAGCTGGAACGTTCGCGTTCCGCCGAGCCGAGCGAGCCACTCGAGGAGTTCGCCCGCGGTCGCGGTCGACTGCTCGGCCCACCGTGGGCGCCGACAGACCAGTCCGGCCAGCAGGAACGCGACCGCGGTCACCGACATCACGAGGAGAAATCCCGGGCGGACGCCGAGCTCCGCGAGGACGAACTGCCAGATCGGCGGGAGGACGGTCAGACCGAGCCCGTTGCCGACGAAGATCAGCCCCGTCGCGGCGCCGCGGCGGCGATCGAACCAGCGCGGGACGACCGACGCGAGCAGGACGAACGCCGTCCCCAGCGCGAGTCCGAGGAACGCGAAGACGACCGCCAGTCCGGCGATCGACTCCACGAGGTACAGCGCGGGCGCCAGCAGCCCCGTCACGAGCGAACAGGCGAGCAGCACGAGCCGAGAGTCCAGGCGGGTGCCGAAGACGCCGACGAGCCCGGAGCCGATGAAGAAGGTAAACAGCATGACGGCGAACACGCCCGACAGCGCGAGCGGCGAGACACCGAAAGCGTCGCTAAATGGCTCGCGGAAGATGCCGTACGACAGCGGCGTGCCGAAGGTAAAGACCATCGCGACCGCGCCGACGATCGCCACCAGCCAGCTGCGGCGACCGTCGGGACGTTCCTGGTCGTCGGTGCGCACGGCACTGTCTCGAGCGCGCTCGGCCGAAAGGATTCTGATCGCCGGTAACGTTGCCGAGATCGGCTCGAGTCGCCCGACGGCATACCGCGAAGCTACTTGTCACTGCACGGTGCAGAACCCTCGAGCCGACGGACAGCCGTCCGCTAGCACCTATGGCCGACCACCAGTCGCGATTCGCGCTTCGAACGCCATTGCAGGAGCCGACGACCGAACGGGCGAGGAGAGTCGACCGATGACGCCGCTCGAACCGATGCTCGCGGTCGTTTTTGGGCTGTCCGCGACGTACCTGCTCGCGTGGCGGTACTGGTGGGACGTCCTCACCGACGAGGGAATCGAACTCGAGTACGCCGAGTGACGGGTTCTCGAGGTTGGCGTCCGACTCCGTTGCGTGTCTTAGCTATGCGGTCGACCACTACCGCATGAGGGTCGGTCCCACGGGTTTATCGGCTCCGACGAAGAGTTCGTAGCTGGGTCGACACCAATGAGCAAACTGACGCTGGATACGGCGAAAGAGATCGTGGACGCGGCCGAACAGCGGGCGGCGGAGATCGACATCCCAATGTGTGTCGCGGTGACCGACGAGGGCGGAAACCCCGTTGCGTTCCATCGCATGGACGGCGCGCTGCTGGCGAGCATCGACATCGCGCGGAACAAGGCCTACTCGTCGGTAGCCATGGAGATGGAGACACAGACCATCCAGGAGGTGTCACAGCCGGGCGAGTCGCTGTACGGGCTTGGGACCACGAACGACGGTCGGATCGTCACCTTCGGCGGCGGGCTCCCCCTCGAGGACGACGACGGGACCGTCGTCGGCGGCGTCGGCGTCTCCGGCGGGAGCGCGGACGAAGACGTCGACGTCGCAGAAGCCGGTGTCGACGCGTTCGAACGCAGCTAGCGTGGTCCGACGCTCGTTGCGACGTAATGGAAGCGTCCCCGCGATGCGCCTTACGGGGCAGCGATGACCGACGGAATCGTCGCCGTCGTGAGCGGTACCACCGCCCCCGAACGCGTGCTCTTCGAGGCCGCGCGCCGGGCGGACGACTCCGGCGCGACGGTCCACGTCCTCTACGTGCTCGGCCTCGAGTGGTACGCGAGCGCGGAGCTCTGGCTGGCCGAACGACTGCGGATTCCGACCGGTATCGACACGATACGGGCGATCTGCGAACGCAAGGCCGACCGACTCGCCGCGCCCGCACTCGAGCGCTACGAGACTGCCGGACGGATCGGCCACCCGATCGACGAGATCGTCGAGTACGCTACGGAGGTCGAAGCCGACACCGTCGTCGTTGACGGCGACCTGCAGTCGGGGACCGGCGCCTGGCGCCGAGTGTCGGACCCGCTCGAGGCGTTTCGCGAGCGGGAACTGTCGGTCGTTCCGGTGTACTAGAGGAGTGGTGTAGCAGAACGCTACCGGGGGTACTCGAGCGCAGTCACTGACGAGTCCCGGGGCTCCGGCTAGCGGACTAGCTCAGTTGAACCACTCGACGTACTCCTCGCAGGCGCCACACGACGCGTGAGTCACCCACGCGTCGCCGTGATCGTGTTCGGCCGGCGCGACGCGGGAGAGCTGGAGGTTCGTGGATCCGCACTCGGGACACTGCGGGGGGATCGCTTCGTTCATTATAGTGTGAAGCAGGCGCAAAACCCACGACTTCAGTCGTGGGATACGCGCCGTGAGCTTGATTGGTCAACCGACCGTAACGGTCGTTGTGCGCGGAAAACTGGCAGTTG
>NZ_AOIB01000035.1 GCF_000337675.1 Natronococcus amylolyticus DSM 10524 | reverse complement strand
CAAAGCTTAGATTCCCAACCTTCAGGATTGACCTGCCCGGCCAACACCGGGTGGGAAGCCCACGACTTTAGTCGTGGGAGCACGTCACAACACATGAATAACTCTTCGATATTAAAACTTGTCAGTGATGTCCTGTTTTTGAATCGCGTCTGATGTACCTATTCCGAGACACACGCTCAGGGAGCAGACTCCTCCGGTTCCTCTCGAGCAACGGGACACCCATCTCGTACCGGCTGCCGACCGATTCCCGCAGGGCAGGAACGACTGATAGTACTATCGTCGCTCGAGCGGGACGTTCTCGTATGAGGTATCTCATCGCAACCGACGGTTCCGAGGTCAGCGACACCGCGGTCGAACGCGCGGCGCGCGACGCGAGCGCGCTGGACGCGACCCTCGAGATCGTCCACGTGCTGACGCCCGAAACGGAGTTCGTGGACGGAGCGCTCGTCTTGCCCGGCGAGGAGCGCGCCGTCGAGTACGGCGAGCGGACGCTCCGCCAGGCGACGGAGCTGGCGGCCGAAACTGTCGCGGACGGAGCCGACCTCGAGATCACGACCGAGCTGCTGGCGGGGCGGCCCGCGGCGGCGATCGCCGACTACGCCGCCGAGGCCGACGTCGACGGGATCTACGTCGGCCACCGCGGGCTCTCGACGGAACACGAACGGGTCGTCGGCAGCGTCGCCAAGGCGGTCGTCGACAAGTCGACCGTTCCCGTGACGATCGTCAAGTAGCAAGGACCCACCCCTCGCTCTCGTCACCGACGAGATCGGATCGTCCGTCTTCGAGCAACCCAGCGGCGCGGCGCGACGAGGCTCTCGATTTCATCCCGGTCGGCCCTACGAGGCGGGGCCGCCGTCGTCAGCTCCTGCCCTTCCCGATTGGCAATTTCTCTCGCCCTTCTCTCGGTCCGAAGTGTGTATATTAAAGCTATTGTGGGTAATTAGGAGTGTAGACAAACTTTCACTCCACATATTAGTGTGCTTGCACCATTAGAAGAGTTTATTACTGGACGACTTGTACATCAACTACGGTGGTGATGCCAACGAATACCATTCAACCCGTCAGTCGATGTGCCTGTGGCAACCGAGGTCGTGATTCGATCCTCTGAGATCAGATGCCGGAGACGCCTCGTCCGCTGCCTCCTGTCATGCTTCCACCTTTGCGACCCGGTTTTTCGTTCGTTCGAACCAACCACTTCCGGAGTTCACTGGCTATCCGAGTAGTGTTTTCCGTGTTACCGACGAGCCACCGGCTTTTCAGGCCGGTTCTCCGAGAGGGCCGTTCGGGTCTTCGAACGCCGGCCAGACCGACCACGTGGCCGACGGGCCGGCAGGACTGAAACTACCTTCCTCTCGAAATAGCGTCCATCGTCGATCGTTGGTGACGGTAGCCGACCGCTACAGTCCTGGGTAGCCTCGGATGAACGGCTGCACCGGGCGATTACCCATATTTTCCGCAAGAGATGGTGACACGATGATGGGTCGCACAGGGGAAGGCGCATCGCCGATCGAGAACCCCTTCGTAGCGGGGTCTACGGCCGAACGGCTGTACGAACTGCTCGACCGGACGAACGGGGCACGAACGGCCGCCGAGCTGGCGGCGCGAGCCGACCGCGACCGCGGCGCGGTTCGGGAAACTCTCGAGTCGTTCGCCGCACTCGGGATCGTCACCGAACGGAGGGGGCCGCCCTCGACTTACGAACGAAACGACAGGCGGTTTCCCCGGAGCGAGGACGGGGCGGCGGTGCTCGCCCGGGAGCGGTCGCTCGAGGAGCTCGAGGCACGGATGGACGTGCTGGTCGATCGAGTGTGGCGTTACCAGCGCCGCTACGACGCCGAGACGCCCCTCGGCGTCGACGGGCGAACCGTCGACATCACGCCGGCGGCGCTGGCGGACTGGGAGACGGCTCGGGCGGAGCTGCAACGGTGCGAGCGCGCGCGGCGGCTCCGACTCCGTGAGATGGTGTCCGGAGTGGAGTCCGAAGAACAGCGCTGACGGGATCGTGGCTCGAGGTGGCCGGGCCTCGAGGGCTCTCGCTCGAAACCCGACGGGCTCGCGGTCACCTCGCGGGCGCTTCCTCGACGGGCTGAAGGAGAACCGAGAACGTCGCGCCCTCCCCGGGCTCGGAGTCGACCTCGAGGGTGCCGTCGTGGCGCTCGGCGATGCGCTGACAGAGCGCCAGGCCGATCCCCGTCCCCTCGTGGTCGGCCTGGGTGTGGAGGCGATCGAACACCTCGAAGATCCGCTCCTGGTCCTCGGGATCGATCCCGATCCCCTCGTCGCAAACTGCAATCTCCCACCGGTCGCCGACCCGTTCGGCGGAGACGTGGACGCGGGGCGGCTCGTCGCCGCTATACTCGAGGGCGTTCGAGACGAGGTTCTGGAACAGCTGGCGAAGCTGGCTTCGATCGCCCGCGACGCGGGGCAGTTCCTCGGCGGTGATCTCGGCGTCGGTTTCCTCGACCCGAACGCCCAGATCGGTCAGCGCGTCGTCGAGGACGGCGTCGAGGTCGACGGGCTCGAACGGGTCGCCTCGGGTCTCCACCCGGGAGTACTCCAGGAGGTCGTCGACCATCACCTGCATTCGGTCGGCGCCGTCGACGGCGAACTCGATGAACTCCTCGGCGTCCTCGTCGAGCTCGTCGCCGTAGCGCTCCTCGAGCAGCCGGAGGTAGCTCGAGATCATTCGCAGCGGTTCCTGAAGGTCGTGGCTCGCGGCGGAGGCGAACTGCTCTAGGCGCTCGTTGGAGGCCTCGAGCTCTCTGACGGTCGCCTCGAGTTCCTGTTGTGTCTCCCGAAGCTCGTCGTTGCGCTCCTCGAGTCGGTCCTGAACCCGCTCGAGGGCGTCGTTTCGCCGCTCGATCTCCCGCTCCCGGGAGATCGCGCGCGACTCGTGGATCCCGATCCCGAGGCCGGCGGCCGAGCCGATCGCCAGCGCGACGGCTCGCGTGCCGAACGTGAACTCGGTCGGGATCCCGGGGTGGAGCGCCCGGAGGACGAGGAAGGCGAGCATGACGCCGACGCCGGCGAGGCTCCACGTCGCGATCCGCCGATAGAGGTCGGGTTCGATCTCGGACTCCGAGAGCCAGCTTCCGACGTACAGAAACAGCGCGCCCGTCAGTCCGAGCAACACGAAGTCGATGAGGGCCTCGACGCTCGAGCCGCCGCCGGCGACCTTGAGCAGCGACTGGGCGGCGGCGACCGCGATGATACCCAGGCCGAGACCGTGAACGTACCGGGACCGACGAACCATCTCCCTCCAGTACCCCATGCGTTGGCATGAGGGTTGCTGCGGGAGGCCGTATGAGTGGGTGGTCGTTCAATCGTTTCTCGAGTTTGAACGGTGGTGAATTCGGATACATTCGCCTTCGAGACGGTCGTCCGGAGACCACAGTCGGATCCGCAGCGAAGCCGGCGATCAGCGACGCGAGCGAACGTAGTCGAGCCCGGGGCAGCCGTCGAGATACCAGAGCGCGAGCCCGGCGGCGAACAGCGGGATCTCGAGCAGGAAGAAGATTCCCGGATGGGTGAAGGGAGTGACGACGAACTCGACGATCGCCGGCGGCTCGAACAGTCGCTCGTGGTAGGTAAACGTCGGGTGGGAGAGAAACGGCCAGAACAGGAACTCGGTGTCGTTGGGGTAGCCGAGGTAGGCTCGCGGCGGGATATCCGCGACGAGGTGAGAGAGGTGTGCGAGGACGAACGCCGTCGCCGTCTCGAGGCGATCGAGGACGATCGCCCCGGCGTAGACGACGAGAATCACGATACCGGTCGCGAGCAGGGAGTGGGCGAGGAATCGGCCGTGGGGAAACACGCCGAGCCAGCCGAGCGGTTTGTCGATCAGATCGGCGAACTGCGAGCCGAAGATAGCCGCGAGCGCGGGCTCGGGACGGGGAGATCGTCCGAACCGACCGCGCGAGTACAGCGAGTAGACGATGTACGCGACGCCGAAGTGTCCCCAGGGCCACATGGATTAGCCTCGTCTATCTATGCCTATACCTTTGTCTAAATCGACCGAGGGTAATCGAGTATCCTCGAGTGCGGTGGCCTCTCGACGGAGCCGAACCAGTTGGGCAGATCCCGCCGCTCGAGCCCGGAGCGGCCGTCTAGTTAGCGATCGGACGGGTCGTGATGAAAACGCTTTTACAGTTGACCGGCCAGTGCTCAGAGGATGGAACTGTTCGTCTTCCCCATCCTCGCCGCACTCGTCCTGCTGCAGATTCCGATTTCGATATTCGTTCGTTTTGATGCGAAACGCCGAAAGCTAAAAAACCCTGACACCTACGAGTTCGGCGTTCTCGTACCGCTCTGTGGACTGGTGGTTACGGTAGTCTACCTGTACAACCGACGGCGGCGGTCCGGGAAGGCCCTCGGTTGAGGCATCTCGGCGCGGGGGAGCCGGCAGACGACGAGTTTCGTGGGGCAGCGGGTTTTCTGCGGATTCGATCCAATATAAAACGTTATGCACTCGAGAACCCTCTCTGTAGGAGAGATGTACTGGCACGAGATCGGGGATCGACGGGGGACGGTATGGAGCTGAAGCGTCGCGAGTTCGCCGCCATCACAGGTGTCTCGCTGTCGGGGGTGCTAGCGGGCTGTGCCGACACCGAGGAGGAAGAGGAGGAAGACGACTCCGGGTCGGAGACCGACGAGGCCGACAACTCGGCGGCCGACGGAGCCGAGGACGGGGAGAGCGACGATTCGGAGGCCGACGAGACCGAAAGCGACGACGCCGGGGACGAGAACGGGGATAACGACTCCGAAGACACAGCCGAGGACGACGCGGCCGATCAGGACGCAACCGAGGACGACGAGGAGCCGGCCGACAGCGAGTCAGGAGAGGCAAACGAATCCGACGAAGACGATAACGGCGACGACGAGGCGGTCTACGAGGACGAGGCGATCGACGGAGAAGTCGTGCTGTCGGAGGCGGCCGAACGCCACCTCGAGATCGAGCGACACACCTTCACCTGGGACGACGAGCCGCCCAGCGAGCTGTGTCAGGTGCACACGATGCTCGCAAACGCGAGCGGAGCGGAGCTCGCCGTCAGCATGACCGCTCGCGTGTACGACGCCGACGGGAACGAGCTCTCCTCGACCACGAAGGCCGCTACCGAGGGGCCGGAGCCGGGCGCCGACGACGCCGTCTACTCCTTCGAACTGAACAACTGCGCGGAGACCGCGGCGTACGAACTCGAGGTCACCGATGTCGAGGCAACCGGGGAAACGGAGGAGGTCGAGGAGGCGCCGGACCGACACCTGCTGCGCGTCCTCGTTCAGGACGGGGTCGGCGAGCCGATCGATGACGCGACCGTCAGCGTCGAAGAGCAGGGACTCGGGGGCTGGGGTGACACTCAAGCGGTCGACGACCACGGCCGGACGGAGTTCGAGTTCCAGGCGGGCGAGTACCTGGTGATCGTCGAGGCGGAGGGGTATCCGACGCTCGAGGAGTCGCTCGAGCTCACCGGAAACGTGGAGTACACGGCAACCCTTCGGGGGAGCGACTGAGACCCGCGGCGGTTCGGCGTTGAGAGCGGATCGTTACAGTGTCGGAACGCTCGAGCAAGGTTTTTTCTCGTCGCGGAGGGTACTATGCTGTATGCCAACAGTCCTCGACCGGCTCCGACGGCGGTACGAGACGACCGACAAGAAGTGTCCGGCGTGTGGCTACGTCGATACGGAGCGAAACTGGGAGAGTCGAACCGACGGGGGGCGGGTCGTGTACCGCCACGTCTGTCCGAGCTGCGATGCGAGCCGCGAGCATACCTTCCGGCTAACCTGATCGGGGATTCCGAACGGGAGGACTACCGCGATTCAGGCGCCGAATACCCGCGACAACGATTCTGCTCACGGAGTACGACAACGTCTACGGCGATCTCTCGACACGCGCGGGCTGGAACGCGCTGACGCGATATCCGGCGGTCGGGCAGACGGTTCTCGAGATCCACCACGATCGGCTCGTGTTCGGGACCGACTACCGCTACCCCGGCCAGGCGGTCCCGCAGTTCGAGCTGTTCGAGCGCTTCGCCCTCGAGCTCGAGGCGTAGGCGGATCTCCGGTACCGAACGCTCGAGGGGTTGCTGCGATAATCCGGAACCGGGGACGTCGCGGACGGGAACGCCTCGCGTGTTGCTCGAGACGCTCGAGGACGTCTCCCTCGGCCGGCTCGCGACGGCGTCCTGGCGCTGGGTCGATACCGGAAGCGCCGAACTGGCCGTCGAGAACGCGGAGCGAACGATTCGGGCGGATCGCAGCCAGGTCACGTCGCTGTTCGAGAACCTGTTCAGTAACGCGGTCGCCCACGGCGGCGCCGACGTGACCGTCCGGGTGGGGTTTCTCGAGGCGACCGACGGGTTCTACGTCGAGGACGACGGGAGCGGGATCCCCGATCAGCATCTGGACGATGTCTTCGAGCACGGGTACACGACGAGCGACGACGGGACGGGACTGGGGCTCTCCATCGTGGGCGCGATCGCCGAAGCCCACGACTGGACCGCCTCCGCGGGCGAAAGCGACGACGGTGGTGCTCGGCTCGAGTTTCGCACCTGAGTCTGCTCGGTCGTCCTCGAGGCGTGGGCGGTTCCTCCGGACGGACCGACGATGTTCCCGCCTTCGATTAATAATGCTCTGGTGCGGAGTTATTATTACAGCGAACAGCTAAGTAACGGCCCGCGGACTCTCGAGCATGAACGCCGTTGGAGTCGTCGATGTCGGCAGCACGAACCTCAGTTACGCCGCGGCGACGCCGGCCGGCGAGTTCCTGACGGCCGTGGAGTCCGAGCCGACGCGGCCCGACGAGTTGTGCACACAGCTCGAACGAGTAGTCGAAACGCTGACAGCGGCAGCTTCTCTCGAGGCGGTTTCGATCGTCACCCCGGGACTGGTCGACGCCGATCGGGGCAGCGTTCGGCGGTTCGACACCGCCGACGGCGACGTGATCGAGCGCATCGAGATCGCAGCGCCGCTTCGGGACCGCTGTGGGCTCCCGGTGTTCCTCGAGAACGACTGCACCGCGTCGGCGCTGGGGGAGTGGCGGTTCGGAGCGCGCGAGGACCAGGCGTGCGTGATCCAACTCACCGTCGGCACGGGGATCGGCGGCGGGGTCGTCGAACGCGGTCGGTTGCTCCGGGGCGAAACGGGCGGTGCGGGCGAGTTCGGGCTCATCCCGGTCGCTCCCGACAGCCGTCTCGAGAGCGCCGGCGTCACCGGCGCCTGGGAGGCGTTCTGTTCGGGTCGGGGGATCCCGTCGTACGTTCGTCACCGGTATCGCGTCGACGAGGTGTGGGACGAAAACGCCGTCGGCGAGTTCCGCGAGACGCTCGCGGCCGACGAGGAGTTCGCCGCGCCGGCCGTCTTCGAGGCGGCCGCCGCGGGCGATCCGTTCGCCCAGACCTGCCTGGACCGGGTCAACCGATACAACGCCGTTGGGATCGCTGCACTGTGTAACGCGTACGAACCTGGCCTCGTGACCCTCGGGGGCAGCGTCGCGCTCAACAACGCCGACTGGTTCCTCGAGGGGGTCGATCGCTACCTCGAGGAGTACCTGTTCGTCGACCGACCGACGATCCGGGAGAGTCCGCTGGACGAGGAGCTCGGACTGTACGGGGCGTTGAGTGTCGCGCTCGAGCGCACGGAGTAGGAATCAGCTCGCGAGAGCCATCTCAGCGGAACCAGTCGGAGTACTCGTCGCAGTCGCCACACTCGACGCGGGTCGCCCACTCCTCGCTTCGGTCGTGGTCGTTCGGAGACACCCGCCTGACGCGGACGTTCAGCGATCGACACTCCGGGCACTGCGACGGGATCTGCTGGCTCATTCCGACCGCTCGTACGACGCCTTCTGTGCTGACTTCCTCCCACGACTGAAGTAGTGGGGTTCCTGCCACAGACGGGAGCCCACAACCGGGGGTTCGTAGGTCCCCTCCATCCGCGGTCCGGGAG
>NZ_AOIB01000034.1 GCF_000337675.1 Natronococcus amylolyticus DSM 10524 | reverse complement strand
CCAATCACTGGTACGTGTTCGCACGCCAAATTACTGTCGGATTCATCCCACGACTGAAGTCGTGGGCTTTCTCCTCGAACCGCTGTAACTGTTGTCGTACATGACGGTTCGATGTCCCGTGATTCCCGCTCGAGCCGATGTCGGCCCGACCGGTCCGCTCGCCACCAGCCACGCCGGGGGACAGTCACCGCGGCGGCGAGTGAGGCTTATGCCACTGGCTACCGAACGTCAAGGTGGTGGTCAACCGTGCCCTACGCCCCACTTCACGAGGCGGACGAGGACCTCGAGTGCCCCAACTGTCGCCGGGAGATTCCCGAGCGGTCGATGGTGTGTCCGTACTGCGAGATCTCGTTGCACTGACCGGCTTTGTGCGCCGTTTTCCCCGCGATCCGTCGTCGATCGTGGCGGACGGAACCGGCGCTTCCCGCGGCGGGGAACCGCCGATCGACTCGAGCGGGCTCGGTGTAGGTACCGACTCACCGCAGACGGGACTCCGCTAACGGAGTGTTTACCTGGCTCGTCCGCGGTAGTCGGGTGTTACCACGCCAACGGCATGAGGTGTCCTGGTGGCTAGCCACCTATTGTCCCTCCGAAGAGTGAGTTGTAAACCTGAACAATTCGATCAAAATACACTCTGTTCGTTCTCATATCTATCTAATTCGTCCCAATACACCGTTACTTCGACAGAAAGCACTAAGTTCTCCTGTTCTCTCGTCAGGTGTATGGCACGCGACGCTGCGATCCTGAACGAAGACGCCCCGAACGATGCCCCTGCCCTCCCCAACTGCGTAACGATCGTCGGACACGGCGCTCCCGCGAGCTTCGAGATCACCGTCGACGGGACGATCGAGGCCGCCGACGGCGCCGGAACGGCCGTCGTCTCGGAACACGCCGCCGAAGGCGCGATCGAGGCCGGCACCACCCGGTTCCGGTTCTCCGGCGACATGGCCAACGCACGCGTCCTCGATCGAACCGGGTCCCAGTCGCCGACGATCCACGTCGAGTACGGGGCCCACTGAATGGCTGCCAGCGACACCGATCCCGACGCGGCCGGAGCGCTCAGCATCGAACGCGAGTACGGCCCCGACACCACGCCGACCGTCGCCGTCCTCGAGGCGATCGCCGCTCTCGAGGATACCGATGCGACCACACTCGGCGACGAGTTCGGGCTCGTCCTCTACGACCATCTCGATCCGCAGGCGCTCGACGCGCTGTTCGCGAGTGACACCGCGGCCGCGAGCGTAACGGTCGCGTTCGAGGCCGACGCGACCTATACCGCGACGATCACGCCCGATCGCGTGACGGTCGCGCGCGACTCGTAGACACCCACCCCGACGGCGACCCGTTCGACGGCCGTTGGACGACTCGCGCACGCCCCATCGTGCGCTCGACCGAACTTTTCTACGGAACGATCTCGTGGCTCGAGCGGTCGCTCCTCGTCGACGTTTTCGTAGCGCCCGCGGTGTTTCGGCTCGCCCGACAGCGACGGGCACGTCCGTCGAGCGCTCGAGGAACCGGCCCGTCCGTCACGCCAGTCAGCGGTGGACGCCGGCGGTTCCGCTCCATGCAGGGTTATTTTATACAATCTCGATTGGCTAATTTTATATAGCAAGCATATAGTTGTCACAGAAGAGAAAATGACAGATGAAAATTCATCCGCTCGATCGGCGTCACCACGAGGCACAGTCACGCGACGGTCCCTGCTGCTTGGGGTAGCGGCGACGACGGTGGGCGGCGGCCTCGTCGGCACGCGATCGGGACGCGCTGCCGAATCAGCGGCGATCAACGAGGAGACGCGAACGCTGCGTTCGGGGACGCAGTACGAAACGCCGGCGTACGTCCGCGACGCGCCGGACGACGGCGAGACCGTGGTCGTCCTCGGCGGCGTCCACGGCAGCGAGATCGCCGGCGTCGACGCCGCCCACAGCGTTCGCGAGTGGACGTTCGATCGGGGCACGCTCGTCGTGATCCCGGAAGCCAACGCTCCCGCGGTCAGAGACGAAACCTACAGCGGCCCCGACGGCGACCTCAACCAGCAGTTCCCGTCGGGTCGCTCGCCGACGACGCCGATCGCCGAGTCGATCTGGTCATTTATCACCGAGATGGACCCGGCGGCCGTGATCGACATGCACAGCTCGATGGGAATCTGGGGTTCCTCGCGCGGCCCCAGCGGGTTCGGCCAGGCGATCTTCCCCACCGAGGCCGGCAACGCCCGGCGGGTCGCCGCCCGCGCGAACGACTCGCTCAACGAGAGCGAGATTCGGCCCTCGAGCCGGTACGACGGTGCCTACAGCTTCACGCGGGGCAACACGCTCGACGGCTCCCAGCCGCGACTGATCCACAAGGTCTCGGCCGACCTCGGGGTGGCGGGCTACCTGACCGAGGTCACTCGCCACGACACCGCCCTCGAGACGCGAACCGAGTGGTCCGAGGCGGTCGCCGCGACGCTGCTCGCACACCACGGGATCGACGTCGTACGCGAGTGAGCGCGGGCCGCGGTTTGCTTGCGGGTTCACGGCGACCCAACCTGCTTTGGAGGAATCGTTTTTATCGTGTCGGCGGTAGAGTGTGCTGGCGGAATCCCGCCTCCCCACCCCTACCCGGGTCGTCGCCGCGCTGCCGGCCACCCCACTCGGCACCGCGGCGCGACCACCACCCCACCCTTTCAGAACGTTGCGCTCGTAGCGGCGGCGTTTTTGCGGTGACCTACGAACGGTTTTCGCTCGCCCTCGAGGCCGACGTGGCGCTCTCGTGGCCGACGATCGCTAGCGTAGCGGCTCGTCCGCGTCGTCCCACTCGCGTTTGAGCCGGCGGAGTTCGGCGATCTCGCCGGCGTACCCCGGCAGGATCACGCCCCGCTCGCACCACAGCTTCCAGGCCAGCAGGAGCTCCGGATCGTCCGCGGCCGCCAGCCGATCGGCCAGATCTCGGTCCGGGGTCATTAGCTCGTCTAGGAACGCCCCGAACTAGTGTCCTTCGCCGTTTCAGGGCTCGAGACTGTCCGTTTCGGATCGCTTTCCTCGCACGGTCGGCGGGGTCGGGACTTCTCGAGCCACGCGTTCGGGACGACCGCGACGCAAGGAAGTCGGACACTCCCGTGGTGCGCTCGGCCGCAGCTATTATCCTGGAGAAAAAAGATCAAACCATATGAACGATTGGCTGTACTGGGTGTTCGCGGCGATCGGGGTCGGGTACGGACTGGTGTTTTTCGTCCTCGCTCGCGAGGCGCTTCGGATGGTCGTCGATCCCGCCGTTTTCGTCCCGCAGCTCTGGTTTATGGGAATCGTCGTCAACGTCGTTGGACTGCTGGTCGTCCTGTTGCTCATCGGCGGAACGAACCGACTGCTCATCAAGCGCCTCGAGCTCCACAAGATGGGGTAGCGGTCGAACAGCCGCTCCTCACACGGTGCGCTCGACGATCGGGACCGTCTCGAGTCGGGCCCGAAACCGCCGACGAACGTTCGACCCGGCGCGTGGCCTGTCGATTGTGCGGATCGGCAGAACTCGCCCGCAAGCCGCCCACTTATGCAACTGTGCGCTAGTATCCGGGTGTCCGAGCGACCGAATGGTCGCTTTGGACCACCACCACCTACCGTGACGGAGGGCGATTCGCCCTCTTTCAGATGGACCGGTTGTGGATCTCGACGGACGAGCCGTGCGGTCGGACGATTCCTGCACGGATGGTTCGATACTCGGGTCGCGGAGCGATCACCTCGAGTTCGGTTCGGCTCCCTTTGCCCGTGCTCCGGCGGCCGATTAGCAGTCGTCTTCTGCCGCGATCCCAACCTCGTAGTCGGGGTTCGGGACCTCGGGCGCCTCGGCGGGAAGCGGACCGAAGCCGTCGGGCGTCTCGCGCGGGTCGGCCGCCTGCTCGTAGGCGTAGGCCGCCCCGATGAGCGTCGGTTCGTCGAACTCGAAGCCCAGCATCTCCACGCCGATCGGGAGCCGTTCGTCCTCGGTGTAGCCGGCGGGAACCGCGATCGCCGGGAGCTGCGAGTTCGCGCTCAGCGAGCAGTTCGAACCGGGCTGGCTCTCGCCGATCTCGGCGGGCGGGTGCGACAGCGTCGGGTAGGCCAGCACGTCGACACCTCGCTCGAGCATCAGTCCCTCGACCGCGTCGCGGAGTTCGATCTTCCCCGCTACCGAGCGGGTGTACTCGTCGGTCTCGCGGACGTCCGGATCGTCCTCTTCGTCCGACGTCCGGAGGGAGTCGGCCTTCCCACAGGAGTACAGATCCGACTCGACGATCTCCGCGAGCGTCTCGTACTCGTTGTCCACCCCCTCGAGGTAGGCGTCGAGATCCGCTTTGAAGACCGAGGGCTCGCTCGCGGCCTCCTGAAGGTCGTCGTAGTTCGGGATCGACTCGATCTCGACGATTTCGGCGCCCTGTCGCTCCATCTCCTCGAGGGCCGATTCGACGACGGCCGTCACCTGTTCGGCCTCGGCTTCGGCCTGTGCAACGGGGTCCTCGTCCTCGTCGTTACACGAACAGTCCTGGTCCTCCTCGTCGATATCGGGTCCGAAGAAGTCCCTGAGGACGCCGATACACAGCCCGTCCAGTGCGTCCTCGTCGAGGTAGTCGGTGTAGCTGTCGCCGGCGATCCGATCGGTGTTCGCGGGAATCTCGTTTGCACCCCGGGAGGTGGGCGGGTCCGCGGGGTCGTAGCCGACCATGGCGTCGAGCATCACCGCCATATCCGTGACCGTTCGCGCCATCGGCCCCGCGGTGTCGCGCTCGAGGCTCAACGGGATGATCCCGTCCCGGCTGATCAACCCGATCGTCGGGCGGAGGCCCGCGAGACTCCCGAACGCCGACGGGTTACGGGTCGACCCACAGGTGTCGGTCCCGGTTCCCAGGACGGCCAGATTCGCCGCGAGCGCCGCCCCGGTTCCGGCACTCGACCCGCTCGGATTGCGGCCGAGAGCGTAGGGGTTCCGGGTCTGGCCGCCCAGCGAGCTGTCGGCGGTGATCCCTCGAGCGAACTCGTCCAAGTTCGCCTTCGCGACGACGACACAGCCCGCCTCGCGGAGCTGCCGGACGATGAACGCGTCGTCCTCGGGCTGGGAGTGTTCCATCGAGAGCGAGCCGTTCGTCGTCGGCATATCGCCGGTGTCGTTGTTGTCCTTCAGGATCAGGGGAACGCCGTGAAGCGGTCCGACCGGTCCCGACGCCGCGTACTGCTCGTCGAGTTCGGCGGCCCGGTCGAGCGCGTTCTCGTTGACCCTGATGATCGAGTTGATCGCCTCGTCGTACACCTCGATCCGCTCGAGGTAGTCCTCGACGATCTCGCGTGCGGTGGCCTCGCCGCTCTCGATCGCGTCGTGGACGTCCGCGACGGTCGCTTCGACCGGATCGAACCCCTCGTCGCTCGTACTTGCGCTGGCGGACGACGCCCCGACGCCGACGAGTCCCGCGGCGCCGATCCCCTTCATCACGGTCCGTCTGTCGACCGATCCGAACAGCGACTCCGTTCCGTTCTTTGTCTCTTGAGTTCCGTTCTTCTCCTTTCTCTTGCTTGCCTTCGACATTTGCAACCGTCGAGTAGGATAAGTTGTACAAATAGCTTCCCAGAAAGGTATGAATATCAGCTTGTTCGGTTTTACTTCGTTAGAAGAGCCTTAGCTATTTCAGAACCTAAACCTACCTTCTACGTCGCCCTACACATCTTCCAGAGGCTTTTAGTAAGATCCGTCGGCTATTGGGCTCGAGAACTCGGCGTTCCGGCTTCGGTTCCTCGTTGGTCGCTCGAGTTCGGTTCGAGGGCGACTCGAGCGAACGGAGAGGGTGAGTCGTGGCGTCACCGATCTGTCTCCGGGTCGGTTCACTCGTCTGGACGATCACGCTGTATAGAACAGTTAGATATATTATATACTGTCCAAGAATTTGACTCTGTAAGAAAATAATCGCAGTACTGGGCCGACTTATCGAGAACATATAGAGTTTCGTGAGCAAGTAGAGTTATGATAATTGAGTGCTAACGGTTGCCCATGCAGCTCTACTGGCCCCGACCGACCGCACCCGGCGTTCCCAACGACTGCTACCAGTGCGGTGCGACGATCGACGGCGACGCACGTACCGGCGTCTGGCTCGAGCGCGAGCAGTGGCAGGGCCCGAACCGCCACGAGCTCACCTGCCTCGATTGCTGTCCCGAGGTGCCTAACGAGGTCGCCGTGGGCGACGACATGACTGAAGAGATCGACCAACCGCTGTATCCCTAAGCCGGAACGACTGTCAATCCACTCGGACAGTTCGGCACCGGCCGCTGCAACGTCGGTGTCACCGTCGCAGGTCGCTGTTGACGAGACCGCTGTCAAAATTAACGACGAGTGGTTTTGGGTGCGCGCTGCAATAGATGTCGGATTCTGGCCGTCTGTAGTGTGACAGCGTCCGCTGGCCATCCGTAGCACAGTCAAAAGCGCTGCCTCGAGCGGCTACACCAGCTCGATCTGTTTTCGAGACTCCGCGATCAGATCCTCTTCGGTTAGCTCGCCGTCTGCGTATGCGCGCAGTTTGTCACCGCTGAGCTGAGCCGACGCGAGCGGCCGTCCGGACGTGTGTGCGACCGTGGTGTCGACCGTCTCGATCTGGTCGAAGAATCCCTCGGCGTCCTCGATCCCCTCCTCGAGTTCCGCCAGGAGTTCGTCGAGGTCGTCGCGCAGCTGCGCCAGATCCTTGATGCCCGTGGCGAGCACGACCGTCAACGTTTGACCGCGGCGTCGGAACTCCTCGATGGAGATGACTACGCCGCTGTCGAGTTTGACCTCCTCGGGGACGAAGTCGGGAACGCCGTTCGGGCCGCCCTGTCCCCGGCCCTGACCGGGATGGTCGTCGTTTCGGTTGCCCTGCCCGCCGCTGTTTCCGGGATTGTTGTCAGCCGCGCCACGCCCCGCGCTGGTCTCCGACTGGAGTTCGCCAACACAGCCGGCGACGAGCGTCGTGAGCACACCAGTACCACCGAGAAGGACTTTTCGCCTGTCCATGTCTGAAAATAACCCCACCCACCCATTAATGCATTTCTACATTCACATCATTTAGTGATATAAAATATAAGATATCGTGAGTTATATTCCGATAATGGAGAGCGGGTCGGTTTCGTGTGAGAACGAGAGCCTTCTACTGGCTCGAGAGCGCGGTTCGGGTATGGACGAGACGACGCGACGGAGGGCCGTCCTCGGTATCGGCAGCGTACTGTTACTCAGTGGTTGTTCGGACGCCGCCGATTCCGACGCCGAGGACGAGGTGAACGGAACCGAGGGTGACGACGGGAGCGAGACGGACGACGGGAACGACGCGTCGGGAGACGAACCGGAGGACAACTCGAGCTCGCGCGGGACGTACAGGACGTGCTGGCGGTCTACAGCTCCTACGTGGAACGCGGCGACGCGCCCACCGAGCAGCTCGAGGGCGCGGTCGAAACCGACGACGGTCAGGCGATTGGCAGCGTCACGGTCCGGACCGAGTGGGTCGAGGCGTACAACCGCGGCGAGATCTCCGAGGGAGAGCTGCGGGACCGCGTCCTCGGGACGGTCGAATCCTGAGCCAGATACCGGACTCACCCCCCAGAAGCGGTAGGTTCAATTATTGGCCTTGTGAATGTGCCGTGTGAGCAACCCCACACGAACGCTCCCGAGCGGCGACGAACTGCCCGCGCTCGGCCTAGGCACGTACGGTCTCGACGACGAACAGACGGCCACCAGCGTTCGTACGGCGCTCGAGGCTGGCTACACCCACATCGACACCGCCGAGGGGTACCACAACGAGGCGGTCATCGGCGACGTGCTCGCGGAGTACGACCGCGAGGACGTGTTTCTCACGTCGAAGGTCCTCCCGAAGAACCTCGACTACGAGTCGCTGATCCGGGCGTGTGAGGCGTCGCTGGAGCGACTTGGGACCGAGTACCTCGATCTCTACCTCATCCACTGGCCCAACCCCGCAATCTCGCTCCGGGAGTCGCTGCAGGCGATGGCCCGACTCCACGATCGCGGGCTCGTTCGCAACGTGGGGGTCTCGAACTTCAGCGCGTATCAGCTGAGCTGTGCCCACCACATTACGGACGTTCCGATCGCGGTCAACCAGATCGAGTTCCATCCCTGGTTCCAGCGGCCCGACCTCGTCGACTACTGCCAAGAGTCGGACACCGTCATCGAGGCGGCGGCGCCGTTCGGGCGGACGGACGTGTTCGACGACGCGGTCGTCCGCGAGCTCGCCGAGACGTACGAGAAGAGCCCCGCCCAGGTGACGCTTCGGTGGCTGCTCGACCGCGGCATGGTCGCGCTGCCACGGTCGGCGACCCCCGAGCACGTGCGGGCCAACGCCGATCTCGACTGGTCGCTGGACGAGGCCGACCGCCGACGGCTGGACGAGCGCGATCGCGACCGACCGGTGTACGACACCCCGACGCGCGACTGGACGCGCGAGGTGTACGGGATCGAGCGCTGAGGCGGGTCGCCGCAACTCGCCAGCGAGGACATTCGGCTACCCGGTCTCGACCGCTCGCAAAACGAGGTCGGCGTCGGCTCAGTCGTCGGCGGGCGGCGGGTTGATGGCGACGACTGCCTCGCCGGCGATCACCGTGTTCTCGGCCTCGTCGACCGCGGTCGTCTCGAGTCGGTACCGGTTCTCGCCCAGTGCCTCGACGATTTCACAGGTCGCGGTCACCGTCCCCCCGACCTCGACTGGGTCGCGGAACTCCAGATCCTGGGAGAGGTAAATCACGACGCCGGGGAACTGGGCCAGCGCCGCCGAGATCGTGCCCGCGACCAGCCCACCGTGGGCGATCCGGCCGTCGAACATCGTCTCTTCGGCGTACTCCTCGTCGAGATGCAAGGGGTTCAGATCGCCGCTCGCGTCGGCGAACGCGGAGACGTCCGCCTCCGTGATCGGCTTGGTGAACCGAACGAGCTCCCCCACCTCGAGGTCGGGGTAGCGCTCGACGGATCGCTCGAGCGTCCAGTCGCCGGCAGCGCTCTCGGGTTCGCTTTCGACGGGGTCGGTGGCCGGTGAGCTACTCATCTCGGCCGAAATCGGGGCCGCCGACACTTGAGGGATCGGCCTTCTATGGCGAACGCTACCGAGAGACGCGTCGAGCACGTTCGGCCGCGAGAGGATCCTCGAGCGATCGTGAGGACGGCGTCCTCGAGTTCGGGCAAACGGCAAAGAGTGGGAGCTCGACTCGACCGTTGCCGTGAGACGGCTCTGGGCGGCATGCGCGTTCGGGTTGGCGAGCCTGATCCCGAACGCGCATGCCGCACGAAGCTGGTGTCCGGCTCCAACTCCGATACCGCTGTCGACGCCGATTCCCGTATGGGCCGAGCGTCGGGCCGTCGGTCCGCCGGAGTACGGACGCCGGACTCAGGCCTACTCACGAGGCGATCTTTGCTTGAGTAAACGAATGATCTCATGAAGGCAATGTATAACTCTTCCCCTACTTTTCGATGATTGAACCAGTTACGTACTGATACAATTATTCGTCCGGTACGCTGGATGGTCTCGCGTTCGAGACAGAGCGAACCATCATGAGTGACACACCACGCCGGACGCTGCTGCAACGGATCGGAATCGCCGGGCTGGCCACCGCCGCGCTCGGGACGGGAACGGCGGCCGGACAGGGGTCGAACGGCGCTTCCTCGAGTACACCCGACCAGGCGAACGCGCGGACGTGCGGTCGCACCGACCTGCTCGGACACACACTGCCGGAGGGCGAGAAGCCCCGCTACACGTTCGGCACCACCAGTCCCGACGGGATGTGGGGCGGCGTAAGTAGCTTCCCTCGAAGCGACGACTCGACCGGGAACGACAGCACCGTCGTCGCGACGCTGTACGACCTCTCCGATCTCGAGCAGCCGACGGTCGCCCACGAGCTCGAGTGGCCGGTCGAGAACCACCGGTCGAACCACATGCGGTTCGACGGCACCCGTGACGGACTCTACTACGTTACCCACGAGATGGACGAGGGCGCAGAGGAACCGCTGGGGATGTCGGTCGTCGACTTCGGCTGGGGCGAGGGCACTCCGGAGGAACCCGAGGTGCTGGCGACGCTCGAGACGCCCAACACCGGCTCGCACACCAACGCCGAGCATCCCGAGGACACAGTGGTCTACATGATCGACAAGGCCGAGAGCGAGCCGGGCGTGATCCCCGTCGACGTCAGTGAGCCGGGCGATCCGGAGCAGACGGGTCCGTTCGGCCCCGACGGCTTCTGTCACGCCCTCGAGGTCGACCCGATCCGGGAGGTCCTCCACTGTGCGTACATCGGCGGCGACTTCGTGGGCTACGTCATCCTCGATATCTCCGAGGACCCGCTGCATCCCGAGGAGATCGGCCGGTTCGACTACGACGACCAGCCCGACTACACCGAGGTCGGCGAGCCGGGGTTCGAGGACTGCCACCAGGCCCACTTCGATCCCAATCGCGACATCGCGATCGTCGGCGACGAGCTGTTCGGGGAGCTGCCCGGTGGGAAACACGTCTTCGACATCGGCTGGGGCGAGGGATCGCTCGAGGACCCACAGCCGATCAGCCACTTCTACTCACCCGATGTGAGGGAACAGGACGTCGGCGTCTGGACGACGCACTTCCACGACATCCTGCAGGACGGCGACGAGACGCTGCTGGTCGACGGCGGCTACTCGCAGGGGTTCTGGGTCGCCAACATCACCGACCCCTGCAACCCCGTGGCGACCGAGCGCTTCGCGACCGACTGCGAACTCGAGCGGGCCGACACGCGCCACTCGCCGGGAACGGCCCCCTACAACTGGTCGGCGGTGTGGAACGACGAGCGGGAGTTCGCCTTCTCGAGTGACACCATCACCGGCGCGTACACGTTCTCGGTCGACGCCCGCCCCGCCCGCGGGGAGGACGGCGGGGGGCCGGGTTCGCACTACGATCTCGAGACGATTCTCGAGCGGTATAGCTGAGCCGTCCAGCCTTCCCCTCGATCGGTACTGAGAATCGGGAGTTCGGCAGCTCCGCTCGGAGCTTGCGTCGTTGTAGCGGAGCGGTGTTCACTCGAGTGCATCTTCGGTCAGTTTAGTGCTCTCGACCGTGCTAGTGATCATTGGGACAGCTGGTTCAACTTCACGACGAGGTACTGGGTATCGCTTGCCTCGTGCCGAAGGTCAGCTCGGTTCAGATCTGCTCGAGATCGGTACTGTCGGGGGGACGGTTCTGATCCCGGCAGATCATGCTTCTGCGATCACATCGGGGACTACGCTGTCACCAACACCTGCGTTTGGCCTCGAAGGAGCGATTTTGATTCTGTGTAAAGAAATTGGGGGTTGGTCAGTCAGTTGACCGCTCGCTACGAGGTTCACCGACGCTTGCGACTAATTCGCCATCAACATAGCGGCGCTGCTCGCCTCCGATTGCGTTGCAAAGCACCGTATGGCCCATCGTGGAGACGGCGTGATCGGCCATACCGAACTGATGGAGATAT
The DNA here is from genome assembly GCF_000337675.1 of Natronococcus amylolyticus DSM 10524. Classification (GTDB taxonomy): domain Archaea; phylum Halobacteriota; class Halobacteria; order Halobacteriales; family Natrialbaceae; genus Natronococcus; species Natronococcus amylolyticus. Next base: position 8,372 of record NZ_AOIB01000034.1, on the reverse strand, counting down.
TCCTGGTTCGCTGGGGGGAGAACGGAGGCAATAACGTAGATCGTGCAGTCACCGATGGCCAGCGTCCCAAGCCCAACTCCCGATAGATCCTCGGCTTCGTCGTCGTCTCCAAACGTACCGACGATAGTCCCACCGGCAGCTTCGAAGGCCTCTTCATCGACTGCATAGACGGGTTGATCGTCTTCGTCCGGAGTGTATCCGACCTGTGGTGCCTTCCAGAGTTCGTGCTGGATGTCGCGGACCCCCTCGAGAAGTGGGTGGTCAAGATCACGGTTATAGACGTTGACAAAAGTGAGACCGAACGAGTCGATATCGCCCTCACTGATGTCTGCTGCGTCTCCGACATCGAGTGCAGCCAGCAAGCGCACACCAGCGTCGGTAAGCACCAGGTCTCCGCCCGCCTCTACGAACGCTTCGACCGCACCGACGTACGATGGATCCTCACAGGCCATCTCCCCGGAAACGACCAGTGTGTCGTACTGCCGATCTTTGCCGTCGAGAAGATCCCTAGAGCGCACCTCGTCGACTGTTAGTCCATCTATCTCCCCATCCTCAACGAACTCATCGAGCTCTGCGAAGAACTCCATCGGGTTGGCCGAGTACTCTCGTTGGTAGAACCCCATGATCTCTTCGGGATCGAGGTGTTCGTCATCGCTGTCGATGATGACGACTTCGACGGTGACCTCTCCGTCGCCGTCGAACTTGATCACCCAGGTCCCCTCCGGAGGGTCAGAAATGTAGAACTCCGTGTTGCCGCTGTGGCAACACTCCGAGTGGCCCAGCTCATCGGTGTCGAGTTTCCGGACGACGTCGCCATCCGGATTCACGATTTCTACGACCCCGTCTGCGTCATCGGCGGGCTCGACGTGCACTGAGAGACACCGCGTCTGTGGATGTACGACCTCTTCGATACGACCGTCAAAGCCGGGCAGGACGTCGGCTTGCTCTCGCGTGATTTCGACCGGCGTTTCGTGACCGGGACCCGCTTCGTGGCCCGGACTCTCATCGGTGTGAGTGAGGTCCGCCGACGATCGTGTAAGCTCGTCGGACGCGACGTAGGCCACGTCCTGGCCGCCGGTGTCGAGCGTTGCGTCGACATCTGCAGCGGTCAGTTCGGCGAACACCTCCATCTGGATGCGATAGGCCGTCTCGAGGTGGCGATGCATGTACGGGAACCACTCCTCGCCACCGCCAGCGAAGACCATTTCCGGGACGACGGCAATAGCGTCGAGTCCGCCGTCTTCACGCGGTTGTCCGGCCCAGTCGAGCAGTCCACCGGAAATGTTGTAGCCCAGTGTGTCGTCGACAGTTCCGTAGTCGAACAGATTCTGTAGCTCTTGGTCGGGTTCGTCGAACCAATCCTCTAAGGCGCGTTCGACGTCGGCTTCGAACCCATCAAGCGCACCCAGTTCGGCCTCCATTCGCTCGCCGACTCGAACGTTGCTTTCTTCGAGAAGGTGGACCCCGCGGTGGTCTCGTTGCGCGTTAGCTTCGAGGTTCCAGACGAAGTCGAACTCCTCTCGCGTCCCCATCTGGTGGTAATCGACGAGATACCGGACGTTTTCGTACTGGCGCAGGAACTCGACCGTCGCGATCGCGTCGGGAACGATATCGTAGTACTCTTCGGGTGCATCCTCAGGTTCGCCGGGGTAATTGTTCGGATCGACCCACCCGATCGTGGGGTACTGCCGATTCGTGTCGTTACTCGAGGCGTTCCCTCGAGTGAACTCGAGATACTCCGGATCGACCAATTCCGGAAGCCGGCTGAAGTAGCCATCCGGATTGACGAACAGGAACAGGATCGCGATCTCATCGAGCAGCTCCGTTTGATCGGCGTTGCCCGTTACGAGATCCTCGATGTACCGTGTTCCTGTTTCCTCACCGGCTCGCTCGCGTCCGTGAATATTGACCTCGTAGATTGCCTTTTCTTTCGCTTCGAACGACTCACGATCCTGAACGTCGTTGGTCACCTCGACGAGAAACACGTCTTGTGGATCGGTTTCATCACCAGTACGGACGTTCTCCCAGCCGGGACTTTGACCCACTTCACGAACGTTGAGTCGATCGGGATACTGCTCCTGGAGATACGAGAGCCCGGCATACGACTCCGCATTGTTCATATAATCGCGGGCGTCCTCGACAGCCGGAAACACTCGGTCACTATACGTGTCGTCTTCCGGCCAGTCATCGAGTTTCCAGAACGGATTGGCACCGATCGAATGATCGATGTGCTCGACACTATCTGAGTCGACGACGTCCTCGAGCACAGTTTCGAGTTCCTGGGCGGTGAGGTAGGCGTGTGCCGCGGGAGTCGGTTCCTCGCGGACCACTGCTTTCGGGGGTGCGCTCTCCGTTTCGATGTCCCAGCCGGGCTCGCAGAACTCTCCTTCGAAGGCTGAGAGCGCGGTTGTATCTGTGAACTCGAGGACAAGATGGACCTCGTACTCTTCAGGAGTAGCATTGACAGCGAACTGCGCTTCGTCCGTCATGCTGTCGTGCGTTACGTCACCAGCAACGACACTCGGAAGTGCGAGTGCAGCGCCGGTCGCTGCTGCGACGCTGAGGAACGTTCGGCGGGTTACTCCCCCACCGGTGAAGGCATCCGGTTCGAGTTCTGTCGCCTCTTCGTAGGTGTATCGGTCCGACTCCTCGTACGATTCTCCCCGCTTGTCCTGTGACTTTCGGCTAGCCATGATTTATTACTCCCCATGTGCCTGCTATTAGCACACAAGAATTACGCCCACATGTTGCTATTTAGTCGCTGGCTTTCTGTAGGAAATTTCCGAGGTCTGAACCTTCAAGTAGCTAGCAATCGTAGATATTGTTTCGTGTTTTCACCCTTGGACACATACTTCTCAGACGATAGTTGATCGAGACGATTCTCGATCGATACAGCTGAGCCGTCCATCGTCGTGCGTTCGGTGCCCTCCGAGGGGCCGACCGAGAGCCAGCTGTGGCGTCCGATACTTCCGGACATCCTGCTCGAGCAATCGGTTGCTCACCGTCCGTATCGTATCCTCGCTACGGCCGCGCTAAGCCCCTTGTCCACACGAAAGCCCACCCTCACGAACGGGGTCGTCAGATCGAGCGAAGCAGGGGAGTTCACATCGACAACAGTTCTTCGATTCGCGTTTCGACTGCAGCAAGGACCGTCGAGTAGACTTCAAGCGGGTGCAGAGAAGGCACGGAGAGATCGGTTACCTCCTCGGCAGTTGGTGGGTGGTGAAAGTGCAAGCGAGTGTTGTGCGAATTTGGATGGCGATCCCATCGACACTCCCACCGAGTCCCGTCGAGCGGTTCTTCGACGTAGTGTACGGAGAAATCATCGGTTGTGAACCACCGGATATCGAGTCGGGCAGTGGTGATCGACTCCGGATACTGGCTTGCGTCGAGTACTGCACGGAGGAGTCGCGGTTCGTGGCTGTTCGGATCGAACGTGGTCTCGGCGACCAACGAATCCGACCCGAGCTGTCGCTCGAGCAGCCGGAGAGTCTGTCGATCGGGTGGTCCAACCGAGTCCCCTGGCTCGTCATCCGGTGGGGAACTCATTACGCTGGAATGAGGTGGCCGTCGTTCTGCGAGAGCTGGCGAGCAAGCTCGTAGAGCCGCAGATCTCGAAGCACACCCTGCCAGTCGCTCACCGCGACCATCCGTTCGTGGCGCGTCTCGTGATCGCCTCGATCGAACACGGCCACGTCCGTCGGACGTGTGGCTCCGAACTGCTCCTGGAACGTCGCGTGTCGTTCCTCGAGTTCCTGGACCCGGTCGATGATGTCGTCGGTGGATAGGTCCTCCGCGATTCGGCTCGCGTCCTGCCACTCGAGGTATGCCTCGTTCCGTTCGTACTGCGGGGGACGGCTGTCGGTGTTCGCCCGAACGATTCCCATCTCGGACAACCGATCCAGGTGCTTTTTCGCGGCGTTTGGAGAGCAGTCGGCCAACTCTGCAATCTCCGTGTGTGGGGCCGGTGAGGTAACGCCAAGCGCGACCTCGTAGACTCGTCCGAACGTATCAGTCCCCGCCTGCCACCGTTGCCGATCGGGCTCCGGCGCCGGGTCGAACTCGGTCATTGGTATCTGTACACGGCTGCGTTCAATATATCTTTGTATATTTCACATATTTGGTGGCAACTGTGGTTCAGGCCACGTAGCGGAGATAGTGTGAAAGGCCATTCGCCCGTACCAGGTGATCCTCGGGCTTGACCTCGAGCGATACAGCTGAGTCGTCAACCGTCGTGCGTTCGGTGCCCCCCGGGGGCGACCGATAGCTAGCGGTGTCGGCTCCCCACAGTCGGGATAGCTACGTCCGTTATCCGTCTCCGTGGTGAAATCAGTGCCATGATGGATCCGCTAGACCGGCCACCGGATCGACGCGTCGTGCTCTACCTCCGCCAGCACGCGTCCGCGGCGCTCGTCGAGGAGCTGTGCGGGCTCGTCGAGCGGGTCCGACGTCTCGAGGCCGACGGCGCCGCCGTGACCGTCGCGACCTGGGGGCCCGTGACGCCCGCCCTCGAGCGACTCGACGACACCGGCCCGTCGGTCTCGCACACAGTCGATTCGTTCCAGGCGTGGGCCGATCGCGAGGGGTACTCGCTTCGGCCGGCGTTCAGCCGCTGTGAGACCACGTCGTTGCTCGAGTGTCGGCCATGCACCGAACTCCGGGTGCCGACGGCGTGTCTGGCCGTCTCCGTCGACGGCGAGCTGCGCTGTGTCGTGCCCTGTTCGGACGGGGAGCGAACCTACGGCGTCGAGACCTGTCTCGACGCGCTCGAGGCCGGGCGGGGCGACCCCTTCGACACGCCGGAGCCACGCGAGCCACCGCGCGAGGACGCGACGGTGCCCCTCGAGTAGGCGTCGCTACCGACAGCTGTGATCGTCCCGCCGTCTCTTCGAGCGGCTACTCGCGTTATCGAGAGAGCCCTGGTGAAGACACAGCGTAGACAGACACCCCGACCGATGAAGAAGGACGACTCCTCCACCAGGTGGCTATGCCAATACCAACTGATCCGGAGAGCAACGCTCGTTTCCGAGAACGGCTTAATGCACCATCCATAGAACATGGATTATGACTGTCTCTTATACACATCNTTGCCAGCCCGCTCAGAGATGTGTATAAGAGACAGCTCCTGACGACCCCACAGCTCGCTCGGTTGTATATCTATACTCTGCAGCATGGTCCAGTCTCAATCGACACGATCAAAGACGAACTCGAGATGGCTCACTCGACGACATACAAGTATCTCGGGCAACTCGAGGAGATGAAGATCGTTTCTCGAGACGAGGATGAGACGCCAACAACGGTTATCGCAACACCGCTCAAGCTCGAAATCGATGGCGCTCACGGCGAGTTCCGTGCGACACCGGCCGTAATCGATGCGATTGGACGACAGCTCGAGAACGACGATATTCGCGTCTTCGTCGATCGACAAGGAGTCGCCAAACTCGCCGCAGCCGTTCACTACACTCGCCGCATTATCGAGGGCGAGCTCTCCCAGCGAACTGCTGCGAACAAACTCGAGGTTCACCCAGTCGAGGGGATGACTGTCTTCGCTGCGCTCCAGGACGTCCTCGAGGATGCAACGGCATACGATCCGTCCCTCGACCTCGCTGAGTGATGACCGAAGAGTCGATTCCGACCGACAGCGTCGTCATCATCGACAGCAGCGTGCTGTTCGCGATGGGTGACCCGTCGAAGAGAAATAGCAGGCTCTCGAGCGTCACGTCCAGCGCCGGAATCTGACGGTGTACGTGCCCCAGCAGGTAGCTGCGGAATTGGGCGAAAGTCCGGAGGCCTACGCCTACCAGCGTGATCGGTCGAAGGCTGCACAGGACGCTGGGTGGTTGCACCCTGGCGAAATCGATTTCACTCTGGCTACGGTCTCCGACATCGTCGACAAAACGAGGCGCCGAATGCTCGCCCTCTCTGCGGACGATGTCACGGAAGACGATATCGAGAAAACCGCTCCCATCCCGAGGCGAGTCATCACTGCTTGGCTGTGACCATGACCTTACTGAGGGTCTGCTACACATACTCATTCCCAAAGGGCGAGATCCTCTCGCTAGTAAAGAAAACAGTTCTCGAGACCGTCTGCTTAATAATTCTAGTTCCGAAAGGCAAAACAGACAAGTCATTACCGCAGTAATCATTATGTAGCGTATGACCTTCTACGACCGGGCCGACGAACTCACCGCACTAAACACCGCCTTCAAATCGTCCGGTCATGCCTTCTATGTCGTATATGGCAGGCGTCGAGTTGGGAAAACAGCGCTGCTCAAAGAATTCTGTTCTGGACACGACCACATATACTTCCTCGCAGCCCAGGAGGCCGAACACCGCCAGCGGGAGAAGTTCGTCGAACAAGTCGCAGATGCGTTCGACGATCGCATCCCTCGGATTGATGGCTGGGACGAGGCCTTCGAATACCTTGGCGAGAAACTCATGACAGATACCGTCGCGGTGGTCATCGACGAATTTCCCTATTTAGTCGACGAAAACGACTCGCTCCCATCGTACCTGCAGTCGTTTGTCGACGAACACCTCCAAGACACAGACTCGATGCTCGTCCTCTGTGGCTCGAGCGTGAGCACGATGGAGTCAGCAGTGCTTGGTCACGAAAGTCCACTGTACGGTCGGCGAACGGGGCAGCTCGATCTGCAGCCGTTCTCGTTCCAGCAGGCCAGCGAAGCCATCGGATACGATATCGAAGATGCAGTTCGATCGTATTCGGTGACCGGCGGGACACCGATGTATCTCACGCTCTTTGACTACGACGACTCGCTCGCTACAAACATCCAAACACGAATCCTTTCGCCAACGGCCGTCCTCTACAACGAACCGGAGTTTCTCTTGCGAACGGAACTGCGCAATCCTGCTCGATACATGAGCATCCTCGAGGCCGTCGCGCTTGGTCATACAACACCAAATGAAATTTCCGGAGCAACAGGNGAACTGCGCAATCCTGCTCGATACATGAGCATCCTCGAGGCCGTCGCGCTTGGTCATACAACACCAAATGAAATTTCCGGAGCAACAGGGATCGATTCAGGGCCCCTCTCGAAGTATCTCCAGACGCTCCGTCGGCTCCGGCTCATCGACCGCAAAATCCCCGTGACGGCGTCTGCGAAGAAATCGAAGCGCTCGCGCTATCACGTCGCCGACGAGTTCCTTCGATTCTGGTTTCGCTTCGTCGAGCCAAATCGCTCGAGTATCGAAGAAGCACCACAAGTCGTCTTCGAGGGAACGATCGAACCGAACCTTTCGACTCATACTGCACGGACATTTGAAGAGATCTGCCAGGAAGCGATCTGGGAAGAGATCCGGCAAGGAAATCTCGAACTATACTCGGAGGTTGGACCATGGTGGTATGGGGAAACCGAGATCGATATCGTTGGCCTCGCTTCTGATGCTGATCGAATGCTCCTTGCCGAGTGCAAATGGACCACTGAGCCAGTTGGTCACGCACTCGTAGACGACCTTCGATCGAAGACGGAGAACGTCCGATGGGGTTCACCTGACCGAGACGAACAGTTTGCACTCTTCTCAAAAAGTGGTTTTGTCGATGGACTCGGGACGGATCTCGGCAATAATTGGACACTCTTCGATCTAGAGGACCTCCGTACACTCTTTCGGCGGGAGTGAGGGCTCACGGTGTCTCCTCGATGATTTCGATGCGNTTCTCAAAAAGTGGTTTTGTCGGTGGACTCGAGAAGGATCTCGGCAATAATTGGACACTCTTCGATCTAGAGGACCTCCGTACACTCTTTCGGCGGGAGTGAGGGCTCACGGTGTCTCCTCGATGATTTCGATGCGTTCGATCTAGCTCATAGATACAGAACGTCTCATTTCGATAATGTAGCCGCGCGTGAGGAGACCGTCCATGCCTGGGCCTCGTTACTCGTCAACCTCGCTCCGGTCCATCCGGTGTCAGTCGATGCACTCTCGGCCGCCCTCGCCGTCGACACGGCCATCGCGCGACGGTGCCCCGGGTGCGAACGCTGGCGTCCTCGCTCGAGCGGGAGCGCGTCAGTCGTCGACGCGATACCGCCGTCGAACCTCGCCGAGCTCGGGCTGGATCTCCGTCGGACTGCCGGCTGCCTCCATCGCACTCGTCGTGTCTTTCAGTCCGGAGCCGGTGACGACGGCCAGGACCGACTCGTCGTCGTCGATGATCCCCTCGGCGAGTGCCTTCCGAATCCCGGCGATCGGCGCCGCTCCAGCGGGTTCGGCGTAGAGGCCTTCGGTGCTGCCGAGCGTCTGCTCTGCGTGCAGAATCTCCTCGTCGCTGACGACGACCGAGGTCCCCCCGCTCTCGTGGAGCGCTTCGGTCGCCTTTACCGTGTTGCGTGGCCGGCCGACGGCGATACTGTCGGCTA
>NZ_AOIB01000033.1 GCF_000337675.1 Natronococcus amylolyticus DSM 10524 | reverse complement strand
GTACAGCCGTCGCCCATCGAGAAGACGAGCCAGTCGGGGACGTCTGCTTGTGTCTGTTCGGCGAGTTCGTGGCCGACCGTCCGTTTCCCTTCGACCTGGAAGGGGTTGATCGCCGCGTTGCGGTTGTACCAGCCGTACTCGTCGGTGACGTTCATACTGAGGTCGTAGGCCTCGTCGTAGCTCCCCCGGACGGCGAGGACGTCGGCGCCGTAGACGAGCGGCTGGGCCAGTTTCTCTTTCGGGGTGTCGTTCGGCACGAAGAGTCGACAGTCGAGCCCGCCGCGGGCGGCGTAGCCGGCCAGCGACGCCGCGGCGTTGCCCGTCGACGCACAGGTCACGACCTCCCGGCCCGCGTGGGCGGCCTTCGTGACCGAGACGCTGGTCGCCCGGTCTTTGAGTACGCCCGTCGGGTTGCGGCCGTCGTCTTTGATGCGGGTGTCGACGCCCAGCGCCTCGCTCAGTCGCGGGGCGTCGTGGAGCGCCGTGCCGCCTTCCTGCAACGTCACGGGCTCCGCGTCGTCGGCGACGGGCAGGAACGCCCGGTACTTCCACTGGCTCTCGATTCGGCCGTCGAGCGGTTCGTCGAAGCGTTCCTGGATGAGATCGTAGTCGTAGGTGACCTCGAGGATCCCCTCGACGCCGGGATGGTTCGCACAGGTGTAACGGAGGTGGTCGGGGTCGTACGTCTCGCCACAGCGGGTACACTCGAGCGCTCGGACGTGTCTCATGGGTGACCCACACAAGGAACGACGAGCGGGAGAAGGTTTCCCCCGTGGACGGTCCTGTCCCGCCGGGAACGAACCCGTTCGTCCCTCGATCGGCGGCTCAGTATTCGGGTGCGGTCGACGGCGACGGATCGAACCGAGACACTCCGTCATCGCACTCGGCAAGCGAGTGCTGAACGAGTTGTGTTTTCCCAAGGCGCCGCCGACCGAAGATGACGACCATCTCAGCGTTGTCGGAGTCGTAGCACCTGCGGAGCCGTGAGAGCGCATCCTCCCGGCTGACGAAGCGCTCCATATCTATCCGCGATCCCACCAGCGAATAATGCTTCCGAGTAGCCTATTTTAAAATAGGCTATTCTGAAATTGGTTCGCTACTCAGTAGGCTGTTCTTCCGCAGACTCGTTCGACTCGAGGAACTCGGAGTTTCCCGACCGGAACAGCGACCCAGCCGCGGTCGGACACGTCCAGCCCACCAGGCGAGGAGTCCGTCTCGTCGGCACGGCCGTCGGATCTCCGCTCGTCTGCGTCGGCAATCGACCGCTCGTCGATGACGTCGTAGTCGTCGGTGACCTCGAGGATCCCTCCGACGACGGGATGGTTCGCACAGGTGTCGCGGAGTCGGTCGGGCTCGGCCGTCTCGCCACAGCGCGTCCACTCGAGCGCTCGGACGTGTTTCATGAGTGGGAGACGAGCGACTGGCGGGAGACGGTTTCCCTCCGGTGGACGGCTCTCTGTTGTCGACCCGGACGATAGGTGGCCGATGTGGCTCGAGTGTTCTTCGGTAGACCCTGCTGTCGCGCGCTCGAGCGTCGCTCGTGGGCTGATCGGTGCCGGAGCGCTCACGCTGTATGATCGTCCGTGCGGGTGCCCAGTTTTCTCCCGGCTGCGACGGAGTCGCTTCGGCGGATTCGAGCCGGGTTGGACACGCGACTCCGGGATCGACGCCCGATAGGACCAGGCTGGTCCTCCGGACGGATGACTCACAGTCGCGGCGCTCGAGGGCGTCGACATCCAGTCCTACGATCGCCGCACGAGCGGCTCGTCCCACTCTTGGTGAGAGGAGCGTCCCGTTCAGTCGGCAGTCGCCGGCATCGCTGCGTCCTGGAGCCGCTGTTCGGCTTCCTCGCGATCCTCGGGGTAGCCGACGTCGATGCGCCAGCCCTCGAGATTCCACGAACGACGGTCTACTCGGATACCGGAACGCTCGTCGATCTTGGCGTTCTCGAGCGCGACGAATCGCAGAAAACCCACACCTATACTGCAGTTCCAGTGCTGCTGACCGCAAATCTGGATGGTGCTGAGTATACCATTACACCAACGCTCATCGAAGCCGTTGGACGCTCTTCGCGAGATCAAGACCTTGGCCTCGTACTCGAGAAGCATGGGCTCGGGAAACTTGCTGCCGCGCTCACCTACGCGATTCCGTACGTCGACGGCGGAATGAGCGAGCGTGTCGCTGCCCGCGAGTTGGGCGTCCAGCCAGCATTCGGCATCGCCATCCTCCAGGCGCTCCGTGATGTGGTTCTCGACATGCGGGCGGTTGATCCGTACTTCGAGCACGTCCAGAACGCACGTGCGCATCCGCCGGCCGAGAACCACTCCGAGTGAAGCCGACACTTGGTGACACCAACCATCGAGGTGCAACACGGTACAGCGATGTGGGTTCACAGGCGGTACGAGGCGGATGCCCCGACCCTTGAGGTCGGGGAGGAAGCCGACACTCGATGAAACCCGCCACGCTCGCTGACAGGGCCGACTCCTCTCCCCACACGTAAATTTTTATTAGACAACAATTGTAAATGTGAACCAGAGATGGACGACGCGCCACGACGCACGATTCCAATCAAGCTCGACGTGTCCGAAGAGCGTCGTGGCGACCTCCATCAAACCAAAAGCCAATTCCTGCACTGCGCCAACCGCACCAGCGAATGGGCGTGGCGCTACGACGACTACTGTGTCACCAGCAAGAGCAAAGCCGAAAATTCCCTGTACGACGAGTTGCGTGAGGAAACCGACCTCACCGCCAACCTCGTCCAGAAAGGCATCCGCCGCGCCATCGAAGCCGTCGATGCAGGCGTCGAAAAACTGCAGCAAGGCGATCAGACGAGTCAACCAGAGTTTGACTCGTGGAGCGTCGTCTACGACAAACGGTCTGCGTCATTCAACGATGACCACGCCACGCTGTCCACGCCGAACGGCAGAGTCACCACTGAGTACGTCCTCCCACCCGAGGACGAACGCGAAGACACGCCGTTTGGCAGGTATTACGAGAGTGACGACTGGGATGCGTCGAGCGCCACGCTCCAGTATGACGAGCAGGATGACACGTTCTACCTGCACGTCACGCTGAAGAACCCCGACTACACGGTTGACAGAACGGAACGCCAAGAAGCCAGTCACGACGATGATGGTGCCGAGAACGGAGTGGTTCTCGGTGTTGACCTGAACGTGACTGGCGCGTTCGCCGTCACCTCCACGGGAAAGTTCATCGGCAGTGCGGACTACCTCACCCACAAGCGCGACCAGTACGAGAAACGCCGTGCCCGCCTGCAACAGACGGGTACACGGTCCGCTCACCTCACGATTCAGTCCATCGGCAGTCGGTTCTCGGATTGGTCGCTGGACTGGCTCCACAACCGCGCCAACGACCTCATTGCGGAAGCCCAAGCCACGGATGTAGACGGCATTATTTTTGAAAACCTTGACCACATCCGCGAGAACATTGCGAACGAGTCGAAGTTCCAGCAGTGGGCGTATGCGAAGTTCGTGGAACTCGTGGAGTACAAGGTTGAATCCACGGCGTTGTTCGTGGATACGGTGAATCCTGCGTACACGAGTCAGCGGTGTTCGCACTGTGGGTTTACCCACAAGGACAACCGCGACGACAAAGAGTTCGCGTGTCAGGACTGTGGGTATGAGGTGAACGCGGATTACAACGCGGCGAAGAACATTGCGAAACGATACTGCGGGTATATCCATCGCGGGCAGAAGTCTCGCGGTGGATGGGCAACCAGTCAACTGGCCCTCGAGTCAGGGACGTTGAACGTGAACGGCGAGTACACGCCTTCCGCCTTGCGCGGATAGAACGGGAGTCCACTGACAAGCCTCGGGGCTTGACCCCGAGGCGGTTGACACGTTGCGTTCCGAGTTCAGCGTCTACCAACAAAGAACGGATCCCGGTCAGAGATGCTAAACGAGGACACATTAATGACCGTGCATCCCCTCCCTTTAGAGAACCCCATGGCCACTGATCGTCGCAGTCCTCAGGTCGACACTACCGAAGAGCTCGCTACTACCATCGGGCTCTACGTCCTCGGCGAAATCTCGCTCGGGAAGGCCGCAGAGCGAACGGGTGTTACTCGCTGGGAGATGGAAGAGATACTCTCCGACGCAGGGGTAGAAGTTCGCCTCGGGCCACAGAATAAAGACGATCTTGAGGACGAGGTTGAGACGGCTCTTGACCTTGAATGAGTGAGGCATTTTCGCGACCGGTTGTTCTCGACGCGACAGTGTTGAGCAATTTTGCGGGTACAGATTCTATCGCATGGCTTACCGCAACGTTTGATGAGCTGGTAACCGTCCCTGCAGTCAAAAAAGAACTTCACCAAGGGATTGAGGTTGGGTACGAGCATCTCACGCCTGCGCTCAGGGCTATTGAAGATGAAGCGATCACGATTGACGAAGCCGCACCTGCGGAACTTGAGCAAGCATACCCAAACATTCGTGACCGGCTTGACCCGGGTGAGGCAGAAGCGTTCGTGACCGCCGACAGAAGTGAAGGGACGCTCGTGACTGATGATGGTACGGCTCGTCAACTCGCGTCCGCGTCCGATATCAAGCTGACGGGCTCAATTGGGTTGCTGGTTCGCGGTGTCGCACAAAACGAACTCACAATCGAGACAGCTGATGCCTGGCTTGCGACCTGGATTGATGAGCGCAATTACTACGCTCCGATCGAGAGCGTTAGTGATGTACTTCCTGACTAGTGGTCCTGTGCAACCTGTAGTCGGAGATCGGGTTCAGGTCGCAGTGAATACACAGCGCGAGTGTTGCACGTCATCTGACCCGATCTACGAACGGTAGTGACTGGTCAGTGGAGACGGTGCACGTAACACACTCACTACACGCAGACCTAAACCGAATTGATGATGAGCGCACGCATTGCGGGTCTGTGAGATCGAGTCCGGTCAGTGGGCCGTGGTTGTCGACGGTCAACCGGCGAACTCGTCGCCAGCCAGTGAGTCGATCGCGAGCGAACGTTTTTCGGGTTTCGATACGTTCGGAGAGCCGTTCACGACACCACGGTCCCACGAGCCACCGCTGAGGACGCGGGGACGGTCCTCGAGTAGGCGTCGGCTGCGGGCACGGACCTCGCGGTGGTGTCGATGGACGGCGACCCGGCGTCGACCTTTGGTTCTACGGTGATCCGTATCCTCGAGAGCCGGTCGCTTACGCCGTTGCACGTCCTCGGCACCGAGACCACCGGGCTGCGGTGTCGGCTTTCCCGAACACTGCCTTCCCGACTCTTCTGTGGTGGATCGCGGTTCGTGCGCGGCTCCGCAAGCACACTGCGTTTACGGGTACCGTTCGCGATGCAAAGCAGTACGGACAGAGCTTCAGGGTCACGAACGAGGGGGTTTTCGCTTCTTTCGCTCTCGAGGCCACGCCGCGGTGGTGGGCGGTAACTGTTCAGTCGGCGGTCGCCGGCACCGTCTTCTGGAGCCTTTTTTGGCCTCGCGGGGTCGCCGACGTCGATGCGCCAGCCCTCGAGGCCGATCGCGTCGATAGTGGGTCCCGACTGGAGCAGCAGGTCGACGGCGTCGCTGCGCTCGTCCTCGTCGCGGTCGGCGGGCTGGACGAGGTGACAGGCGTGGAAAATGGTGGGCGTAAGGGTGTCAAAGCCGGTCCTCACGAGATTCGAGGGTGGATCGGCTTCTCGATCACGTCGGTGAGCTCACCGTCGGCGTTGGTCTCAAGATCTCGTAGCGAGAGGCTTCCTCCCACGAGACCTCCTCGACGAGGAAGGCCGCATCCGCACGGTCTCAGCAGGCGCAGTAGTACTCCCGTCCGGAGAACTCCGTCTCGAGCAGTTGTGCCGTCGGTCCCGGATCCGACGGCCGGTACACCGCCGTCGTCAGTCCGCCCTCCATTTCCTCGAACGCCCCCGAGACGAGTGCCCGCCAGTGGTCGCCCTCGAGGGCGGTCGGCGTCGTGTCGTCGGTCGCGAGCAACGAGACGTAGTCCTTCAGGGAGACCCACAGCGCGTCCCGCGACGGGTCGGGCTCGTACGTGGCGTCGGTCACGGCGGCGTAGGCCGCCGCCGGCAGGTTCGCGCCCGCCGTGACCGGCATCTCGATCCACTTCCAGGGGCGGGTGTTGATGTCCAGCAGGACGTACTCGTCTCGGTCCGCGTCGTAGACGAACTCCGCCTCGCTGATGCCGTGGTAGCCGGTCTCCGCGAGGACGTCGAACGCCCGCGCCTCGAGGGCCGGCCGGTCGACCCGCTCGACGACACAGGAGCTCCCGAACGAGCGCGGGTAGCGAAGCATCGGGTTCCCGACGACCGACAGCGCGTCGTCGACGCCGCCGGGCGGGACGTAGGAGGCGACCGAGCAGTCCTCGCCGGGGGCGACGGGCACCCGCTCCTGGGCCATGATCCGAACGTCGGCCTCCTCGGCGGCCGCGACGATCTCGGCGAGCTCCTCGCTGTCGGCGACCTCGACGACGTTGGTCCCGATCGCCTCCTCGAACTCGCGCTTGCGGGCGGGTTTGACCACGAGCGGGAATCCGAGGACTTCGGCGGCTTCCTCGGGGCTGGTCTCGCTCAACCGGTACGTCTCGGGGTAGGGGACGCCGAGCTCCTCGGCGATCGCGTACAGCGACTCCTTGTCGAGCACCCGTTCGATCCCCGCGGCGTCCGAGAACGGCCGGCGGAGGCCGTCGACGTCCGCGGCGGCGTAGGCGTGGACCCACTCGTCCATACACGGAAAGGCGACCACGTCCGAGCCGACGGCGTCGACGACCGCCTCGAGATCCGCCTCGAACCCCGCCTGGTCCTCGAGCGGGTAGGTGATCCGCCCGGCGTAGTCGATCGCGTTCGACGGCGAGGCGAGACCGTCGCCGTTGCGATCGAGCGCGATGACGGGGACGTCGACGGCGTCGAGCGCCCGCGAAACGGCGAGGCCGGTGTAGTGGGCGTTCGAGACGACCGCCGGCGGCCGGTCGAACGACGCCGACTCGAGATCCGCGAGCAGCGACGAGAGCGACTGGAACTGCGTTGCCATACCTCTCGATGGCTCGCTTCGGGACAAAAGCGCACGAGAACCGGACAGTGGTGCCGGCGTCGGTGACGACCGTGCCGGCGTCGACCCCTGTTCAGGACCGCTCGAAGTCCGCTCGTCTGCGCCGATCGACTTCCGGACGACGTCACCCGTTCGTCGTGATCGTCGAGGGACGGCCGCGTCCGCGACGCCGGACGTCGGTGGTCCCGACAAGATTCGCCACCTCCTCCTGGTTCTTCGGATTTCGATTCGTAACTCGCCGTACACCGATGCATCTCAACCTTTTCACCATGAACGCTCCCGAGCACGTCTCGCCCGGCTCGTGGACGTATCCGGGCGACGACTCGACCCGGTACACCGACCTCGAGTACTGGACCGAGGTCGCCCGGACCGCCGAGCGCGGCGGGTTCGACGCCGTCTTCTTCGCCGACGTGCGCGGGATCTACGACGTCTACGGCGACGATCGCCACACCGCGGTCGAGCGCGGCGTCCAGACGCCGGCCAACGACCCGCAGCTCGTGGTGCCGGCGATGGCCGAGGTGACCGACGAGCTCGGCTTCGCGGTGACGCGCTCGACGACCTACACCCACCCCTACCAGCTCGCCCGGGAGTTCTCGACGCTCGACCACCTGACCGACGGCCGAGTGGCGCTCAACGTCGTCACCTCCTATCTCGAGTCCGCCGCCCAGAACCTCGGCCTCCACGAGCGGATGGACAAGGAGACGCGCTACGACCGCGCCGACGAGTTCCTCGAGGTCTGTTACGCGCTGTGGGAGGACTCCTGGGACGACGAGGCGGTCCGGACCGACGCCGAGACCGGGGTGTACACCGACCCCGAGGGAGTCTCGACGATCGACCACGAGGGCGAGTTCTTCACCGTTCCCGGCCCCCACGGTTGCGAGCCGTCGCCACAGCGAACGCCCGTGATCTACCAGGCCGGCTCCTCGGACCGCGGCCGCGAGTTCGCCGCCGCGAACGCCGAGGCCGTCTTCGCGAGCCAGCCGACGGAGGCAGGGGTTCGCGAGTACATGACCGATCTCAGGGAGCGCGCCGCCGCACACGGCCGCGATCCCGACTCGCTGCGCTTTTTCATCGGGGTCGTCCCGATCGTCGGCGAGACGGAGGCGATCGCGCAGGCGAAGTACGACGCTTACAAAGCACACGTCGACGTCGAGGCGACGCTTGCGCTCCTGTCGGGCTTTCTCGATATGGATCTCTCGGAACTCGATCCGGATCAGAAGGTCGAACACATCGAGACGGACGCGATCCAGGGGACGATGAACGCCTTCACCAAGTCCCAGCCCGACCGGGAGTGGACCGTCCGGGAAGTCGCGGAGTTCTGCGGGCTCGGGACGACCTCGCCGAAGATCGTCGGCACCCCGGAGACGATCGCCGACGAACTCCAGTACTGGCACGAGGAGGTCGGGGTGGACGGCTTCAACGTCAAGGAGGTCGTGCGGCCGGACTCGCTGCGGGATTTCGTCGACCTGGTCGTGCCCGAACTCCGCGAGCGGGGGCTCCTCTCGGAGCGCCGACCGGGCGCGACCCTTCGGGAGCGCCTCACCGGAACCGACGAGTCGCGGCTTCCCGCCGACCACCCGGGGTCGCCGCGCACCGACTGAGCGAGCGGGCGACGGCCTCACGGACGCCGTTGTCCCACGCCACGCAGCCGGTTGGTCGACCGGTCCCGGAGTGAGGGCGCTCGGGCGACGCCTCGAGCACGACGTCGATCGCTGTCGCTCCTCGAGAGCGACGCACAGCGGTCGCAGAGCGGGGGTGAGGAGGGGAGCAACGACCGCGACGATCCCGATTCGAACTCACCGCCCGGACGGAATACAGAAACGACTGGTATTCGGACTCCCGCCTGAAACTCGCGGTGCGTACAGCGACCTTTGTTACCGTGGGCATCGGCTGACGCCGACGGCCCCGGCAAACACCTTCGATAAAAAAGGCCGACAGCTCGCCCACAGGACTCGCCGTCGCTCGCCAGCTACTCGCTCGGCTCTCGGAGCGGGGAGATCCACGAGTGTCCGTGTTCCGGACCCGTCAGTGACGGTGCGGAGTCCGCTTCAATCAGCAGTCGCCGGCACTTCGGCGTCCTGCAGCCGCTGCTCGGCTTCCTCGCGATCCTCGGGGTAGCCGACGTCAATGCGCCAGCCCTCGAGGGCGATGGCGTCGATCGTTCGGCCGGACTGGATGCGCAGGTCGACGGCGTCGCTACGCTCGTCCTCGCCGCGATCGGCGGGCTGGACGAGATGACAGGCGTGGAAGATGGCGGGCGTAACGGTGTCGAAGCCGGTCATCACGAGATTCGACGGCGGGTCGTCGGGCTTTTCGACGACGTCGGTGATCTCGCCGTCGGCGTTGGTATCGCAGACGCCGTAGCGAGACGCTTCATCTCGTCTCGCTTTTGCGCCGTCTATTCAGCAGCCACCGATCGTTCCGCCGAACTCTCTCACATTTTCTGCTGTACACCGCAGACGTCTTCAGCACTCACCCACCGGTATTCCTTGGCCGTTCGGAGAACCAGCCGACCCGACGAGCGATGAGCGGGCCACTCGAGTTCACCGGCTGGCGTCCCCGTTCGGGAGTCCCCGGTGTCGGGCATAGAGCTATTCGGCTCGAGGGGCAACCTCCGGTATGGCAGACGATAAACGCGGTCGAAATAAGCAAGCACGCAACGCCGAGAGACGCCAGCGAGAGCGCGAGGTCGCCGCGGAACTGGAGCGCGGGGACGAAGCGGAGCCACCGGTGGACGCGGGGGAGCTCGCCGATTTCGAGGCGGAGCTCGAAGCGGTGACGTTCCCAGCGACGGGGACCGAGGTCGTCGCGGCGGTCGGCGACCGCGAGATCGAATCGGTCGAGGGGAGCTACCGTCTCGAGGAGCTGGTCCCGGAGACGGACGCGGAGACGTTCGACGCTCCGGCCGCCGTCCTGGTGCAGGTACAGCGACCGACGGTTGCTGAGGCCATGAAACAGGTCGTGGAAGCCAGCACGACGCTTCGGAATCCGGCGTTCAGTCCGGCACAGCGCAAGGCGTACGAGAAGACCTTCCGGGAACTCAAAGCGGTCGACGCTGTCGACGACGACGAAGGGATCCAGGCCATCAGCGACTGGATCGTCGAGCGGATCCAGGATAAAGAAACGCTCCCCTCGTCCCGGGCGGTGCGCCGAGAAGCGGCGAAGTTCTGCCGGGCGAACGGCTATGAGGTCCGAAACGACGAGTGGCTCGGGATCTAGGCCGCTCCCGGAGTCGGTATCGGGTCCGTTCGAGACGGTGGTCGTCGTGGCGTCCGCAACGGTCACCGGAGTTCGTTGTCTCGTGCAACGGCTCCGACTCGAAACCGTCCGATCGCGTGTTCGTTAGGACTGACGCACCAGCGGCTCGTACCACTCGCGGTTGGTCTGGTACCAGTCGATGAACTCGCGGACGCCCTCGCGGATGTTCTGCGTGGGCTCGTAGCCCAGCAGGTCGTTCGCTTACGAGATGTCGGCGTGGGTGTGTTCGGCGTCGGCTTCGCGGGCGTCGGTGTACTCGAGCTCGAGTTCGGGCGCGAGTTCGTCACGGATCACTTCGGCGAGCGTCTCGATGTCGATGGTGTCGGTGCTGCCGACGTTGATAAGCTCGCCGTCGGCCGCGTCCTCGGTGAGGAGTTTCCGGTTGACGTCGACGACGTCGTCGATGTAGGTAAAGTCTCGAGTTTGGTTGCCGTCGCCGTAGATCACGGGTGGTTCGTCGTTGAGACACCTCGAGACGAAGTTCGAAATGGCCATGTTCGGGCGCATCCGCGGGCCGTAGACGGTGACGGAGCGCAGTGAGACGGTGGGCAGGCCGTACACCTCGCTGTAGACGCGGGCGTACTGCTCGCCCGCGAGTTTGGAGACGTCGTCGGGGCTGACGGGCGTCGTCGGGTGGGCTTCGTCGGAGGGCAGGGACTCCGGTTTGCCGTAGACCGAGGCGGAGCTGGCGAGGACGACGCGGGCGCCGAAACAAGACGGGTGCCGTGGGGTTTCGCCGTTACATCTATACTGTAACGTAACGCATTCAATCGTAACGATGAAGACCGTCACCACACGCCTTCCTGAAGACGACGAAGCGGCGCTGTCCGAGCTCGAAGAAGAGCTGGCAGCAGACCGGTCAGAGGTTCTTCGCCGTCTCATTCGGGACGGACTCGAGGAGTGGCGAAAAGAGAAGGCACTCACCCAGCTTCGAGACCACACCATCACCCTCCGCCGTGCGGCCGAAATTGCCGATGTCCCGTACGTTGAGATGCTGTCACTCGCCGCAGACGAAGGCATCGAGACGGGCTACACGACCGATGATCTCGAACGCGACCTCGAGAGAATTTGATGGTTGTCGTCGATTCGTCGGCGTTGATTCCGCTTGCATGGGTTGGTCGTCTCGACCTCATCTCGGCAACCTTCGATGAGATCCGGACGACTGAACTAGTCCGAGATGAAGTACTCGTCGACGGGAAGCGAGGAACGGCAGCGCTGACGGCATTTCTTGACGACGTTCCGGCGTGCGAGACGTCTCCCCAAGCCGAAGAAGTCGCATCGTTGGAAGGGATCGCAGTCGCCGATGCATCTGTGATTCTACTGGCGGATGACGGAGAGGAACTGCTTCTCGCTAATGACAAAGGGCTCATCGCGGTCGCTCGGACTCACGGTGTCGAGTGTTGGTGGGTGACAACGCTGCTACTGAAGTGTACCAAAGAGGGGGTCGTGACGTCCGCAGAGGCGACCGACATTCTGTATGACCTCGTGGACGCAGGGATGAATCTCCACCCGAAAGTGTACTCCCAAACCCAACAGAAACTGGACGAGTTAGGGGAGTAGTCCACGTTCGATTCGAATACAGAACCCGCTCTCCCGGAGTCGGTATCGGGTCCGTTCGATACGGCGGTCGTCGCGGCGTCCGCAGTGGTCACGGGAGTTCGTTGTCTCGTGCAACGGATCCGACTCGAGACCGTCCGATCGCGTGTTCGTTAGGACTGACGCACGAGCGGCTCGTCCCACTCGCGGGTGGCCTGGTCCCAGTCGATGAACTCCCGGACGCCCTCGCGGATATCCCGCGTGGGCTCGTCGCCCAGCAGGGCGTTGGCCGTCGAGATATCGGCGTGGCTATGTGACGTCGGCTGCTCTGGAGTTGGTGTCCTCGAGCTCTCGGCCACGCCGCGATGTGGGGAGTGGCCGGTCATCGGCCAGTGCCGACAGCTCTGCGTCCGGAAGCCAGTCTTCTGCCTCGTCGGGGTCCCCGGGAGAGTCGACGTCGGCTGCGGGCGGGTCAGGTCGGCCGGCTCGCTTTCGGCTCCCAGGGCGAGGACCCGCCTCCGTCCTCGACGCCGCCACCCTCCTGGAGCTGCCGATAGGTCGTACAGTTCGGACAGCCGGCCACCGCCCCCTCGACACCGAACACCCGGACGAAATCCCGGGTGACGTACCCCCCACAGTTCTGACAGTTTGGCATACGAGTACCGATACCAACGCCCCACTAATAACCGTGCTGGCAGGAGCAACGTGTCACCACCGGGTGGGGCGTGCACACCAGCGATCCTCGCTTTCGCTGTCCGCCCCGCCAGGAGGCCACCGCGGCCACCACGACACCGAGCCGGGAAGCTGCGATGCACTCGATCACGCGGGCGACACGCGAGTCGCGGGTGGCTCTGGATGGCTGTCGCCGTGGTTATCCCGGGTGTGACGAGGCGTCCTCGAGGACGGCGAGCCCGTAGAGGTCGACCACGCTACACACGAGGACCGCCAGCGGGACGGCGACGTCCCCGAAGCCGCCGGCCCGGAACAGGGTGAGGAGCAGCGGTTCCGCGAGCGTGCGTTCGGCCAAAACCGGCGCCGTGCTGAGCACCGCGAGGGTCGTGACACAGAGCCCCGCCCAGGCGAGTCCGCGACGCCAGTAGCCCGTGGCGGCGTGGCCCGCGCCCGGAACGAGGATCGCCAGCCCGTAGGCCAGCCAGGTGCGTCCGCGGTCAGTGAGGCTCCGGCCTCGCGAGACGAGCTC
Organism: Natronococcus amylolyticus DSM 10524; assembly: GCF_000337675.1. GTDB lineage: Archaea > Halobacteriota > Halobacteria > Halobacteriales > Natrialbaceae > Natronococcus > Natronococcus amylolyticus. Next base: position 81,437 of record NZ_AOIB01000033.1, on the reverse strand, counting down.
GGTCGGTGTCGAGACCGACATCAGCGATCGCCTCCCGCGGGGTGGAGAACCGGTCGGAACGGTGCTCGTGACTGCATGTCCGAACTGCCAACACCGGGCAGTATGAAAGTCAGTCAGACGGCCGTGTGACGCCTGTCAGAACGGATCCTCGTGGCCCGCAACGATCGGAGTGGGGTTCGGCTGCTGGCGTCGGTCAGTGGGCTCGTCTGGCAGAGCGAGTTCGCTCCGTCACCGGTCGGCCGTCGCCACCGGCTCCGAGTCCTCATTCATGGGCCTCGGGCAGCGTGTCGCGTCGGGCCGATCCAGACAGCTCGACCGACGCTAGATACTCCCGATTCGAACAATATGGCAAATTAACACACTTATATTACATTGGTTGTATGTACAGAGATATTAAGTAGTGGAAGGCCGTTTTTGGGAGTATGTCACTGAGCACAACCCAGCCGACCGCGACCGCCACCGACGCCGCCCGCGACGTTCCCGCGACGCTGCAGTCCCCCCGGACGAAGCTCGTCTACCTCTATCTCGCCCAGGGCGAGGCGTCGGTCGACGCGCTGCAGGCCGACCTCGACATCAGCAAGATCACGCTCTATCCGATCCTCCAGACGCTGGCCGGCCACGGGCTCGTCGAGCGCGCCGACGGCGAGACGTTCCGCTGCTGCTAACTGCCGATGGTCGACCCGCTTCCCGCGTTCGTCGAACTGGCGATCTATCTCTACTTCTTCGGGGTTGCAGCCCTCGGGCTCGCACTTCACAGTCGGCTCTGGCTTGCGCCCCGCGTTCGGGGCCGCTTGCACAGCGGTGGGTTCGTCGCCGCCGTCGCCGATCGCCGGCGGGAGTCGTCGCACCCACCCCGACGGAACCGTCGACCGTGACTGAAACCGCTGCTACGGAGCACGTATCGATCACCGTACCACTCGCTTCGGATGCGATCTACTCATAGATACAGAACGTCTCACTTCGATAACTTAGACCCAAGAAGGGTGCAGGGCGATTCCGGGTTGCTCTTAGAACCGTTCGACCGTGTTTAGCGCGTTGACCCGCCCCGCGCCGAGTTCGGGGTCGCCGCGGTTGTCCGCGACCTCCGCGCCCTTGCGGATAGCGTCGAGCACCTGCTGCGTGTTCGCGTCGGGATCGAGTTCGCGTACGAGCGCGGCGATGCCAGTGACCTGCGGGGCCGCCATCGACGTCCCCGCCAGCCACGCGTACGCGGGGTCGTCCTCGGCGTCGTTGTTGTTGCGATTGTTTCCGTTGCCGTTCCCGTTCTCGTTGTTTTCGTCGTCTTCGTCCGAGATGTACGTCGAGAAGACGAGGTTGAGCGGATGCGGCCACTCAGTCCCCGGGTCGACTGTCTTCTCCTCGGTTTCGTAGCCACCGCCGGGCGCGCCGACGTCGACGTCGTTTCGCCCCCAGTTCGAGTAGAACGAGAGCTTGTCGTTCGGACCGGTGGCGCTGACGCCGATAACGCCGGACAGCCCGTTCCAGAGGCGGAGCCAGCCGCCCTGCAGGTCGGTGTCGTCGTTGCCGGCCGACCCGACGTACAGCGTGCCCTCGCGTCGCCCGTAGTTGGCGACCGGCTCGAACATCTGGCGGTAGAGTCCGACGTTGTCGTCGAAGTCGGCGAAGTCCTGCGGGGCCATCATGAAACCGAGGCTGATGTTGGCGGCGTCCGCGCCGACGTCGGCGGCGTGTTCCATTCCGAGCATGATGTCGCCGAACGAGCCGGTGCCATAGCCCAGCACGTCCACGGAGACGATGGTCGCGTCGGGGGCCGTCCCGGTCATGAGGACGTCACCGGTGGCGGCCGCCGTTCCCGCGACGTGGGTGCCGTGCCCGTTCGGGTCGCCCTGGTGGTCGACGATTTCGCCGTCGATGATAGTCGCGCTCGCGTCGGTGTCGAGAGTCGAGAGGTCCGGGTGTTCGGCGACGCCGGTGTCGATAATCGCCACCGTCGTCCCGTCGCCTGTCGCGTGTTCCTGCGCCTCGCGCACCTCTTGGACCTGCTTGTCCCAGAGCAGCGTATCGTAGACGTCGTCAGGATCGTCCGGAATCTCGTCGTGTTCGTCTTCGAGAACCGGTTCGAGTTCGAGTTCGAGGTCCCGCAGGGCAGCCGCGACGCCGTCGGCGGTCTCGAGCGTCTCGGCCGCGTCGTCCGGGCCGGCAACCAACAGGACGTCGCCACCGGCGAGCTCGTTCAGCACGTCGAACCCGGCGGACTCCACGTCGGCCCCGTTCCCGTTCGTCCGTACGATGTACCGCGCCCGACCGTCGTCTGCCGACGCCAGTCCGGCGAACACGAGCGTCGCACTCGCTGCGCCGATTCCCCTGATCACGGACCGTCTGTTGAGTTCCATGCTGCGATCGGATCTCCAGCAGACTGATTGTTATCTGTTCTCATGATCTTCATTAATCGAAATAATGGGAACAATTAGGTCTGGTCGTGAGAATCGAGGCCGGGGAACGCCTCGAATCAGTTGTGACTCGAGCCGGAGCAGGTGGCGAGGCGTTCCATCGTCCGTCGACCGCCGACGGCCCGGCTCGAGCGCCAGTTCGTCGCCAGCGAGCCGATCGCGAGCGAACTGATTCCGGGGCCGGCGAGATCGGCAGGCGTTAGGACCGGCGCACGAGCGGCTCGTACCACTCGCGGTTGGTCCGGTACCAGTCGATGAACTCCCGGACGCCCTCGCGGATATCCCGCGTGGGTTCGTAGCCCAGCAGGTCGTTGGCCTTCGCGATGTCGGCGTGGGTGTGTGCGACGTCGGCTTCGCGGGCGTCGGTGTACTCGAGCTCGAGACGAGTCCTCGAGCGAAACCGGGTCGATTCTCCTCGAGCGGAAGTCGTGCTCGATTCCGTCAATAGCGCCGAGGGGTTTCGGTCGATCCCCTCAGCTGTCCTGAACGATCAATCAGTCATAATTGCGTCCAGCGACGGAGTTTGGCCGGAAAGGACTTTTTCGGTGACTCTCTCGAAACACTAGTTATTTGTGCTTCGCCAGCTATTTACTCTTCGTCTAAGAACATTGGTTCGACCTGACTATCGCTGGAATCGTATCTATCCCTGACCGCAAATGAGCCCCCCACACAGCATCCCCAAGAAAGCACCACGCATCGAGACGCCGACTACCGACCGACCGCGGAGGGTCGAGGCGTGAGCGAGTACCAGTACGAGGAGCCAGTCGAGACGACCGCGAGCGTCTGCGTCGTCGGACTGGGCTACGTCGGCCTCCCGCTTGCAGCCGCGCTGGACGCGGCGGGCAACAGCGTCACGGGATTCGACGTCGACCCCGACAAGGTCGACACCCTCGAGTCCGGCGTCGACCCGACCGGCGACGTCGGCGACGCGGCGATCGCCGAGGGCGGGATCGAGTACACCACTGACAGCGCCGACATCGCGAACGCGGAGTTCGTCATCGTGGCGGTGCCGACCCCCGTCGACGACAACGAGAAGCCCAACCTCGGGATCGTCGAGGGCGCCGCGAAGACGGTCGGCGAGAACATGACCGACGGGACGACCGTCGTCCTCGAGTCGACGGTGTACCCGGGCGCGACCCAGGAGGTGTTCGTCCCGGCCCTCGAGGAGGCCTCGGGGATGACCGCGGGCGAGGAGTTCGACGTGGGCTACTCGCCCGAGCGGATGGTGCCCGGCGACACCGAACACGGCCTGGCGAACGTCGTCAAGATCGTGAGTGCGTTGACCGACGAGGGTCGCGACGAACTGGTGGAGCTGTACGGCACCGTCGTCGACGCGGGCCTGCACGAGGCGCCGACGATCGAGACCGCCGAGGCCGCCAAGTGCGTCGAGAACACCCAGCGCGACGTCAACATCGCCCTGATGAACGAGCTGGCGATGGTGTGTGACGAGCTCGGCCTCGAGACCGAGGCCGTCCTCGAGGCCGCGGGCACGAAGTGGAACTTCCACGAGTACGAGCCCGGCCTGGTCGGGGGCCACTGCATCCCCGTCGATCCGTTCTATCTGCTCTACCAGAGCGAGCGCGAGGGCGTCGACCCCGAGCTCATCCGCACGAGCCGCGAGGTCAACGAGTCGGTCTCGGACCATCTCGCCGATATGACGATCCGGGCGTTAAACGAGAGCGAGAAGGTCCCCAAGAACAGCCGCGTGCTCGTCGCCGGGCTGGCGTACAAGCCCGACGTCGACGACATCCGCACCTCGAAGATCGGCCAGGTCATCGAGGAGCTCCAGGGGTACGGGATCGAGGTCGTCGGCTTCGACCCCCACGCCGACCCCGAGGCAACCCGGGAGGCGTTCGATATCGAGATCCAGGACGCCTTCGACGTCACCGACTTCGACGGACTCGTCATCGGCACGCCACACAGCGAGTTCCAGTCGCTGTCGCCCGCGACGCTGGCCGACCAGATGGCCGACGACCCCGTCATGATCGACATCGACGGCACGTTCGAGGACGCTGCCGAGCTGTTCACCTACCGGAGGTTGTAACATGTACCGCGAGCACACGATCGGCGTCGTGATCCCGGCGTACAACGAGGAAGGGTTCATCGGCGACGTGATTCGGGGGATGCCCGACTACGTCGACCGCATGTTCGTCATCGACGACTGCTCGAGCGATGGGACGTGGGACGAGGTGTTGCAGGCGGCCCGCGAGGACGCCGGCGTCAGCGAGTCGTTCGTCGAGGCCAGCGGGCAGGAGCTCGGCTACGCCAAGGAGGCCCGCACCGACGGCGGCGGGATGCTCGCCGAGCGCGCGATCGTCCACGATCCCGTTGGACGGGTGGTGCCGATCGAACACCGCGAGAACCTCGGTGCGGGCGGGGCGATCAAAACGGGGTATCTGGCCGCTCGAGACGCGGATGTGGATATCACCGCCACGGTCGACGGCGACGGCCAGATGGACCTCGAGCAGATGACTCGTCTGTTGGATCCGATTGTCGACGACGAGGCCGACTACTCGAAGGCTAATCGGTTGTTGTACAAGGAGTTCCGCGAGGATATGCCGCCGTTCCGCTTCTTCGGGAACTCGATTCTCACCTTCCTGACGAAGATCGCTAGCGGCTACTGGAAGACGATGGACCCACAGAACGGGTATACGGCGATCTCGAGTTATGCGTTGGAGAACGCCGGGCTCGAGGACCTCTACGAGTACTACGGCTACTGCAACGACCTGCTGATCAAGCTGAACGCGAAGGGGATGCGCGTGGCCGACGTCGCGATGCCGGCGCTGTACGGCGACGAGGAGTCCTCGATTAGCTATCCGAGCTACATCTGGAACGTCTCGGGGATGTTGCTTCGAGGATTCCTCTGGCGGCTGAAGGTGAAGTACCTCGTGCTGGACTTCCATCCGCTCGCGCTGTTTTACTTCTTTGGGGCTGGGACTGCTGGCCTGGGAATTCTGGCCGGTCTCTGGGCACTGTACACTTCCCTATTCCTCGGCGAGTCGCTGTTCATGCGCGGGACGGGAAGTATGATGCTGTTCACGATGGGCAGCATGTTCCTGATGTTCGCCATGCTGTTCGACATGCAGGTCAACGAGGGGCAGGAGACACAGGTTCGGGAGTAAGCTCGAGAGAACCGGTTCTCGCTTTCGATTATCGCGCTCAGTCGCTTCACAATACACGATCGCGACCGAATTACTGCTGTGCGATTAGATGGTTTCCCGCCTCGGTCGGCAGTCACTGGAATCTCCTCGTCTTGGAGTCGGTCTTCGGCTTCGTCGCGATCATTGGGGTAACCGACGTCGATCTACCAGTCCTCGGGCCTGATTGTATCGATCTTTTGTTCCAACTGGGATAAGCAAGTCGACGGCATCGCTGATCTTGTGCTTCCCGTGGTCGGAAGGTTGTCGAAATGACAGGCATTAAAGATTGGAGGTGTGGACGTTCGTTGAACTTCCCGACGCCATCCGTGATCTCGCCGTGGGAATCCGTCCGCAGACATTGTAATGGACCGTATCATCCCAGAGAACGACTTGATGAATATGTGTATTATGTGGGTTACTTGATCATTGAACTTTAGTCTAGAGAAACTCCAACGACGGTTCCGCTCATGATCGACCAGCCAGACCCGCCGCCCGAGAGACGCGTCGTGCTCTACGTTCGACAGTATGCATCCGGGGCGCTTGTCGAGGAATTGTCGTCGATCGGGTCGGCGTCTTCCCCACTGTTTCGTCGTCTAAGGAAACGGCCCCAGACTCCGGTGTCACGTCACAGAACGCAACGAGTTCAACCGCGAGGAGACCGGTCGGTCGAAAGCTCCGGTTTCCGACGTTCTACACGCATTGAACGCAGCCAGCCAAGACCACAGGGAAGGCGGAAAAGCGTCGGACTGCTGTTTACGTAGTTACGACAGTTCAACGTCGTCGAGATCCGGATCGTAGCCTCCACCGAGTGCCGGTCGGTTTTCGGCGTCGATCTGGCCCGAACTCAGCGTGATATCCGGACGACGGATACTGACGCTGCCGTTGTCGTTTGCCGTAGTCACGTCTTCGACGGTGAAATCCTCAATGAGCACACCGGATGGGTCCGTGTCACTGGTATACGTACACCGGATCGCCGGTGCATCGACGGGCGGCCCACAGAAGAGGTCGAGACCGGTGATCTGGCCGCCGTCGGCATCGCTGTTGATTCTGAGGATGTCGTTCTGGGCGTCACTGCCCTCGATCTCGATTCGTTCGGCGAGCGGTTCGCCACCCTGGAACCAGAGGCCGGCACCGGGATAGATCTGGTCGGAAGCCGCATCCAAAAGGACCTTACAGTCTCGAGCCTCGTCGGCGGCACCGATTCGGAGGGTCCCGTTTCCGCAGTTGACCGCTGTCCCGTGGACGATGAGGTTCTCGCCGTCACTGTTACTCACGTAGAATCCGTTGTCGACGTAGTCCTCGACATAACACTGCTGCCAGAGGGTGATCCCTTCGTGTGGCGGGTCGGCACTGAATCCGATCGAGTGTCCGACCGACGGTTCGTCGGAGTCGGCGATTTCACCATCGGGGAAGCTGAGGTTGCGGACCATCGAGAGCATCTCCGGATCGCGCGTGTTGATCAGACAGGTGTACCGGCCGCCGCCCTGTGGGCCGTGTCGCCAGCGCGAGCCGACGAGTTCGACGTTGTCGATCAGACAGCGACCGACGTGTGCCGTAATGAATCCGGAGTCTCGCTCCGATTGGTCGGCAATGTCGAGATCGAAATCCTGGAGGACAACGTGTTGGGGCGGGTTGTCGTCAGCCCAGGTACCGAGTTCGAACGCGACATTGACGCTATGGTCTCGGACCTGGAGGGTCGCTCGTGGCTCTCCTCTGATTTCAAGGTACTCGATCGGATCGGGGAGAACGAACTCGGTGTTCCAGTTGTACGTCCCCGCCGGCAGGACGAACTCGTGGTTGACCTCGTTTTGGGCAGTAATATACGCGATGAGCTCCGCGGCCAAGTCTCCGCTCTCGTCGATCGAAGGTTCTTCGACGACGTCGACGGTCGTAACGTCGAGCGAGCGGTTCTCGAGGGAGGACGTCAGTCCACTACCTGCCAGCGTCGTTTGAATCTGATCGATGCAGTACCGGTAGCTCTCAGTGAACGACTCACCGGTGAAAATTCCGTGTGTAACCGAGACCAACTCACTCTCGAGTGGGTAGTCGGCCGCTGCTCGCCCCCGGGTGTAGCTTTCGCCATCGCTGTCACACAGTACCCAACAGACGTCATCGGCCTTGAGTTCGACATCGAAGACGAACGTGTCTCCGGGGTTGAAGCCCTCGATTGACTGTTGCCGAAGAACGTTTCCGGAGTCGTCCGTCAGATACGCCGCCGTAACGTCCGTTTCCCCGGAGAGGCGACACTGCAGACCACGGATAGGCTCCGTTGCCTGAATGCGGACACCGGACCAGTCCGTGAATCCGGATTGCGCTTCCTCGTCGTTCCCGAGACCGAGTGTATCCACGTTCGTGTTCGCTCGTACTGTTTGAATCTGATCGATACAGTACCGATAACTAGTGGTGAGAGAGGTGCCTGTAAAGATCCCGTGTGTTGCCGAGAGATGGTCACTCTCGAGTGGGTAGTCGACCGCTGTGCGACCTCGAGTATAGGCGTCACCGTCTCCATCACACAGAATCCAGTAGACCTCGTCAACACCGAGCCCAGTATCGAACATAAACGTCTCACCCGGCTCTAAATCAGCAACTGATTGCTGGGAGAGGACGTTTCCGGAGTCGTCGGTGAGATAGGCCGTGGTGACGTCGGTTTCAGCGGAGAGCCGACACTGCAATCCATGAGCTACTTCCGTGATTTCGACACGAACGCCGGACCAGTTCGTAAACCCTGACTGGCCCTCCGCATCGCTCCCCAGACTCAGTGTATCGACGTCGTCGCGTCCCTGAAGTGTCTCTATTTGGTCGATACAGTACCGATAGCTAGTGGTGAGCGATTCCCCGGTGTAGATCCCGTGTGTTGCGACGAAAGTGTTGCTCTCGAGTGGGTAGTCGACTTGAGCTCGGCCTCGAGTGTAATCCTCACCGTCACTATCACAGAGGACCCAGTACGCTTCACCAGCGGCTAGTACATCATCGAATACGAACGTTCCGCCAGACTCCACGTCAGCAACTGACTGCTGAGAGAGAACGTTTCCGGAGTCATCGGTGAGATAGGCTGTGGTGACGTCGGTCTCCCCGGAGAGTCGACACTGAAGGCCATGAACCGCTTCCGTGAGTTCGACGCGAACACCGGACCAGCTCGTGAACCCGGACTGGGCCTCGTCGTCCGAACCCAGATTGAGGAGATCCGTTGTACCCGGTGAGTCCGGCGTCACAAAGTTCGTCTGTTGCGGGACGATTCGATCGACACAGTACCGATAGCTCTCGGTTTGCTGACTGCCACCGTAGATACCGTGTGTGATATCCAGGGCGGTACCTTCGATAGGGTAGTCGGCTGCCGCTCGGCCACGAACGTAACTCCGACCGCGAGCGTCGAAGACGATCCGGTAGGCCTCGCCTGGCTCGAGCGAACTCTCGAACGCGAACGTATCGCCTCCGTCAAGTGTCGCGACCGTCTGTCGTTCAAGAACACTGCCATCGTCCGTCGTCAGATATGCCGTCGTGACATCCTCGGTCTCTGTCGAAAGTCGACACTCGAGTCCGTGGATGGATTCAGTGACCTGAACACGAACGCCGGACCAGTCGTCTAAGCTGCCCCAGGATTGGCCCTCATCGTCAGTTCCGAGGTTCAGAGCTTGACCGGTTGGTTCGTCTACGTCCGGAATCTGGATCTGGTCGATACAGTAGCGATAGCCCCCGGTTTCCATATCACCACCGTAGATTCCGTTCGTCGCTATGAGTGAGTCGCTCTCCAGTGGATAGTCTGCTCCAGCACGACCACGAACGTAGCTGTCTCCGTCTGCGTCACACAGCACCCAGTAGGCCTCGTCAGCGACAAGCCCAGTATCGAACGAGAAACTCTCCCCGCTTCCGAGATTGGTGATCGATTGCTGGTCGATAACGTCTCCAGAGTCGTCAGTCAGATACGCCTCGGTGACACCACTGGTCGCTGCAGACAACCGACAGTCGAACTCTGCGACGTCCGTGGTCGCTTGAATGCGAACCCCAGATGGCTGATCTAGGCCGCTCCACGACTGTGACTCCTCGTCGCTTCCCAAGTCAAGTGTCTCACCACCGAACGCCGGGCTGATCCGATCGACACAGTAGCGATAATTACTCGTTGTTAACCCATCGCCGGTGAACACCCCGGTCGTCGCGACCAGTGAGTCGCTCTCGATCGGGTAGTCAACTGCTGCCCGACCCCGGCCGTACTCATACCCCCGGGCATCACAGAGGATCCAGTAGGTTTCGTCGGCCTCGAGTTCGGTCTCGAACGTAAACGTCTCTCCGGGACTGAGCGTCGCGATCGACTGTCGCTCGAGGACGTTACCTGACCCGTCAGTCAGGTACGCTGTAAGAGCGCCCGTCGTCCAAGCAGAGAGACGACACTCGAGTCCATTGATGGCCTCAGTCGTCTCGAACTCGAAACCGGATCGATTGTTCAGGTTCTGCTGATGATCGTCATCCGCGAGATCGAGTACTGCCTGGGTCATCTTTGCACACCTATCTCTCTCGTCGCATTGCTCACGCCACCCGTTTCGTGTCCGTCGTGTTGGGTTTCCGGTCGTCGTCCCATCGTTGTCTTGTATTAGTGTATTGCTGCTAGATTGATTTCTGAAACTATACTATTGTGGCCTTCAGTTATTGAGCTGATGGTCGTTCGGATAGAGTATATTACCTAAAGATAGAATAACCCATAATATAAATCATTTACCCTCCGTGGAACATAGAAGGCTATTTATGCTATTATTTTAACAGTGTAGGGAAAGTGAAGCTCCCAGAGGAAGTAGTGGACGGCTCCTGCACCGTCCGGATTCGGTTGTGAGGGGAATCACAGCGTGGTCGCGTTCGCGAGACGGCTCTTATATAAAGAACTCCTCCTTCACTAGTAAAAACATATATTGCACCTCCCTATTGATAGAACAGTGATGCCGGGAATCGAAGGTCGTGTTTCGGTTGTCGTCAGTTCGCTTGGAGTCCGTTGTTCTGAACAGCGTCGGTTTGGTCGAACAATAGCATCCTCATGGGAACAAAGCCGTGGTACAACCAGAATCAGCGGCTCTGGACTCATCTCCTGGATTGACTCGTCTAATACTGGGCTCGTGTGTGGTTTTCGATGACGGTCGCACATGGTGTGGTTTCCACCGACGGATCGCTGGACCAGAAGGTGTTCGAGGAATGGCTTCCTGGGACTCAATTACTACGGTACACGACCGACGAGGTCGCCGTTGCAACATCTCAAAGGAGCCATCAGCCGACAACTGCCGAAACGGACTCGGTTCGGTGCTGGCTCATCGGCGAGGTCTACGGTCGCAGTGTTACCGGACGCGACGGTTCGGAGGCCTACAGGGCCAGACTCGACCACCTCACCTCCGCAGAGTTCTGTCTGTCCCTCTATGAACGGTCGGGCTTCGCGTTCCTCGAGGAACTCAACGGGAACTATACGTTGTTGCTCTACGATGAGACTCGCCGACGTTTTGCCATCTGTACCGACCGGTTCGGGACGGTCCCCATCTACTGGACGCAGACCGACGACGGGGCTATCGTCTTCTCGACGAACATCCAGTACCTTCCGTTCCATCCGGCAGTCGATACCGCGTACCATCCAGCCTATCTTCACGAATATCTTGCGTTCCGATGTACGTTCGGCGTCAGAACACCGCTCGAGGGAGTCGAGAAGTTCGAGCCGGGAACGATCACCTCGGTCGTGCTCGACGAGCGTTCGATCGGGACCGACCAGTACTGGCGTCCCCACTACCAGCCACGTGACGAGTCCTTCGAGTGGTTCGTCGAGGAGTTCGCTGCTCGGTTCCAGACGGTGATCGACGAGTGGGTACGAGACGACCACGAGTACGGTGTGTTGTTGTCGGGGGGGCGGGATTCGCGACTCATCCTGGCGGCTCTCGACGACGCGACTGCGTTCCATATGAACGACTGGATCAATCGCGAGGCCCGGACTGCGATTCAGATCGCCCTCCTAGCCGGTGCGGAGTTCCACCTGCTTGAACGCGGCGCAGCCTACCGAATCCAGGCGCTCAAGCGCAATCGGTGGGCTGATTCGTTCAACGGCTGGTTCAGTCAGCCCTATACGAGTGGGTTTGAAGCTGAGATCACCGATCGCGTGGATGGTCTGTTCTCGGGGCTGTACAGCGACTCACTGTTCAGCGGCTACAGCGTCCCATCGCCGAGGGTGTCACTTGGACCGCTGGGTTCGATGGCGGTCCCGATCGAGCGTTCGATCGAGACGATCGACGAGTACATCGACCTGCTGCTCGAGCGCGCCCACGACAACCTCGAGATGCCGACCGATCTCCGGACGATCCTCGAGTCGAACATCTACCGTGACGGCGACCGAATCATCCACCACGGGGTTACCTACGAGTCGCTCGAGGACCTGGTCTACTACGGGAGCTGTTACCCGCTTTCGAACGACGACGATATGCGGGTTCACAGCGATCTTCGTCGGATGCTTCCGTACCGGTCACCGTTTCTCGACAACCGGCTGTTGGACCTCTCGCTGTCGATGCCGCCCCGATACCGGCTCCAGCGCGATCTCGTTGGCCAGGCGGTGACCCGGCTTGACCCATCTCTTGCGGTGATCCCTCACGCCAGCACCGGAGTGGGACTCTCACGGCCGTTTCCGATCCAGTATGTCGGCGAACACCTCTTAGAGCTCTGGCAGAAGCATCTGTCCACCCGATCGCCACCGGAACCGTATATGACCGATGGGCCGTGGCTGGACGATGTCGAACTGCTTCGCTCGTTCGAGTTCCCGACCGAAGTGCTCAGCGAGTACGGGCGGTTGGCCGACGCATCTCCTGGCCCGGATGCGAACGCGATCCGCGAGCTGTACCGAGCTCACTGCAACGGAGAGAACTATACCGGTGAACTCTACACGCTGTTGACGGTGTTGACGATGCCGGTGACCGAACAGCTTCTCGACGGCGAACTGCACTCAAACCCCACCGGGGTTCGTCACCAACGGACAGTGGTCGACGAGGATGACTGAGAAGCGTCTACGACCGGCCTCGGTGGTACCGGTCTCCCCATTGGATATCACGATCCGGTCTGGTTGGTCTCTACTTCGAAACGGTAGCGCTGTCGCTACACCACCCCCTCACTTCTGAGCAGGCTCCGCTGGCAGACCAGACAGCCGGGATCTGCCACTCGTCTGTTGGAGGCTCCGCTGGTTGCTGCCACGGGAGGCCGGGAGCAGCAAGGCCGTACCGAGGACAGCTCGTGACGCTGGGATATGACCGAGAGAGAGAATTCACTCCACAGGAACCTGTATTGAGAGACTCTCCGAGCTAACCGAGGCACGGAGTGATTTCAATCTTATTGAATAGATTTATTAATCGAAGGAATCATGTACAAGTATGAACAGACGGCTTTTCACGAAAGTCACAGGTGTCTCGGTAGTCGGGGTCCTCGCCGGTTGTACGTCTCCTGACGACGATGAGTCGGAGGATACTGACGACGGGGCAGTAGCCGAGGACGACGATGAGCCGGCCGATGACGATGCCGAAGAACCGATTGATGACGAACCCGAGGAGACAGACGACGATGTCGGTGACGAGGATCCTGCCGATGACGATCCCGATGAGGAAATGGATGAAGACGCCAGTGACGAAGAGCCTGTTGACGACGGTACGGACGAGGAAGCAGATGAAGACGCTGACGATGAGGAACCAGCCGACGATACCGATGAGGAAGCAGACGAGGAGACCGACGACGAGGAACCTGCCGATGAAGACGCTGATGAGGAATCTGAAGACGGGGAGGCCGACGAGACGGATGAGGACGACACCGATGACGACTCGTCAGAGCCGGACGAACTGGATGCGGAGCTCGTACTCGATGACGAGCTAGAGGATCTGCTCGAGGTCGACCACGAGTTCGTTTGGGAGTCCTCCGAGGGCTCACACCTCTGTAACATCAACGTCGAGATGGACAACACGTCGGCAACTGCCGAACTCTACTACGAGGGGGTTGGGATGATCACCGATGCCGATGGAAATCACCTCTCCAGTGACGCTGCACGCTTCAGCCTTGATCCGGAGAACAGTTCCGAGCACAGTTTCTCGCTCGATCAGTGTGCTGAGACGGCTGCATACCGTGTCGAGTTCGAAGCCGACCAGATCGTCGAGGAGTGAGTCAGGGAGGACAGATCGGCCGATAATCCGCGTATAGGACCTTCTTTTGGGAAGGCTGCAGTGTTCCCGGTCGACGACGTTCCGAGTTGGTGAGATATGTGTCTTGGTACCTCACATATAGCTCTTACCCACTGTATGAATTGTACTAATTTTATATACTATAGTCATCTTTTCTTGTATGGTTACAATGCAAGACAGATCGGCAACAAAGAACTCACAGCAGCGATTAACTACCAGCCGGCGAGCCCTTGTCGTCGGCGGCTCGGCGACGGTACTCGGCTCGTTCACGCTCGGGACGGTCAGTGCTGGGGAGTCGGTCACCGAGGAGGTCCGAACGCTGCGTTCGGGAACGCGCTACGAGACGCCGGCCTATATCCGTGAGGCGCCGACGGCGGGTGAGACCGTGGTCGTCCTTGGTGGTGTACACGGCAGTGAACGGGCTGGAATCGACGCCGCACACACAGTCCGCGAGTGGGAGTTCGAGCAGGGAACGCTCGTCGTGATTCCCGAGGCCAACGCACCCGCGGTTCGCGACAGTACGTATAGCGGTCCTGATGGCGATCTTAACCAGCAGTTCCCGTCCGGTCAGGAACCGACGACATCGATCGCCGAGGCGATCTGGGAGTTCATTACCGAAATGGATCCAGCGGCCGTTATCGATATGCATAGTTCGATGGGCATCTGGGGATCGTCTCGTGGACCCAGCGGGTTCGGCCAGGCGATCTTTCCGTCCGCTGCAGGTGGCTCTCGAGAGATCGCAGGTCGGGTCAATCGCTTGCTGAACGATGAGTTGATCCACGCCTCCGAGGAGTACGACAGCGCCTACGAGTTCACAGTCGGCAATACGCTTGCAGGTGAGCATCCCCGTCTAATCCATAAGGTTGCTGCTGATCTTGGCCGAGCAGGATATCTTACGGAAGTAACTCGTTATGGGACCGATCTCCCAACTCGAACAAATTGGTCTGAAGCGATTGCCGCCGAACTGCTTAGGAAGCATGGTATTGGGGTTGAGAAAGTCCCAAAATAGATTGGAACTATAGTAATATCCGAATATATGTAGGAGTAGATGGACGATTTAACACTCTTTATATATAATATGGCCCACAACCAAGGGTCTTATATACTGTCGATTTATCCCCTACAATATGGAGACAAAGGGCGTTTTATATATTGCAACAGGGAAAAGATTTGCACGAGAGGCGGCTATATCGGCAGAATCTATAAAAAAGCATATGCCTCATATTGATATCGCAATCATGTCTAACGAGGAAGTAACTGAAGAGGTTTTTGATGAATATATAAAAATAAGTAATCCTGATTTTGATTTTTCTGACCAAATAGGATATATTTTAAATACACCTTTTGACAGAACACTGTGCATTGACACCGATATCTATGCGGATTCTTCTTTTGAGGAAGTCTTTGACCTGTTAGATGAGTTTGATATAGCTGCTGCCCACAATCAAAATAAAAAATCATACGAAATCCCGAACGTACCGGATTCGTTTCCAGAATACAATACTGGAGTTCTGTTATACAAAAACACACCTAGATTTAGAGATTTTATTAAATCCTGGAAGAAAAATTACGATCAACTGAGTACGGAAAGTGAAACTCGAAATCAACCAGCGTTTCGACGGGCATTGTATTGTAGTAATTTAAGAATTGCTACACTTCCTTCAGAATATAATTTGATGGTTCGGTATCCAGGCCATGCGGTAGGCAAAGTTAAAATTTTTCATGGGAGACTGTTAGATATTGAATCACCAGGAGCTGGGAAATATCATGATGTTGAGGAAGCAGCTAAAGTAATAAACTCCACTAACCAACACCGTGTTTTTACACAAATAGGTGGAATATCATTATACACCAATAAAGAAGAGTCCACAGTTGGAAAGGCCCTCATGTCGTATCAAAGAAATGGCTTACTTGGGACAATAACGAAAATCAAAGAAAAGTTATGAATTAATTCAATTAGCACTGTCTAACCAAACCGGTTTGAGACGTTGAGTGATTCGTTAAGTTGATTTGAACTACTGCTAGTGGACCTGCTCAGCGAGAACTACAGGAACGACCGGACGGCAAAGAGTCAAAGCCTGACGGCGTTCGCCATCCGTTTCCATCAGACCGGTCGTTTATTTCATTATATAATAACTACTTTCGCTGAACTAGGCGTCGGACGCTCTCACAGACAGCCTGGAACTAATAACCCGACTGGTTGATAGCGGATGCAATTTGTTGACGAGGTGTTGTCGCGGGTCGCTGTTGACGAAACCGTTATTAATGTTAACAGCAAGTGATCATTGTGTTTCTGCGTGAATTCTACGGAAAACATGATCTGCTTGAAGCTAGAGTTTCTTGTAATCAATTCGACTATCGAGTTGCACTCTCTCGATTAGAATTGAACGAGCAAGTGAACTGTACCGATTGGGACCTCGTCAGAAAGTGATATTACATCCCCAAAACGCGAATCGATCGCTCCAAGACACTTAGGCGGATAGTCGGGGAACGTACACGCATGTGTTGAATAGTTGGTACATCATTATATGAATCAAAGAATGCACCTATCGATTGCTAGAAATATTTGGCCGAAATGGTACTGGATTAGACAGCGCTATTCGCTTTTTCCATCTCTATCATATAGCTCTCATATTCGTCTGCAACTTTCTCTATTGAAAACTCGTTCTGTAGTAGGTTTCTACCATTTTCTCCAAGATGTTTTCTCTTTTCCACATCCTCTGCTAATTTTGAAGTATCTTTGATCAGCTCTTTCATTGAACCAGACACATATCCAACGGATTTTGAAGATAATAATCCGTCCAGTGAAAATGAGTGCGAAATAACTGGTGTTTTATATTTCCAAGATTCAAGGAAAACATTGGGGAACCCTTCATATTCAGATGTGTTTATCAGCATGTATGAGTCATTATAATATTTATATATCTCGTCTGGATGAACAGAATTGATGAACGTGAGATTTGGTATTGACTTCGATCTCTGTTCCAACTCTCGGTGATATTGAACGTCATTTGTTTGCCGACAGATCATAGTGAAATCCATTGACGGAAGGGACGCAGCCAAATCAAGGAAGCGATCAGGACGTTTTTGATCGTAATCATCCGTTCCAATCCAGAGCACGGTATTTCTGTTATTGTGATCTTTGATATCTTGTTGGGTTTCCACCGTGTAACCATTAGAGATGACTTTCGAGTCCTGTCCAACCAATTTCTTTGTCATACGCTTTTGCTTGTTTGTTTGCGTGACCAGAAAGTCTGCGTCGGAAAGAGCCCGGAGATAAGCGGTTTTCACAAAGAACGGGAATTGGCTTATCTCGTCCTTCTTTACGTCTTTATCATTGGCTAAACAAAACGCGAAATTACTTTTTAGTGCTTTTGACAACATATAAATACTTGCGCAGAGTGGTGGGGCACCACGGACATAATATATATCAGCGTCAACTTTCTTCATCACATATAGAAGTTTTACCATACGTACGGGTAATTTCCCATCTAAACCATCATGTTTGGGACATCCCTTCCAAACTTTAATATTATTGATTTCTATTCTATTTGGTTGGCCATAATCTCCAACAATAAAAGATATGTCGTGTCCTCTAGAGGACAACTCTTTTCCAATTAAATATTGCTGGCGCTGTGCACCACCAGCAGCATTATCCTCAGTGGGATGTACATAGTGATATAGTTTAGGAGAAATGAAGCAAAGGTCTAGTTTTTCAGTACTCATTTTGACTCTGAATGGGCGAGTTCAGTCTACTAACGATAAATAGCTGGCGAAAATGATCGATTTAATACCAAAGACACAGATCATTGAAAATCGTATTTAATTTCACCAATCAAATCACCTCTTGAGTGCGGTAGAAATCTCGGACCTGACTATCTCTTAGCAGGGGTTCGTGCACCTGAATCAAATCTGTATCTGAGTTTGCATTCGCTTCGATTATTTTAAACCCATCCTTTTCTGTGACTATGATGTCCCATCCAAGATATCTGAGTTCGGGTATGTCGGACGAAGCGGATAAAATCGTCTCACAGATTGATTCCCACTGGGGGACAATTACTCCTTGAATTTGAGCACCAGTGTCTGGATGAGAACTATGCCAAGAAACAGTTGTATCTGAGTAGCGGACAGCAGATCCTAGCTCTCCGGACCTGCCGACCTCAGCAGATAGACCGCCTTGAGTGAAATTGTCTACAGATTCAGATCTGTTAGTTCCGATCCGGTGGA
The DNA here is from genome assembly GCF_000337675.1 of Natronococcus amylolyticus DSM 10524. Classification (GTDB taxonomy): domain Archaea; phylum Halobacteriota; class Halobacteria; order Halobacteriales; family Natrialbaceae; genus Natronococcus; species Natronococcus amylolyticus. The sequence continues at coordinate 63,491 of NZ_AOIB01000033.1, read as the reverse complement.
CTGCACGAGCAATAAACGGGTCGTCATCTTGAGGATTCATCGTGATCATTCGGATCGTATTTGGAGTATGTGGATAAATCTCTGAAATATATTTGCTCTGTTTACAAAGCTCAGTTACCATATACCCATCTAGTGAAGAAAGATAATTTCTTAATTTGACTTTGGAAAGTGGTTTGCCATTAAAGTAGTAATCTACGCCGTCAAACTTAATAATATAGACTTTCTTGCCGGCTGCCCCTGTGTGGCCTTTGATTACCAGTTCACCTTTCATATCCAAAAGTGAAAAAATATCTGAACCAGACCCAATAAGAACACCTTGGAAAAGGTCACCAAAATATTCTGGCAGGTACTCCTTATATCCTCGATCTGATAGCAAATGGTGGAACTTTCTTTTGTCATTTACATGTTTTTGTGATAATCCATTTATGTTCCACGCATGCTCTTCGTGAATATCGGTCAGATATGACCTTGACGAATATTCATCAAAATTATATAAATAATATGACTTCGGTAAGAACCCATCTCTCCACATTTCGAACCGTTCAGACCAATCGGACGGGGCCTCAGAGATTTGGTTCGCAAAATCACGGGTGAACGCTGAGCGTTCCGCATAGGGCGACGGGAGCGTTGCTTCTGCTACTGCGAGTACGGCCTGTAGCGAACCCTGGTTGCGAGCAACATTAATGAGTGTCTGTATTTTTTTAGTCACTAATAACAAGTACACACTCCTGGGCATATAAGTTATTCTGATATGACCGATCAGGATATAGTATATAGTTTGCTGCGATTGTGAAGTGAGTAGCCATAGATTGGGTTATGCTAATGCTCGTGAGTCTCCATGGTGAGGATTAAAATGAAGCTAAACACTCTCTTATGAAAAGTGGTTCTAGATCTCTGAAATCCGAGTGAATTTTTCACATCTTATGAGTGATCGATTGAGTGAGCGCACATGAATGGACTGACAGTTCGTACATTTCTATAACTACCAAACCTATGAGAACCACTCGATAGACGGTTTGTGTTGGCCATCCTAACAATGAACCCAGTTTAGAATGGACTATGATACCTGTTATGTTTGATATCTCAGGCAGGAAACCAACAAATCTAAGTCTAAGACAACATTCCACTGAATATGGTATTGAGAAAGCACGTCTGGAAATTAATTCTCAGGTATCGACGCTCTGTCTTAAAAAAGCATAACACTATTGGTCATTGGGAATCACTATCTCCAGATGCTATAGAACAATGCAATCAAAAAAGGTTGCAAAGAATGTTGGATTATGCCTATAATAATGTTCCATATTATAAAAGGAAGTTTGATTCTGCTCCGAAAGCAACTCGAATGAGTGACCTGCCACTGCTTGAAAAAGAGGATATCAAAGAAAATTACGAAGATTTGAAAGGAGATGGTATTCAGGACCGAGATTGGTACAAAAACGCAACTAGTGGATCAACGGGGCAACCGACTGAGTTTGTCCAAGATGCGCATTATGCATCTTTCCGTGAAGGATTAAAAATAGTTTTTGATGGTTGGGGGGGTCGACAGATTTCAGAACCGAAAATTAAGCTCTGGGGCTCAGAAGAAGATTTGTCCAATGGCAATAGCATTAAAACAAAGCTCGGTAGGTGGCTTCGGAACGTTACTTGGATAAATGCATACTCGATGCGCAAAGAAGACTTCCGAACTGCATCCAATAAGATCAATGATGTAAAGCCTAACACCATTCATGCATATGTTGAAGCAGTCGCGAACCTTGCAAATTTCATAGAGGAGAACGAAGTGGCAATTTATTCTCCCAATTCAGTAATGACGACTGCCGGAACTTTGCGCCCAGAGATGAGGAATCAAATCGAACGAGTTTTTGATTGTCCTGTACATAATCGGTACGGGTCTCGGGAATTTGGCACTATTGCGAGTGAATGTGCATGGACAACAGGGCTCCATTATTGTCCTATGATTCATCATATAGAGATCATCGATCCAGATACTATGAGTCCTGTTGAACCGGGAGAGTCAGGTGAAATCGTAGTCACTTCGTTGACTAACTTTTCTATGCCACTCATCCGATACCGAATCGGAGATATAGCAGCATTTCATACAGGGAGCTGCGAGTGTGGATGTAATTGGCCAATGATAACTGATGTTCAAGGACGTGTGACTGACCATTTTGTTGCTTTAGATGGATCTCTAGTTTATCCTGGAGTACTCCGAAAATCGCTATATTACTGCGATTGGATTAATCAATTCCAAATTCACCAGACTGATAATGACCGAGTTGTATTTCGATTAGTATCTGACACAGAAACTCCACCCCAGTCAGATCTCGAAGAGATATCAGACAAGACAAAGAAAGTTCTTGGTGAGGATGTTACTGTTGAGTTTGATTATCCGAAAAGCATTGATCGTGCTGACTCAGGAAAGTATCGATATACTATATCGGATGTCTCTACATAAGAGCCCACTATTTCGAAACACACATTTTTCGAGCCAATATTCATCAAAGCAATGGATTTAATAAAATCTGGAGCTAAAATACTCTCTGCAAGATCTATTTCATCTGGGATTAAGTTTCTCGGACTAGCCTATTTTGCTCGAACTGTTGGCGCAACAGAACTTGGAATTTTCTTCATGTTCCAGGCCATCCTTTCTTTCCTTGTAATACCCTCCAATTTAGGAATTCGACTGGCTGTTGAAAAAAGAATAAGCGAAGGTACCAACAAATCAAAATACCTCACAACTGGTTTTTTGATAAAAGCTCTCTTACTATTTGTCGTTTCAATATCCATAATGATTACGTCTGATTATTTAACAATGTATCTTGGAGAAGACTTAACATTGTTATTAATAATCGCTCTCGCGGCTCGAGAATTAAGTGATCTATTGATCGCAACAATTCGGGGAGAGCTTCGGGTGGGTGATACAGCCATTATACAGTTAGCATATGCAGTCTCTTGGATCGGGGCAGGAGTTGTCCTTACTACGGTTGGTTATGGCCTATACGGCCTTGTATACTCGCTCATTTTTGGCTATGTAGTGAAACTTATCTGGGCTTTTTACAGAAAAAGAACTACATTTGGAAGGCCTAATCTCACGCTTGGTTGGTCTCTGGTCAGCTACGGAATCTATAGCATTATTCCATCCATTGATGGAGAAGTTCATAATTGGATGGATATATTTTTGATAAGCATATTTATGACACCGGCAGCGGTCGCTGCCTACGAATTTGCGTGGCGTGTTTCACAAGCCTTCAAGGTACTAATTGGAGCGATAAGCGAAACAATATTCCCGCAGATAAGTGCATGGAATGAGAGTGATTCAGTTAAGAGCCTCGAGAGGTTAATTCCGCGTGCTATCACTCCTGGTCTGATATTCGTTTTTCCTGCTGCAGGGGGGGCCTGGCTTCTCAGTGAAGAAATTCTTAGATTTGCTTTCGGAGCAGAATACACTGTTGCTGCTGCAGCACTCGTGATTCTCATGATTGGAAAAGCACCACGAATGATCCGCGCCGTCATCGGTAAGTGCCTTTTAGGGATCAACCGGGCCGACCGCGTTACAATCGCGTCAATAGTAGATATTGTTGGAAACATAGCTCTGAATCTACTGTTAATCCCAAGCTACGGACTTGCTGGTGCTGCACTTGGTACCACGTTGTCCCTCACGATTGGTTTCTTAGTAAGGTGGTGGTACCTTTCCCAGGAACTCACCGTAACAATCGATTGGAAGACGGCCACTTGGTGTTTAGGAGCAACCACCGTTATGACAATAATTCTATGGGCGATCTTAACAGTTATAGAAGTCAGTAGTATCTTATCATTGATGGCTGTTATAACAATTGGTGCCGTTGTTTATTTCTCTGTTTTGGCTCTCAACCATGAACTGCGGGCTGAGGTACAATCCGTTATGGGATCGTTTTCATAATAATATATTGGCTCCCTGCAGTCAATAATCAAAACATCCATATTATAGTAGCCGAGGAGTTTCTAGGAAAGAATAATGGCTCGGCAAAGATTATCGATTCTACCGCCATCTATTATTATAATAGTGGCTACCCTCACCTATATATTTAGCTTAAGTTATATTATTGTGCCGGTGACAATGGTCACTTGTGTGCTTTTGACTCTGGCTCTCTATTTATATAGTAACGTTAGAGAGGGAATTGTCATCGGCGCGTTGAGTTTTATTGTTTCCACCGTTTCTGTTTATTACCATGCAATAGCCTATTCGACAATTGGAATAGATCAGAGTAGATTTGCTTATTCAGTTCGTAGCGTCGTAGAATCTGGTACAACCGATTATATTCATTCTGGTTTTTATAACGACATACCACTGTTCTATCTACTACCATCGATGTATAATCTCATTTCTGGTGGAGAATATATTAGTCCACTTGTGATCTATTCTGCTGGTGCTGGCCTAGTGCCTATGTTTGTTTACTTGTTCTCTTCCCGGTTAGGTTTGGAAGCGAAACAATCAATAGCCGCAGCAGGATTAGGATCACTGCTTCCTATGTATCGTTATTTTGCGTTTGAACCAAATCCAAATTATCATCTCTTTCTGATTACGCTGGTCCTGGTCTTTTCTCTATCTATGTTTCTAAATAATGATGGCCAAAGATCACTTCTTTTAGTCGTTTTAACGATGGCCACTATTGTATATTCACACAAGTTTGCTACAATAATAATATCTATTGTCGTGTTTTTGATAATGATAACCTCTATTCTAGGGGAGTATGGTATAATCCAGAGCAATTCTCAAGGTCGACGACAACGGTATGGTTTCTGGGCGATTCTAATGGCTTTGGGAGGTGTTTTGGTACTTTTCCAGTGGATCTATGTTGGTGATTATCTTTATTCAGCCTTCTCGAGAGTATTCGTGCAGTCAGAAAGTATATCTGTCGTACCGACGGCAGCAGAGAGTGTCTCGGATCCACTTATTTGGCATAGTCATGTAATTGTCCTTTTCGGACTATCAGGAATCGGTTGGGTCTACTCATTGAGAACCACAGATCTATCGGAAGAAAAAGCCCTGCTACTTTCCTATGCCGCTGTTGCTGCATTTTTATATATTGTAGCAACGGTTGGTGGGGTATTACCACAACAGCGAGCGTTGCTGATGAGCGAACCGATCTTAGCCCCGCTTTCTATTGTTGCTATTTCATTACTGAACCGAAAGTCGATTATAGCTATTATAGCTATTAGTGTAGTATTGTCTTTTTCCCTTGCGCCGATTGCCATTGCTGACAATCCTAATCAACATAAATATTATCTAGATAAAGATGAATATATGGGGCAAGAATTCATAATCAGTAATTCTGAGAATCCCGTTTATGCTGATCGAATTTCTACTTCCAAAGCAATGGAGATAGACATAGAAAATGATTTCAACCAATTTAATAACAGCTTATTAAGTAAAGAAATAAATGACTACTCACATGGATATATTTACCTTCGTAGTGAGCAAGAGGAATTCCTCATAAGGGGGAGTGAATTGGATGGCTCTACTTGGCAACTAAACTACGATTTGGATAGTTATCTAGACAACAATAAAAATAAAATATATAACAACAGCGGTTCAGAAATCCATCACTAAGACGTTGTGAACCTTTCACTTCTCATCGGTACTATTATTTAATTATAGTAGTACCCTATATTTGTGACACGGTTTCCAATTGTCGTCGAATTTGTGGGAAATCCTGCATCAGGTAAGTCAACGATCGCCCATGAACTAGAAAACCAACTTCGTCCCAAAGAAGTGAAAATCAAAAATAGAACATATTCATTGACACACGAGACAAAGTCAAACACTAAGCGACACCTGATAATGGTCGGATTAGCACTACTGAGTGCTCTTCGTCATCCAGTTCAATCCCTACAAATAATTTGGTCGATACATAAAACTCAGCGGCGGTCGTTGGTCGATTTTTAAAATTAACACTATATTGCTTATATATACATACTATTTATCAGAAGTCCACTTCCGCCTCTGGAATCGAAATATTAGATCAAGGGCTATATCAATTTTTGTGGTCTACTCGTCTCACAAGTAGCAGTACGAATAATAATCCTCTATGCAGAATATCTGATATTTTTCCTGACCCATCTACACATGTTGTTGTTTTGGTTGAGCTCGATGGAGAAGAATCGATATCTCGGTTAAAGAAAAGAGAATCTAACCTTAGTCGCCTTGAGGAAATATCGAGGGAAAATAGTGGTAAAGCATCCGGACTATGTGAGAAAACATATGATGACATTAGGGATATAGTGGAAAAGTATTCTGAACGCAAAGGTTCTGTTAAAATAGTTACCATAAACTCTTCTTCTTATAATCCAAGTCAATCGTCTAACATTGTCTTGGAAAGGTTAGAAGAACTGTCTCACTGACTCATAGAACACAGTAGTAGAATCGTGGATTCCTACTGAAGCCACTACCCTCAAGGCATTTCGAGAATATTTGCTATACTCTACAAGAGCAGATATGTCCTAAGATATCCCACTAGTTAATTAGTCGTACAGCATACTATATCAATACAGAAACAATAACGTGCTAAGAATTCATAGCCGAAACTATGGATGTACCTGTACTTGAGACCGACGACGTCTCGGTTCGTCGCGGGGACCAACCGATTCTCGAGGAACTGTCCCTGTCGATCCCGGCCGGCTCGCGGACGCTCGTCCAGGGACCGAGCGGTGCCGGGAAGTCGACGCTGTTTTCGGTGCTCGGACTGCTCGAGTCGCCCGACAGCGGGCGAGTGCTGGTCGACGGAACAGACACAAGTAAGCTCTCGGAACGACAGCGGGCCCGGCTGCGCCGGGATACGATCGGAGTCGTCTTTCAGGACTACCAGCTGGTGTCGGATCTGACCGTCCGCGAGAACGCCCTGTTGCCCCAGCACCACGGCGGCAATCGCGACGAGGCGTGGGTCGACGAACTGCTCGAGGCGCTCGCCGTCGCCGACGGGGTGGATCGGTATCCGGCGACGCTCAGCAACGGTGAGAAACAGCGGGTCGCAATCGCCCGCGCGCTCGCGAACCGACCCGATGTCATCCTGGCCGACGAGCCGACCGGACAGCTCGATCCCGAGACGACCGATCGTCTCACCAACGTACTGTTTGACGTGCAACACCGTACGGAGTCGGCGCTTGTGATCATTAGTCACGATCAGTCGCTCGAGGGTCCGTTCGACCGGACGCTTACGCTTCGAGCCGGCGACACGGTCGCTCCTCGGTAAGCCACCTTCGTTGCTTGTGTATCACGTAGATCCTCGACTGGCTTGGCTAACGGCTGGAGACAGCCTAGATTTGGGCGTGCGAGGTCTCACTCGGTTTCCCAGCATCATTGCACGTGGGTGGATGCCTCTTAAGTGGCCTCAGAATTCACTTTCACTACGGTCGACTCAGACTTTTGCGGAACCAGCACGGAGCTCTCAATCGAGTTCGGCCTGTCACACGCTCCGAACTTGTTTCTCTCAACGGGTTGACACGCTCTGTGCAGAGTACGAGTCGTCTTTGTAGTCAGAATCGACCTACACTGTGGGTTAACTGCTTTCTTGATCTCGGGACGCTCGAGTTGCTGCTACCGTAAGCTGTCCGTAGGCAATGCCACCGTCACCGGCTGGAACGCGTTCGTTGGCGACCAGTCGGAGACCCGCACTGGTAACGCGTTCGCGAATCCGCGTCGCGATGTGATCGTTGTACGCCACCCCTCCGGTTAGTGCGACCGTCTCTCGGCCCCGAGCAGTCGCGACGTTGACCGCGAGGTCGGCGAGCTCCCGGGCGAGTACGTCCTGGGCCGTCGCCGCGACGGCGGCTCGAGAGTGGCCCGCCTCACGCAGTCCGACGAGATCCGCGAAGAGTGCCGGGGTGTCGACTACGGGCCGGCCATCGGCCCGCGCCGTCGGAACATCGATTGCGATCGGTTTCCCGTCGGCTGCGAGTGCCTCGACTTTCATCGCCGGCTCGCCCTCATACCGGCGTTCGTCACAGACGTCGAGCAGGGCAGCGACCGCGTCGAGGACTCGGCCGGTGCTGCTCGTCAGCGGGACGTTGTCGCCGCTCTCGAGCTGTCGGACGACGTCGTCGGGCTCCGTGTCATCGCCAGGAAACGAGACGTCATGGCGATCGAGGTGGTCGACGACACGATCCGACTCTCGGGTATAAAGCAGCGCTGCGGCCATCCGCCCCGGGTATCGTGTCGCTCGATCGCCACCCGGCATCGGAACCGGCGCGAGGCCGCCGACACGCTCGAAGTCGGCTAGGGAGGCATCGAGCACCTCTCCGCCCCAGAGCGTGCCGTCGGGGCCGTACCCCAACCCGTCGAGCGTCAGCGCAACGGCGCGCTCGAGGTCGTGTTCGGCAAGGACGCTTGCAGCGTGGGCGTGGTGGTGTTGGACGGCAACACTGCGCTCTGTGAGGCCATCCGTGACCAGTCGGCGGGCGTACTCGGTGGTTTCGAACGCCGGGTGGGCGTCGTGGGCGACGATCGGCGGGTACTCGAGGCCGGTCACGTCGAGCAGGTGGTCGACAGCGCTCTCAAACGACGCGAGACTCTCGGAGTCGTCGATATCGCCGAGATACTGGGTAAGATAGCAGTCCCCCGCATGCAGTACGCCGGCGGCCGCGTCGCGGTCAGCACCCGCCCCGAGTATCGGCGTCGAAGGTACGGAGTCGATCGACACCGGTGTCGGGGTGAACCCCCGTGACCGACGGAGCAGCCGTCGGCTTCCGTCAACGACGCGCACGAGAGAGTCGTCGCAGCGGGCAACGATACGGCGGTCGTGGAGTACAAAGCCGTCGGCGACGGCGCCCAGACTGGCAACGAGGGGTCCGTTGGCGGTCCGCATCGGGGTCCCCGGACGGTTCGCCGACGTCAGTACCAGCGGTGTGTCGACCGCCTCGAAGAGGCGATAGTGAAGCCCCGAGTAGGGAAGCATCGTCCCAACGGTGTAGAGTCCGGGTGCAACACCGGTTGCGAGTCTCAACCCCTCGTCTTCCGCCTGGGACGGGTCGTGTTCGAGGAGGACGATCGGCCGTCCTGGTGACTCGAGTGCCTCCTGTTCTCGAGCGGCAAGGGAGGCAAACGCTTCGACGGCGGCGACGTTCGGCGCCATCACGGCGAACGGTTTTTCGGGTCGGCCGATCCGTTCGCGGAGGCGGGCAACCGCTGCGGCGTTGGTGGCGTCGCAGGCGAGGTGTGCGCCGCCGATCCCCTTCAGGACAACTGTCTCGCCGCGGCCGAGCGCTGTGGCGGCGCGTTCGATCGCCGCCGTGCCGTCGGCGGTGTTCTCGAGTCTTCCCGGAAACGGATCGCGTCCGTTCTCGGCGTCGCTCGTCGGGTGGGTGTCGGCACTCGCCTCGCCGTAGCGCAAACGCGGCCCACAGTCCGGACAGGCGATCGACTGGGCGTGATATCGGCGGTCGGTCGGCTCCTCGTACTCCTCTCGGCAGGCCTCACACATGGGGAATGCGGCCATCGATGTCGCCGACCGGTCGTATGGCAGCGACTCGATGACGGTAAAGCGCGGCCCGCAGTTGAGACAGGCCGTTGCCCAGTACCCCTGGTATCGGGAGTCTGGATCACGAACGTCCTCGAGACAGGCCGCACAGATCGCCGTGTCCGGTGGAATCGTTCCGCCGCCGTCCCCGCTGGCACTGGAGTCGACGATTTCGAACCTGTCGTATACGGCCTCGGAGACCCGGTCGCGGTCGACACTGACGGCGTCCACGCTCGCGAGCGGTGGCGGCTCCTCTTGGAGGTCGTCGAGCATCGCGTCGATGCTCTCGTTCGACCCCTCGAGTTCGATCCGGACGCCGGCGCCACCGCGGTTGTGAACTGTTCCACGGAGTTCGTGTGCGAGTGCCCGCCGGTAGACGAACGGTCGAAATCCCACACTCTGGACGACGCCGGTCACACGAACGGTCGCGCGTTCCATACGCCGACGGCTTCACACCCCGATCACATTAACCGTGGTACCAAACGTACGGGCGGGACCGAATGCCGGACTGTAAAGTATCTGTTACCCGCGGTGGCTTTCGCCGGCAGAGCGTTCGTTGTTGATCGTGTCGCCGCCCTCAGATCCCATGATATTGCCGTCCGACGTCCCCCCAGGCACTCTGCTTGGACCCACCTATGAAATTGGGGTAGCCCTCTGCCAGTTGCGTGTGCGTAGTGCTTGTTGATGAAGAGTGGTCTGTGACCACGGTTTTCTATGGTCAGATACCGGTCAGAACCAATACACTATTATATTCAGTATACACACACAAACACGATGATACCAAACCAAGATCAACTCATGTGGATCGCGGGAGTGGCTGGAATTGGTCTGTCGCTACTCGTGATTCTCCAAGAGAACGGAATCATCTGACCCGGGTTTGTTTCGTCGTTCCCTCACAGTATTGACGGAGTCAACTGCCCTTCGGTGTTCTTGACCGGTGCAGCGTTTCGGGACGACATCCACGCCTTGGTGGGTGTTCGCGACGGCCTCTTACAGCAGCCTCTGATTTGGGTGTACTCTTCTTACTCTGAGTGGACTGCGCTGTCGGTCGACAGGACTCGGAAACCCGTCGCATTGGTGGTGAGGTGCACCTCGTTGTACTTCACCGGTCCATCGACCAACAGCCGTCAGGATACTCGAGCACTACTCGAGATCGCTTCCTGGGCCATCCGGCTCGACCGAGAGCCAGCTCTCCTCACGTTTGTACGTAGTCCGTCAAGCACGCGAGTCGTGAACCGACTGAGAGGGAGAGTGAGTCACCGTGAGAGCACCAGGCACTGATTTCTCCTCTCTTCGGGAGGACACTCGGCAGGCTAGCGACGACTTGGCACCCTGTCGGGATGATGTTGGCCAAAATCGTTTTCAGTTGTGATGAACCACTGCTGTTCGAGGGGTGGGGTTGGTGTGTCCCCCACGGCCTCACCGCGTTGAATGATGGTTACTACCCTTGGACGGCCACATGGCCGCTGCTGAGTCGGGTTTCAGTTTGCATAAGGGGGTCCGTCGCGTGGGAGAGGGTGGAAGAGCCACCAACTCCTCCCGGTCAGCGGGAGACCGGCCACCACCACTCGAGGCGAACCAGTCCTCGAGTGTGAGCACCGCCACTCCACGGGTGCCCCTTTGTTTCGAATCCGACTGTATTATTAAATCCTTCTAAGAAGGTTAGTTTTGTACCTAGTGACACGATTATGTTTGACGGTCGGGTGGAGTCACCGTTCGCGGTGACGGCCCACTGTGATCGTTCGGTCTGGCGTGTCCAAAACCAGTGGGCAGGGAACACGAAACTGCGGCTGTTCATCGGTTCTGTAGCTGGCTCGCTACGCGAGGTCGCTTGGCGTGTCACAGGCCTCTCGTGGCTGCGGTCGGCTGTCGGCGCCCGGCTCGAGTTCTGACCGTGGGATGACCGACACAGTACCCGTCTGTTCGACGGTGACCGTGTACTCACCGTAGGTAAAGGAAACGACACCGGTGAACTCCGTCCGAGAGTGTGGGCCGGTGTGAATCAGCCGCTCGAGTGCCGTCACGTCGATGACGGCCTGTACCGGCGGCTCGAGGGTCGCCGGCTCGACCCCCTTCTCGGCGGCAATCTTGCGGGCGATTTCGACACCCAGTTCCGGTGGTTGCATAGTTCCGGCCACCACAGCCGACTACTTGAAACTCAGTCAGACATGCCCTCACTGAGAACGCCGGTTGGCCTGCCCTCCCCTTTATGTCTGATCGCCAGTCCAGCGTGTGATTGTCTACCAATGGAACGCGCTGACACGGACGCCCAGCTCGCAGCTCTCGCCCACCGGCGCCGGCGAACTGTCTTAGCTTGCGTCCGCGGACACAGCGTCGTGGCACTTGCCGATCTCGCGGACGAACTCGTCGTCGAGGAGCAGGGAACGACAATCGACGCCATCTCCGCTGAGGTCGTTGTGGAGGTGTCTCTCAGTCTGTCTCATCAACACGTCCCAACGGTCGAGGATGCGGGTTTCGTCACGTACGACCAGACACGAGATCTCGTAACGATCACCGAGGCGGGGACCGTTGCACACACCTCCCTCGGATGTATCAGTTCAACGCCCACGAGCCTCGGTCGTCACCCACCTGTCCGGGCGAAGGAGCGTGTTGAATCCGCCGCGCTCGAGCCACCAGGTGTGGTCTCACGGGAGCGTTTTGACTCGCGGTCGCTTCCGGACCACGAAGGTGGCCACCGCTTCGTCCTTTCATCACGAGTTGGCACTCGCAGCTCGACGGGACCGCGGCGAGTTGGGTCTCGACCACCCGTCGAAGACGGATGGACTGTCCCCGCGAGCGGATTAGGGGTGGCTGTACTCGAGTAACAGACTCACCAGTCCGAAGTAGCCGAGCAAAGCGAGGGAGACGGTCAGAACGGCCAGAAACAGGAGGGGAACCGGTCGCCGGGCCGCCGTCGAACTCCCGTAGCTCACTGTGGCCCCCCGTGTCGGTGAGAAAATACGCGTCCGGCAGGTCGTAGCGTGGTGTCGGTTATTGCTCCCGGTAGCGGTTCAGCAAGCGTGCCCCTGAGGCTTGTTGTGTCCATATTCCATAGTGTATGTTGTCCCTCAAAAACACCAGTCAGACGAATGTCAGACGATGCCGCCTCGGCCCGTCGGCGTCCCTGTCGAACGCTATCCAGGGGTCTTCTTGCTCGCTCGAGGCGCGTCGGCACGCTGGGTTCTGTCCCAACCCCTGTACGCCGTCACTGCCGCAGTCGTGACTGGCTGGCATACACGGGCGTGTTCGACTTCATTGCTTTCGAGGACTGGCCGGTTAACCAGGGCACTGGGACTGAGCGTCACCCCGTGAACTGGTTGTCGCCGTGACAGCCTCGGCACGAGGTGAAATGAAATCCAATTGGTGGTACCGTGTGTTTCCCGTGTCCAACCAGTGTGCTGGCTGTCCCAGCCGAGTCGGACTTCGTTCATAACAGACATAGCCAGTAGATATTTTTATGTGTAGATATACATGACAAACGGCGAATGTCACACACTGTTGTGGTTGGCGGGACGACAGTAACGGTCGGAGCACAGACGAGGCTGCCAACCCTCCGGAAGGCACTAGGAATCGCACACGAGACGACTGCCTTCTACCGAACGAACGACGTTATCCGAATCCTCGATGACTCCGAACCCGTCGCGACACAGGTTCCAGATGGGGCGGTCATCGAGTTTCGCTCCGGACCGATCGGTCCGGAAACCGACCTCGACTCCGACGACAGAGGGGGCTCGGATGGGGACTGCGAGACGCGCAACGACGGAGAGAACGATGGAGACACCGAACAGGACTGAGAGGCGCCAGACCGGGAGTGGAGTTCAACGCGACAGCGCTCAGAGTGGGCGCTTCTTTCCTCTCAGTTGCTCGGCACGGGATTCGCCCGCGCCGTCGACGGCGCCACCGTTGTTGAGGTCCCGGTAAGTCGTACAGTCAGGACAACCCGAGACGGTCCCGTCGGCACCGAACACTCGGATGAAATCCCGGGTGACGTACGCTCCACAGTCGCTACAGTGTGGCATACTTGAGTCGTTCGCGGCCAGATACTAATAACTATGGTGATATAAGGGAGATTAATATTTCGAAGCATGCATCGTGGTAAACTCGAGTCCCATTGGGAGGAAGGCGACGTTAGCTGGTCGTTCTCGGTTCGACCGTTATTCGGACGGCCACCGTGGGCTTCTCGGATTGCCTCGAGGCACTGTAGGTCTAGATCATCGCTTTCGATCGCATGGTCAGCACTGCTCCCGAGAGTGCCGAACCCGCGACACTCGAGCCTCGTGGCGCCATGCAGTTTCGATCGGGTTAGTGTCGCCTGGTCAACTACCCCACCCTACTTCGCTCACCCTGACGGGTTCGCTCGTGGAGGGTGGGGCTTGTCCATGAACTCGGCCTCGAACCCTTCCGGGTGGGCGGTAAATCCGCCACTTGGCATCACTGTTCCAGACTGTAGGGCAAGTTGACTGTTGCCCGTCCGCCGAGACGACTGTTGGCCCCGACGGACATACCGCATCCCGATGTTCTTCGCTGCGTTGTAATCCGCGTTCGCTTCCGACTCGCACTTCACGCACCGGAAGTCGTTTCGGGTCGGGCGATTCTCGTCTGCTGTGAAACCACACTCTGCGCACCGCTTCGAGGTGTACGCCGAACCCACCTGCTTCACCGAGATTCCTTCGGCTTCGGCCTTGTACTCCACTTGCTCGTAGAGTGTTCGGAACGCCCACTTGTGACCCCACGACGCTCCGGTTCGGTCGCGGATGTGAGTCAGGTCCTCGAACACAATTACGTCACAGTCGTACCGGAGTGCTTCGTCTACGATGGCGTTCGACGCCCGGTGTAGTACGTCACGGACGTAGCGAAGTTCGCGGTCACTCGACTGTTCGAGCGTTCGGTGGGCGCTTCGCGTCCCGGTCTGCTGGAGTCCGGCACGTACCTTCTCGAACTCGCGGAGGTTGTGGGTCAACTCCCGCCCGCTGAAGAAGTAGGCGGTGCTTGTGACGGCGAGGTTTTCGATACCGAGGTCAACCCCGAGAACCGTTCCGTCCTCGGCGGTGTTCCGCTCGGTGTCATTCTTGTGTCGGCGGAAGCCGATATGTAAATGGTAGTCGCCATCACGGGCGGTGAGCGTACTTTCCGTGACGCTCCACTCGTCTGAATCGAGGTACTGCCGTTGGTAGCCATCGTCGGCGTCGGGTAGAGCAAGGTCACACCGGACGCGACTCTCCGTGGTGGAAAGCGACACCGTATCGTCATCAAACAGCGTCATAGTCCGAGTATCGTACCTCACCGTGGGTGCGGTGAAGGTCGGTTTGCTCACCTTCTTGCCTTTCGACCGACGTTCGATACAGCCGGTGATGGCTTGTGCAGCTTGGTGGGCGGCGAGAATCGCGTGCTGACTACCGAGGTCGGTGTGTTCGCGTACGTCGTCGTAGGCGAGGGGCTGTACGTCGCTTTTCGCGCTACAATTTCCCCACGCCATATCCGTGGCGATTTGGCAACCACGCTTCCACTCGGAGATAGTATCTTCGAGGAGGTCGCGTTGCTCGTCCGTAACCTCAAGACGAGTGATTGCCGTCCGACGCACGTAGTCGTCTGCCACAACTTCAATGTGAGTGGATGGCTACTTATAGATTGGTGCTTGTGACCGATGCGAACGCGCTCTCCCCCTCCATACTCGCTCCCTCCGGTTGCTCCTTGAGGATAGCGCGGAACCGAAGGTTCCGCTGACCATGCGAACGGCGAAGCCGTGAGCAGAAGGGGACTCCGCGCGACCTCGAAGTTGACAATCTCCTCGGCCGTCAGTGCTGGAGCCACGCCGCCCGCACCTCGTCGTCTGGGCTCACTCGGGAGTCGGTGTCCGCCAGCGGACCTGATCGACGTCGCTCGCGAAGTGGTAGTACTTCGTTGTCTCCGGCAGGTTCTCGCGAGAGCTCGGCTCTGCGCGGACACACCGGAGCCACTTCCCATTTGTTCGATCCAAGACGACGACCTCGTCGAACGTGAGACGGCGGCCGTTCTGTAACTCGACGATAACGTTTTCCACCATTGCCCTCCGTTTGAGTGTATTTCTTTCATTCTATTGTTTGTATTTATAATTATTGAATAGTGAGTTACAGTAGAGATCTGAGTCGGTGAGAAATTGCCCGCCGGGAGCAGTCCGGCAGGGAAGAACGCCTGCTCACTGACTCATAGAAGCGGCTGTGACACGCGCCGAGCGAACCGCAGTGATGGTACTTCCTGATGGGGGTGTGGATACCCAGTACACGGTCGTCGAGGCACTGCCGTACGACCGGCCGCCGAGACTCCCTCCAAGCAGTCACCTGCCCGTTCTCGCGGCCCGTCGTGTCCCATCCGGGTCCGCTCCGTCTCGAGGAGGTCATCGAACGCGTCGGCGGCACCGAGGGGACGAGCCGGCCGACATCCTTGACGAGCGGGCGGCGCTGTTTGGCGGTCCGTCGTTCCGACCGGTGTCTTGCAGTCGAGTGGACGGGTCTGAGCTACCCACCAGGGGCCGATGGCGGAGTCGCTGTCCCTCGACGACATCCTGCTCGCGGTCTAGGTCATAGAACGGTCGGTCGGTCACGCTGCGGGAGTGAGAACGTCCCGTTCAGTCGGCCGTCGCCGGCAGCTCGGCCTCCTGGAGGCGTTTTTCGGCCTCGTCGCGATCCTCGGGGTAGCCGACGTCGATGCGCCAGCCCTCGAGGCCGATCGCGTCGATCGTCCGACCGCTCTGAATGAGCAGATCGACCGCATCGCTGACCTCGTACTCGTCGCGGCCGGAGGGCTGAACGAGGTGACAGGCGTGGAAGATTGCGGGCGTGAACGTGTAGAAGCCAGTCATCACAAGATTGGATGGCGGGTCGTCGGGCTTCTCGACGACGTCGGTGATCTCGCCGTAGGCGTTGGTGTCACAGACACCGTAGCGCGAGGCCTCGTCCCACGGCACTTCCTCGACGAGGAACGCCGCGTCCGTCCGCTTCTCCTGCTGGCGCCGGACGACGTCCTCGAGGTTTGCCTCGAAGACGTTGTCGCCGAGAATCAGCATGAAGTCGTCGTCGATATGCTCTTCGACGCACAGCAAGGCGTGAGCCAGTCCGTTCTGCTCGCGCTGGTGGGCGTACGTGATCGGCACCCCGCGGTATTCGTCGCCGTAGTGCTCGACGATCTTCTCTTTAAGGTAGCCGACGACGACGATCAGTTCCTCTGCACCCAGCTCGACGAGCTGGTCAAAACAGTGCGTGAGGATCGGCTCCTCGTCGATCTCAACCATTCCCTTCGGTTTGTCCTCCGTGAGTGGCCGGAGCCGTGTGCCTTCGCCGGCGGCGAGTACGACAGCTTGCATAGTACCGACAGATGTGGTCATCATATAATAGATTTTTGTACTTATGAAACTATCCTCAGTAGAAAACTCCGGCTCCGATCTCTCAGGAATCGACGCCGGATGAGAACAGGTGGTGGCCGGTATTTGAACCGAGGGCGCGGTCGCAACGACCCGCGTCGAGCGTTGGGAGCGACCAGCACTCGTGCGAGGAACCGGCCGATAGCTCGCGACGTCGGCTCACCCACAGTTCCGGCAGCCGGTTCACTACTGGTGGGCGACGGGCTGTGGTGTCGCCTGGTCCTCCCCATCGAGGAGCTCCCGATAGACGTTCGTCGTCTGGCGGACCGTGTCCCGCCAGGAGTACTTCTCGAGGATCCTTTCGCGGCCCCTCGTGCCCATCCGATCCCGTTTGTCGGCGTCCATCGCGAGGAGATCGGCGAGTGCGTCGGCGAGCGTTCCCGGTGACTCCGCGGGGACGAGCCGGCCGACGTCCTCGACGAGCGGGCGGAGTTGTTTGAGATCCGTTGTGACGACCGGCGTCTCACAGGCGAGTGCCTCGAGCACCGTTCGGGGCATCCCCTCGGCGAGACTGGGGAGTGCGAACACGTCGGCCTCGCCGACGACTGCGGGGATCTGTTCGTTTGGGACCTCCCCGAGGAACTCGACGCGGTCGGCAACGCCCTCCTCGTGGGCGAGGGCCTCGAGCTCCTCGCGCTGGGGGCCGTCGCCGACGAGAACGAGGTTGCGCTCCGGGTACGAGTCGGCGATCCGAGCGAACGCGTCGATCAGGAAGTGCGCGCCCTTTCCGGGCTGGAGCCGGCCGACGAACGCGATGTAGGGCGACTCTGAGCCGTCGTCAGCTACCTGGGACACGTCGCCCCCGTCGGTCGCCGTCGGTGCGAACTGCTCGCAGTCGATCCCGTTGTGGATCACGTCGATGTCGGTGGTGACTCCGCGGTCGAGCAGCTCGTTCCGGTCTCGTTCGTGATAACAGAGGATTCGGTCAGCGGACTCGAAGGCGAGGCGACCGACCGTCGGCAGGTAGGTGAGCTGGACCCACTTCGAGACGCTCTGGGACATGATGCCGTGGTTCGTCAGCACGGTCGGCTTGTCGCGCAGCTGGGACACCAGCGCCGCCATGAGACTCGAGAAGTAGAGATGGGAGTGGATGTGGACGACGTCGTACTGTTCGGCCTCCCGGACGAGATCCGAGACGATGCCGGGCGTGATCGTGTTGTTCAGCGGCCGTGCGACCTGCCGGTAGCGCTTGACCTTGTAGCCGTCGCGCCTCTCACAGCCCGGGAGCGACGAGTCACCGTTATCGGACGTGTAGACGGTGATGTCGTGACCATCCTCGGCCTGAAGCCGCGAGAGGTGGTGTGCATGGAGTCCGATTCCACCCATCTTCTCCGGGTAGAGACTCGGCACGACCCGCATGACATTCATTGTGTTCAATACCCCATCAGGTACGGATATACATTTTTCGAACACAGAGTGCTTTTGCGAATTAGACACGTCGTATACGTTACGTCAGCTCCGGCGAGGATGTATGCTCGGGTAGTGATCGACTGGAGACGGATCATAGAACGTCCGCTCGCTGAGAACGGGTGTAAAGCGGTCCCTTAGAGGATTGGTAGCTACAGTTCGGTTATGACTGTCGGACGAGCGGTTCGTACCACTCGCGGTTGGTTTGGTACCAGTCGATGAACTCCCGGACGCCCTCCCGGATGTCCCGCGTGGGTTCGTAGCCGAGCAGGTCGTTCGCCTTTTCGATGTCGGCGTGGGTGTGTTCGGCGTCGGCCTCGCGGGCCTCGGTGTACTCGAGTTCGAGTTCGGGCGCGAGTTCGTCGCGGATCACTTCGGCCAGGGTTTCGATATCGATGTTGTCTGTGCTGCCGACATTGATAATCTCGCCGTCCGCCGAATCATCGGTGAGGAGTTTCCGGTTGACGTCGACGACGTCGTCAATATACGTAAAGTCACGCGTCTGCTGGCCGTCGCCATAGATCACCGGCGCCTCGTCATTGAGACAGCGCGAGACGAAGTTCGAAATGGCCATATTTGGGCGCATCCGCGGCCCGTAGACGGTAAAGTAACGCAGTGAGACCGTCGGAAGGCCGTACACCTCGCTGTAGACGCGGGCGTACTGCTCGCCAGCGAGTTTGGAGACGCCGTAGGGGCTAACAGGGGTTGTGGGGTGCTCTTCGTCGTAGGGGAGGTACTCGGGTTTCCCGTACACCGACGAGGAGCTGGCGAGGACGACCCGTTCGGTGTCGGAATCACGCGCGGCGTCGAGCACGTTCAGCGTGCCGTCGACGTTGATCGAGTTGGGCTTGCGCGGGTTGTCGACGCTCGTCCGGACCCCCGCCTGGGCGGCCTGGTGGTAGATTACGTCCGCGGCGCCGACGAGGTCTGCGGTGAGCTCGTCGTCGCGCACGTCGCCGTTGACGAACTCATACGTGCCGTCAGTATCGGCCACAGCCTCCTCGCAGATCTCGATAGTGTGTTCTTTGATCCCCGTATCATAGTAGGGGTCGAGGTTGTCGAGGACTGTGACGTCGTGGCCCTCATGGGCGAAGGCCTCTGCAAGGTTGCCGCCGATGAAGCCGGCGCCGCCAGTTACTAGAACTTTCATTATCTGAGGCCTACCCACCTAACATTAAAAATATGTCGTCTCATAGAGCTTCCAGGAGGCTGACGTCGGTATGTGGAGTTCATGTGAGAGGGTGCTGACAATAGCGATCCCGCCACAGCAGAGACAACGTTAGAATAGACCGCCAACTATTTATCTGAGGTAAAAGAACAACTTCCTGACTTAAAGAGCTGTAGAGATGAATAATTGTAGAACGAAGTATCTAACCGTGTGTTCGCTATCCATCAGAAAGCAACCATTTAGAGAGGAAAAGCCATGACGAATATTGTTCTCATAGTAATGGACACGGCTCGTTACGACGAATCCTTTGGAACAGCAGCCCCACCTACCATCGCCGACCTCTGTGACAACGGGACGAAGTTTACCAACGCCTTCGCTGCAGCACCGTGGACACTGCCCTCACATGCGAGTGTGTTCTCCGGGCAGTACCCCTCGAAGCACGGCTCGAACGCGACTGCAAAACAGTTCAATCCGTCTGCACCAAGTGTTATCGAAGCGTTCGACGAGGCCGGACACGAAACCGTTGCTGTCTCGAATAACACGTGGATTAGCGGCGAGTTCGGTTTTGATCGTGGTTTCGATCAGTTCCGGAAAAACTGGCAGTTCGTCCAAGCGGATGCGGATCCCGTGAAGATCGCACGGGAGAACGACGGGATAGAGCGGTGGAAGGAACTCGCACGACACATCTTCGATGGGAACCCACCCCTCAACGCCCTCAACGCCCTCTATGCGTTCTTTCAACATCGCCACGGCTCCGACGACGGAGCCAAACGGGCCAACGACTGGGTGAAAGAGTGGTTGGACGATCGAGAGGAATCGGATCCGTTCTTCCTCTTCTTGAACTATATGGAACCTCATCTCGAATATGCGCCTCCTCAGGAGTACACCGAGCAGCATCTCCCAGACGGAGTGACGTTCAAAGAAGCAATGCAGGTCGAACAGGACGCGTTTCGGTACATTGCGGGCGATCTCGAAATGACGGAGCGAGATTTCGAGATCCTTCGGGCACTCTATCGGGGAGAGATCGCGTATCTTGACGAGCAGATCGGCAACTTGCGTGAGTCACTGAAGCGAGCGGGCGAGTGGGAGGACACCGTTTTCGTAGTTATCGGCGACCACGGTGAGAACATTGGGGACCACGGACTGATGGATCACCAGTACTGTCTTTACGACACGCTCATTCACGTTCCGCTTGTGATCCACGGCGGCGCGTTCACGAACGGTGGCGAACGAACTGATCTGGTGCAGTTGACCGATCTTGCTCCCTCGCTGCTTGATGCCGCAGATATCGAGGCCCCCGAGTTCAGAGACCGTCTTCAGGGGCAATCGTTCCATCCGCAGGCGGACACCGACCCGCGAGAGTACGTCTATGCGGAATACATGGCACCGCAGCCGTCGATGGATGCACTCGAAAAGCGCGTTTCTAATCCCTCCGAAGAGGTCTACAAGTACGATCGCTCCCTTCGCGCGATTCGAGGCACCGACTGGAAACTTATTCGTGGGTCCGATGGAACGCGTGAACTCTACCAGGTGAGTGTCGACCAAATGGAGGCAGACAATCGTAGCGAAACGGAGCCTGAGCAAGCTGAAAGGCTTGAGCAGCAGTTGGACGACTGGCTCGAGTCATTTACTTCTGAAGAGGACAATACGGATGCAGACATGGATCAGAATACGAAGAACCGATTAGAGGATCTCGGCTATCTCCAGTAATACGATGACAGATCAGATTCGGGTTGTTTTTCCACTCCGCAACCAATACGTTCTCCGGTGGATCCAAGATGCTGTATCGACTCCTTACTGGGCTCAATAAGGAACACTTTGAGCCAAAGTATTGATACAAGGCGAAGACGAGCTAACGGATAGATTGGTGACAGAGGCTATGGTAACTAAATGGAAACGAAGCCAGGTGGTGCATGAAAGTTATTTTGTCCACTATATTCCCAGCCATAATTCTCCTTGGCCAATGATTTGCTTCTGAAGAATGGAGGTGCAAATATTCACTACCAAATGGACAGTATATTTATGTACTGGGGATACATATCCGAACATATACTAACCTGGAGTAAGATGTTTGTTGCAAGAACCTAGTTTTCTAATTAACATAAATAATGACGAAGGGAAAACTGCTGATACGTGATAAAATAGCACCGTTTGATACCCAGTTGCGTGGTGGATCTGGGAATTATGTCTACAACCTCTCAACAGAGTTGGCGAGTAGAGGATGGCAGGTAGACATGCTATCACCTTCATCACTTAACTATGAGGCTCCAAAGACAGAGGGTGTAAACTACGAGTTCTTTGATTATAGCAATCCTACTACGATATATGGAAGATTCAAACACACTTTCCAAGGGTGGAGAAAAGTAAGTGAAATAACTAAAAGTAATCATTACGATCTGGTCATTGACAACATTTCCCACCTTCCGCACCTCCCGCTCCAATATTATACAAAAGAAAACAACTCTGCACTGATAGTCCATAATTTGAAGATGAAGTCTGCAATAAAAACGAGCGGCATACTAAAAGCATCCACAATAGTCGGTGTAGAAAAGCTACTGCCATACTTGAATCCAGATCAGATAATTTGCGCCGGCCCTAGTACTGAAGCACGAGTTCAGAATAAATTGGATTTTGATTCAACAGCCGTTCTTAGGCCCTGTATAAACACTAATAGCATTGGGTACAACTACGATCCAAAGTCAAAGAAGGTTCTATTCTTGGGCAGAATAACAGATATAAAGAATGTAGGGTTGCTTTTAGACGCTTGGAAGATATTGGCCGAGAAGTTTCCAGAATTTGAGCTAATAATTGCTGGCGACGGACCAAAGAGAAAGGAGCTAGAAAGAAGGACTAAGGAAGAAAAAATAAGCAGAGTTACCTTCACAGGCTTTGTAGAAGGAAAAGAAAAGAAAAATTTGCTCGAAGAATCGTTGGCTATGGTTATACCATCTATGTTTGAAGGATACGTAACAACTGGTTTAGAAGCAATGGCTGCGGGGACAATAGTGGTCGGTTCGGATCGAAGAGGCATAAATGATTATGTAATTGACTCAGAAAATGGGTACCTCTTCCCGTATGATGATCTTCATTCATTTGAAGAAATCCTATCAGCTATACTTTCAAATCCTACTGAACATCAGTCTATAGCTGAAGCTGGATACAAAACATCAAAGAGGCATTCAGCGGAAAGATTTGGGGACAGGGCAGACGAAATTGTTGATACCCTAGTAAACACTCCTCCTACATATCAATGAGAAATATAATCAGAAAGCCGATTAGAGAGGTCGTTAATCGCTTTTTCGTTTCATTATATGTTCCTGTCATCGTACTAGGCGTCTCAATCGGTGTTATCATAGGTTTGTTAATGGGTAGGCCAGATTTGTCAATAATTGGGTTTCTTACTGTCGGTGTACCAGTGCTATTTGCAGCACTTATAATCTCTTTTCAAAGGATGACTAAAAGAAGCTTTAATTCCTCTTTGATGCACTCTAGTATGAATATTAACAAATCCATCTCTAAAATTTTCATCATTATTTATTGTATGTCCCTAGTGGCTTTAATAATACCACAAGGAAGAGTTTGGTACTATATACTATCTTTAGGTCTACTGGCTGGCTTGCTAGTTTTATCTATATTCGTCGGATCATCTCCATTAGTACTATTATCATTTTTATCTCTGACCCTTATTAATATAATATATGGCGTTACCCTTAATTACCACCTGTACCATGGTTTTGGGGATATTTTCCCACATATCCTTTATTCAGAAATTATATACGATTCTGGTAGTATATTACCACAGGAAATAGTGCACTATTCGACTTTCCCTCTTTATCATATTTTCGTAGCTATGGGATCACACTTATTTGGTGCTAGCGTTCAAACATCACTCTTTCTTCTAACCGGTGCAGCATATATCTCACTTGTCTGGATTGTATTCAGTATGTTCCATAGACTTGATGATAATACTGGCACTGCTATGCTCACTACCATACTCTTCCTATGTAACCCCTATGTCATATTCTATGGTACCTATATGATAACCCGTTCGATGGCATTTGTTGGCATTACACTACTATTTTTATTATTTTTGAAGATGAAAACTGAGAATTCATACTGGATGTTTCTATTCTTACTTGTCTTATTATTTGTGACGTTGTCTCACCAAGTGTCTATTCTTCAATTTTTGTTTTTATTTGGAGTCCTATTAGCTTGCAGCCATATAGTGGGAGAACGATTGATTATTAAACCTATGCACTTAGTCATTCTTTCAGTTGCACCGGCTCTTCACTGGATCTTCTTCTCATTAGACTTTGTTGAAGTAACTATCTTAAACCGAATTGTCGGAGGCGTGTCTACGGAAGCACAAGTTACTGATACAGCGGGCCAATCACTTCATCACGCCATCTATTATGTGAATACGTATATAATTATACTACTGTCTGTTGTTGGCATATATGTGATCTATACTACTTCGGATAAAAAGTGGTTGCGCGCGATTGCATTATTTGGATTGGTGACAGCACCTATTTATCTTCCTAGTCCAATCACCTCCATCCCCCAAGCAGATATTTTCAGATTTGACAGATTTATACTTATTCTAAGTCCATTTGTGTCGTATCTGATGGCAAGGGGACTAATAGGGTCACTATCAATCATGAGTTTGAAGAAGAGATGGGGCCCTATCAAAAGAATGGTAGTGGTACTAGTTATTGTCTTGTTTCTTTTATCCTCAATACTAATACCGGTGAATACACCAAACGGAGCTGATATTGAAGAAGCTTCTTGGACAGGTCCTCCGGTACATTTCTCCAATTCTGAACAACAAGGCCTTGAGCAAATCGATCAAAAATTAGTTTCTAATGAAAATATCTATTCTGACCACTATTCTATTCGCTACTTAGAACGTAACACTTTAGAACCCGAGAACGAATATGAAACACTTGATATCAACAATTCAAGTCATAGATCTAATAGCGTCGTCGTTCTCCGAGAAGATTCCCTTCGGACAGACGGCATAATGATAGAAGATAATGCTACCCGAGGAGAATATAACGATATCAGTCTCATAGAGCACCATCAATCCTCAAACAAAATATACTCAAATGAGGCGTTAGTAGGCTACAACTGGTGATAGTATATGAGTGATATAAGTGTCGTCATACCAACATACAACAGAAGCGAAATGTTGGCTCTAGCAATCAATAGCTCATTAAATCAAACAATACCTCCAAGGGAGATAATTGTTGTAGATGATGCATCCACAGATAATACAGAAGAAGTAGCAACCACATACGGTGACAGAATTAATTATATTCAGCACGAGGTCAACAAGGGAGGAGCAGCTGCCCGTAATACGGGTATTAAGGAAGCTACCGGAGAATATATCGCTTTTCTTGATTCGGATGACCAGTGGAAGCCACAAAAAATTGAGGAACAAGTAAAAGAACTCCAGAATCGGCCTTCTCACTTCGTAGCTGTTTATTGTGGTGTTGAGCATGAAAAGAATGGCTTCTCTGGGAAAATACGACAAATTTTGGGCAATACATGCATTAACCATCGAGAATCAGGATACGAAGGTGGTAGTGAGCTAATTGCTGCTCTTTTAGCTACTAAACTTCAGCTTGGTGGAACTTCAACATTGCTTGTTAAGCGTAAAACAGTAGAGGAACTAAATGGGTTTGATAGTTCATTCCCACGCCACCAAGATTGGGAGTTCCTTATCCGTCTTCTCCAGATCGGGAACATAGCCTACTTGGATAAGCCTTTAGTCAAAAAGACAGAAACAGGATCACCTTCTCTCGAAGACACTCTGAAAGCTAAAAAAATATACTTTAGAAAATTTAACGATGAAATAGAAGCAATCGAAAAGAGAGGAATCGATATACGTGGCCACCACTATAGAAATTTAGCAAAAATAGCCTTTAGAGAAGGAGAATACAAATTAGGTATTAAATTTTCCCGCCAGAGTTCAGTAAACACAATTGGGCAGGTATTTGAAATATCGCATGCCGTCTTTACAGGTTTAATGGCTGAGAGTTAAATCCACAATAATGGATGAGAAATTTCATAGGAGATTACATAATGTCTCGTAGTTTTGTTTCAGGCTTTCTATATGTACTAACATCTAAATTCGGCACATTAATACTATCAGTACTAATAACACCAATAATAATTAGATTGTTAGGAAGCGAGAACTACGGAAACTACGCTTTTGTTCTCTCAGTTATTACAGTACTTTCTCTTATAACATCGCCTGGTGTGTCTACAGGGCTAAGAAAATATATTGCTGAGAACAGAGATTACAGTAATTGGGAAAGTCTCGTCTTTGCGTTCTACTTTCGAGTAGGAATAGTATTAGTCACTATAGCAAGCGTTAGCACAATATTTCTATTGTATACAGGTCTTGTAGATCCATTGATAGGGAGCGATGTTATTCTGTACCTTTACCTTGGTGTAGTAATTTTAATTGTACGACAATTATTTTCTATTAATAAAAACGCTCTCCGGGGACTTAATAGGGAAAAGTACTCTGATCCATTACTCATTTTGAGGAAAGCAATGTTCGGCGGAGTTTCTGTCGCTCTTATTTATGTAGGATGGGGAGTATGGGGTGTACTCGTTGGAGAAATTCTTGCAGTTCTTCTAGCCAGTATTATAGCCATATTCTTTTTGCGGAGAGATTTAGATCTCAGCTATGTCGCTAAGTTAACACCTTCTAATTTTCCACGCCGAGACCTACTATCATATAACTTCTCCAATATGTTGTTCATGGCTATGTTGGGATCTCTTTATCAATTTGATATACTCCTTATGAACCCATTGGCTGGGAGCGAGCAAACCGGATATTATAAAGGAGCACTTGTGATTGCTGAATTTCTATGGTTTGTTCCACTGGCAGTACAGACAATGTTAGTACACTCAACCTCTGAATTGTGGCTAAACGGGAAAACGGAAAAGATCAGTTCCATTGCTTCTAAGGTAACACGATATACTATATTATTCACCTCATTACTAGCAATTGGACTCATTAGTTTAGTGGATGATTTCGTGCCACTATATCTTGGACAGGACTTCTCTAATAGCATAAAGCCATTATTACTTCTTATTCCTGGAGCTATTGGGCTTGCTGCTGCACGTCCTATTCTATCTATTGGGCAAGCAAAAGGTAATATGCGTCTCTTGATCCTTGCTACAGGTTTTGCGACTTTTTTAAACATAAGTCTAAATATATATCTCATCCCCCGTTATGGAATGAATGGTGCAGCTATTGCAACTAGTATAAGCTACGGATCAATGTTCTTTTTCCATCTTTTTTCAGCCCATAGACTTGGTTTCTATCCGCTTAAGGATCTCCGACTGAGTCGAATTCTTGGAACGGTAATCCTTACAGCTGTACCACTACTATTATTATCAAATCTAATAGACAGTACTGTAGCTTCTTTAGTGTTTATACCACCAATCGGATTTTGCATATATAGCTTTAGTGCCATCAAGCTAAATGCAATAAGCATCGACGAAATAAATAGAATTCTGGATGGGTGTCCAGACCCGCTTAGGCGATATGGCCGAATCTTCCTACAGAAATTGGAATCATAGATATTAGTATGGTCGCCATACAACATTCGTCCGCATGCCCTACAAGTCACAACATGTTGAATTTATTGGTCCACCTGGTGTGGGAAAATCAACAATACATCAAAAAATTTCGAAGCAGAGTCGATACTATGGTAGCCTACCTGGAGAGGTTTGTGCACGACTATTAACGACAAGAAAACATATTTTGCTCCAGCGTTTAATGCCGGACAAAGCCTGGAATTATATAGCAGATTCTTTCTTAAAATATCGTGTTGGTAATCATTTTCTCCCGGAATTCATCCAAAAGCATCCCGAATATGTTCCGAAAGTTATAGATATTTGCGAGGAAATACAGTATGAATCAAACCGAGTATCTAGACAGTGTCTCTGGGTAGCCAGCTGCTATCAAATAGGTATGGAATCAAGAGAAACAGGAGAAGTTCTTTGCATGCATGAAGGTTTTCTCCAAAAGACAGTAGCAATTGCTTGGCGAAGTGACAGAGGTCTGTCGCTAGCAAAAGAATACCTAGAAGACATACCACTACCAAGGGCAGTAGTCTATTTAACTGCTCAACCAACAGTCTGTCTCCAAAGACAAGAAAAAAGAAAGAGAACAGTTGTTGCAAAAGATTGGGCAGAAGAACCTCTTGCTACTCAGAATAAGCTTAGTAACCTCTGTTCCAATGTGGTTGCTTTGCTTGAAGATATGGAAATTGATGTTATCGAGATTAATAATGATGGACCGATCAAAGAAACTGTAAACAAGACAATTACAGATATGGATAGTACAATCTAAATATAATATTCGGATGCGAATACCCTCATTTATATTATAATATTCCAGGCTACCCTCAACATCAATTCAGACGAGTAGATCAATAAACACATGTGTTAGATTCGGATATGATCCCATATGACCATGGAGTGGCCGTCGAATCAGACGATTCTCATCACGGGTGGTGCGGGGTTTATCGGCAGCCATCTTGCAACCGGACTCGTCGAAGAAAACGACATCCGCGTCCTCGACAATCTGACTTCAGGCGAACGATCGAAGATACCTCAGGACGCGACACTCATTGAAGGCGACCTCCGAGACAAGGACACCCTTGAGCGAGCCACCGAAAACGTCGACTTGATCTTTCACGAGGCGGCCCTCGTCAGCGTCCAGGGATCGGTCGAAGCGCCGCTGACGAGCCACGATATCAACGCGACGGCGACCCTCGAACTACTCGAGGCCGCACGACGAGAGGACGCTCGAGTTGTGCTCGCCTCGAGCGCAGCGATCTACGGTCATCCCGATAGGGTTCCGATCGAAGAATCCGACTCGAAAACGCCAGCTTCGCCCTACGGGATCGACAAGCTTGCAATCGACCACTACGCGAGACGGTACTACGACCTCTATGACCTCGAGACCGTTGCGCTCCGGTACTTCAACGCCTACGGTCCGGGACAGACCGCCGGCGACTACAGCGGCGTCATTAGCATCTTCTGTGACCAAGCGATCAATGACGACCCGATCACCGTTCACGGCGATGGCGGGCAGACGAGAGACTTCGTGTTCATCGACGATATCGTCCAAGCAAACCTCAAAGCTGCCACGACGGATCACGTCGGAACAGCCTACAACGTCGGTACCGGCCAAACCGTGAGCGTTCAGGAGTTGGCCAAAACGATCGTCGACGTCACGGATTCCGATTCCGAAATCACATACACCGAGGGACGGGATGGAGACATCCGCCACAGCGGGGCCGACATCTCCGCAATTCAAGCCGATCTAGGATACGAGCCGACCGTTTCACTGTTTGACGGTCTCGAGCAGACCGTCGATTGGTACCGACAGCACTGATCGCACGTCGATATTCAAATAATTCTCTTAAGTATAATGGGATTCTGCGATACTCGCTAAAGGCGGACGGGCCGGCAACAGATATTCGACCGAAGTTCGGAATCCGATAGCGCCAAGAACGTCCTTCCGTAGTTATTCGAGGACAACCTATTCTACAGTGACGCTCTTCGCGAGATTTCGCGGCTTGTCGATCGAGCGGTTCAGCTGGTTCGCGACCCAGTAGGATGCGAGTTGCAGTTGGATGTTCGCCAGGATCGGCGTCAGTTTGGGATGGCTCGACGGTACCTCCAGCACGTGATCGACGTACCGCTCGACGGTCTCCGGAACGTCGGTGACTGCAATCACGGGAGCGTCGCGGGCCTGGATCTCCTTGACGTTGCCCAGAGTCTTCTCTAGTCTCGAGCCCTCGGTTAGGAGTGCGAACACTGGGGTGTTTGCGGTGACCAGCGCCAACGGGCCGTGTTTGAGCTCGCCGGCAGCGAACCCCTCGGCGTGTTTGTACGTGATCTCCTTCATCTTCAGGGCGCCCTCNACCAGCGCCAACGGGCCGTGTTTGAGCTCGCCGGCAGCGAACCCCTCGGCGTGTTTGTACGTGATCTCCTTCATCTTCAGGGCGCCCTCAAGGGCGACCGGAGCGGTGTACTCCCGGCCGACGAAGAAGTATGCGCCCGCGTCGATGTAGGCGTCGGCGAGCGCATGGGCCTGGGACTCATCGAGGACCCGCTGGATCTGGTCGGGCAGTTCGCGCAGCGCGTCGACGAGCGTCGGGTCGGGGTCGTCAACGAGCGCGTTCGCGACCATCGCCAGCGCGACCTGCTGGCTGGCAAAGGTCTTCGTCGCCGCGACGCCGATCTCAGGACCAGCGCGAACGTAGCAGACGTGGTCACACTCGCGGGCGGCTGAGCTCCCGACAGTGTTGGTCACGGCGAGCGTCGTCGCGTCCGCACCACTGGCTTCCCGCAGTGCACGCATCGTGTCCGCGGTTTCACCACTCTGCGTGACGCCGATGACGAGCGTCTCGGCGTCGACGGCGACCGACTCGGCGCGGTACTCGCTCGCAAGGAAGGTTTGAGTCGGGATGCCGTGTTCCCGGAGGAGCTGTGCGCCATACAGGGCGGCGTGGTAGGAGGTGCCGCAGGCGACGAGATGGATCCGTGTCGGGCGCTCGAGATCGGCGAGCTCCTCGAGGACGATCCGATCCTCGAACTCGGCGATCCGATTGCGCAGACAGTTCCGAATCGCGCGGGGTTGTTCGTGGATCTCCTTTTTCATGTAGTGGTCGTACCCGCTCTTGCCCGCGTCCTCGGGATCCCACGCGATCTCCTCGATCGACGGTTCGACGATCTCGCCCGCTTCATCCCGAACGACCACCTCGTCCGGCGTGAGCGTCGCGAACTCGCCGTCCTCGAGGTAGATGACACGGTCCGTGTACTCGATGAAGGCCGGGACATCGCTCGCTAGGTAGTTTCCTTCATCGCCGAGGCCGACGACAAGTGGCGACTCGTGGCGCGCCGCGTGGATCACGTCCGAGCCTTCGAACACCGCCGCGATAGCATAGCTGCCCTCGAGCCGATCGACGACCTGTCGGAACGCCGTCTGGCGGTCCTTGCCCGCCGCGAGCCGTTCCTCGATCAGATGGGGAACGACTTCGGTGTCGGTGTCGCTGGTAAATTCGTGGCCGCGTGTGGCGAGTTCGTCGCGGAGTTCCTGGTAATTCTCGATGATCCCGTTGTGGACAACCGCGATGCGACTGTCCTCGTCGGTGTGAGGGTGGGCGTTTTCATCGGATGGCGGCCCGTGGGTGCTCCAGCGTGTGTGACCGATCCCGGCGGAGACACTACTGGGGTCCTCGGGAACTGCTGCCTCGAGCGCCGACACCTCGCCTTCGCGCTTGTAGATATCCAGCGAATCGTCGGCGAGAGCGACGCCCGCGGAGTCGTACCCGCGATACTCCAGTCCGTTGAGTCCCGTCAGGAGAACGTCGAGTGCACTATCGCCGGTCCCGGTGTAGCCGATGATTCCACACATTATCCGCTCACCTGCTCGAGAGTCGAACCGTCTTCTCCGAGGAGGGCTGCACCACAGATAGTCTTCCCTGTCGACATACCAGTACCATCGGTAACGTTATTTCTTATTTATTCCGGTTGGTTTTACTTACTGTAATTAGTGTCATGATCAGCTGCGAATTTGATGTTTGTATCAGCTGTTCTCTACCAAGCGGTTCTTGTTCAGTACCAGAACGTTCTTACAGATCCGCGTGAGCAATCAACTTAATGCATATCTCTGTCATTGGCAGCGGCTATGTCGGGACGACGGTCGCAGCCTGCTTCGCAGAACTCGGGCACAAGGTCACGGCGATCGACATCGACGAAGAGATCGTCAACACGCTCAACGAGGGGAAGGCACCGATCGACGAGCCGGGTCTCGAGGACCTCCTCGAGAAACACGTCGGCGACCGGCTCGAGGCGACCACTTCCTACGACGCAGTGCCCGAATCGGACGCCACGTTCCTCGCGATTGGGACGCCGTCGAACGCAGACGGCAGCATCGATCTTACCGCACTCGAGGCAGCTGCCGAGGCGACAGGCGAGGCACTCGCCGAGAAATCGGAACGGCATCTCGTCGTTATCAAGAGTACGGTGACGCCGATGAGCATCGGGGACGTCCTCGAGCCAGCCGTCCACCGCGGTGCAAACGACAACGAGAACATCGAGGTTGGGATGAATCCCGAGTTCCTCCGTGAGGGCAGTGCGGTCTCGGACTTCATGCACCCCGATAAGGTCGTCTACGGAACGCGCTCCGAGTGGGCGACGGACAAACTCCACCAAGTCTTCGAGCCGCTGCTCGAGCAACACGATGCCGATATCGTCGAGACCGATCCCGCAACGGCCTCGATGATCAAGTATGCCAACAATGCCTTCCTCGCCTCGAAGATCAGCCTCGTCAACGATCTTGGAAACATCTGCAAGGAGTTTGGTCTTGATGCCTATGAAGTGATGGAGGCAGTCGGCCTCGACGATCGAATCTCCGAGCAGTTCCTCCGCAGCGGGGTCGGCTGGGGTGGCTCCTGTTTCCCGAAAGACGTCAACGCGATCATCGCGGCCGCACGTGAAACGGGATATGATCCTGCGCTGCTCGAGGCCACCGTCGAGGTCAACGACCGGCAGCCCGAGCGGATGCTCGATCTGCTCGAAAAGCACGTCGACCTCGAGGGGGCGCGCATCGCCGTGCTGGGACTCGCATTTAAGCCCCAAACTGATGACATTCGGAATTCGCGGGCGATTCCGACCATCGAGAACCTTCAGGAACGGGGCGCCGAAGTCGCTGCGTACGACCCTGTTGCGATCGACCCGATGCGCGAGCGATTCCCAGAGATCGAGTACGCCGACTCGGCGGCCGACGCGCTTGCAGACGCCGACGGCACCGTCGTCGTCACTGACTGGGACGAGTTTGCTGCGCTGGACGAGGAGTTCGACGCGATGAAAAATGGAGTCGTTGTCGATGGCCGTCGCATTATTCAGCGACGTGACGGAATCATATACGAAGGACTTACATTCTAGTTAGTTTTTATTTGGTTTCTTTATTCGAGGTGCCAAGGAGTCAGGGGTTGGCAGGACGCGGATCTCTCCGAACCCGAACTTCGAGTGGGTCCCCACGCGGGTGATCCCTGCTTTTGCGGTTTCGACCGGTCGATCGCCCGCGTAGCCGACCGTTTGACCGTGGTCGATCGTTTCACACCGGTAGTCGGAGTCGTTCTCGAGGAGCTTCTCTGAACGGGTCCGGAGTTCGTCACGGTCCGCGGTCCACCACCACGGAACGTCGACGGCGTTCGTGCCCGGATACGTCGACTGCAGCACGAACGGCGTCACGAGTTCCAGTTCGTGGCACTCGCTCTCCTCGAGCTGGGTGTAGTCGAGCGCGTCGAGATCGATCAGTTGGGTCTCCTTGAGACGGGTACAGCCGTACCCATAGTTGCGCTTGCCCCCGAACTGCAGGCCGTCGAGTCGCTGGTCATCGAGGGGTAACAGATCCTCGCGGTCAGCGTGGAGATAGGCGTGGATGTACCACTTCGTCGTTTCCCGCTGTCGATCCGCATCGGCGGGACGGCCCTGGATCATCTCATGAGCCAACGCCGGATGATCGCTCTGACGACGAACGTCGTGAGTGTTCAGTGCGTCCCGCGGGCGGGAGTCGAGGAGCCACGGCTGGGACGGTCGGCGCAGGAGGAACAGGTCCTCGTAGCGCTCGACAGGCGGTAAGTTGCTCCCGAGATGCGGGCGAACGCCCGACCGTGAGTGCCAATCGGGAAACACCCCAAACTGCCCCGGGACGAAGATACCGTGGCTCGCGTGGAGATGGCGATGGATTTCGTACGGGAGCTGCTGTCCGAGTGCGTGCCTGATGGCGTTCCCCGAGACGTAGTAGGGATGGCCGATGTAATCCATCTCCAGCTCCCAATGAATTTGTTGAATCTCTCTCATCTGTGTACGTTATTTCTTTACTTCCGATTGCTGCAGATGCTTCTGGAAGTCCTCGAGATACTGGAGTGCTGTCGACCACGCACGGATCCGGCGCAGGTTCGCGTCTAGTACCATGTCGAATCTATCCGTGGTCAACGGATGACCGGATAACTGTGACCAGACCGTTGCCCACGACCGCCACGGACGAGCTCCCAGCCGTGCCGACGGACGGCGGTTGGCGTCCCGATCGATTCGGAGCGCAAAGCGATCACCGGTGTAGACCGTCCGATGCGGAACGATCTCGTCAGGTGGATCAACCACGAGCCGTAGCTCATCGAACTCGTAACCATCGCTGTAGTTGTCTACCAACGCTGCCACCAGCAAGGTATGGTACTTCAACGAGGTGTAGGGGTAGTACAGCGACTCGTTGAACAGCGCCGCGACGTCGCTCGCCAGCCAGGCAGCGTGCATCGCCTTCGGATCCGTCTCGGTCAGGAGCTCCCGGAGGGCGTGGTTGATCTCGGGGTCTGCCGGCTCGACCGATGTGATTACCGAATCGCCCGTGAGCAGCGAGAGTCTGTGCGGTGACGTATGGTTCGCGACGGTCAGCTCCGGCGTTCCGGACGGCCGACTCAGTCGCGCCGCATCGCCGTCCGCGCCGTGCGGGACCGACTGATTGACTGGCACCCCTGCGAACGTCTCGTCGGCGTGGGCATGGGATTGGCCGGTCAGTTTGTGAGTGTCATGGCGATATACTGCTATTCTCATATTTCTCCACTCGAGTGAGCATCGATCCGGTTCTGAAGCGCGTCAACGACGGCGGGCCGGTAGTCGTCGGCCCACTGGTCGTCCTTTCGTTCCATCGTGTCCGTCGGAGTCCGTGCACGGTCGAAGACGCGGGGGAGTTCGTCGTCCTCGTACAGCGGATTGAGCAGTTCACAGTCGACGATTCCGGCTCCGAAATTCCGCGCACCGCCGAGTTGGTACCGGAAGTCCGTTCGGTGGTCGTGGAGGAAGTCAATCGCTTCACACAGCAACCCAAGAAACGCCGGTTTCACCTCACGGAAGGAGAGATGCCAGCAGCCGTCCAGATTGGCGACCGCATCCAGCTCAACGTTGCGCAGCGGTTCGCGGTCGTCCGCATCGTTGCGCGAGACGACGTTCCGGTTCAGCCGGCGGTAGTGACCCTCAGCCTGACCGCGCATGTAGTCAACGCTCGCTCGGACCGGACTGAATCGGATCGGCCGACGCATCAGCTTCCCCGGGTGAGCGTTGAAGCCCCCGAAGAGATCGAAGACCACACAGCCGTCGTCGGTCTCTTCGAGACAGCTACCCTTCGGATGATAGCCGTCCTCGAGATCGCGCTCGTAGACGTCGTCCTTCCGAAAGTTCGCGTTCGCCTCGCCTGGGTGGCAGGCCGTTCCACCCCGGTCTTGGACGACGCGTTCCATCCCGTGGCGGAGCCAACCCGACAGCGAAAACGCGGGGATGATGCCGCCAATCTGATTCTGTGGGTCGTCGGCCTCGTAGTGCGTGTTCGAGGCATGATGGCGATCCGTGAGGATCGAGTCTCGAACGACCAGCAGGTCACACTCGAGGCGGACGTAGACGTCCGTCAACGCCTCAAGCGGTGGCTCACGGCTCATGGCGCACATCCCTCCGTCGGTGGACTGAACGCCCGCAGCGCGAGTTCGGTCAGACATAGCCGTGGGCTACGCGGCGTGGGCAGTACGATCGAGCCGAGACGGCCGCCGACCAGCAGTTCGGTCGTCCCGAGCGTCGGCGACCGAATCCAGCCAGGCGCACAGCCGTGACAGAACAGCCGCGGGATGTCCCACTGTGCAGCGTCGGCACACCGATAGGCGTACGCGAACACGATGTCGGTCTCGCGCAGCGGCGATCCACAGCCGATGCAGACGGCCGCGTCGGGTTTCGGGCCGACCGGGTGGCCGTGGAGGACCTGTGCCGGCGTCGCGGTGACGGTCGGCTCCTCGCGCTGGTCGGCACCGTACCGACGGCAGTCGTCAGCGGCCATCTTTCTCCGTACTGTGCGCGTTGAAACACGCAAAGCAGGGTAACTGGTCGCCGGTCAGGCCGGCACACCAGTCGTGGTCACATATCTTTCTGCCGGTGCGTTTTTGAATGGTCGCGGTTGTAGTTGGCATTGCTTCTCGCCTCCCGAGAAGTGCGGGCGGTGTCCTAGCACCGTCCAGTTTTACTGGATACCCGCCTCCTCATCTGCATATAGCATCTCCGTCCACTTAATAGTTACATTGTAACATATTTCGT
The DNA here is from genome assembly GCF_000337675.1 of Natronococcus amylolyticus DSM 10524. Classification (GTDB taxonomy): domain Archaea; phylum Halobacteriota; class Halobacteria; order Halobacteriales; family Natrialbaceae; genus Natronococcus; species Natronococcus amylolyticus. The sequence goes on along the minus strand of NZ_AOIB01000033.1, from coordinate 27,856 downwards.
AACAACACTTGCAATTCAAAATAGAACTAGCACCGAAATGTTTAGTGTAATATCGATGTAGCCAATAGTAAGATGGTGAACGAGGATTTCGAGCCTAATGACCGGCAAGATGCGATCCTTGAGGTGCTAAAGGAAGGCCGGAAAGAGGGCAAACCATGGGGATACGCGAATCCCAAACGGCTTGAAGAAGCACTTGATACACGACGCCAATATATCAATCGAGCCCTCCGCGGACTCGTTGACGCAGGTTGGGTGGAAAAAGTAAACCGTGGACTCTATCGATTTGTGCGTGATCCGCGAGAGAACTAACAATATAGACCACATTACCGGGTTTTCCCTGTAGTCGCGTCGACTGGCGGGTCGCCTCCCTCGAGCGACTCGCCCAGGACCTCATGCTCGGGATCGGCTTTGCGGATACTGCCGAAGAGATCGACGAAGTCAGAGGACCCCACAACTCCTACATCTATCCACTGCTAAATACGGGCGTCATCGCAGGTAGCCTCTACATCGGCGCACTCGTCTACGCCCTCGGGCAGGGTATCAGAAAACGGTGGACGCCCTGGAACGCCTACGCCGTCGGTCTCGCGACCGCAATCTTCCTATATATGGGCTTCGAGTCGCTCTTCCTCGGTGGTCTCAGTGTCTCCTCGATTATGCTCGGACTCGCACTCGGACTCCTCCTCTATTCGCCGGAGGCGGACGGCCCCGTCACCGACATTCGATCGAAATTCGAGATTCGCTAACGCGAGTTCACCTCTCGGCGTTCATCGATTCCAAATTCACCTCCTCGAGCACATCCTCCACCCACCGACGCCGAGCTCGCTCCCGCTCCAGCTCACTCTGCAGCTTCTCGAGAGCCGACCACGCTGCACCGGGACAGACGGCCCGATACCAAACGTTCTCGCGAGTCTGCAAACAATTCATACGCTCGAGCTGTGACACCAGCGACCGAAGCCGTTCCTCGGGGATCTCAAGCTCGCGCTCGAGGGCGTACACCGTCTGCCCGCGCTCTTTCAACACCCGAAGCACGCGAAGCGCCTCGTGGCGATCGGTTTCGGCGAACTGTCGCTCGACGTGTGCTCCCTCGAGGCGATTGTGACAGGTCCCACAGACCGTAACGAGATTCAGGTCGAGACGCGCGTCGGCCTTCGGGAGGTACTTTCCCGGAACGATGTGGTGGACCGCCATCGACAGCGGATAGTACTCGTAGTTCCCGTTGTGGTCCCCGCAGCGCTGACAGACGTTGTTGTCCCGCGTTCGAACCTCCGTCGCACGTTTCGTCCAGTCGCTTCCACGCGCTTTGGGAACGTCGAACGCCGGGCCGTCGACGTTCGGCCCAACGGAGTCCTCCTTATGACTCATCGAGCTGCCCCCGTCACTAGTGACTTCGCTCCTCGAACGCTCGTGTGTACTCTCATCGTTCAGTGTGGAATCCGCCAGTCGATCGGTTCCGACCGGACGATCTCTTCGCCTTCGACTCCTGAACCGCACGTCGGGCAGAAGTTGGTGTTCTCACGTTTGGTTAACTGATTCGGAGTGCCACACGCTCGACAGAGAATCTTGTACCCGGAGAGGTTGCGATACGTCTCCTGTGACTTTGCTCGGTGACTCGACGCATCGAGTAGTTCGTAGTTGTCCAGCCTGTTATCGAACGGACAGCCGTTCACATGGTGGACCTCCTTCTCGGCGAGTTCGCCGATATCGTCGACGAGCAGCGTCGCGTGAAGTCGGTGAACCTGGACGCGGTGACGAGCGCCGTTGTGCTTCGTATCGATCCCTCTGTGACCGTACGGGTTACAGTGGATTGCCGGCACTCGAGCGAAATGAACCTGCGACGCGTGAACCGACTTTGCTCTGTGCGAATCGAAAGTCCGATCGCAGTGGGGACAGTCGACGCTCATCTCACAGCCCCCCGCTCGTTGCATCGGCGACCCGGCTCGGACCCTCGCCTTCGAGGCGAAGCCGGTCGCTTGGACGGTTCCGCCCTGGCACTCGTCGATCGGTCCTCCTGATCGCGAGTTCGAGTAAGCGCGTGTCGACAGGGATCATGGTGAACAGCCCTCCGTCGGCCCGCTGAACGCCCGAAGGGAGAGCTCTGCCAGACACAGCCGAGCGCGACGCGACGTCGGCAGCGCGATCGAGCCGAGGCGACCGCCGAGGAGGACCTCGGTCGCTCCGAGGGTCGGCGAACGAATCGTGTCGGGCGCACAGCCGTGACAGAACAGCCGCGGAACCGCCCACTGCACGGCGTCGGCACAGCGAGAGGCGTACGCGAACACGATATCGGTCTCGCGGAGCGTCGCGCCGCAACCGATACAGACGGCGGCGTGGGGTTGCCGACCAACTGGGTGACCCGCCAGAGTTTGCGTCGGGGTCGCGACGACAGCCGATTCGTCCTCGAGCGATTCCAACCTCTTGGCCAGACACCCCGAAGTCTCATCGGTGGGCATCCGACTTCCCCTCCGTTCTGTTCGCTACCTGGAAACACGCAAAGCAGGGGAGCCCGTCTCCGTTGGGTCCCGGACACCAGTCGTGATCGCACGATTCAACCTCGTCACGTTTTTCAACGGCGGAATTCGTAGCTAACATGCTTCTCGGACCTCGAGAAGCGCAGGCGGTGTCATCACCACCGCCTGATTCTACTCAGGAACCCTGCGCTTCTCCAGTCTCTACTACCGCGCCCAGCATCATATAGTTTGCTTCTCAAACTCGAGTTAGAAGCTGGCAAGTGGTACTCGGAGAGGACCCTGCCGGGGATGGGATAGCACTAAGTATGTAATGCAAGTATGCGAATCAAACAACATGGCACTCTCTGATAGCGATCTCCGCGACGTTGATCGAGATCTCCTGGAGTATCTACTCGAGGGACGTGTAACACCAGTGTACGCACGTGACCGGATGAACGATGAGCGCCTGAGAGATGTAACGAGCACGTATCTCGGACAGCGCCTTCAACGTCTCGAGGAGCACGGTCACGTGCGAAATCTATACGATACCGGACTGTACGAACTTGTTAGCGACCCACGTGACAACGGCAGCAATTAATTATAGGGCAGAACGATTAGACCAGCCCAAATTCTCGAGGAGCTCGTGGAGAACGGCCTGGTACTGGCTGGCTTCGTCGAGCCAGATCCCGCCGAACTCGTAGCCCGCGTATCGATCCCACTTGTCGGTCGAGCCGAGGTCGGTCACCGCTCAGATTCCGTTTACTCCTCAGTATCCGTCCCCAGATACGTCGACTCCTCAACATAGTGCACCATAGTATCACGCACCCACTGTGGCTCGAACGTCGTCTCGATCTGTTTGACCCGGCCTTCTCGCCCCCGAGAGTCGATCCAGGTCTCGACTAACCCCATCGTCTCGAGGTCGGTCAGCACGCCCTGAACAGCACGCTCACCGAGATCGAGTTCATCAGGATATGTCTCGCTCTCGAGCATCGAAAGCGTCTCAGCCGTCGTCACGGGCTGTTTGATCTTCCCGCCCTGATCCCACCCGGTGACGGCCGTCAGCACTAGAAAGTGATTGGCCGGCAGATCATGCAGCTTCGAGACGGTTGCCTCCCGATCCGTCGCCTCGAGGTTCACGTCGATACACTCCCTCGTCACCGTCTCGAGGTCACGCTCGCTTGCGGTCTCGCCGGCTTGGCGAAACAGGGTCAGTGCTTTCCGCGCATCGCCCCACCGACGAGCCGCTTCCCGAACCCCGTACTCGAACGCCGCCTCGGATACTGCCCCCTCGCGGAACGCTCGCTCGAGGCGGGGCTTTAGAATCGAAGCCAGTTCGCCCGGTCTGTACGGCGGGAAGAAAACCGACTCGTCGCTCATCGCGCTCTCGACGCGGCTATCCAATCGAAGGTCGACCTCGAGCAGTTCGTTGCTCACCAGCCAGACCGAGAGATCGATCCCCCGCTTGAGCTTCCCCTCGCCGCGCAGCAGTCGATAGAAGAAGTCGCTGGGCTCGTAGTTCGAGTCGTACTGGACGTGGTCGATCTCGTCCAGAATCAGTATCGTCCACTCCGGATACCCCTCGAGTGCGGTCCAGATCTCCTCGAACACGCCGTCCAACCCGACATAGGCACCTCTTTTCTCGCCGGTGAGTTCGAACAAAATCTCGTTGGCGGCACTAAAGAGGGTTCGACACTCCTTCAGATTCACGTACTCGACGGCAACCGCGTCGGTTCGGCTGGCGAACTCCCGACAGACCCGTCGGGTCGACAGCGTCTTCCCGGTGCCCGGCGGGCCGTAGATTGAGACCGTCGGCGGCACGTACCCCTCGTGGACGCCGGCGAGCAGCGACGCCAACTCGTGTTCCTGGGCGTCGCGGGCGTGGATCCCGTCGGGTTCGGCGAGGGGATCGAGCGCGCCTTTCTCCCGAAAGAGACTCTCCTCGGCTGTTACCTCGTCGAAGAGCTCATCATACTTGCTCATCGAGTGTCCGTGCTCGTACTACTTGTGTAGCCATAATGAACGTATCGCCCACTCGACGATCGATGACACAGCCTACCATAGTGGCAAGAGTTGCGGGCAGTGCCGTGTTCACTACCGCTGGCAACTCGATCCGGTGGGTCGCTTGTACCGTGTGCGGTCGGCTGTCACTAGCCCGTGTTACCTCGTTCGAACTACAACGGAACGACAGTAGGGAGTTAAATCCGGTCGTTCATACTCATCACAATACGCCGTACGAGCAGTGTCGGTCTCGAGAAGTGGGCCAAGACAAACAGGCTGCAACTGCCTCCGGTGTGTCTCTGTCGACGACAGCGACCCGCATCCAAGACCAGTCTCCGAGTGTCCACGTAGCTGTATACCCGTCATCTCTCTGTTCCTCGGTCGACGGCTGTCGTGTGGGGGAGATGACGATGCCAGTGATGATGGCGTTGGCCACGGCCCAACCGACGAACGCGGCCGCTCCGCTGTGTCACGAGCGGTGCGTCCGGATCCCGAGCGCGACGACGTTTCCGTATAGGTTCACGGTACGCCGAAAAGACACCACCCGGCTCGAATACGCCTGCATCGACAGTTACACTGCAGCTTCGACCGAACCCGCTACCGAGAGCGGTAGCTACCGCCCGTCGGTCGCAGCCGTCTACGACTCGAGGTGGTGTCGTACCGGACCACGAGGGCGTCGAGAGTCACTCATACGCCGTCTCCGGGCGTGGCTCGGTGTCGGTGACCCCTCGAGGATCGCCCCTCCAGTCGTGAGGACGCCCATCTGTTCTTCCAGCCCTACTTCGGTCTCGACCGCAAGCACACCGTCTCAGCCGTCGCTTGCCCTCAGCTCTGGTCCATCTCTTCCAAAAGGGCGCCCATTCGATCCTGTTCGGGCGTGAAATCGACTGCGGGGGTGAGTTCCTCCTCGCGGTTGAGCGTCCGCGTGAGTTCCTTTCGGATCCGAAGCTCGAGGTCCAGCGCCTCGGCCTCCCGGGCCTCCCCCGCCATCTGCTGTAACCGGTGTCGGTTCTCCTGGAGTGCGAGCAAGGCCGACGCCTCGTGGACCTCCCGCGCCCGATAGAGCTTCGGCAGCCACTCCTCCATCGTCGTGAGGTCGTTACGAATCGTGTCTTCGGTTACCTCGTACTCGTCGGCCAGTTCGGTGATGACTTCTGAGTAGGTGTCTCCCTCGAGGATGTAGCGTTTCCAGAGCGTGTATCGTCGAACGCGGAGTTCCGAGTGCATGTGATCTCACCGTGGGTGCGACCGGGACTCGCCCTTGGCCCTCTCTTTTGCCCCATGTCCGACGGGAGCGGGCCACGACCCTATTAGCGAGCCACCATGAAGCACTACACCCATCACACAGAAAAAGCTTCCATCGAATCGGTACCTCCGTTGCACAATCTACCCCCGTGACCGCCCGCTCGAACCACTGTGGAGAGCAACGAGTGGAGGGCGGTTCGAAGCGAACGTTGGCCGACCACCGATCACCCTTCGAGACGGTACCAGCGTTCATACCGAAGGATGGCCGCCTCGGCCCAGTACGTTCAGTACTCGAGCGTGGAAGCCGGCATGGCTGTCCGATTCGCAGCAGCGATCGCTGTGGCCGGAACGGTGGTATCCCGATGGGACGGCAGTAGCGTCGCTTCTCGGTCCGCTCAAATAGAGAGCCAACTGGTACCAACAACACTGCTCAGCCGACAGTACTCTCTCTATTGTCCCCCATAGGGTAGAACTGAACAGACTCGAGTCAGTTCTCGAGTTCGCTCACGTTGAGTTCGCCCTCGAGGTAGGCGATTCCCAGATCGGTCACACGATAGTAGCCGCGTTTCGCATCGGTTTTCTCGAGCAGTCCAGCCTTGGCGAGGACGTTCATCCGTCGGGAGATCGTGTTCTGGCTCCGATCCAACACAGCCAACTCTTCAACCAAATTATACCAGACTGCGGTCGGTGGGAGCGAGATCCGGTGGCCCGTGCTCGTCTCGAGTTCCTGTAGGTACTCCAGAATTGCATCGTCGGCCTCGTTCATCCACGAGACACGGGCTCGCATACTCCGGATCTCTCTCGTTCGGCGATTAACTGCACCGACTCGATCCGAACCTGAGCTATCTGGCCCAACAATGAGCCATACAATCCAGAGTACTAAGTGGGTAGACGAGAACTCTCCTGTAAGGGACGCTATACGCGGATCCGACGCTCACGCGTTTTGGAAGATAGCGGATCGGTGCTGGAGACACCGAGTCCGCGAGAAGCTCCCGTATCCACCTACGGAAGCATGAGTACGGACGATTCACGGGGTAATCAAACTCCCGACCGACAGGACGCAGCGACCGACCAGCCAACCCTCGAGACGGTCCTCGAGGAACTCCGCGAGCTTCGAGCAGACAACGACCGGCTCGCCGACCGCGTCACCGAGCTCGAGAGCCGCGTCGATGACCTCGAGAGCGAACGCGACCAGTTGGCCGAGCTCCTCGAGCGCCACGAGTCGACGATCGACGAGCAAGGGTCGACCCTCGACACCCTCGAGACAACGACTGAGGAAGTAGCCGCACTCACCGAGGCCGCCCGGAACCGCACGGGCGCGAACAAGAGTCGAATCGAGGAACTCCAGGCCCGCGAACTCGAGAAAGGTGCCCATCTTCGTGACTCGAACGTCGACGAACACGACCTCGAACTCGAGGACGACTATCTCGAGCGACTCACCAAATCCGACGGCCGAAGCTACTTTCGACTTCCCGACTCGGACGATCCCCTCGATCGGACCGACACCACACTCGCGCATGGCGACCTGCTCCCGATTCAGCAACTCGCCCGACTCGACGACGACATGCGTCGCTCCACGACGAACGCCCTTCCAACGCGACTCGCGGCGAAGCTCTGGCAGGCTCGAACCGACTCGACCGTCGGCGACGACCCCTGGGAGACGGGCTGTAAGACCGTTCGTGAGCACGTCACCGCCGGCGATCTGAAACACTGGATCCGCCGCCAGGAAGACGGCGTCAGCGACAGCTACGCCAAGAAATTGGTCTCGCGGACGATCGACGCCTTGCTCGAGCTCTCGAAGCACCGCCTCGCAGTCCACCGGAAGACCCAGCGCAAGAACGGCCTCTCCTACACCGAACGGCGGGTCGTCCTGCCGGCCGATGCCGACATCCCGGGCGAATCGGCTCCGACACCGGAGACAGCCGACGTCCACGGAGACACCTGAACCCACCTCGAGAGTACCCACTCGACACCCGACACCCACGCTCGAGCGAGCACCTACACGCTGGAACCCGAACCCACGCACACCAAACGCAGCCAGCTCGATGGGACGAGTAGCCGAAGGACCGTCCTCGATCGGTCGTCGTCGGTCCACACTCGAGACTCCTCCGGACGGTTCGTCCGAGGACATCAGCTGTCACTGGGCAGCCTCTTTCTGTGCACCGATCGATTCCGACAGGCTCGCGAAGGCAGCTCTCCGGTGGAGAGCCCGTCCGCAGATGATGCGGCGACGGCCGTCCGTCGGTTCGACGACCGCGGCCTGCGTATGGCTGCCTCGTCGCACTTTTGACCCCACTGGCGAACAATCTTGAGGAGTTTGTACTGACGAGCCAGACTACGCAATCGATGCCCTGTCTCAGCGTCTCCTCGCCGTCATCTCTGTTCTATACGCGTCGGATCCGTCTAGGAGTCGCCCAGAGATCGTACCGGGTCGAGAGCTACACCCGTCCTCGAGGCCCCGCTGGGCCACCTCGAGGACGGCGTCGGACCTGTTCGGCGATCGATGCGCCGACAGTTCCCCGGTATTTATCTCTTGATAGGATGGATATCCAGGTACCACGAGCTTTCAGGATGAATATTCGTCACTATCTCTGGGGTATGTCGTCGGAGGAACCAACGGTCCCAGTCTACGATCCGATCCTCGCGCTGCTGCCGATCATCAGCAGTCTCGCGGTGACGAGCTGGGCGGTCTCACAGCGAGTCGGCTACATCGTTACGGGCGCGCTGTTGGTCTCGGTCGCGGCGTACGGGGTGTTGATGCCCGATATCCGGCTGCAGTTCGACGCCGCCTTTTTCGTGCTTATCGGTGGGTACTGGCTGGGGCTGCTCGTCCACTACTACTATGCGCCCCACACCGAACTCCTCCAGTATATCGCCGCCACGCCGCTGGCAGTACTTGCAACCGTGGTCGTGTTGCCGGCGTTGATCGACGGCCGACGCCAGACGTTCACGATGGGGCTGACGCTCGTGGCCAGCCTGGTCGCGCTAGTCGGCATCGGGATGGTCTGGCACGAACTCCAGACGAGCGAGACCCTTTACGAGTCCGTCGGTGACTCGGTGTTCGGGATCGAGGGGATTCGGACGGCCTCGATTTTTCACAATCCCAATGGGTTTGGCTTCGTCATGATGGTCGGCAGCCTCGCGGCGCTGTATACGTTTCTGGCCCGCCGCGGGGCGGTGTGGCTCGGGGCGCTGATGGTCTGTCTGCTCGGGTTCGTCCTGAGCGAGGGCGACGCCGCCCTTGTCGGGTTTGCCGCCGGCTCGGTGCTCGTCCTCTCGGGGTTCGACCGGCGCTTCGGCGTTCTCGGTATCGGGGTCGCCGCCCTCGGCGTCTACGTGGCCATCCGGCTCGGCCATGTCGGCGAGGTGATGGAGACAACGCTGTTGACCCGCGTCGACCGCTGGGTCGCCTCGCTCGAGCGTCTCGCCCAGGATCCGATGCTCGGGATCGGCTTTGCGAACACCGCCGAGGAGATCGACGGCTCCAGAGGTCCGCATAACTCCTACATCTATCCCCTGTTGAACACGGGCATCATCGTCGGCAGCCTCTATCTGGGCGCGCTCGTCTACGCGCTGGGCCAGGGAATCCGCACCCGGTGGACACCGTGGACCGGGTTCGTCGTCGGCCTCGCCGTCGCGATCTTCCTGTATATGGGGTTCGAGTCGCTCTTTTTGGGCGGGCTCAGCCCCTCGTCGATCATGCTGGGGCTGTGTCTCGGCCTGCTGTTGTACTCCCCTGAGAGGGACGGGCCGGTGACCGATCTGCGATCGAAGTTCGTCATCCGGTAAGTTCTCCGCTTCGAGTCAGTTGTCTCGAGCGGTCGTCGTTGGTCAGGCCTCGAGGCCACCCTTGAGGGGTCGTCCGAGGAGACCACCTGTCACCGGGCTCCCCGAACTGCTCTGCAACCTGTGCATCGGCTCTCTCGACAGTCGAACAGTCGTGCCGGGACAACTGCTCCGATCCGCGCAGGCCCGCGAGCTCAGAGAATGTAGTCGCTCGAGCCCCCTGTCCCCCCCTGCGACCTCACAACAGCCGACGAAGATATCGAGCCGATCTCCGTTACTGAGTCGAGTCGATCTGGCCGTATTTTTCGTGGACCGCCTCCTCGATCCGCGTCTCGAATCGTTCGACCTGTTCCTCCAGGGTTTCGACCGCTGACTGGCGCATGTCCTCGGTCGAGAGATACGTCGGGCCGCTCAGATTTAACGATCCGCAGACGCCGCCGAGAGGTGTGTTCACCGCTTTCGCGACCGCCCAGAGCCCGTCGATGGCTTCCTCGTTGTTCGTCGCGTACCCTCGCTCGCGGATCTCCTCGAGCTCGCTGAGTAGCTCCTCCGGGTCCGTCGTCGTCCGGTCGGTTTCCGCCGGCAGTCCGACCCGTTCGATAATCCGTCTGACTTTGTCTTCGGAGTACGCCGCGAGCATCGCCTTCCCGGAGGCGGTGCTGTGGACGTGGAAGAAGCGGCCGTCGGTCAGAAAGTGCGAGCTTTCGGCGAAGTTGAGTTCGTTGTGTAACGAGATAACGCGTCCGTTCTCCTCGACGGCGAAGTCCGCCTCGAGTTTTGTTTGCTGTGCCAGGTCGGCGACGATTTCGCCGGCAATACGGTACTCCGGTTTGCGGCGGCGAACGTAGTCACCGATGTGGCAGAACTTCCCGCCGGCGTGGTACGTATTTCCCTCCCGTACAACGTACCCGTACTCCGAGAGCGTGTTCAGGTGGGTATGAACAGTACTGTGTGCGAGATCGAGATCGGCGGTGAGGTCCGCGGCCGTCGCTCCGTCGTTCTGGACGAGCGTTTCCAGTAGTTGAAGCGACGCAGCCGTCGTTGCCAGCGTTCGACCGGTCGCACCGGCCTCTTCGTTCCCCTCGTTTTCCGCCATTGGTGTGTCTTGGTGTAGCATGCACCATGACTCTGTCGTCTCGTTTGGCCTTCCGTCGGTGTTGGCCGACATCGATCAAGACACCCAACACAGAACACATCTATCGGTCCGCTTCCCAGATATACCACTTCTATTTACTAGTAAGCAATCTAGTTTTTTGAGTCGGTCTCCCTCTGGAAAACGCACGCACTCGGTAGAAAGTGCCGTTATAAGCCGCTATAGACCATCTACACTGCAATAGCGTTCCAAAGGAGGCTCGAGAGAAGAGAACTGTGTCTACTCGCAAGGAACGTGCTGAAAGTCTGCTATAGATGCTATAGCTGCCTACAGGGTATTCTTCACCACTCCTGCTAAGAATTTATTGTATACACAATTTACTATACTTCTTCAAAACCACCAGATATCTACTATATAGGGCCATTGATGAGTGGTTCGCTTTGGCTACCGCAGGACCTGTAACGAGGATCCGAAACGGGGAGCGCAAACCCAACATCGAGTAAACCGTCATTATTACACCCATACAGCTGTAATTCATCTCGAGGGAGAGTATATAACCATTCATAGATGCCGGATGAACGACCGTCCTAGTTCGAAGGAACCGGGACCCATCCTCGGGATCGAGCTCGAGTCCCCTCATCCCGTGAGCGGCTCGTGGATGTATAAAACCAAATCGGAACGGTTGCACGCTGTTTCGATGGCAAGAGCGCGGATGCGTAAGTAGCTGACGCGTCACTACCAGGAGAATTGGGACAGAGCGTATATAACTGTCCACGGCTGCCGAACGAGCGTCGTAGTACGGCGGGGACGGATCGACACGGGTGGAGACTCCCGAGCGCTCGAGAGGGCGGCATACGCCGACTGAACGCGTCGAGTGCTGTCGTGGGGTTCAGCGGGGTACATGTCGTCGGGTAGCGATAGCGTTTCCGACGGGTGGGTCGCTACTGGATTACGACGAAGATTTTATACTATGGACACGTCATGTGTGAGTATGGCACAGTTAGCTAGGACGCCGTTCAGTACAGCAGAGTACCGCACCCGCCTCCAGGAGACCCAACGGCGGATGGAAGCCCGAGATCTCGACGTGTTACTCATTACGGACCCGGCGAATATGTTCTATCTGTCAGGGTACGACGCGTACTCGTTTTACGTCCCGCAGATCCTCATCGTCACGCCGGACCAGAACCAACCGATCTGGGTCGGCCGTGAACAGGACCGGACGTGTGCGACCGAAACGACGTGGCTCGACTACGAGAACATCGTCGTCTACACCGACGAGTACGTCGATTCGGACAACCATCCGATGAGCTTCGTCGTTGATCTGCTCGCGGAACTCGGGCGGGCGACGGGCGACGTCGGCGTCGAGATGGACGCCGACTACTTCTCGGCGCACGCGTATCACGAGTTGACCCACGCACTGTCCGAGGCGACGGTACACGACGTCACGAAACTCGTCAACCGCGTTCGCATGGTCAAAAGCGATGCCGAGGTCGCCTGTCATCGTGAGGCCGCCCGGATCTCCGAACGGGCGATGGAGAAGGGGATCGCGGCGATCGAGGACGGCGTCCGTCAGAGCGATGCCGCAGCAACCGTCTACGAAGCGTTGCTCGAGGGGACCGAAACGACCGGTGGTGATTATCCGGCGATCGTGCCGCTGATGCCCTCCGGCGAGGGGACGGGGTCGCCACATCTGACGTGGACCAACGAGACGTACAAGGAGGGCGAACCGGTGATTCTGGAACTCTCCGGCGTGGTGAACCGCTACCACTCGCCGTTGACACGCACGGTGTTTCTGGGTGAACCGCCGGCGAAGGTTCGCACCGCGTCGGAGATCGTCGTCCGCGGGTTGGAGGCGGCGATCGACGCTGTCGAGCCCGGGGTCACCTGCGAGGCGGTCGAACGGGCCTGGCGGGACGAAATCGCGGGGACGATGGTCGAGAAGGAGTCCCGAATCGGCTACTCAACGGGGATCGGCTACCCACCGTCGTGGGTCGAAAAGTCCGCGAGCATCCGACCCGGCGACACGACCGAGCTCCAGCCAAACATGGTCTTTCACATGATACCCGGTGTCTGGTTCGACGGCTACGGGATCGAGATCAGCGAATCGTTCGTGGTGACCGACGACGGCGCCGACGTCCTCGCGGACGTTCCTCGAGAGCTGATCGTGAAGTAAAAACCGACCAGCGAGTCGAAGACAGGCGCGGCTCCGCCGAATATCGCCTGCGGCTAGCCGTCTCTAAGATCACTCTCGAGTGCCATGATCTCACTAGCCCCTCGACCGTTCGTATAACGGGGTGTCGACGTCGGCTCCAGCCATGACTCTCGTGACCACTGTTTGGGATCGGAGCCAGAGATAGAACTAAATGACTCGCTCAACAAAGCCGTGTGTATGGAAGCCACACCCACACTTCCGGAAGCGACTGATATCGTCATCGTTGGCGGCGGGGTAATCGGAGCGAGCATCGCGTACTTTCTCGTCACCGAATCCGAGTATGACGTCACGCTCGTCGAGAAAAACGCGATCGGCGCCGGCTCAACAGGTGATTCGTCCGCGATTATTCGCCACCACTACGGTGAAAAGGAGCTCTACACTGAACTGGCCGACTGGAGCCATCAGTTCTACCAGGAGTTCGAAGATCGAGTTGGCGAGCCGATCGCGTACAACGAAAACCCTCGTGTGACGTTCGCCGAGGAGGGGTCGTCTGACGTCGAGTACGCCGAAGCGGGGTACGAAATCTTGAGTGAGCTGGGGATTCCAGTCACCCGGTACGACGGCGACCAGCTCGACGAGGCGTTTCCGATGTTCAACCTCGAGGCGTTTGACTTCGCCGTAAGTGATGAGACGGCGGCGTACTCCGACGGGACGGACGTCGCTGCCGGATTCGTCCGTGCGGCACAACACCGCGGGGCGACAGTTGTAACGGGTGTCGCGGTCGAGGGGTTCGAGACGGAGTCCGGATCGGTGACTGCGGTTCAGACCGACGATGGAACGGTTGCCTGCGACAACGTTGTTCTGGCAGCCGGCCCGTGGACCCCTGCGCTCGGGGAGCAACTCGGTCTCGACGTTCCGATCACGCCATCACGCGAACAGGTCCTTTTGTTGGAACCGACAGCGGAGTATCGGGAGCAGTATCCCGACCTCGTTCCAACCGCGGGGTTACCTGGTGGCTGTTACATCCGATCCGAGTTCGGAGAGGGGGTCCTGATCGCGACCCACCACTCCGAAGAGCAGTGTGATCCGGACCACTACGAAAAACGGCCGGATCAAGAAACGCTGTTGGACCTGCACGAAACGGTCGCGGAGTATATCCCTGAGCTTAGCGATGCGGGGATTCAGGGCAAGTACACCGGCGTCTATGCGAACACGCCGGATCACGATTTCATCCTCGACCACTGCGGCCCAGACGGTTGCTACCTCGCCTGCGGGTTCTCCGGACACGGATTCAAACAGGCGCCAGCCGTCGGAAAGCTGATGAGCGACCGGATCACTAAGGGGGAGTCGGAGCTCGCTGATTTGGAGTTTTTCTCCCTTTCACGGTTCGAAGACAGTGCTGAGGGACACGGTGGCGGGATCGAATACTGAGCCGTCTCCTACTACGGCAACCCGAAGGACCGCCTACCACCTCTAGAGGGGCTCCAGAGACCGAGAGACACGCAGTCGGTCACCGGTCGATTTTCTGTCGAATCGGATGCGATCCACGAAGCGAAAATTTTATAACGGTTTGGATGCACACTGTTAGCGAATGGCACTGGCATATCGCGGTGACGACAGAGTGGATAGTACAGCCGATCGACAAGGGTCAAACCGACCACGGGAACCGACCGGGAGGACGAGCGAGCCTGGCTGGTGGCGGACGTCTTTCTGGGCGACACGCCGTGAGTGGACTGCTGTGAGAGTCAGCGTCCAGGGGTCTCCGCCATCCACAGGCGGCTGCCGCCAGCCAGCCGGTCGTCCGTCACCTGCTCGTCAAGACCCGGGATTGGCTTTCCCGCCACGTAAGCACTCCAGCGCGAGGTCGACCCATGGCTAGTTCAAACCAAGAAAGCGCTCTCGCGACGTTTATTGATGAGTTGGATCCAGTGATCTTTCTCTTCGGGGCTGGACTCACGGTTGCGTTTATTTCGATTTTCGCGTTCGACCCACAGCTCGCCGCGGACCTCATGTGGGGCATGAACGAGACGATACTCGGCTATATCAACTGGTTTGTCCTTGCGGTGATGTTCCTGCTCGTTGTATTCTTACTGGTTCTGATCGTCAGTCCGTGGGGAACGCTCAGACTTGGCGATGACTCGCCCGAATTCAGCTATCTCTCGTATTTCGCGATGCTGTACTCGATGGGATCTGCAGCGGGCGTTGTCTTCTGGGGGCCGACCGAAGCACTCCTCCATTACTCCGAGGTCCCCCCACTCTACAGTGCGTCCGCGGAATCTTCTGAGGCCATGGTGCTCGGCGTCCAGTATTCGCTCTTCCACTGGAGTCTTACCCCGCTGGCCTGTTTCACGACGCTGGGCATCGCTATGGGATACTTCGCATATAATTACGAGGGAGTCCCACTGCGCGTGTCCGCACTGTTGACCCCCATACTCGGTGTCGACAACCTTGACGGCAACCTCGCGAAGTCGATCGACGTCGTCGCGGTTTTCGCAACCATCGGTGGTGTGGCGACGTCACTCGGCTTTATGGGCAGCCAGTTCGTCACCGGACTCGAGTACCAGTGGGGGATCGAACTCGGGAACGCCGGTATTATTCTGGTTGTCACCGGGATGACCCTGGTCTTTACGATCTCCCTCGTGCTCGGACTCCACCGGGGGATTCGACGGCTGTCCAACTTCAACGTGTCTCTACTGGTGTTTTTGATCGCCGTGACGTTCATCCTTGGACCGACGATGTTTCTGTTAGTGCTTGGAACACAGGCAATCGGCGGGATGGTGTCCGATTTCATCTCGATGAGTCTTTTCACCGGTGCTGGCGCAGAGGGTGGGACGCAGTGGGCAAACGACTGGACCGTCTTCTACTGGGCATGGGCGCTCTCGTGGTCGCCGTTCGCCGGCCTGTTCATCGCCCGGATTTCGCGTGGCAGAACCCTCCGTGAGATCGCCTTTACCGGTATTATTGCGACATCTATGGCCTCGATCACCTGGTTTGTCGTTATCGGCGGTACTGCCGTCTGGGGACAACACGTCGGTCTTATGGATATCCTCAACCCCGTCGATACACACGGGGAGGAGGTCGCTGGGTTCGTCCTGTTCGAGGCGTTCCCGTTCGGGACGGTTCTCATGCTGTTGTTCCTCGTGCTCGTGACCTCGTTTTTCGTCACCTCGGCCGATTCTGCAACGCTTGCCGTCTCGATGATGACGACTGGCGGCGAGGAGAATCCCTCGAAGATCAACCGGCTGCTGTGGGGGCTCCTCCTTGGGGCAACTGCCTCCGTTCTCATGATCATCGGTGGTATCGAAGCGCTTCAGGCCTCAGCCGTTGTTACGGGTGGCCCGTTTGCGCTCGTGTGCTTGATCGCGGTGATCGGATTGGTCAAGGAATTCAGCGGTAAACACGGTCCGCTTCTGCTCCAGGAGGAAACACGGCTTATTGGCAGTACGGATGACCGATCGACTCCTACCTCGGCGACGGAGGCGGATGATGACTGAGTGAGAGTCCTATGGCTCCGATCGCTCCTTCCGAGCTGCTACTCTTCCTCTGGAAGAGCGAACAGACAGAGAAGACACATATAATCTATATGCCTATATGGATGCTGGTTAGTTAGAGCTCTTTGGAAGCGGTGGTAACCGAATGTCCGAGGTAGTATCGAGTATAGATGTGGTTACTCTGCACTATTGGCGAACGCTCGTTCGACTGTTGATTTTGGCAGCAGTCGAGACATCTTGTGATGAGGGACTACCGTTACGGTGCGGTTTTGGGGGGCCCGATCGCTCACTCCTCCCCGAACAAGGCAGTTCGGGAGCAATATCGGTCGGCAAGACGCCTCATCCCGACCAATTCTGGTTGTGAGGAGGTGTTACAGAGAGATGGGGCAGTACCCTGCTGGCTTGCCCACACGACGTCGAGGATCAGTGTCACCCACCAATATTGCCCGAACTGTAAAACATCACATGCCAGTGCAATCTAGAACGGCCTGAAGCTGATAGTCGGTACCGTCATCCTCTCACCAGAAAAAGTTGACAAAAACGTATTCCGGACACTGTTTAGTGTTGCTTCAGCCGTGGAGTGATCGGCCGAGCGTGGCTACGTTATCGTTGTGTTGCGTACCGGTTAACGCTTGAATTGACACTATCGCGGTTGACGAGACCGCTATCAAAATCACCGGCGAGTGGTCTTGGTTGTACGCTGCAATAGACCCCGGCGCGAAAGTGGTTCTCGATGCCCAGTTGGTCGGCCGACACGGCACCGATCCGGCAGCCGCGTTCCTGCATGGACCCCACGAAAACCACGATCTCTCCGAAACGGTGTGTCTCCTCGATCAGTGTGGCTATCGGACTGCCCTTGCCCGGTTAGGACTGAACGGTTGGGGTGACTATCGCAACCGAAACCGCATCGAAAAGTGGTTTCACACCTTCAAAATGCGAGTCGACCGGTTCCATACCTCGTGAGTGGGCAGTCGGACGAGTGCACGCAGATGGATTGAACAGGTCGTGCATTACTACAACCCGGAGACCGCAGCAATCGCTCGATGGACGAACGCCAGCTGCGGTGCTAAACTAGACCGTGCCAGAAATAGGGTGGCGTCTGTTCACCGAACAGCGCGCTCGGCCTCGCCGAACGTGACTACAGGTGCGATGTGAGCGTCGTGGTCAGTGAGCAGCGGTGGCCCGAGGAACGTCGAAACGCCTTCGAAGGACTCAGCCTCCAGTACAAAGTAGAACGTATGCTCGTTCGGGCAGACGTACGCTCCGTGGATCTCCACATCGACGTCCGCTGCTTTCTGATCCATGTCCTCGATCCACTCTTTGGCTTTCTCTTCGTTCTCTTCACGCGCCCAGCAGTTTTCCGTGCTGTGTTCCAGGGTAGCGACGAATTGCATGTGAATCAGCACTACTCCTACGACCTCAACCCAGATATAGAACGCTCTATGGCTACTGAGTGGTTTGTTGGCTTCGGCCCGAGACAAACGCCGCCGCCGCGCTGAACCGTTTCTCTCTAGTCAGCCCGACCTTCTGTCCGGGGATTCGATGGCGTCGCCAGTCGCGGCTGAATACAGCGCGCATCTCGTTTCCGACGATCTATCGCGTCCCTGTTCACTCCGTGCAGAGTCGGTAGCGGATAACGCTATGTGACTAGTTCACATAGGTGGTGTGGGTGACTCACCCGATGGCAGAAACAACACCACCAGACGCGCAAGCGCTCCTGGAGAAGGACGCGATCAAAGAGGCGGTGTACGAGTTCTTCTACCGGGGGGACGAAGAGGGGGAGTGGGCCGGTGCTATCGACCAGTTCGCCACCGAGGATATTTCGTTCGATGCGGGGGAGTTTGGGACGGCAGACGACAGGGACGGGTGGCGGGACTGGGCGGAGACGGTCTGGAAAGAGAATATGGCGGCCTCCTGGCATATGCTTCACAATCCGCTCATCGAAGTCGACGGTGACGAGGCCACAGGACGGTGGCGTGTAGAGGAAGCCCTCGTAACTACCGAGGGTGACGCTGTCTGGGCCCAGGGAACGTACGACCACGAGTACCGACGGGTGGACGGAGCATGGAAATGTTCGTCATGGACGTTCACCGTATCCTATCTCACCCCCTACGAGCAGGGCTGGGCGGAGCAGCCGTTTCCTGAAGATAGCAACGAAGAACCCGACTGGTAGCTGCCCGTGGCCAGTCCAGTGGCCCAACCAGTCAAACCACCGAGTCATTTCTTCCAATTACGGTGATGGAGATCGTCTCTCTATTCAGCAGGCTTCCCGTGACAGACACCCCAGGAGTCGATTGCTGTGCCGTTCCCCGCTTGCTCTGTCCGGTCCGTTCAGCACGCCGTTGACGAGAAGTACATGGGCTGTTCGATGACACCCTCCCGCATCGCTCCTCGCGTCAGTCCGCAGGCGCCACCCTACTATACACCGACCATGCGTGGCCCCTCGAGTCAACTGACACGATGCACCAGCGCGGCCCACCCAGGTGATCCCGCCCGCCGATCACCGGGCGGCGCTCGGGCTCGGATCGCTGGGGGGACGACTCGTTCGTCGCTTCGACGGGAGGCATCCGACGGCGCCCGCCACGACCGGCTGCTCGAGCTCCTCGACCCGACCGCGGGCGCGCGGATGCTCGAGCTCTGCTCGTCGAGCCTCTGTGCGTCTGAGCCGACTGCTACATCCCAATCGCGACGCTCTCGGAGCGTCGGGACAGCATCATACCGGCCGTCTCGAGTTGGCCGGCTGCTGTGCGGTTCAGTACGACGTCACCAGGGATCACCGAGCGACAGTCCGCAAGGAGACCCGTTCCGTTCGTGAGGACGGCGATCCGACCCGGTGTTGGCAAACACTGGTGTGAGCGTCGGCGCAGGGATGATGATCTATGACATCCGGGTTCGTTCGTCGGTACCGAGACCGACCGGACCGCCAGTGCAAATAATGTGATTCATTGATAAAAGAGCGTTCGTCGCTGCAGCTTTTGTGTGTGAGCGACGACAGTTCCGGGCCACACCGACTTCCGGTCATCTCGCGCCGGCGTCGAGCGCGTCGAACTCGAGTCGGCCAACCGCGGCCGGGACGAGCAGGATGCCCGCCACGAGGGCGGCGTAGAGCGCCACGAGCAGCGGCCGGACCGCCGCGACGAGCGGTTCGACCGCCAGCACGGCGGCGACGAACCCACCGCCGCCGAGCACGAGGACGGCTCCCTCGACCCGCGAGCGACGCGCCGGGAGGCGCTCGAGGCGAGTCGCCGCGAGGAGCCCGCCGATCGAACCACCGAGACCGAGCAGCGTCGCGGACGACGGCCCGACGAGCAGGAGCGCCGGGATCGAGAGGGCAACGGCGACCGCAAACGCCCGTCGGGGATCGCCGCGTGCCAGCCGGCTGATCCCGGCGAGAAAGCCGAGGCCGAGGGCGATCCCGACGATCACGTCGCCGAGATAGTGAACACCGAGGACGACTCTCGAGAGCGAGATCAGCAGGATCAGGACGCCAGCGCCGACGAGGACCGGCGGCTCTCGGGCGCGATCGAAAGCCGAGACGAGGCCACCGTAGACGACGACGGCTGCGAACGCGTGGCCGCTCGGAAAGCCGTACGGGTCGGCCGCGGGCGGTTTCAAGAAGAGCGCCGCCGACGGGCGGGGCAGCCCAAGGGCGACCTTGAGCGTGAGTACCAGCGAGAAGCCCGCGAGGGCGTACGCGATGACGAGCGCGCTTCGACGCCGGCTCGAGAGCCAGAACAGTGTCGCGAGCACCATCATGAGGCCCTCCTGGCTGCCGAGTTCGGTGACCAGGATCGCGAGGTCGGCGTACTCCGCCGGGAACGCCTCCCGGAGCACGGCGCTTTGCGTCTCAAATCGCATTACTGTACTGTATCCGTGCCAAGACTGTTATTTCATCTTGATGGATTGGCTCGGCAACGAACGGATCGATAATCGAACGAGGGTGGTCGGCGGACCCAACCCATGAAGGGCCGCGACGGACGGCAGTCCGGCTATACACGGAGTGATCGGTCAGTTGGTCCACGAGGACGGCCTTGGTGAACCCCCATAGTGAGAGGGTTCAGTAGCCGTGGTGCATACAGCGCGCGACTGTGGCACAGACTGAAAGCCAATCTACGAAGACAAGTGATCGGTCAGGACAACGGGTCTACTGAGCGTCTTTTGGATGAGTATACGAACCTTCCTCAGCAAGAACCCACATTGTGTGTAGCTCGTCATCTGTTGCATTTTCTGGAACCAGAATGCATTCATCAGCTTCTCGTGAGTTTTCGATGAGAACCTGAATGAGTTCAGAGTGGGTCGAAATATCGCTTGAGGTGTCGCTTTCGGGTGGTTCAGTCATCTCACGCCATCCGACACCCGCTCTATAGAAAAATGTTCCATATGGTCAATGGGTTATAGCTCTTAAAAGCAACAATAGTAGGTTTCTTTGATGGGTCAATACGTACGAATAGTGGATGGATGTCCGACGATTGCCATGTGAGGGGAACGTAATCACTATGCTGCACTACTCCGCTATATTCATCAGTTCACTCTTGGCAGTAATTCGGTAGTTCAACCAGGCTCTGCTGAACTCACAGCGCGACTGTGACACAGACTGAGAGGCGGTCTTCGAGGGGTAGTGCTCGGTCAGTACAGGTGAGTTATAGATCGATAAAGACCGAAGTCAGTATGTTCAGTTTGCAGATCTGGCTACCGGGTTTTCAGCTCGCCAAAAACATCTGATCAATATAGTATGTCTTTATTGGGTTTCGACGAGGGAAGGAAAATTGAGTTTCAAGCATATGAGACTGCCAAATTATCGAAGTAGCCAAATTTTGTTGGCTATGAGGCTTTGTATCCCCCTCTCCCACTCTGAACAACCATGAACCAGCATGAGGCGTTCGAGATCTTGGCTGATGCTGATCGACAGCACATCCTCTACGAACTGGTCGAAAACGATGGGGTCTCCACCGTTTCAGACCTCTCACAGCGAATTGCCTCTTGCTCAGATACAGCACACGAGACGGCGTTCAAACACGCAAAAGTGAGCCTGGTTCACAACCACTTACCACGGTTGGAACACTATGGAGTGCTCGAGTACGATACTCGGAGTGGTGACGTGGTACTTACCGACACTGGGAGCGTTGAACCCATACTCAACGCTGCTGAAGAGGTCGAAAGGACGGTCGCGGGAGCAGCACAATCAATTTGATTCTGCCGACGAGTTCAGTGTCACATTTGCGCGTGTAGTGAGCGGATGGTTCACTGCTTTCGTCGTGAAACAGACGGAGGTGTCGTGGTGCACTCATCCGCTGTATTGTCGAACAGTATCAATTTTGAATAGTTTCTCTGAGAACCGCGTACACCTCTGGCTGTAATGCCACAGCATCAGTCTGCGTCATCAACGTGGGCGAAGCGGCATCGACGAGCACTGACACCCCGTCATTCTTACGAAGAGGTCCTCACCGACCGAGAGTTCGAGTTGCTACTCGAAGCCTGTTTGGAGTTGCCCAGTCCTCGTGATTTCCAAGCGCGGTTCCTCCGTCTGGTCGCCGGTCGGCTTGGGCTGTGTACGGGCGAGAGCTCACATCTCCATACCGTGTGGTTCGACTGGGATCGGAGGCCTCTCCAGAGTCCACACCACGAGCCGTGTGCCTGTGGGTTCTCGTCGCCAAGCCGTGCAGGAAGCGACCCACTGTGACGACCTCACGCCAGGCCGCCTCCCTCGAGCGTCTCGTCGAGGACCCGATACTCGGCATCAGTTTTGCGAACACCGCCGCGGAGACCGACGGGGCCAGAGGTCCGCACAACTCCTACGTCTATCCCCTATTGAACACGGGCATCATCGCCGGCAGTCTCTATCTGGGTACGCTGGTCTACGCGCTGGGCCAGGGGATCCGCACCCGGTGGACGCCGTGGATCGGGTTCGTCGTCGGGCTCGCCGTGGCGATCTTTCTGTCCATGGGTTCGAGTCGCGCTTTTGGGGCGGGCTCAGCCCCTCCTCGATCAGGCTGGGGCTGTGTCTCGGGCTGTTGCTGTACTCCCCTGAGAAGGACGGGCCGGTCACCGATCCCCGTTCGAAGTTCGTCATCCGATAATCTGTTTGAACCAATTGCCACGAGCGTCGTGACTGCTGGAGCGGTCGACACTGAGTACCACCGGCCATCGTTCCCTGCTCCCTCTTCGACCGACTCGACGCCCACCCGGGGAGACCCACCCAGGATCGATGCCCGAGCGGCGCTCTTTGTGACGGCAGGGTCCTCAAAGCCCGATTCGCTCGAGTCTGAGAACGGCGGCTAAACTGTACGGTCGGCGTCGCAGCTGTCCGCTTGCCAGTCGCTGCGACAGCTCCGATCTCAAATACGACAGGAGGTACAGTTATGAGGCTCACGATCAAGATTGAGTCAGATGGCGCAACCGATTCCCTCCCAGTGTCCCGACTGTGGTGCCGTGGAGATCCACGTGGCGAAAGTCTCGCCGACCGACCACGACCGGGGCGAGGCGTGGGCGACGCGGGCGGCCTGTACGGCCTGCGAGGAGTACGTCGAGTGGTTCGACTGAGTCTCGGCAGGCCCTGTCACCACGTAAAACCGATCGCCTGGCGGGTGTACGCCGCGAACAGGAATTAAGCCGAAACTGCTGCTAGAACTCGGCTCTGGAGTGCACTCGACCGGGCTCTGCGTGCCGGCAGGCCACGGTCGGTGTCGGCCTCGCCGTCATAACTGTCCTGGTCTCACCTTGAGTCGCCGTTCTTCGGCGGGCTCAGTCTCGGGCTCCTCATGCTCGGTGTCTCGGTCTGCTGGTGGACCCGTTCGACGCCAACAGGGGATCACGGCGCTGCAGCTGAGGTTCGCGGTCCGACGACTGCAACGGCCGTCGGTGGCGCTCGAGCAGCCCCGTCGGGGTGGCTAGGAGAGCTCTGTGGACGCCGCCACGAAGCCAACAGCTGCTGGCAACCGTGTTGGGCACCAGGACCGAGTCGACGTGATCGACGGACAGCTAGTCCGGCGACGGCGAGTATAGCGATTGGCGTGCATCCCGAGGCGACGGCTGTTTCGTCACGAGGTCTTTCTCGGCTAACTTCCCCAGCGCGTGGCGGACAGTTCGTGTCGCAAGACGTGAATGGGCGGCGAGTTCGGGCTGTGTGAGTTTCGGTCCGTCGTAGACAAGCGTCTTATAGACGAGTTTCGCACTCGGTGGCAGCTCTTTGAGCCGGTCCGCAACACAGTCCGCTTCCGTCGCTGTCGTCATACTGTACATCTATGCAGCTTCTCTGTCTTTTCTATTTTCATCTTTCGCCTACACATACTACTCCGTGAAGGAGGCGTTTCGGCTCTCAGCGCGGCAGGGATCGAGGGAGCAGCTGTTCTGGGCAGCCACCCGCCGATGGTACGGGTGGCAGCCGTTCGACACAGCAGACACCTCTGAAAAAAGGTTGCCCGTGCAAGTCATCCATTTCACATTACTGTGTGGTAGTTTCTAGCTATGAGGACATTCAACCGCCGAAGGCTACTCGCTTCGGGAACGGCTCTTGGGGGTGCTGGACTGTTTGGGTCGCTGTCAACGGCTGCGGAGGAACACGACGAGGAAGCAGAGCCGGAGGACGTCGCGGTCGAGTACGAGTATACGCTCGCCGGGGAGGGAGACGACGACCAGCTCGACGACCGTCTCGAGTTGTCGTCGGGTGCGTACTACTACACCAATGGACGCTGTTATGTCACGTTCGACGCCGACAACGTGAGCGACGACAGGGTCAGGGTTGACTTTTATGCTACCGTCGATGACCACGGAACGTGGGATATTCAGGAACGGCTCGAGCCGGGCGAATCCACCGAGGCGAGCCTGGAATTACTCGATCCGGATGACTGTTCGACCGACCCGGAGCAACTGACAATCACCGCACGGGGGATATACGTCGGAGAACCAGATGAAGCTCCCGAGGACGACGACCCCGAGGCCGAGGATCCCGACGACGAGGATCCCGACGACGAGGATCCCGACGACGAGGAACCAGAAGATGACGACCCCGAGGCCGAAGATCCCGACGACGATGAACCAGAAGACGACGACCCTGAGGCCGAGGAACCAGACGACGACGATCACGACGACGAACCCGAAGCCGAGATCGAGCTCGAACTCTCGGTGTCCGCACCCGACTCGGTCCCACACGAGGAGACGGCCGACCCGAGCGAGGATGCCGCCGACTTCTGCATCACGGTGACGAACCACGGTGGCAAACCGGTCTCGGTCGACGGCCGGTTCGAAATCGGGCCACTCGACGAACCGCTGCCACTCGAGCTGGAATCCGGCGAGACTGATACCGTCGATTTCGGCGTCATGAGCCGGGATCTCGGCCCCGGCGACCACGAATGGACCGTCAGTGCAAACGGCGAGACCGAAACCGGGACGCTAACCGTAACCGACGACGAGGGGTGTTGATCGGCTTCGGACGCCGACCGCCGAACGAACGAAGCCGTCGTACCGACCGCTCTCTGACGGGGTTCTCCTCACAGCTGTCGGAACAGTCGGGTCCTGCACTGATACTTGTTCGACCTGTACGGCTGCCACTGTTGAATCCGGGTGCGCTCGTAGTCGAACACGCGGTAATCTGCGAACGCACCACTGTTCCTTCTGGCAGCTATTAGGAGGAGTGATAGAACCGTCCTGGACACAGAGCAGCTGTTCCATCACCGATCGGCTTTCAGCGGGCCCAACACGGACGACGTGGTGGCCAACGAGCGTGCTGCCAGCCGTCACTCAGGATCGACCGGCTACGGCTCCGATCTGTCTCAAGTGGTACCCCGTGTGCCAAGACCCCTTCGCCCGGTGACACCCACCAAGCCGTCTCCCACTGCAGTTCTCAGCCCTTCTACTCCCGCCGACCGCCTCGCGTACTCGGTGTCCAACCCAAAAGAGGGTCGGCGGTTAACGAGTGATCAACACTCTTCGCCGACGGCGGCGATGATCTCTTCGGCCCGCTCGATCAAGTCGTCGGCATCCGCCTCGTCGATTTTCTTGCCACGTTGTGCTTCCACTTGATTGATAAAGGCGCACAGTCGGTTGGCGGCGGCGGTCTCGTTTGCTCTGTCAAAGGAGTTCGCCGCGTTTTCGAGCGTCGACGTTAGGCTGTTCTCAGTGCCCCGGTGCAGATCGAGGGCCGCAACCCTCTCCCTTACCAACCTCGTCCGCTCTGCGGGCGTGAAGTCGCCCAGGTCGTCCTCGTCAACGTCGGCTCGCACCTTGAGGTGGTCGTAGCCGTCGGACGTCGGGATATCGAAGTCGTACGGCCATTCGGCCTGGTCGGCGTGGTAGTGGGCGAACACCCGAATCGCCGGGTCCTCGACCGCTGCCAGATCGAGGAGCGGGGTGGTCGCGAAGGAGGCCGTGACCGCCTCCCCGTCGGCGGAGACCGCCTCGGCCTCGACGGTCTCACCGTCCCGGTTGACTGCTACGACCGGCTCGTCGGTCTCGATTTCCTCAGCACCAGGCGGCACCTCGAAGGTCACCTCCGTCCGGTCCGCGCCGGGCGCAAGGTCGGCCTCGCCAACGTCCTCGTCCCACCGGATCATCCGGTATTCACGCTCGGGTGCAACCGTCCCCCACTCCTCTAGGGTGTCCAATACGAACGGGCCCACGAACTGGCCGGTCTCGGCGATCAACTTGTTCTCGTGATCGAGGGCGTCCTCGCGTTCGATCTGGAAGTCCGTCCCCGCCAGCAGATAGGTCTCGTCCTCGTCGACCGGGTCGCCACCGACGAAGACGTTCCGGATCTCGGACTCCCAGTCATGGCCCCACCACTCGTAGGAGACACCCGAGATCTGGATCGCCGGCTGAGTCCCGAACTGTTCAGACGGATGCGCCCGCTGTTCGTTCGCAAGGAAGTCCTGCAGTTCCTCGCCGGTGACCTCGATGATCCACAACTCGTTTGGGAACGGCAATGCCTCCATCACAGCCGCACCGGTTATCTCGCCGGGCCCGAACGTGGTGTCAGCGCGGATTCCTCCGCCGTTAATAATCCCGATGTCCACGTCCACGTCGGCTACGTCCCCCACCTCGCGAATGGCGTCTGTGATCACGTTCCCGCCGCCCGTCTCGATTGCGTAGTTGTCGAACGACCAGTTGAGTTCGGTCTCGCTGTGAAAGAACGGCTCTCCGAGCCGGTCGTCCAGGGGGACCTGGTACTTTTCGTACAGTTCGTCGAGTGCCTCGTGTTTCTCGATCTCCCCGACGTTCCGCGTGCTGATCTCGTCGAACTCGTCGACTTCGTCTCGAGGCTCCCAGTCCTCGGCCAACAGGTCGATCCGCTCCCAGTCGACGAGCTCGCCCTCGTCGTTGAGCGTGATGGCACCAATGTGGTCGAATTCGTCCCCGAACTCGGCGTTGATCGTCCCGTCGATTTCCGCCGGTTGGTCGAGAACGACGCCGGAGTGTGACCCGACGATCGCGTCGAGTCCGTCGATGTTTTCGGCCATCCGTTCGTGAGTCCCCGTCGACACGTGGGCCGGACAGACCACGATATCCGCACCCTCTTCCCGGAGCTCATCGACGGCCTCCTGACCGGCGTCGACGTTGTCGAGGACCTGCCAGTCGTCAGGATAGTCGGTGATATTATGGAAATTCTCCGAGACCATCCCGAAGAACCCAACGGTGAGATCGCCTAGTTCCTGCGTGGTCCAGCGTTCCGTGTTCTCGAGCGTCTCGCCCCCGTCGTCGAGTAGGTTCGCCACGACCCACGGGAATTCGCTCTCGCCGAAGAGTTCGATAGCCCTGTCGGGCCCAAAATCGAACTCGTGGTTGCCAACCCCGTTTACGGCGACATCCATCGCGTTCAACGCCTCAACCATGTGCTCGCCCTCGTACTCGAGGCCGAGCAGGGAGGGCGCGAAGTCGTCACCGATGCCGACGAACACCGCGTTATCGTACTCCTCGAGTTTCTCCTCGACAACGGTGTAATACCGTTGGATGTTCAGTTCGGCCGCTTCCGAGTCACGGAACCGTCCGTGGAAGTGGGTGTCGAAGACGAGCGTTACTGTCCGGTCGTCCTCGGCAGCGACGGCGGTGCTCGCCGGCACCATCGTCGCCACCGCCCCTCCGGCAGTTGCTCCGATGAACCTCCGGCGGCCGATGCCGCTCGAGCGATCGCTCGCCCCAGAGTCGGGAGACTCGTCGCTACCACGTCGATTTCGGTCGGGATCGCCATCCGGATGCCTTTCAGACATACCGTTTTTCTATCTCAACGGGTGCGTAAATATCTAAGTAATATAATTTGATGCTAAATATCCTCGAGTGAATGTATTGTTCACAACCCTCATCTTCCGATGCGGGAGGCCGGGGAACCAAACCCGTGGGAGTAACCGATTCAAGAACGGAGACAGGCGTCGACACCAGTTGCTGGATGCGTTCGGTTCGCTCACCAGCCCGACGCGGAGCGAGCGGATGGGTCAGCACTTTCAGCGGGAACCACCCGGCGTCGTCGTGGTGCACTCCCGCTCTCTATTCGGCAGGCTGCTCCTGACGGACACCGCAGGAATCGATTGCTGTGCTGTTCTGCTTGCTCTGTCCGTCCGTCACGTTGTTGACGAGAAGGACGCGAGCCGGTCGCTGACACCCTCCCGTCTCGCTTCTCGCGTCAGTCCGCGGGCGGCGTCCCCACCGGCGCCGCACC
>NZ_AOIB01000032.1 GCF_000337675.1 Natronococcus amylolyticus DSM 10524 | reverse complement strand
CAGCTGGCACCTAGGGAGGCGGGCCGCCGGTCACAACGCGGTCGGTCCCGGCCGCGTGCCGAGCCGGCGGCCAATCGAGCACGGTCACCGCGATGGGGATCGGTCCTGGACCGTCGTCCCCATCACGGCCTACCGCAGCGCGTCGAGACAGTGGTCGGTGGCACCCGTCGTGTGGACGTCGTCCACCGTGTGTCGCTGTGGAACTCCCGAATCAGGGGCTGACAGCGGTCGGCGACGAGCAGGCCGACACGGCCGTCGTCACGGTCGGGAGTATCGGACACCGGCGCCGGTGTCGAGGACTTGCTCCTCCCCCACTGTTTGAACCACCGGATCACCTCCCGAGCAACCGCTCTCGAGCACCGGTCTTATCGCTGGCAGCCGCTCTCTCGGCGCGCTCGTCTGCGCCCTCGGTCGGGTGTCGAAAACCGCTGGACACCGAAACACCGACACCGCCCGTCTCGCGGTCGCCAGCGTCTGCTATACGGGTTCCGAGGCGATCTTGGCGGGCTGGATCTCCCCTCGATCCGGCCGGAACTCGTCTTCGGCCTGTACGCTTCCGGTGTTGACGGGCCGGTGACCGCCGTCCACTCGAGGTCGTCTCCGAGACGATCGCTGCCGAGGCAAGCCGACCACTTTCCTTCAGCGACCAGCTGAAATAGCTAGAGCGCCACCCCAGAGCGCACCAAGTCGATCCCTCGCTTAATCTTATCCGTAGGGTGTCATACCCGTTTGATAACGCTTACCGGAGACAGGCGGTAATGCCTCGGTGGCATGACCCGGGCGATCCCGTCGCAGTGTCCCGAGTGTGGCTCGCTGAATGTCAGCATGATAAATATTTCGCCGGACGACCACGAACGCGGCGACGAGTGGGCGACCCGCGTCGAGTGCACCGACTGTGGCGAGTACGCCGAGTGGTTCGACTGAGCCGCGGCGCTCCAGGACCCCGAGCGGGCCGGACCCGCGCGACTATCACCGGCGTGCAGGCGCCCTCCACTGTGGCCCCGGTTGCCTGCCCTGGTGTGCCACCCTCGAGTCGGCCCCGCCTCGTCGGAGAGCCGGTGGTCGGTGTTCTTTCGGTCTCGAGACTTGTCGCTCGAGTGTGCCCCACAGGTGGTTGCGGACCTCGGCGATCCCCCCGCCGATGTTTTTTGACGGCGGTCGCGGCGGCAAACCCCGCATGCTCGAGTGTGTCGATGTGGGCGGGTTCGTGCTCACAGGAGATGACACCCGAGAGCCGATCCTCGAGCCACTCGATGTGGGGGCCGGGCTCGGCGACCGCGGCCACGACGAGCTAGTCGAGCGCGGTCTTGCCGAACTCCAGTCCAACGACCGACTCGAGGAGTGCGGGCGGTTCGTGCCCGACTCGCTTGTGGCTGTGTCGTGCTGGCCGGCCCGCCCTCGAGCCGCTCGACCGCGCGAGCACCAGGTTCCAGACAGCCGGGAATCCACGCTCGAGTGCGGCTTCCAGGTCACGAACAGCGGTATGAATGGTGTTGTCCGCGCGATCGAGCACGATCACAGTTTGAGTGATACTGAGCAAAGTCTCGGCGGAACGAATGAACGCGAGAAGGAGCTCGGGAGCCGGTGCAGTCGAACCGCCAACACTCCACGCTCGACTCGTACTCCAAGCGTTCGGTTCGCACCGTCTCCACCCCCTCGGGCCCTCCATAAACAACGATCTTTTCACTCATAACGCGACTTTCAACCGGAACGGGGATGAACGTTCAGACTGATCCGGTAGCGTTCACGGGTGCCAAAGCGGCCGATCAACCTCGAGGATGGTCGTTACTCGCCAGCCCTATCCGCAAGGCGAGAGCGGGAGTTGTACAGGCCAATCCAGTACGGTTGGATCGGACTCTGAGGGAGGTGGCGGGCCCGCAGCACGGGTCTGTGCCCGTGACGGTCGTCGGCCAGGCAACGCTCGTATAGCCAAGGCAGTCGACGAGCCTCACCCGGCCGAGCGCACCGAGTTCACTCCCGACTGCCTCGGTCGAGAGAACGGACGAGCGACCCGCAGTCAACTCAGGACTGGTTCGTCTCGAGATTGCAGACGAAGCGACGACTGCGGTTACGGGCGAGATACTCGTAGGCTCGGTTGCCGACAGTCCTGACCGGCGGGAGTGCCATCACCAGCGTAATCGGGGCGAAAATCCGAAACTGCTTGAACAGTTGTCGGAACGCCTCGTAGCCGCCATAGGCCTTGCCGTCCCGGAACAGGTACATCTCCGCGTCGAGGTTGACGTCGTCCCGAGTGGCTAGCTCCGGTGGCACGTCCGACTGGGAGTGAAACTGCACCGAACGGTTGATATCGAGGTGTTTGAACGGGTAGAGACACCGGGCACAGAACGCACAGCGTTCGTCGTACACCAGCGTGGCGTCGTTCGAGTTGGCCGCAAGCTTTCGATAGCCGACGTCCCAGGCGACGAACAACACGAGAACGAGGAACATATCGATGAAGTAGAGGCCGAGCGTGGCGATCACGGACGTATGAAAGCCCAGCAGTCCGAGGGCGGACAGCGTGATCGGCAGCCCCAGCAGGATCGTGACGATCAGCGACAGCTGGACCAGCGCGGTGCCGACGAAGCCGAGCCAGCCCAGTATCTCGACCTCGAGGATCGGCGCCGCCAGCGGTCGGTCGACGCCGATCAGTTCCTGGGCTTCGAGGATGTCCTGTCGAAGTTCGGCACCGGAGAGCCAGATCTCGAGCGGCCCGCTCATGATCTTGCCCCACGCGGCCCCGAGATACATCAATCCGACGACGAGCAGTCCCCATCTGAGTGCACGCAGCCGGTACTCCTGGTTCGGCCCCTCTTTCAGGAACGCGTTCAGCTGCTCGAGCGACCGGTTTCGGGTTCGAAGGAGCGCGTCGACCGACAGCAGATCGTCCTCGTGAAAGAACGCGAACAGCAGGATGAAATACGCACAGACGAACAGCGATTCGACGGTGCCGGCCAGGTAGATCGTCGACTTGACCGCCAGCATATGCATCACCAGGAGACTGGCGAGACCGCCGCTCCAGCGGATCTTGTAGCCGACGATGAACGAGACCAGCAACGCGGCGACCACCCACTGCTGGTAGGGCAACAGGGCGAAAAAGAGGTCCTGATGGAGGAACGCGATCGGGTCGTTGACGTGGTGGTCGGGCCATTCCCCGTAGAACCCCCAGTCGAGCGAGACGACCCGCCAGAGGACCCAGGTTCCGAGGAGAACGCGAACGACGGCGAGGTTGAACGGAGACGACCGGCTGTCGTCGGCGAAGTAATTGACGAACGCACTCATGGGTTGTCGTGTTCGGTGATGGTTTGCTCGGCCACGTCGACCGTAAGCAGGAGCTGTTCCTCGTTCGATTCGACCGCCGTCGTATCGTCGGTGAACGTTATCGTTCGTTCGTAGACGCGGACCGCCTCGAACGCCTCGTAGGCCGCGAGCTCGTCGGCGGTCCAGGGCTCGTCGTCGACGTATCGCGGGGGCTGTAACCGTTCGTAGGCGGGTGGCCCGCCCGACTCGATCTCCGCCCGATGCTCGATGGCGTTCGAGACAAAGAACTCGCCCATCGCCAGCCGCTCGTCGTCGTCGTACTCGGCGGTCATGTCGCCGGCGATCGTCGACGTTCGCGACCCGCTCGTCGGCGGGGTCGCGCGATCGTCGTACTCGAGTTCGTTGCCCGCCGCATCGACGATGCGAACCTCGTAATAGGTCCGTTCCTCGTCGTTCGGTTCGGCGAACTTGTGCATGTCGACGACCGGCATCAGCGGCATCCCGACCAGCGTAACCGCCAGCAGCGTCGTAAAGAACCCCGCGAGCCAGACCTGCCGTGCAACGTGTCGGTGGGCGAACGCGAGACAGCACAGCGTCCCGAGGAAAAACAGCACGTACACCGCGGGAAAGATGATCTCCGTAAACGGGGCTAGATGATCTAACACTCACTCAACACTATGTGTGTCCAGTAGATGAGGTGTTGAATAAAATCTCGTGTCAGTTTCAAGTGCTGACACTCAGGCAGATCATTGAAACAGCTGAAGACGGATCGAGACCCAATTTCGATCGCAGCCCCATCTTAGCATCGCTTCTCGCGTCAGTCCGCGGGCGGCGTCCCCACCGGCGCCGTATCGTGGGCCGGCCACGCGTGGCCCCCACGTCACTCAACACTGGGTGCCGATGCGCCAGGACGGCCCGCCCAGCCGCTCCCGTCCGTCGATCGCCGGGCAACGCTCGAATCGCCGGGACGCGAGCCGCTCGTCAAAACCGGCCGGCCATCATTGCCTGGACCGCCGTCCTCGAGCTCCGGATTCGGCGGGGCGAGAGCGCGACCGCAGACCGTCACTGATGAGAACGGAGCTGTGGCACACGTCGCGGAAAATTCAGCCACGGTAACGAGCTGAGTTCCAACCGCGCCGACCCAAGTCGACCGAGCAAACGACCCGTGCCCAGCACCGTCCTCCGATCGTCAACCGACCACTGCGCCCCGATTATCCGCTGTAGCTCCTTCCTGAGAGATACTCGAACTCCGCTATCCGAGACTCGTAGCATCTGTCGACGAGCACCCCGAGCGGGTCGTCTATCGGTTCATCGGTGAACGGCTCCGGCTTCTCGAGCGCCCACTCCTCGGCGAGTTGCTGTTGGGTTGGATCGTCGAGCGTGTCCTCCGCGAGGTCGATCACCATCGACCCGTGCTTGTGGGTGGCCAGCCACGTCTCGAACTCGATACCGAGCCAGTCCTCGGCGAAGCGACGATTCCCGTGGTACGCGATATACAATGTGGTGTACTGCGCCCGGATGTCGTCTGCTCGGTCGGACGCTTGCTCGCGGTCCTCCGCCGAAGGGAGGTTATCGCTTTCCTCGAAGATGGGGGCCCATATCTGTCTCTCGAGCAGGTGGAACTGCAGCACGGTCGTATGGAGGTCGTACACCGCCTCGAACGCAAAATGAAGCGAGAGGTAGCCGAATGCGAGCGTTTCGCCCTGCTGCTCGGTCGGGCATGTTTCGTTCAACCGCTCGATCCAGAAGTCTTTCCCCTGTGCCTGTGCGACGAAGAGGTACCGGTTGCGTTCTATTGGATCAAGCTCGGCGAGCACCTCGTTGCTGAGCGTCTCGAGATCGCGTTCGAGTCGGCGTTTGGTCATCGCTTCTCGAGGCCGGAGACCGTCTTGAGCAGATCGACCTCCTCTTCGAGGACATCGAGGTCCTCGTCTTTCAACAGCTTGCGGTACTGACCGGCGAGATACCCCTGCGCGCGGATCCACTTGATCTGAAGCTCTTGCTCCTCGGGCGAGTCGGCCGCCGGGGGATCGATCCGCTCCTGCATCTCGTCGATCGTTTCGGCGAGGATCTCGAGGATCTGCTCGCGGTCAGTGCGACTTGGCTCGAAACCGGTTTCGGTTCTCATACTGGGTGCACGTCGTCGATACCATCTCGGGCACCTGACCGGTGTCGGCCGGCAGTTTACCGCTCTCGTGATGTGTTGGCACGACGACTGCTGTGGAGGGGTTGGGGATCTTCCGGTATAAATTGCCGGGAAGCGCAGCGAAACCGGTTCCGTTCCGATGCCGGTCACATATGAAACGTACGAGGTGTCATTTCAGCCCCTGTCGACCGGATTCACGGACGGCTACCGCTCGAAAACGGTGTCCAGATACGTTGAATCGGCGGCGTACGGGTCTATCGCCTCGCGGACCCAGCGCGGTTCGAACGTCGTTTCGATCTGCTTGACCCGACCACTGTCACCACGGGAGTCGATCCAGGTCTCGACGAGGCCCATCGTCTCGAGGTCGGTGACGAGGGTCTGGATCGTGCGCGTCCCGAGCTGAAGCTCCTCGGGGTAGCCGTCCTGGTGGAGGTAGTCGTAAATCTCGCCTGTCGAGACGGGCTGTTTGAGACCGGTCGCGTCGTTCCAGGCGGTGATGCCGGCCAGCACCACGAAGTGGTTGGCCGGCAGGTTACATAACCTGTCGATGACCGCCGCCCGCTCGGTCGTCTCGAGGGTCGCCTCGAGACACTCCGTCGTCAGCCGCTGGCGGCCGTCGTCGGCCGCGCGTTCGCCGGCCTGGCGAAATAGCGTCAGCGCCTTCCGGGCGTCGCCCCACCGCCGGGCGGCCTCGCGGACGCCGTCGGCGAGTACGTCGTCGGGCACCGCACCCTCCCGAAAGGCCCGTTCGAGGCGGGGCTCGAGAATCGCCCGGAGCTCGCGCTCGTCGTAGGGCGGAAAGCAGATGGCCTCGTCGCTCATCGCGCTCTCGACGCGGCTATCTAGTCGAAGGTCGACCTCGAGCAGTTCGTTGCTCACCAGCCACACCGAGAGGGCAAGCCCCCGTTGGAGGCGGCCCTCGCCGCGCAGTAATCGATAGAAGAAATCACTGGGGTCGTAGTTCGCATCGTACTGGACGTGGTCGATCTCGTCGAGGACGAGCACGGTCCACTCGGGGTAGGCCTCGAGGGCGTCCCAGATCGCCTCGAAGACGCCATCCAGCCCCGCGTAAGCGCCCTGCTTCTCCCCGCCGACTGCGGCCAGGATCTCGTTGGCCGCGCTGAACAGCGTCTGGCACTCCTTGAGATTCACGTACTCGACGGCGACGCGGTCGTGCCGGGCGGCGAACTCCCGACAGACGCGTCGCGTCGTCAGCGTCTTGCCGGTGCCCGGCGGGCCGTAGATCGAGACCGTCGGCGGGAGGTACCCCTCCTGAACGCCGTTGAGAATCGTCGCCAGCTCGCGTTCCTGGTCGTCGCGGGCGTGGATCGTCGGCGGGTCGGCGAGCGGGTCGAGGGCGGCCTTGTCGGCGAAGGGGCTGTCGTCGGGCGCCGTCGCCTCGAAGAGGTCGTCGTACTTGCTCATACCGCGAGTATCGGTGGTAATGGAGTGTCAGCAATGAACGTATCGCCCGTCCGTTGGCCCGCCTGGATCGTAGAACTGGTCACTTCAGGGAGTCGTGATCGGTGTCAGTAGCTCGGTTGCGAGCTCCCCAGCCTCCGGTTCATCGGTGACGCCAGCGACAAAGACGTTCGTATCGAGAAACAGCCTCATCGCCGTTCACGAAGGCCCCGAACTTCGTCGACGGAATCGACGTCGAGTTCGGATGCCAGTCCGCGAAGCCGCTCGCCGAGTGGCTCGCGGTCGTCATCGCCGGCGTCGTCCGAGCGGGCGAATTCGGCCACGTCGTCGGCATACACTCCCATAGATAGCCGAACGAGCGCTACGGGCAAAACAGTTCGGCAGCGCGGCGGACGACGATTCGACCGCCGAACCGAGAGCCATGCCTGCGGGCGCGTTTCCTTCGGGATGGTTACCTAGCAGAGAACTCGTTGGGATCGTCGTTCGAATCGTGTCGGACGTGGTCGATCTCGTCGAGGACGAGCACGGTCCACTCGGGAGAGGCCTCGAGGGCGGTCCAGATCGCCTCGAAAACACCGTTCAACCCCTCGTAGGCCTTCCGTTTCGTGCCGGTGAGCTCGACGAGGATCTCGTTGGCCACGCTGAACAGCGTGCGACACTCCTTGAGGTTGACGTACTCGACGGCGACTGACTCGGTCCGGACGGCGAACTCCCGACAGGCCCGCCTCGTGGTCAGGGTCTTGCCGGTGCTCGGCGGGCCGTAGATCGAGACCGTCGGTGGGAGACACCCCTCCTGGCGCCGTTGAGAATCGTCGCCAGCTCGCGTTCCTGGTCGTCGCGGGCGTGGATCGTCGGGGGGTCGGCGAGGGATCGGGGGCGGCCTTGTCGGCGAAGGGGCTGTCGTCGGGCGCCGTCGCCTCGAAGAGGCCGTCGTACTTGCTCATACGATCGCGGGTGCCAGTGGTAGCCGTGTGAGAGTAATGAACCCATCGCACGCGCCGGTGATGCAGGTGGCCAGCGACCGCTAGCGTCCGCTCGAGTGAGTGCGTGGCTAACACGTCGAGTGGCGGCCGGCGAGACAGACTCGGGGGCCTGTCGCACGTGTCCGCCGACGCGGTCGACTGTTGGGCAATGGTATCGGCTGCCGCAGTACGATGCCCAGAGGAGCGAAGCGACTGGAACACTCGCCGTGGCCTGGCTCTTGAGGGCCGCTGATCGGGACTCGATGCGGTCACGAACTGCGAGGGCATCGAGCCGGTCGACGGCGGTCACAGAGGAGTCTTCCCACAGGAACAACTCACCCCCAATCGGTAGTTGGCGTCAGGGTTGTCGGATTCACTCCCGTCGTTTACGACGGGATTCTCTCCTCGTAGAAAGATAGAGCGAGACACATTATTGAAATGTCGAGTATACATCTACACTTAACCC
Organism: Natronococcus amylolyticus DSM 10524; assembly: GCF_000337675.1. Lineage (GTDB taxonomy): Archaea > Halobacteriota > Halobacteria > Halobacteriales > Natrialbaceae > Natronococcus > Natronococcus amylolyticus. Next base: position 2,308 of record NZ_AOIB01000032.1, on the reverse strand, counting down.
AAAGCCACACTAGATTTATGTGAGGTGTTAACTAGTATAGAGGTAGATGGGTAGATTTGGTGACCTGATTGACGCGACGCCTGTCGAGCACCGACTCCAGACCACTGGTAGTGATCGCTCGCTCCTCCGAGCGAGTGGCGTCAGTACTTACAGCGGGCCGTAGCCGCACAGACGAACTGCGGCCGTTAGGTGTGCGCCCCTGTCTCGCGGACAGTCGCAGGCCTGCCGAGATCGTCGGTGCCTGCGTCGAGGAGCTGGCCAGGCTGTTCGTCCAGTTGAGCGAGGACAGCCCGGTTACTTCCAGCACGCGGTGAGACGAAATGGTAATGAAAACAAAATGAGGGTAACTCGCCGAACCGTGCTCATTGGGCTTTGGGGGATCGTTGTCGCTGCCGGTGTTGCTATCGGCCTCGGAGTTCTCAGTCAGGGCAACATGAGTGATCGGACGCAGTAACCCAGCGCACGCTCCATACGAGCGGAATCCGCTCCGGAGGTGTGCTCCTTGCTGAACCGCTTCCGTACTCCAACCGTAGTTCGCAGCTTGCAGCAGTGAATTCGAGTTCGTCCTCGAGTAGCCGCTCGGCAGGTTCCGGACTACTACGTTCGTTCCCGGTCGAGACCGGAATCGGTGCACGGCGGTCAGGAGCGCTTCAGTACAGACGTGTTGGGGAACCATCTCGATCGAATCGTGAGGGGGACCCGCGACAAGACGGGCTTCGAGCGCTACGTGCTCGGTCGTGTCGCAGAGAAAGTGGTCCCGACATCATCAGTTCCGGTCCACATCGGTGATCGCGATGGCTGAGAGAGGCACGTACGCCGTTTGTGGATGTGGGCTGAGGAGGTGTGGGGTTCCGTTGGAGTACTCTTTAACCGTGGGCTTCCTCCTTGCATTTCTGTGAACCCAGCTGGTACCCTCAGCCTCCGGGTCGTCCTCACTGAGCACTGTCGCCGGGCGCTCGCGGGAGTCTCGTCCGCGTTCGGGAGGGTTGGGACACCGTACCAAGGGGCTGTGTGTAGGGACCTAAAACTACTGTATTTATAATAGATAGATCACCTGTGCAGTGGTGAGAGCCGACAATGAGCAAGGAAGGGGCCATGTTCCAAGAAACAGTAAAGTTGACCGATGCCGCCCGCCATTCTTTCATATCCCGTGAGTTCTTAGCTCAACGTAGGTGGGGGATCCTCTTGCTCGGCGTTACGTACGCCATCGTAGTCGCTCTACTCCCGCTCGCCGTTATCTCTGACTTCTGCCGACTCTTACCCTACGGGACACATGCCGCGCAGACGGACGACAGTCCTCCCTCCGAGAAGTCGGGTGAAATCAAGGGTGAATCGAACTGAGACGATATCAATACCGTCTACACTCAGCTCAGTCACCTCCCGTGTCCGTTCCTCGCCTGCTCGAGAGGCGGTCGGGGAGAAGGCGATACTGGCGAGACCATCAAGAAGCCGTGATCTGCACCGATATGCTCCTCCATTCATGTTAGTGGTAAACTATTAGTCGGTGAGACTGAGATGGCTACATGGCTGGTAGGTCCGACTATCCCACTAGCACCCCTGGGGAGTACTACTGGCCTGCCTGATCCCTTCAGGACATGATAGGTTGGTCTCCCTACCCACCAACCTCACACCGACGCGATCTCGTGGACGTCGCGAAGGCCAGAGTCACCTTCTGGCCTTCGCATTCCCCGGCATTCGACGGCGTGTGGCCCTCTTTGTAGGAGGTCTGGTTGGTTGTTGTACCACCACCACCAGTACTGACCTCGAGCAGCCGGGGGACGGATACTCGTCGGTCTCGACGGCGTTACTCTCGGTCAGACGGCCCCGCGATCAGACACCGACGACGTCGGCCTTTCCGAGAGGAGTTGAAGGTGTGTTTTCACTTTGCATGCGGGGTGGAGGAACTAGGAAGCCCACTCCCCGAGCGAGTGTTGAGCAACGCCGTGAGACGGGTGGTGCGCTTCCATCCGTTCAGTACAGCGCTCGCACAGGTGGTCGGCCTTGAGCGTTCGTCCCGACGGTTCGGTCCACAGCGGTGGTGCTCAGCTCTCGGCCGGACCACCTGAGTCGAGCGTCAGATAGAGCGAGTTGTCGAGCGTCTCGGTCGGCTCATCGACGACGGGCGTCCAGAGCAGCGGGACACCGTTGTCGGAGCGAATCTCGAGCTCGAGTCGATCAGTGGCGTGTCGATAGCCACACTCGAGCGCAACCGCATCGTGACGTGCTCCCACGACTAAAGTCGTGGGCTTCCCACCCGGTGTTGGCCGGGCAGGTCAATCCTGAAGGTTGGGAATCTAAGCTTTGTGAC